>NZ_CP107008.1:0-602639 GCF_025725685.1 Halomonas sp. M4R1S46
CTCGGAGGCATTACCATTACTGATAGGGGAGTTCTACTGTGTCCTGTTATTACTAGTGGGGAAAGTTGCTGTGGACAAGTTAGAATGGCGCAGTCGATTCAATCGGCTATGGAAGAGATAGAGCTGTGGATGATGGGGGGATGCCCGGCCCGCAAGCTGTTGATGGACGGTGGATCGATCCGTGGGCTGTCCACAGGCACAGGGTTCTCCACGTTCGGCGCCCAGGGTGTCCCTGAGACAACAGCAGGTTTTCCACAGCGCTTTTCGGGGCCGTGCTCCATGTGGATAACCAGGCGGCAGGACGATACAATATGCGGTCGTTCTTCAACCGAATGGTGAGGTCGCGTGTCGCTCGCTCTCTGGCAACAATGTCTGGATACCCTGCAGGACGAACTGAACTCCCAGCAGTTCAACACCTGGATTCGTCCGCTGCAGGCGGAGGAAGGGGAATCCAATCAGCTGCGCCTGCTGGCGCCCAATCGCTTCGTGCGCGACTGGGTCAGCGACAAGTATGCCAAGCGCATCAGCGAGCTGATGCGGGAGCTGTCCCCGGCCAAGCCACCCAAGGTGGTCCTGACGGTGGGCAGTCGCCGGGCGGCGGCGCCCCAGCCCCGCGAACTCGGGGACCCGGTATCCGCCGTGCCCCGGGCGCCGGCCGTGCAGACGCCTCCCCGCGGAGACGTGGCCGATGAGCGCGAGATCGCTCAGCTCCGGGAGGAGGGCGAGGGCGCACGCCGTGCCGGAGGAGAGCGCCAGGTCCAGGTAGAGGGTAGCCTCAAGCACAACAGCGGCCTGAACCCCAACTTCACCTTCGAGACCTTCGTCGAGGGCAAGTCCAACCAGCTGGCACGCGCCGCCTCCCGCCAGGTCTCGGAGAACCCCGGAGGAGCCTACAACCCCCTGTTCCTCTATGGCGGGGTCGGCCTGGGCAAGACCCACCTGATGCATGCGGTCGGCAATGCGTTGGCGGGCCGACGCGAGAACGCCCGGGTGGTCTACCTGCATTCCGAGCGCTTCGTCGCCGACATGGTCAAGGCCCTGCAGCTCAACGCCATCAACGACTTCAAGCGCTTCTATCGCAGCGTCGATGCCCTGTTGATCGACGATATCCAGTTCTTCGCCGGCAAGGAGCGCTCCCAGGAGGAGTTCTTCCATACCTTCAATGCCCTGCTCGAGGGCGGTCAGCAGATGATTCTGACCTCGGATCGCTATCCCAAGGAAATCAGCGGTGTGGAAGAGCGGCTCAAGTCCCGCTTCGGCTGGGGGCTGACGGTGGCGATCGAGCCGCCGGAGCTCGAGACCCGGGTGGCGATCCTGATGAAGAAGGCCGATCAGGCCAAGGTCGATCTGCCCCATGACGCGGCCTTCTTTATCGCCCAGAAGATCCGCTCCAATGTCCGGGAACTGGAGGGCGCGCTCAAGAAGGTCATCGCCGACTCCCACTTCATGGGCAAGCCGATCACCCAGGACTTCATTCGTGAATCCCTCAAGGACCTGCTGGCCCTGCAGGACAAGCAGGTGGGGGTGGACAACATCCAGCGCACCGTGGCCGAGTATTACAAGATCAAGCTGGCCGATCTGCTCTCGAAGCGCCGCTCGCGCTCGGTGGCGCGGCCCCGGCAGGTCGCCATGGCGCTGGCCAAGGAATTGACCAATCACAGCCTGCCCGAGATCGGCGATGCCTTCGGAGGGCGCGATCACACCACGGTGCTGCATGCCTGTCGCAAGGTGCAGGCGCTTCAGGAAGAGAGCGCGGACATCCGCGAGGACTACAAGAATCTGCTGCGTCTGTTAACCAGTTGATTTTATTAATATTTGATCGACCGGTCGGGTCGCCGGCCGCAATCTCTCCAGGACCAGAAGTGGAGTCGACATGAAATTTTCCATCTCCCGAGAAGCGCTGCTGCGCCCGTTGACGCTGGTAGCCGGCGTCGTGGAGCGCCGCCAGACCCTGCCGGTGTTGTCGAACGTGCTGATCCAGGTCGACCAGGACCAGGTCTCGCTGACCGGTACCGACCTCGAAGTCGAGCTGATCGGGCGCACCGCGGCCAGTCTCGTGGAGGAGGCGGGATCTGCCACCGTGCCGGCTCGCAAGCTCATGGATATCTGCAAGTCGCTGCCCGACCAGGCGGAGATCCAGCTATCCCTGGAAGAGGGGCGTGCCGTGCTGCGCAGTGGCCGGTCGCGCTTTACCCTGTCGACCCTGCCGGTGGCCGAATTCCCGAACATCGAGGATGGCCAGAGCAGCGTCGAGCTGAGCCTGCCGCGGGGCACCCTCAAGCACCTCATCGATGCCACCTCCTTCGGCATGGCGCAGCAGGACGTGCGTTACTACCTCAACGGCATGCTGCTGGAGTTCGGGCCCAACCTGGTGCGCACGGTGGCAACCGACGGCCATCGCCTGGCGGTGTGTTCCCGCCCGGCGGATATCGGTGTCGAACCCGCCCAGAAGTTGATCGTGCCACGCAAGGGCGTGATGGAGCTGGTGCGCTTGCTCGACGACGGTGACGAGCCGGTCAGCCTGACCCTGGGTGCCACCCATGTGCGTGCCCATACGGGGGATTTCACCTTCACCTCCAAGCTGGTGGATGGCAAGTTCCCCGACTACGAGCGGGTGGTGCCGCGCGGCGGCGACAAGGTGTTCATCGCCGAGCGGGCCGAATTGCGCCAGGTGCTGTCGCGCACGGCCATCCTCTCCAACGAGAAGTACCGAGGCGTGCGGCTCAACCTCGAGGAAGGCAACCTGCGCGTGATGGCCAACAATCCCGAGCAGGAAGAGGCCGAGGAAAACGTGGCCATCGAGTACAGCGGCCCGGCCATGGAGATCGGCTTCAATGTCGGCTACCTGGTCGACGTGCTCAACGTGCTCGGGGAGGACCGGGTGCAGATGACGCTCGCCGACCCCAACAGCAGTGCCCTGATGGAAGAGCCTGGCGGCGGCGACGCCCTCTATGTCGTCATGCCGATGCGCCTCTGAGCGCGCCGTACACGCCATTGGCGAGTAGCCCCCCGGCCATGCCCCTCGATCGTCTCGCTTTCCAGGGCCTGCGCAACCTGCAGGCCCTGGAGCTGCATCCTTCCCCTCGCATCAACCTCTTCGTCGGTGACAACGGCAGTGGCAAGACCAGCCTGTTGGAGGGCATCCATGTGCTTGGCATGGGGCGGTCCTTCCGCACGCGCCAGTTGCGCCATGCCATCGCCCACGATGGCGAGAGTGTGACCCTTCATGGGCGACTGGCCGGCGACCCGCCTCTGGGTATCGGCGTGCGACGTCGCCGCGACGCCAGCGAGCTGGAGATGCGCCTGGGCGGCGAGAAGCTGGAGCGTGTCTCCCGGCTGGTGGAGGTGCTGCCGCTGCAGCTGATCAACCCGGATGCCTTCCGTCTGCTCGAGGGGTCGCCGGCGGGGCGACGGGAGTTCCTCGACTGGGGCGTGTTTCACGTGAAACAGGGTTTTCTGGATGCCTGGCGACGCTTCCGGCGCGCGCTGAAACATCGGAATGCCCTCCTCAGGCATGGTAGAATGAGCGATGCTTCACTGAACGCCTGGGAGCAGGAACTGGTGCTTTGGGGCGAGCGATTGGACGCTTTGCGCCGTGACTGGATGGCTGCCTTCCAGCCGGTGTTCGCGGAGACGCTGGAGGGATTGATCAGCCTGCCGAGCCTGGAGCTGCGCTACTCGCAAGGCTGGGACCGCAAGCGCCCCCTGGCCGAGGTCCTTCGCCAGGGCAGGAACACCGATCGCCAGATGGGCTTCACCCAGCAGGGGCCGCAACGGGCCGATCTCGGGATCCGCCTAGGCAAGCGGCCGGCGGTCGAGGTGCTGTCTCGCGGCCAGCAGAAGCTGGTGGTCAGCGCCCTCAAGCTGGCACAGGGCCGCCTGCTGGAGCAGGCCACCGGCCTTTCCTGTGTTTACCTGATCGACGATCTCCCCGCCGAGCTGGACAGCGCGCATCGCCGCATCTTCTGCGAATGGCTGGAGCGGATGCGCTGCCAGGCGTTCATCACCAGCGTCGATCCGGATGCTCTGGCCGACCTGTGGAGTGCACAGACCCCGGTAGCGATGTTTCACGTGAAACATGCCGGGACGGGGCAGGGGCAGCTGCTGCCAATGGACAGACAGACTTCATGACGGAGTAGTCAATGAGCGAACAGGCTTACGACTCATCGAGCATCAAGGTTCTCAAGGGCCTGGATGCGGTACGCAAGCGGCCCGGCATGTACATCGGCGACACCGATGATGGGACGGGCCTGCACCACATGGTGTTCGAGCTGGTGGACAACTCCATCGATGAAGCCCTGGCCGGCCATTGCAGCGAGATCCGGGTGGTGATCCACCCCGATGAATCGGTCACGGTGAGTGACAACGGGCGCGGGATCCCCACCGAGATCCACGAGGGCGAGGGGGTCTCGGCGGCCGAGGTGATCATGACCGTGCTGCATGCCGGCGGCAAGTTCGACGACAATTCCTACAAGGTCTCCGGGGGCCTGCATGGGGTGGGTGTCTCGGTGGTCAATGCGCTTTCCGAGGAGCTCAAGCTGACCATCTGGCGTCAGGGCCAGGTCCATGAGCAGATCTACCACCATGGCGTTCCGGCGGGCCCGCTCAGCGTGGTCGGCAAGACCGAGCAGACCGGCAGTCGCGTGCACTTCAAGCCGTCACCAACCACCTTCCACAACATCGAGTTCCACTATGATGTGCTCGCCAAGCGGCTGCGGGAGCTCTCCTTCCTGAACTCCGGCGTGGCGATCCGGCTGATGGACGAGCGCAGCGGTAAGGAGGAGCTGTTCCACTACGAGGGCGGGCTCAGGGCCTTCGTCGACCACCTGAACACCAACAAGACGGTGCTCAATCCGGTCTTCCACTTCATCGTCGAGCGGGAGGATGGCGTCGGTGTCGAGGTGGCGATGCAGTGGAACGACACCTTCGCCGAGAACATCTTCTGCTACACCAACAACATCCCCCAGCGAGACGGCGGTACCCACCTGGCCGGTTTCCGGGCCTCCCTGACCCGCACGCTCAACCATTACATCGATAGCGAGGGGTTGCTCAAGAAGACCAAGGTGAACACCTCCGGGGACGATGCCCGGGAGGGGCTCACGGCCATCATCTCGGTGAAGGTGCCCGATCCCAAGTTCTCCTCGCAGACCAAGGAAAAGCTCGTCTCATCCGAGGTCAAAACGGCGGTCGAGCAGGAAATGGGTCGCCAGTTTGCGGACTACCTGGTCGAGAAGCCCAACGAGGCCAAGGCCATCGTCAACAAGATGCTGGATGCGGCCCGGGCCCGCGAGGCGGCGCGCAAGGCCCGCGACATGACCCGTCGCAAGGGGGCCCTGGATATCGCCGGCCTGCCTGGCAAGCTGGCCGACTGCCAGGAAAAGGATCCCAGCCTCTCCGAACTCTTCCTGGTCGAGGGGGACTCGGCCGGCGGGAGTGCCAAGCAGGGCCGGGATCGCCGTACCCAGGCAATCCTGCCGCTCAAGGGCAAGATCCTCAACGTGGAGAAGGCACGCTTCGACAAGATGCTGTCCTCCGCCGAGGTAGGCACCCTGATCACGGCGCTTGGCTGCGGCATCGGCCGGGAGGAGTTCAATCCCGACAAGCTGCGCTATCACTCGATCATCATCATGACCGATGCCGATGTGGATGGTTCGCACATCCGCACCCTGTTGCTGACCTTCTTCTTCCGTCAGATGTCGCAGCTCATCGAGCGCGGTCATGTCTTCATCGCACAGCCGCCGCTCTACAAGATCAAGCGCGGCAAGCAGGAAAGCTACCTCAAGGACGAGCAGGCACTGACCGACTACCTGACCACCACGGCGCTGGACGGGGCACGTCTGCACGTCAACGCCGACGCCCCGGGGATCGGCGGGGAACAGCTGCAGTCGCTGGTCGATCAGTACCGTGACGTCATGCGCCGCATCGACCGCCTGTCACGGGTCTACCCGGACGTGGTGCTGCGCAAGATCGTGCATGCGGCCTGCCTCGAGGGCGAGACCAGCCTGCGCGATCGCGTGACCATGCAGAACTGGATCGAGTACCTGCAGGCCGAGATGGACGCCATCGTCGCCTACGAGGGCGGGCCCCGCTATACCTTCCGCCTGGAGGAGGACGCCGAACGCGGTTTCTACCTGCCGGCGGTGAGCCTCACCGCCCATGGCGTTACCACCGACTACGTATGGGGCGTCGACTTCTTCACCAGTGCCGATTACCGGGCCATCGCCGGGCTCGGCGAGACCCTGGATGGCCTGGTCGAGGAGGGCGCCTTCGTGGCCCGGGGCGATCGCCAGAAGCCGATCGGCAGCTTCTATGATGCCCTGGAGTGGCTGATGAACGAGGCCCAGCGCGGCCTGTCCATCCAGCGCTACAAGGGGCTGGGCGAGATGAACCCCGACCAGCTGTGGGAGACCACCATGGATCCCGGCACCCGCCGCATGCTGCGGGTCTCCATCGAGGATGCCGTGGCGGCGGACATGATGTTCAATACCCTGATGGGTGACGAGGTCGAGCCACGCCGGGACTTCATCGAGCGCAATGCCCTGGTGGCCAACCTGGACGTGTGACGCCCGAGAGTGGATGTTTCACGTGGAACATCCCCCCGTTCGCCATTTGAAGAGGCCGGCTGCAAGCCGGCCTTTTTCATGGCGCGCAGCGCCGTTCACGCGCTATCCGGCCAGCCGTGGTGGTTGGCTGGATGACTTGGGGGTGAGAGTCCCCTACGGACCCTGATGGCGGGAACCATTAGCTGAACAGCAAGGGTGTCCGTCGCGAGGCGGAATCTGAAGGAAGCTGTAGGCAAACTCCTGGCCCGACGAACAGGAACCGCATACGAGGCAGTCACATCTGGGTGAGAAGGCCATGAAACTCGAACCCCAATAGCTATCCAGATGATGTGGAAGTAGATGCGGCGGGTAGATGGGAGGAAGGTCGCGCGTCTTACCCTGGGAGACCTGTTCGCCTGCCATTGTCTACCGGCACCGTGAGGTGTCGGGATGGGCGAACAGGAGTCAGCAGAGGCCATAGTAGGCTTTCTAACCAAGAGCTGAAGGACGGAACCTGTCACGAGTGGATAGTTGAGTGCTCTCTGATGTGTACGAGCAGAAGCCTCCCCGGAGGGCTCTCGCTAACTGTATGGCGGGCCGGAAGCCCAAAGACTGTCGAAGCGCTCAGAGCACACCGGGAGCGAATTCAGCGGAACGAAGCTCAGCCCAATAATGGGGGGCAGGAGCCGCCGTGGTATGGAACCGTATGCCCGATCGTGCGAGAGGGTGGGGGACGCGACTCCCCCCCCTTGCTCGATCATGGTCCCCGGCGGGGAGATTCATATATTAGTCATGTTGCTATCTAGGCCAGCAGCCAGTCGGCAAAGGCGGCGAGGTCCGCGAAGACCCAAGCCCGTTCGAGCCCCTTCCCCCTGGCCAGTGTCCGCTCTCCCTTGCCGGTGCGTACCAGTACCGAATGACAGCCGACGGCTTCCCCCGCCTGGAGGTCACGCAGGCTATCACCGACCATCCAGGCTCCCCGCAGGGAGGCCATCCCGAGGTCCTGGCGAATCTGTTCCAGAAGGCCCGGCAGGGGCTTGCGGCAGTCACAGCCATCGTCGGGGCCGTGCGGGCAATGGACGATCCTCCGGATCTCGCCACCCTTTGCCTCGACCAGGGCCTCCAGTCGATCGTGCATGGCCGCGAGCGTGGCCTCATCGTAGTAGCCCCGGGCAATACCGGACTGGTTGGTAGCGACGGCCACCGTCCAGCCGGCTCGCGACAGGCGGGCGATGGCGTCGATGGCGGAGGGGTAGGGAAGCCATTCATCCAGGGATTTCACGTAATCGTCGGAGTCCTGGTTGATGACGCCGTCGCGATCGAGGATGACCAGCTTGTCGGGTGTGGGCATGGGAGAACCTGAAGCAGGGAACAAGTAGGCACGAGCGAGTGTTTCACGTGGAACATGTGCTGCCAAGAGGGCATGCCGGTCGGCGCGAGAGGCCCAGAGGGGAAGGGCTCGGAGCGTGGCTGTTTCACGTGAAACATGCCCAGGCGAGGGATGAAAAAAAGGCCGGCGAGTCGCCTCGCCGGCCCGGCCATGCAGGCGCGCCGTCACTGCTGGAGCAGGGCGATGTCCGCAACCTCGAGGAACAGCGCCTGCAGGCTCGCCAGCAGGGCGAGGCGATTGGATTTCACCGCCTCGTCGTCGGCCATGACCATCACCTGCTCGAAGAAGGTGTCCACCGGCCGGCGCAGGGTCGCCAGTACGTCCAGGGCGTCGCTGTAGCGCGCCTCGGCGAACAACGGGGCGACCCTTTCCTGGCAACGCGCCAGCGCCTCGGCCAGGGCCTTCTCGGCCGCCTCCTGAAGCAGGGCGGGGTCCACCCGGGCACTGACGCCATCCCCCTGCTTGGAGAGGATGTTGGAGACGCGCTTGTTGGCGGCGGCCAGGGCGGCGGCCTCCTCGCGGCGGGCGAAGGCATGCACGGCATGGAGCCGACGGGCGAAGTCCAACGGCTTGGTGACGGGCCGGGCGCGCACGGCCAGGTAGACCTCGGCCTCGATGCCCTCGTCCCGGCCCCAGGCCCGGAAGCGGTCGAGCATGTAGGTCAGCACCTCGTCGACCAGGCCCTCGGCGTAGGGCAGCTCCTGGTGCTGGGCGGCGGCCAGTTCGAGCAGCTCGCGCAGGTCCAGATCCAGCTCGCCCTTGATCAGGATGTTGAGCACGCCGATGGCGGAACGGCGCAGGGCGAACGGATCCTTGGTGCCGCTGGGGCGCTGGCCGATGCCGAAGATGCCGGTCAGGGTATCGAGGCGGTCGGCCAGCGCCAGCGCCAGGCCGGTGGGCGTCCGGGGGATGGCGTCACTGGCGAAGCGCGGCAGGTACTGCTCCTCCAGGGCCTGGGCGACCTCGGCGTCCTCGCCGTCATGGGTGGCGTAGTAGCGGCCCATGATGCCCTGCAGTTCGGGGAACTCCAGGACCATCTCGGTCACCAGGTCGCACTTGGCCAGCTCGGCGGCGCGTCGGGCATGGGCCACCTCGCCGTCGATGCGACCGGCGATGAAGGCGGCCACGGCGGCGCTGCGATGGGCCTTGTCGGCCAGGGTGCCGAGCTTCTGCTGGAAGACCACGCTGGAGAGCTCGCCAATCCGGTCGGCCAGCGGACGCTGCCGATCGGTGTCGTAGAAGAAGGCGGCATCGGCCAGCCGCGGGCGGATGACCTTCTCGTTGCCCTGGATCACCAGCTCGGGCGACTGGCTGTCGATGTTGGAGATGGTGATGAACTGGGGCTTGAGTCGACCCTGTGCATCCAGCAGGTGGAAGTATTTCTGGTTGGCCTTCATCGAGGAGATCAGGCACTCGGCGGGGACCTCGAGGAAGCGCTCGTCGAAGCTACCGGTCAGTGCCACCGGCCATTCCACCAGGCCGCTCACCTCGACCAGCAGGTCCTCGTCGATCACCGCCTGGGCCTCCTGTACCTCGGCCTCGGCCAGCACCTGTTCGCGGATGCGCTCGCGGCGTGTCTCGCGATCGGCGAGCACCCAGGCCTGCTCCAGGGTGGCCAGGTAGTCGTCGGCATGGGAAAGCTCGATGGGGGCCGGGGCGTGGAAACGATGACCGCGGGTGGTGCGCCCGGCCTCGAGGCCCAGGGCGCTGGCGGCGACGACCCGGTCGCCGTAGAGCATCACCAGCCAGTGGGCGGGACGGGAGAATTCCACCCGTGAGGCCCCCCAGCGCATGTTCTTGGGCACCGGCAGGGCGGCGATGGCCTTCTCGACGATCCCCGGCAGCAGCGCGGTGGTGGCCTCGCCCGGCTGCTGTTCGCGGTAGCCGAGCCAGGTGCCCTTGGCGGTCTCCAGGTGGATCAGCTCGTCCACCGACACGCCACAGGAACGGGCGAATCCCTCGGCGGCCTTGGTCGGCTGGCCCTCCTTGAAGGCGGCGGCCAGGGCAGGGCCGCGGCGCTCGACCTCGCGGTCCGGCTGTTTGTCGGCCAGCGCCTTGACCTGCACGGCGAGGCGGCGCGGGGTGGCGTAGGCGGTCACCTCGCCGTGGGCGATATCGGCCTCGGCCAGACCGCGGTTCAGGCCCTCGGCGAAGGCATCGGAGAGGTCGTCGATCGCTCCCGGCGGCAGTTCCTCGACGCCCAGTTCGACCAGAAAGGTATCGGCTGCCATCTCAAGCGTCTCCCTGTTCGGCAAGCAGTTCGCGGCGCAGGGCCTCGGGGGCCAGCGGGAAGCCGGCGGCCTTGCGCGATTCGTAGTAGGCGTGGGCCACGTCACGGGCCATGGTACGCACGCGCAGGATGTAGCGCTGGCGCTCGGTCACCGAGATAGCGTGGCGCGCATCGAGCAGGTTGAAGGTGTGCGAGGCCTTCAGCACCTGCTCGTAGGCGGGCAGCGGCAGGCCGGCCTCGATCAGTTTGGCGCATTCGCCTTCCTGGTGGTCGAAGGCGCCGAACAGGGCCGGTACGTCGGCGTGCTCGAAGTTGTAGGTCGACTGCTCGCGCTCGTTCTGCAGGAAGACGTCGCCGTAGGTGACTCGGGTGCCGTCCGGGGCGACGGTCCAGACCAGGTCGTAGACGCTGTCGACGTCCTGGACGTACATGGCGATACGCTCGATGCCGTAGGTCAGCTCGCCGGTGACCGGATAGCACTCCAGGCCGCCGGCCTGCTGGAAGTAGGTGAACTGGGTCACCTCCATGCCGTTGAGCCAGACTTCCCAGCCCAGGCCCCAGGCGCCGAGGGTGGGCGATTCCCAGTTGTCCTCGACGAAACGGATATCATGCACCAGGGGGTCGAGGCCGAGACGCTTCAGGGAGCCGAGATAGAGGTCCTGCAGGTCCGCCGGGGACGGCTTCATCACCACCTGGAACTGGTAGTAGTGCTGCAGGCGGTTGGGGTTCTCGCCATAGCGGCCGTCGGTGGGGCGACGGGAAGGCTGCACGTAGGCGGCATTCCAGGTCTCGGGACCGATGGAGCGCAGGAAGGTGGCCGGGTGGAAGGTCCCGGCGCCGACCTCCATGTCCAGGGGCTGGAGGACCACGCAGCCCTGTTCGGCCCAGTACTGCTGCAGGGCCAGGATCAGGCCCTGGAAGGTTGTCACGTCTGGCGTCGACTGTGTCATTGCGGAAGCACCGTTGGCCATGAATTCACGAGCCGTCAAGTATACAATCACGGGCAGATCGGTTATAGGCGCAGCCTGGAATACATGGGGCCATCGCCGTCGAGCGAGTGCTCGGGGCTGATCCGTCGACGGGGCTGCGAGAGGGCGCTGTGAACCCCTCCCTGGGCGCTACCGACGCCATCCCTGGCGTAGGACCCTCTCTTCGCCCCGTCCCCGGCGCCCCGCTTCATCGGCCAACCGCAATGGTCTCAACCGCATAGAGAGGAATCCCCATGATCGTAGTGACAGGCGGAGCCGGCTTCATCGGCTCGAATCTGGTCAAGGCACTCAATGCCCGCGGCCGCGACGACGTGCTGGTGGTCGATGACCTCCGCGACGGCACCAAGTTCATCAACCTCGCCGACTGTACCCTCGGCGACTACCTGGACAAGGACGACTTCCTGGCCCGGATGCGGGCCGCCCTCAACGGCGAGAACGCGCACCTGCCGCCCATCGAGGCGATCTTCCACCAGGGGGCCTGCTCCGACACCACGGAGTGGGACGGCCGCTTCATGCTCGAGAACAACTTCGAGTACTCCAAGGAGTTGCTGCACTTCTGCCAGCTCAAGGGCATTCCCTTCCTCTATGCCTCCTCGGCGGCCACCTACGGCGGCAGCGAGGTGTTCCGCGAGGAGCCCGAGCACGAGAAGCCGCTCAACGTCTACGGCTACTCCAAGCTGCTGTTCGACCAGTACGTGCGCGCCCGCCACGACGAGTTCGAGAGCCAGGTGGTGGGCTTCCGCTACTTCAACGTCTACGGCCCCCGCGAGCAGCACAAGGGCAAGATGGCCAGTGTCGCCTACCACCACCACACCCAGGTCAGCGCCGGCCAGGACCTCAAGCTGTTCGGTGCCTGGGACGGCTATGAGGCCGGCATGCAGAGCCGCGACTTCATCTACGTGGGCGACGTGGTCGACGTCAACCTGTGGTTCCTCGACCACCCCGAGGCCTCCGGCATCTTCAACCTGGGCACCGGCCGCGCCGAGCCCTTCAAGGCCATCGGCGAGGCGGTGATCGACTACTACGGCCAGGGCAGGATCGAGTACATCGACTTTCCCGAGGAGCTCAAGGGCCGCTACCAGAGCTACACCAGGGCCGACATCGCTCGGCTGCGCGAGGCCGGCTATGATCGCGAGTTCCGCACCGTCGCCGAGGGCGTGCGAGCCTACCTGGAGTGGCTGAATGCCTGAGCCTGGCGAGCGTATCCTGGTCGTCGGTCCGTCCTGGGTCGGCGACATGGTCATGGCCCAGAGCCTGTTCAAGACCCTCCGCGGACGCAGTCCCGGGGCGCGGATCGGCGTGGTGGCGCCGGCCTGGTCGCGGCCGATTCTCGAGCGGATGGCGGAGGTCGACGAGGTCGCCGCCCTGGAGGTGGGTCACGGCGAGGTCGGCTGGTCGGGGCGGCGTCGGCTGGCGGCCGGGCTGCGCGGGCGCTTCGATCGCGCCATCGTCCTGCCGCGCTCCTGGAAGTCGGCGCTGGTACCCTTCCTGGCGCGCATTCCCCGCCGTACCGGCTTCCTCGGCGAGCAGCGTTATGGCCTGCTCAACGATCGTCGCGAGCTCGACAAGACGGTACTCGACCAGACCGTCAAGCGCTTCGTGGCCTTGGGCCTGCCGGCGGAGGAGGCCGCGCGGGGCGACTTCGCCGTGCCGCGGCCGGTGCTGCGCCGCGACGACGCCAACCTGGCGGCCCTGCAGGCCGAGCACGGGCTGGGGACGCGACCGGCCATCGCCATGATGCCCGGTGCCGAGTACGGCCCGGCCAAGCAATGGCCGCTGGCCTACTTCCGGGAACTGGCCGAGGCGCTGGTGGCCGAGGGGCATGAGGTGCGTGTGCTGGGCGGCCCCAAGGAGGCGGAGGCCGGGGACACCATCGCCACCGGCCTCGCGCACGTCCACAACCTGTGCGGCAAGACCCGTCTGGCGGATGCCGTGGACCTGCTCGCCGACTGCCGCCAGGCGGTGACCAATGATTCCGGCCTGATGCACGTGGCCGCCGCGGCGGGCACCCGGGTCCAGGCCCTCTACGGTTCCTCCTCCCCGGCGTACACGCCGCCGCTCACCGAGGAAGCCGTGATCCACTACCTGGCGCTGGACTGTTCCCCCTGCTTCCAGCGGACCTGTCCGCTGGGCCATACCAACTGCCTCAATCTGCTGACGCCGTCCCGGGTGCTCCGGGCGCTGCTGTCGACCTAGGCGGCGGGAACTCCGACGGGGGAAAGGGCGGACGGATGTCCAGGCCCTGCCACAGGCGCGCCTGCAGGGCCGTCTCCTCCTTGAGCCGGGCGTTGAGGGTCTCCAGGCCGTGCTCCTCGACGAGGGTCGGGTCGCGGGCGAGCAGCGAGACGCCGAGGCCGGCCCGGTGGCGGTCGAGGGAGAACCCCATGGCTTCCAGCACCGTGGGCAGCACGTCCATGGTCGAGGCCTCGACCCGGATGCGGCGGGGCGGGAGATCATTGCCGATCAGCATGAAGGTATTGGCGCGGGGCCCGGCGATCAGCCGGTCCCACGCCGAGACGCGCATGGTCAGGTGGTCGCTGGCGATCACCACCAGGGTATCCTCCAGCAGTCCCTCGGCCTCCAGGCGGCGCACCAGGCGGCTCACCAGCCAGGCCGAGCATTCCACCGAGTAGAGGATATCCACGCCGTCGAACGTCCCCTGCCGCTTGCGGCAGTCGCGTGCCGGGAAGCCGTTGGGCGGATGGGTGCCGAGACTCAGGCTGACTAGCCCCCAGGGCCCCCCCTCGGCCTCGAGGCGGCGCACCTCTTCCTCCACGAAGCCGTAGAGGCTGTCATCATAGAGGCCCCAGCTGTTCAGGTAGTCCGGATCGTCGAGGCGCGGCGCCAGGGTCTCGCGCCCCCTCACCCGATCGAAGCCATGGTCGGTATAGAAGCGCCCCTTGCCGGCGAAGCGGGTGCTGGCGCCGCCGAGATAGCTCAGGGCATAGCCCTGGGCATCCAGCAGGTCGCCCAGGCAGTTGACCCCCGGGACGACTCGCTCGAGGGGCTCGAACTGGCTGTCGTGGAGCAGCCCGGCGGGCATCAGCGGCGTGCCGCACTGGCTGGCGATCATGCCGGCCATGGTCCAGCCGGTGTTGTCGAGCTGGCGCACGCCCTCGAAGACCACGCCGCGCCGGCCCAGCTCGGCGAGCGGCGCATAGGCGTCGCCGAAGCGTTCGCGGTCGGCGTAGGTACGCTCCAGGCTTTCCAGATAGAAGATCAGCAGGTTGGGCGGCTCGGCCGGTGCCGCGCGGATCACCGGCGGCACGTAGCGGCGATCCAGCCAGGCGCCGTCCTCGGTGACGATGGCCGCGCCACGCTGACCGAGATCGATCAGCAGCGGGTTGCCGACCAGCAGGACCACGGCCAGCAGGCGTTCCCGGCGTCGCCAGCGCGGGTCGACGCGCACCAGCCAGGTGAAGGCCGCCAGCACCAGCAGCATGGCCAGGGTGAAGAGCGCGGCGACGACCAGTCGCTCGCCGCCGCCGTGCTCGCCGATGCCCGCCTGGAGATGGAAGAAGACCGCGCCCAGGTCGACGATGCCGAAGCTGTCGGCCAGATAGACGTAGAGGCCCCACAGGATCAGCGGCACCAGCGACCAGGGCCAGCGGCGAGGCGCCGACGCGTCCGGCGGCGAGGCGCCCCAGCGCAGGGTGCGGCCCAGCCACAGCCAGGCGGCGGCGATCGGCCACATCGCCAGGGTCGGCAGGCGAGTCACGGTGACGGCGGTAAAGCCCAGGGCCAGGCCCAGGGTCAGCAGGGCCCACCAGCGCGGCCGTTGGAGCCGGGGGGAGAGGAAGCGATCAAGCATCGTCGGCGTCGGAGGTCGCGCTCTCGTTCTCGTACAGTTCGTTCAGCTTGGCATACTTCATGTAGGCGTGAAACGCCGTGGTCATGGCCACGGTGAAGCCGTCTGGGCCCTGGAGCAGGCCGCCCTTGAGGATCAGCTTGCGGAAGCCGGCGCTGGCCGCGTGCAGGATGGGGCGATACCGCGAGGGGGGCTTGCCGCGCTCCTTCATGGCCCAGGCATCGCGGCTGGAGAGTGCATCGATGCGGGTGATCCAGTGGGACAGGTCGCGGTAGGTGAAGTGGCGGATATGGGCATCCAGGTCCACCACCCTGGGGGCCTGGACCGAGGAATGCGCCTTCTTCGGCAGGTAGCCGGCGCTGGTGCGGTTGTAGAGCCGGGTCACCGGATCCGGATAGAAGCCCGCGGCGCGGATCCAGTGGCGGCCGGCGAAGTTGCGGCGCCGGAAGCGATAGGCCGTGCGCGGGTCGTCCAGGGGCAGGCCGCGGATCGCCTCGACCGCGTCGTCGTCCAGGCGCTCGTCGGCGTCCATCGCCAGAATCCAGTCGTGTTGTGCCTGGGGCACGGCGAAGGCCTTCTGGGGGCCGTCGCCCAGGTAGGGCTGATGGATGACCCTGGCGCCGGCGGCCTCGGCGAGCGCCACGGTATCGTCCCGGCTGCCGGAATCGACGACGATCACCTCGTCGCAGGTCCGTTGCAGGGAGGCGACGCAGTCGGTGACGTTGTCGGCCTCGTTGAGCGTGATGATGATGCCGGTGATGGACGTCATGGGTGAGGCTCGCTGATGGGGGAAGGTTGCAGCTGTCGGGCGATGCGCGTCGCGGCGTCGTCCAGGTCGATGGCCGTCATGTCCGCCTCGTGGGCGTCGTCGGGGGGACAAAAGGCCAGGCGCCGGTCCTCGCTGTTGCAGGTCTGCCAGCGCAGCGGCGTCGCCGAGCGCCGCGAGGGGTAGAATCCGGCGGTGGGGCGGTTCAGGCAGGCGGCGATGTGCAGCGGCCCGGTGGAGCCCGCAATGAACAGGTCCGCCGCCGCGAGACGGCGAGCGAAGGCCTCGAGCCCCGGACTCGGCGGCAGGCGGTGGGCGGCCAGGCCGGCCTCTCGCAGGCTGGCGGCGAGGGTCTCGGCGTGGGTTTCCTCGCCGGGGCCGGCGGTCAGCACCCAGGCCGGCGCCACACCCGTGGCGCGCAGGCGGGCATCCACGTCCCGCGCCAGCGTCGCATAGGCCTCGGCCGTCAGGTTGACCGCCGAGCCACCGCTGCCGGCATGCAGGAACAGCCAGGGACGCTCGGTCTCGAGGCCCAGGCTCGCGGCGATGGCATCCCGCTGCGCCGCCCGTTCCGCCGCGGACAGCGGCCAGTAGGGCGGTGCCGGCCGGGGCGGATGCGACAGGGCCAGGGCGTCCATCAGCGCCTCGGCGAGCTCCAGGTTGTAGACGTACTCGGGTTTCTCCGAGCGCGACCTGCGCTGGGGGATGCGGTGGTTGTAGAATAGCTGCGCCCACTTGGTGGCCGGCGCGAGGCGCAGCGGGATGCCGGCTCGCCAGCCCAGCCAGCCGATGCGCGGCGTGGAGAACAGCGTCAGCAAGGCATCGAAGGACCTTGCCTTCAGGCGGGCCAGCAGCGCGCGTCGGGCCTCGCGGCCGGCGCCGTCGCCCGGGTCGAGGATCACCTCGTCGACCCAGGGGCAGGCGCGGGCCAGGGGGGCGGTATAGTCCGGGACCAGCACACTGACATGGGGCCGCGGCGCGGCGGCCTTGAGGCCGGCCAGCGCCGGCCAGGCCAGCATGAAGTCGCCGAGCTTGTCGTTGCGCACCACCAGCAGGCGCGGCGGCCGTTGAGCGGAGAAACTCGTCATCTGGGCTCCCGAGCCCCGACACCGAATGGAGGATGCCTTGAGACCCAAGGTCATGCAGCTCTGCCTCTCGAACGGCTGGGGCGGACTGGAAATGTATCCTGCCCGGATTATACCCGAGCTGGCCCGCCAGGGGTGGGAGGCCCACGGCCTGGCGCTGGAAGGCTCCCGGGTGGCGGCCAGCCTCGAGGCAGCGGGCGTCACGCCGTTGACGGTGCCGTCCCGCGGCAAGGCGCTGTGGCGGGTCGGGCGGATATTGGCCTACCTGAAGGCCCACGAGATCGACGTCGTGCACTGCCACAAGTCCAGCGATCTGCGCCTGGGGGCGCTGCTGACCACGCTGCGCCCGGGGCTGCGGCTGTTCTTCACCGACCACATGGGCGTCACCCGGCCCAAGCGGGACCCCTACCACCGCTGGGCCTACGGACGGTTGACGCGGTTATTCTCGATCAGCGAGACCACGCGGGCCCGCAATCTCCGGGCCTTGCCGTTGCCCCCCGAGCGCATCCGCCGGCTCTACCTCGGCATCGATCCGTCGGCCCATGTCGCCGGCCTCGCCGCGGACGAGCGCCGGGCACTGCGCGCCGAACTGGGCGTGCCGGAGGGCGCGGTGGCCATCGGCCTGCCGGGGCGGATCACCCCGGGCAAGGGGCAGGCGGTCTGGGTCGAGGCGCTGGCGCGGCTGGTTGAGGCACGGCCCGAGCTGGCCTGGCACGGGGTGCTGATCGGGGGGCTTGCCGCCGGCGAGGGCAGCAACGAGGCCTTCGTGGCGGAGCTGCGCGAGCGGGTGGCGGCCCTGGGGCTCACCGCGCGGATCAGCTTCGCCGGCTTTCGAGGCGACCTGCCGCGCTGTCTCGCGGCCCTGGATATCGTCTGCGTGCCGTCGCGCAACGAGGCCTTCGGCCTCACCGTGATCGAGGCCATGGCCGCCGCCAGGCCGGTGGTGGGGGCCGACAGCGGGGCGATACCCGAGCTGGTCGATGCCACCACCGGACGCCTGGCCGCCCCCGAGGACCCCGACGCCTGGGCCGCGGCCCTGGGCGAGCTGAGTGCCGATGCTGCACTGCAGCATCGGCTGGGCCAGGCCGGCCGGGCGCGGGTGCTCGAGGCCTTCACCCTCGAGGCCCATGTTCGTGCGCTGGTGGGAGAATACGCCGGCGAGTCCGCTGCCTAAGCGCTCGAGCTTGGCCAGAATCGAATCTGCCGTCGCTGTCCCGGCAACTCCTGGCCTTCCCGTGGCGTCTCAGGCGGGCGCGGGCGCCGTGTAGCCCTGGCGGATGTCGGCCATGGCCTCCCCGGCGTCGAACTTGACCAGCGAGCGAGCCAGCCGGTCGAGGTTGGCCTCCCGCCAGGCGCCGGGTGGCCGCCGCCGGCAGCGGTCCAGGTCGATCAGCCAGACACCGTCGTCGGGGGCCACCAGCAGGTTGCGGGCGTTGAGGTCGACATGGTCGAGGCCGGCATCGTGGAAGCGGCGCACCGTGCGGCCCACCTCCCGCAGCAGGCCCGCATCGGCCGCGCCGCTGGCCAGGCGCTCGGCCAGGGCCCGCGCGCCGGGCACGCGGACGGTCAGCAGGGCGGCCTCGTAGGTGAGGCCGTGGCGGGTGACGCCGGCGGCCACCGGCCGGGGCACGGGCAGGCCGAGGGCGAAGAGCTCGGCGGTCAGGCGCATCTCGCGGAAGGCGCGGGTCCGCTCCCGCCCGGTCCACAGGTAGCGGGCATCGCTCACCCGGGCGACCAGTCCGCCGCGACGGTAGGGACGCAGGACCCACTGCTCCGCGCCGGCCTCGAGGAACAGGCTGGCGCCGCGCCCGGGTGCCTCGCCCACCACCCGGCCCGTGCGGCGCCAGTGGGCGGGATCGAGGCTGTGTGGACCGATTTGTGGCGCCTCGTCGGCGTCACATAAACTGTCCGCATCATATAGAATGAAAACCTTTCCCGTTCGATACGTTGCCAATCGCATGAAGCATCCTCTGCCCGTCCGACCCGAGCACATCGGCGTGCTGCGTCTCTCCGCCCTGGGCGATGTCTGCAACCTGGTGCCGACGGTGCGTGCCCTGCAGCGCCAGTGGCCGGAGGCGCGCATCACCTGGATCATCGGCAAGGGCGAGCACAGTCTACTGGCCGGCCTTTCCGGGGTCGAGTTCGTGGTCTACGACAAGGCCTCGGGGATCGCCGGCATGCGCGCGCTGTGGCGCGAGCTCGCGGACACCCGCTTCGACGTCCTGCTGCACATGCAGCAGGCGCTGCGCGCCAGCGTCCTCTCGCTGGGCCTCAAGGCGGACGTGCGCGTCGGCTACGACAAGGCCCGGGCCAAGGATGCCCAGCACTGGTTCACCCATCGCCAGCTGGCACCGCATCCCCGCGCCCACGTGGTGGACTCCTTCCTCGACTTCGCCCGGCTGCTCGGCGTGAAGGACCTGTCGGCGCAATGGGACCTGGCGATCCCCGAGGCCGCCTTCGAGGAAGCCGCCGGGTTGACCGGGCACATCCCCTACATGCTGATGAGCCCCTGCGCCAACCCGCGCCTGCGCAACTTCCGCAACTGGTCCGCCGAGGGCTATGCGGCGGTGGTCGAGCATGCCTGGGTGCAGCATGGACTGACGACCGTGCTCACCGGTGGCGGCAGTACCCAGGAACGCGAGATGGGCAGCCGCATCCAGTCCCTCAGCCAGCCCGGTGCGGTGATCGACGCCATCGGCGCGTCCTCGCTGAAGGGCCTGCTGGCGCTGATCGCCCGGGCCCGGGCGGTGGTGGCCCCGGACTCGGGCCCGGTCCACATGGCCAACGCCCTCGACACCCCGGTGGTCGGCCTCTTCGCCACCACCAACCCCGATCGCGCCGGCCCCTATCGCTGGCGCGATTTCGTGGTCAACCGCTATCCCGACGCGGTGACGACCTACCTGCACGAGGACCCCGAGACGCTGCCCTGGGGCCAGCGGGTGCGCCATCCCGATGCCATGTCGCTGATCCGGGCCGACGACGTCATCCGCAACCTCGAGGCGCTGCTCGCTGCCTCCTCGACCCGCAAGGAAACGGAGCCTTCCGATGAAGCTTGATCTGACCGCCCTGGAGCGCTCGCGCCTGCTGGTAGTGGGCGACGTCATGCTCGACCGCTACTGGCATGGCGGCACCTCCCGCATCTCCCCCGAGGCCCCGGTGCCGGTCGTGCGGGTCGACGAGGCCGAGGACCGCCCGGGCGGCGCGGCCAACGTGGCCCTCAACATCGCCTCCCTGGGCGCCCAGGCGGGGCTCGCCGGCCTGGTGGGCTACGACGAGAATGCCGACCGGCTGGAGAGCCGCCTGCAGGATGCCGGGGTGAGCACTCACTTCGCGCGCAGCCGCGAGGTGCCGACCATCACCAAGCTGCGGGTCATGAGCCGCAACCAGCAGCTGATCCGCCTCGACTTCGAGCAGGGCCTCGGCGAGGTCGATACCAGCGGCCTGGCCCTGCGGGTCGAGGAGGCCCTGCCCCGTGCCGACCTGGTGATCCTCTCCGACTACGGCAAGGGCACCCTGGCCGATGTCGAGGGGCTGATCGCCACGGTGCGCGGTGCCGGCAAGCGGGTACTGGTGGACCC
Source organism: Halomonas sp. M4R1S46 (assembly GCF_025725685.1). Lineage (NCBI taxonomy): Bacteria > Pseudomonadati > Pseudomonadota > Gammaproteobacteria > Oceanospirillales > Halomonadaceae > Halomonas > Halomonas sp. M4R1S46. The sequence goes on from NZ_CP107008.1 coordinate 20,389, forward strand.
CAAGGGCGGCGACTTCCGCAAGTACCGCGGGGCCAGCGTGATCACCCCCAACCTGGCCGAGTTCGAGGCGGTGATGGGCGCCTGCCCCGACGATGCCACCCTGGCCGCCAAGGGCCAGGCCCTGCGCGCCGAGCTGGAGCTGGAGGCGCTGCTGATCACCCGCAGCGAGAAGGGCATGACCCTGATCCGCGCCGACCACGAGCCGTTGCACCTGCCGACCCGGGCCCGGGAGGTCTTCGACGTGACCGGTGCCGGCGACACGGTGATCGGCGTGCTGGGCCTGGCGCTCGCCGCCGGCCACGGCTTCCCCGAGGCCATGACCCTGGCCAACCTGGCCGCCGGCCTGGTGGTCGCCAAGCCCGGGACCGCCACGCTGTCCATCGCCGAGCTCTACACCGCCCTGCACGGCGACAAGCTGGCCGAGTTCGGCGTCATCGGCGAGGCGCCGCTGTGCGAGGCGGTTCGCGCCGCCCAGGCCCGCGGCGAGCGGGTGGTGATGACCAACGGCTGCTTCGACATCCTCCACGCCGGCCACGTGGCCTATCTCGAGCACGCCCGCCAGCTCGGCGACCGGCTGATCGTGGCGGTCAACGACGATGCCTCCATCGCGCGGCTCAAGGGCCCCTCGCGGCCGATCAACCCCCTGGCCCGGCGCATGCAGGTGCTGGCCGGCCTGGGCGCCGTCGACTGGGTGGTGCCCTTCACCGAGGACACCCCCCAGCGGTTGATCGAGGCGGTGCTGCCCGACGTGCTGGTCAAGGGCGGTGACTACCGACCCGAGCAGATCGCCGGCGGCGAGGCGGTGCGCGCCGCCGGGGGCGAGGTGACGGTGCTCGGCTTCGAGGACGGCGTCTCCACCACGGCGATGATCGCCACCATCCTCGACCGCGAGACCTGATGACGGGACATCCCTGGGCACGGCGACTCTACTCCGTCGCCCTGCTGGCATTGTCGCCGCTGATCTGGCGGCGGGTCTGGCGGGAACAGCTGCCCGGCCGTCCCCGGGCCGAGCGCCTCGGCGCCATCCCGACGGCCTCCCCGGCCACGCACACCCTGTGGCTGCACTGCGCCTCGGTGGGGGAGGTCCAGGCCGCCCGGCCGCTGATCGAGGCCCTCTGCCGGCGCTACCCGCGACACCGCCTGGTGATCACCACCATGACCGCCACCGGCGCCGAACGCAGCCTGGCGCTGGTGGAGAAGGCCGCCGAGCGGCGGGATGGCGGCGAAGTGAGTCATCACTTCGTGCCCCTGGACTTCCCCGGCGCGGCCCGACGCTTCGTCGACCGACTGCGCCCGCGGCTGGCCATCTTCTTCGAGACCGAGCTCTGGCCCAACCTGCTGGCGGCCTGCGACCGCCGGGGCGTGCCGGTGGCGGTGGTCAACGGCCGGCTCTCGCCGCGGGCCTTCCGCCGCTACCGGCGCCTGGGCCGGCTGATGGCCGAGGCCCTTTCCCACGTGAGCTGGCTGGGGGCCAAGTCGTCGGCGGACGCCGAGCGGTTCCGGGCGCTGGGCATGGCGCCGAACGCGATCCGGGTGACCGGCTCGCTGAAGTTCGACCTGGCCCCTGACGAGGCGGCCCGCGAGGTGAGTGAGCGCTTGCGTCGCGAGCTCGGCGAGCGCCCGGTATGGGTGGCCGGCTCGACCCATCCCGGCGAGGACGAGGCGGTGCTCGAGGCCCATGCACGGCTGCGCGAGACGCGCCCCGAGGCGCTGCTGATCCTGGTGCCGCGCCACCCCCGGCGCTTCGCCGCCGTGGCCGAGCTGTGCGCGGCCCGGGGGCTGGCCACGGCGCGCCGCGCCCGGCACGAGCTCCCCATCGGCGAGACGGCGGTCTATCTGGGCGACACCATGGGCGAACTGGCGGCCCTCTACGGGGCGGCGGACCTGGCCTTCGTCGGGGGGAGCCTGGTGCCGGTGGGCGGCCACAACCTCCTGGAACCGGCCGCCATGGGGGTGCCCGTGTTGACCGGGCCCGAGCTTGCCAACTTCTCCGATGTGGCCGAGGCGCTGCGCGAGCGGGAGGCGCTGGTGGAGGTCGCCGATGCCGAGGCCCTGGTCGGCGAGCTGGATCGGCTGTTCGGCGATGCGGCGGCGCGCGAGCGGCTCGCCGCCGCCGGGCGGGCGGTGGTCGAGGCCAACCGCGGCGCCCTGGCCCGTACCCTGGAAGGCCTGGAGCGCCTGCTGCCCGCGGAGTGAACGCTTACTGCGGCATGCGGCGCTCGACGCCCTGGTCGGTACCGAGCAGCAGCACGTCGGCGCCACGGGCGGCGAACAGGCCGTTGGTCACCACCCCGGCGATGGCGTTGAGGCGGGCCTCCATGGCCACCGGGTCGTCGATCATGAATTCAAAGCAGTCGAGGATCCGGTTGCCGTTGTCGGTGATCACGCCCTGGCGGTAGACCGGGTCGGCACCCAGCTTGACCAGTTCCCGGGCGACGTAGGAGCGCGCCATGGGGATCACCTCCACCGGCAGCGGGAAATCGCCCAGCCGCTCGACCAGCTTGGAGGCATCGGCGATGCACACGAAGCGCTCGGCGCAGGCGGCGACGACCTTCTCCCGGGTGAGGGCCGCGCCGCCGCCCTTGATCATCTGCAAGTGAGCGTTCACTTCGTCGGCGCCGTCGACATAGACGGGCAGGGTGCCGGTCTCGTTGAGCTCGAAGACGTCGATGCCATGGCCACGCAGGCGCTCGGCACTGGCCTCGGAGCTGGCCACGGCGCCGCGGAAGTCACCGCGCAGGGTGGCCAGCCGGTCGATGAAGCGGTTGGCGGTGGAGCCGGTGCCGACGCCGATGACGACATCGCGTCCGAGGAGGGGGCGGATCTCGTCGAGGGCAGCGGCCGCCACGGCGTCCTTGAGTTCGTCCTGGGTCATGTCCTGCTCGCTGTTGGTGGGTGGCGAATGCCGCGCCATTATAGGGCATGGCGCGGCCGCGTGCTGGACGCCACGGTGGCCGGAATGCTACCAATAGGGGTTCCCTTCATGCCGCGTCAGCGGCCCTCTCGCGTCACCCCATTGGGATATCAGGATGCTCGAAGCCACCGTCAAGAAGATTCTCCAGGCCCGGGTCTATGAGGCCGCCCGGGAAACGCCGATCTCCCCGGCCCCCTTCCTCTCTCGCCGATTCAACAACCAGATCCTGATCAAGCGCGAGGACCTGCAGCCGGTCCACTCCTTCAAGATTCGCGGCGCCTACAACAAGATGGCCCAGCTCACCGACGAGCAGAAGGCCAAGGGCGTGATCGCCGCCTCGGCGGGCAACCATGCCCAGGGCCTGGCCATGGCCGCCAAGCTGATGGGCGTCAAGGCGGTGATCGTCATGCCGCGCATCACCCCCGAGATCAAGGTGGCCGCCGTGCGCGCCCGGGGCGCCAAGGTGGTGCTCAAGGGCGATGCCTTCGCCGAGGCCGCCGCCCATGCCCAGGAGCTGATCGCCGAGCACGGCTATACCTATATCCCGCCCTTCGACGATATCGACGTCATCGCCGGGCAAGGCACCATCGCCGTGGAGATCCTGCGCCAGCACGCCGGCCGCCTGGATGCCATCTTCGTGCCGGTGGGCGGCGGCGGCCTGATCGCCGGCGTGGCCGCCTACGTCAAGTACCTGCGCCCCGAGATCAAGGTGATCGGCGTGGAGTCGGAGGACAGCGCCTGCCTCAAGGCGGCCCTGGACAGCGGCGAGCGGGTGATCCTCGACCAGGTCGGGGTCTTCGCCGAGGGCGTCGCCGTGGCCCAGATCGGTGAGGCGCCCTTCGCGGTGATGCGGGACCTGGTGGATGACGTCATTACCGTCAACACCGACGAGATGTGCGCGGCGGTCAAGGACATCTTCGAGGAGACCCGGGCGGTCTCCGAGACCTCCGGCGCCCTGTCGCTGGCCGGCCTCAAGAAGTACATCCAGCGGACCGGCGTGTCGGGCGAGACCCTGGTCTGCATCAACTCCGGGGCCAACACCAACTTCGATCGCCTGCAGCACATCGCCGAACGCACCGAACTCGGCGAGCAGCGCGAGGCGATCCTGGCGGTGACCATCCCCGAGAAGCCGGGCAGCTTCAAGAAGTTCTGCCGCACCATCGGCAAGCGCATGGTCACCGAGTTCAACTATCGCTATGCCGATCCCGCGCAGGCGCACATCTTCGTCGGCGTCCAGGTCAAGCCCGGCGGGGAGGATCGCCAGGCGGTGATCGACAAGCTGCGCGAGGCCGGCTACCCGGTGGAGGACCTCACCGACAACGAGCTGGCCAAGCTGCATATCCGCCACCTGGGGGGCGGACGGCCGAAGGAGCGTTTCGACGAGGAGGTCTATCGCTTCGAGTTCCCCGAGCGTCCCGGTGCGCTGATGAACTTCCTCACCCACCTGCCCCAGGACTGGAACATCTCGTTGTTCCACTACCGCAACCATGGGGCGGCCTATGGGCGGGTGCTGGTGGGCATGCAGGTGCCCAACGGCGACCGCACCCATGTCGAGGAATACTTCGACGACATCGGCTATCGCTACTGGAAGGAATCCGACAATCCCGCCTATCGCCTGTTCATGGCCTGAGGCGAGCCGGGGTGAGCGCTGACATACCCCGGATGGCGGATCATCCCTGGCATGATTTTTCTCATGCGTTGAGCATGATAGTTGTCATGTCCGGGACCTTTCGCTAGGCTTCCGTCGTCGACAGGCGACGAGGCTGTCGCCTGATTGCGACCCGAACATGATGGTGGCCGAAGGGAGTCGAGGGATGAAGCGCAAGCCCGATCTTGTCATGACGCTGGTGTTGATCTTCGGGATCGGGGTGGTGGCGACCGGTTATGCCCAGGCGCTGGCCGGCAACTGAGTCCCGGGCCTGGATGGCAAAAGGCGGCCGATGCCCTGCATCGGCCGCCTTTTGCGTTACCGGGCGTGGTCGCCGCCTCAGGGCCGCAGGATACGGGTATCGCTGACGATGGCGTCCAGCGGCACGTCCCAGGGCGCCACGGGCAGCCGTGCGACGCGCTGGCAGTCGTGGGCCAGGCCGATCAGCCTCGGGCGGGGGCCCGGGCGGCGGGTGAAGGCCAGGGTGCGGTCGTAGAAGCCCCCGCCCATGCCGATGCGCTGGCCGTGGTCGTCGAAGCCCACCAGCGGCAACAGGATCAGGTCGAGGGTCCAGGGCGCCCGGCGGCGTGCCCGGTGGGCGCCATGGCGGGTGCAGGGCTCGGGGATGCCGAAGCGGTTGGTCACCATGGGCGTGCCGCGATGGTAGTGGACGAACCACAGGGAATTATGGGTGAGCGGCCGGAGCACCGGCAGGTAGACGCGGGCGTTGCGGGCGTGCAGCCAGCGCATCAGCGGGGTGGGGTCGATCTCGCCGTCGTTGGGCAGGTAGAGGGCCACGCGTTTGGCGTGACGGACTTCCGGCAGCCGGCGCAGGCGCTGGCATAGCCGGGTGGCGGCCTCGCGTTGCTGCCTGGCGCTCAGGGCACGGCGACGATGCCTGAGGTCGCGGCGCAGGCGGCGGCGGGCGTCGTCTCGTGTCACGGGTGCGGCGATATCCTGCATGTCGGTCATGTCGGATGAGGTTCCCCAGAGTGCCGCTGTCGTTCTGGCCCTTGAACCCAGTGGTTCAAGGTGGGTGGCCGCAGCCGAACCGTCAGGCTTTCCGTCGCACGGACATGCACACGGGCTCGGCTAGCATTTGGCCCCCTGGGTATTGCTCATAGGCTCGAGGGACTATAACGACTGGCGCACACCCCAGGGAACGTCTCCATCCTAGCAGAGCCGCCGGCCGGGCCAAAGTGAAGAATCCTCAGCGACCGGGGGCGTCGGCCAGGGCGCGCTCCAGGCGCTGGCTGAGCTCGCTCAGGCTGTGCTCGCCGGCGCGGCGCTCGTCCAGGGCCTCGAGGAGCTCGTGGGTGATGTTCAGGGCGGCCATGATGGCGATCTTCTCCCGATCGACCACCTTGCCCTGGGCATGGATGCCCTGCATGGCGCGATCCAGGTAGCGGGCGGCGCGCTCCAGCTTGTCCTGCTCCTCGGGGGGACAGGCGATGACGTACTGGCGTTCCAGCAGGCTGATCTCGGTGGTGGGCCGCGAGGCGTCGGTCATGGGGTCTCCGGCGGGGGCCGCGGCACGCGCCATTGCAGGTGCGCGCCATGGGGCCCCGATGCGTTAACATCGTGGGCATCACGAATATCAAGCCACTATAAGAGAGCCGTTTGCAGGCGGTCAACGCGCCGCGCGGCTCCAGCACGGACGGTTCCATGTCACTGATCAACGAACGCCAGGATTTCTCCGATATCGCCGACACCTTCCTGCTGCATGGCAGCATGCAGTCGCCGGCCTTCCTCGATGGTCGCCTGTGCGCCTCCCTGGCGCTGCACGACCTCAGCGCCGAAGCCTGGCTGGAGGCGGTCTGCCTCAGCCTGGGGGTCGAACAGCCGCGGGACGAGGCCGCCGCCGAGCGCCTGCTGGGCTGGCGGCGCCAGACCCTGGAGGCGCTGGCCGGCAGCGAGCTCAACTTCGAGCCGCTGCTGCCGGACGAGCTGTTCTCGCTGGCCGAGCGGGCCCAGGGCCTCAAGGAATGGACCCAGGGCTTCCTCGAGGTGCTCCAGGATGCCGGCGAGGCCACGCGCCAGGGGTGGTCCGAATCGCTGCGGGAGGCCATCGACGATCTCCAGGGGCTCTCCGCGATCGACACCGATATCGACGACAGCGCCGAGAACGAGAACGACCTCTTCGCCCTGACCGAGCACGCACGCATGGCGGCCATGCTGCTCTACACCGAGCAGCACCCCGGCCAGCCCCAGGTGGAGCAGGCGGACGACCCCGGCCCCCAGCACTGAGGCCCGTGCCGCCCCGCCCTGCCGCCGTCCATCCCCATCGAGGAGCCGCCATGTCCGCCGATCCCCTGCCCCGTCCCGCCCCCATCGGCCTCGAGGAGTTCCGTGAGCGCCGTTGCCGCCTGATGGCCCAGCTGCCGCCGGAGGCCGCCGTACTGCTGCCGGGGGCCTCGCTGGTGACCCGTTCCCGGGACAGCGAATTCGCCTTCCGCCAGGACAGCGACTTCCACTACCTGACCGGCTTTCCCGAGCCCGACGCCCTGCTGCTGCTTTTGCCTGGCCGGGAAGCCGGCGAGAGCGTGCTGTTCTGCCAGGATCGGGATCCCGAGATGGAGACCTGGACCGGCCGGCGTCTCGGCGCCCGGGGGGCCGAGTGCCACCACGGCATCGACCAGGCCTTCGAGAACGCCGAACGCGACGCGCGCCTCACCGAGTTGCTGGACGGTCGCACCACCCTCTACCTGCCGCTGGGCGACGGCAAGGCCCTGCGCCTCGCCGAGCGAATTCGCGGCAGCCTGCTGGCCGGGGCGCGTCGCGGGGCGCGGGCTCCGCTGTCCTTCGCCGACATCGCCGGGCCCATTCACGAGCTGCGCCTGGTCAAGAGCGCCGCCGAACTGGCGCTGATGCGCCATGCCGGCGAGATCACCGGCCTCGCCCACCGTCGCGCCATGGGCGCGGCCCGCGCCGGCCGCGCCGAGTACCAGCTGCAGGCCGACCTCGAGCACGAGTTCCGCTGGCAGGGCGGCAGCGGCCCGGCCTATGCCAGCATCGTCGCTGGCGGCGCCAATGCCCGTGTGCTGCACTACATCGAGAATCGCGAGCCCCTGCGGGGCGGGGAGCTGGTGCTGATCGATGCCGGCGCCGAGTTCGATCTCTATGCCGGCGATGTGACCCGCACCTTCCCGGTCGACGGACGCTTCGACGCGGCCCAGCGCGCCCTCTACGAGGTGGTGCTGGAGGCCCAGGAGCGAGCCATCGCGGCCGTGCGCCCGGGCGCCACACTGGTCGGCATCCATCGCGGGGTGGTGCGGGAGCTCACGGCGGGGCTGCTGCGCCTGGGGCTGCTGGAGGGCGAGCTGGAGGCCTGCCTCGAGGCCGATGCCTGCCGCCGCTTCTTCCCTCACGCCACCTCCCACTGGCTGGGGCTCGATGTCCACGACGTGGGCAGCTACCACCTGGACGGCGAGCCCCGTCCCCTGGTGCCGGGCATGGTGCTGACCATCGAGCCGGGGCTCTACGTGCCCGAGGACGAGGACCTGCCCGAGCCCTTCCGGGGCCTCGGCATCCGCATCGAGGACGACGTGGCGGTGACGCCCGACGGGCATGAGGTGCTCACCGCCTCGGCCCCCAAGCGGGTGGCCGATATCGAAGCCCTGATGGCGAAAGAATGACCGGCTGATCGATCGGTCAGTTGTCTTTATGTAATGTACGTTACGGAATAATGGAGGGTGTCGCATGAGCGAGTCGGCCGGAGGCAAGGCCCCGCGTCGCGTGGATATCGCCATCATCGGCGGCGGGCTGGTCGGGGCCAGCCTGGGCTGTGCCCTGGCGCCGCTGATCCGGCGGCTGGGCCTGACGGTGGCGGTGATCGAGGCCGCTCCCCTGCCGGCGGAGCTGGACGCCCCCTGGCAGCCGAGCTTCGATGCCCGCGCCAGTGCCATCGCCCAGGGCTCGGTGCGCCACTTCGCCGAGCTGGCGCTGTGGCCGGCGATGGCGGAGCAAGCCGCGCCCATCCGCTGCATCCATGTCAGCGAGCAGGGCCGACTCGGGGCAACCCGCCTGCGCGCCGAGGAACTGGGTGGCGAGGCGCTCGGCCAGGTGGTTCCCAATGCCTGGCTGGGGCGCGTGCTGCACCGCCGGCTCGGCGAGCTGCCCCTCGCCTGGCATTGCCCGGCCCGGGTCGAGGCGATCCAGCCGGTGGCCGGTGGCCATCGGCTGGGCCTGTCCGACGGCGCCTGGCTCGAGGCCGGCCTGACGGTGCTCGCCGACGGGGGCCGGTCGGGGCTCAAGGAGCGGCTCGGCATCGAGAGCCGGGAGCGTCCCTACGACCAGGTCGCGCTGATCGCCAGCGTGGAGGTCGACCGTCCCCATGACGGCATGGCCTACGAGCGCTTCACCACGGCCGGCCCCATCGCCCTGCTGCCGCTCAAGGGACAGGCCATGGAACTGGTCTGGACCCACGCAGCCGGCCGCGAGCGGCCCCGGCTGGCGCTGGAGGACGGCGACTTCCTGGCCCAGCTGCAGGCGGCCTTCGGTGACCGGGCCGGCCGCTTTCGCCGGGTGGGCCGCCGGCACGCCTATCCGCTCTCGCTGGTCACCGCCCGGGAGACGACCCGGCCGGGGCTGGCGATGCTGGGCAACGCCGCCCACGCGCTGCACCCGGTGGCCGGCCAGGGCTTCAACCTGGCGCTGCGCGGGGTCATGGACCTGGTGGCGGCCATCGAGGCCGGCGCGACCCGGGGCGAGGCGCCGGGCAGCCCGGCGACCCTGGCGGACTTCGAGGCCCGACGTGCCGGCGATCGCCACGGCGTCATCCGCTTCAGCGATGGCCTGGTGCGGCTGTTCGGGCTCGACAGCCCCGTGCTGTCCCATGCGCGTGCCGCGGGCCTGGTGGGGCTCAATCTGGTGGGGCCGCTGCGTCGGACCCTGGCCCGGCGGGCCATGGGGGTGGAACGATGAGCACACCGCGACAGGAAGACGTTCCCGCGCTAGCGGGCGAGGTGATCATCGTCGGCGGCGGGATGGTCGGCGCGACCCTGGCCTGCCTGCTCGGCCAGGCGGGCGTGCCGGTGACCCTGCTGGACGCCCGGGAGGGGCCCCTCGATGCCGCCGCGGCGGGGCGCGGCCAGCCCGGCCTGCGGGTCAGCGCCCTGACCCCGGTGTCCCAGCGGCTGCTCGACGGGCTGGGTGCCTGGTCGTGGATGCGTGCGCGCCGCGTCACCCCCTATCGCCACATGCAGGTGTGGGACGCCGAGGGCACCGGCGAGGTGAACTTCTCCGCCGACCAGGCGGGGCTGCCGGTGCTGGGCCATATCGTCGAGAACGACGTGGTGGTGGCGGCCCTGGAGGCTCGCCTGGCCGCACTGCCGACGGTGCGGCGGCGTTTCGGGGCCCGGGTGACCGGCCTGGAGGCCACGGACCGCGGGCGAGAGGTGGTGCTGGCCGGGGGCGAGCGGCTGGCCGCGCCGCTGGTGGTGGCCGCCGACGGGGCCCGTTCGCCGCTGCGCGAGCTGGCCGGCATCGAGGTCGAGGCCCATGACACCGGCCACGCGGCGGTGGTCACCACGGTGCGTACCGCCCGTGCCCATGGCGGCGTGGCCCGCCAGGCCTTCCTGGCCGAGGGGCCGCTGGCCTTCCTGCCACTGACCCTGGACGACGATGCCGGCTACTGCTCCATCGTCTGGTCGACCTCCCCCGAGGAGGCCATGCGGCTGACCGACCTCTCCGCCGAGGCCCTGGGCCAGGCACTGGAGACGGCGATCGAGGGACGGCTCGGGGTGGTGACGGTGATCGACCGCGCCCAGGCCGTGCCGCTGACCCAGCGGCATGCCCGGCGCTATGTGCTGCCGGGGCTGGCGCTGGTGGGAGATGCCGCCCACAGCATCCACCCCCTGGCCGGCCAGGGGGTCAACCTGGGGCTGATGGATGTCGCGGTGCTGGCCGAGGAACTACTCGAGGGCCGCCGACGGGGCGTGGCCCCCGGCTGCGAGGCCTGGCTGGCCCGCTATGCCCGGCGGCGGCGCGGCGACAACGCCGCCATGCTCAAGCTGATGGATGGCTTCCGGCTGCTGTTCGGCACTCGCCACCCGGCGCTGACCCTGGCCCGCAACCTGGGCCTCGTCGGGGTCGATCGGCTGGCCCCGCTCAAGCGACTGCTGATGCAGCAGGCCACCGGTCGCCGTGGTCGCCTGCCGGCCTCCTGCCGCTAGTCGGAGGTCGGGTAAGCGAGCCTGCGAGCGCAGCCGACGACTCGTGGCGAATGCGGCCCTCGGCCGACGGGCGCCTCGTCACTCGGCCGGCTCGGGGGCCTCGGTCACCGGGACATCCCGCTGGCTCAGCACGTTCAGCGCCTTGAGCAGGTTGAGGGCCTCGCCGAGCTGGTAATCGTCGCGCAGGCGGTCGCTGGTCGCGTCCGCCTCGGAGCCTTCCCGCTCGCCGGCCAGGTGGCCCTCGAGATCGGCCTCGCGCACGCGCATGCCGTTGCCCTCGGCGAGCTCCAGGCGGCCGCGGACCACCTCCACGTCCGGGACGATACCCTGGGCCTGGATCGAGCGGCCGTTGGGCGTGAAGTAGAGGGCGGTGGTCAGCTTCAGGGCCTCGCCGTCCCCCAGCGGCATGATCTGCTGCACCGAGCCCTTGCCGAAGCTCTCGGTGCCCATCACCACGCCCCGCCGCTGGTCCTGGAGGGCGCCGGCGACGATCTCCGCCGCCGAGGCGCTGCCGCCATTGATCAGCACCACCAGCGGCACCGCGGGCGCGGCGGTCTGGCGACCGGCGGAGAAACGCATCGCGCTGTCCGCCAGGCGCCCCTCGGTGTAGACGATCAGGCCGCTGTCGAGGAAGGTATCGGCCACGTCCACGGCGGCCTGGAGCACGCCGCCGGGGTTGTTGCGCAGGTCCAGCACCAGGCCCTCCAGCGGGCCGTCCGCGGTCAGCGCCTCGAGGGCCTCGATGACCTGCCCCCCGGTGCGGGACTGGAACTGGCTGATGCGCAGGTAGCCGTAGCCGGGCGCCAGCCGCTCATGGCGCACGCTCTGGGTACGGATGATCTCGCGCTCGATCTCGACGCTGCGGGGCGCGTCCTCGCCCTGGCGCATGATGGTCATGCGGATGGTGGTGCCCGGCTCGCCGCGCATCAGCTCCACGGCCTCCTGCAGCGACAGCCCCTCGGTGGGGGTGTCGTCGATGCGCAGGATCATGTCCTGGGCCTGGAGGCCGGCCCGGGAGGCCGGGGTGTCGTCGATGGGGGTGATCACGGTCAGTTGGCCGTCACGCTTGCCCACCTCGATGCCCACGCCGCCGAACTCGCCCTCGGTGGACTCGCGCAGGCTCTGGTAGGCCTCCGCATCCAGGTAGGTGGAATGGGGGTCCAGCTCGCTGAGCATGCCGCGGGTGGCGTTGCGCAGCAGGGTCGCATCGTCGACCTCCTCCACATAGGCCCGCTTGATGCGCTCGAAGACCTCGGCGAAGGACTGGATCTCGGCCACCGGGAGATCCTCCTCGGCAGCCGCGACGGCGGGAAGAGACAGGGACAGCAGGGCGACGACGGGGACCAGCGCCGAACTCAGGCGCCGCAGCGGGGCGGTCAGGCCGGCGGGACGTAAGGGCATGCAGGCTCTCGCAGTTCCGGTATGGGGGCGTCCAGCATAGCGTGGCCGCGCCCGGCAATGGAATAGCGGGCCCGGGAGCCTGGTTCGTTACATAGCGGGCGAGTCGCCTCATCGGCTCGATACGCTCGTCGCGAAACCCGAGCGTCTCGCGACGATCGGTCACATCCGACAGGCGCCTAGCGCCGGGCGACCCAGCCGCTGGGATCGATGGGCTCCCCGTTGCGGCGTACCTCGAAGTAGAGGCCGGGGGCGGACTGGCCACCCGAGGCCCCCACCGCGCCCAGGGCGTCGCCCCGGGACACCGCCTGACCCACCTGGACGGCGAAGTGCTGGAGATGGGCATGCAGGGTCATGACCCGGTCGCCGTGGTCGATGATCAGCAGGTTGCCGAAGCCGCGCATCCAGTCGGCGAACACCACCCGGCCGGCGTGCACCGCCTCCACCGGCGCGCCCTCGGCGGCACGGATCAGCAGGCCGTTGCGATGCACGCCGCGGCCCCCGCCGAAGCCGGACACCACCTCGCCCTGCACCGGCCAGGGCAGCTCGCCCCGGGTGGTGGCGATGGCCGTCGACGGCGGCGGTTGCTGCAGCCTTGCCAGGCGCTCCTGCACCCGGCGCAGCACGCGCTCGGCGTGGGCCCGGTCCTGGTCGAGCGCCGTCAGGCGCGCCTCCTCGGAGGCGTAGCGCTGGTCGAGCTCGGCCACCAGGGCCTCGCGCTCGTCCATGCGCGAGGCCAGTTCGGCGCTGCGCCGCTCCAGCTCTCTGGCCAGGGTCTCGAGCCGCTCGCCGCGGGCGTCCAGGGTCCGGCGGTTGTCGGCCAGTGCCGCCTCCAGCCGGGCGATCTCGTCGAGCCGCGCATGGCGGGCCTCGGCGAGATGGTTGAGGTAGGTCTGCAGGCGGTCCAGCCGGGCCGGGTCGTCCTGGTTGAGCAGCAGCTTGAGCTGGGGGGTGAGGCCCAGGCGATAGAGGGCGTCGAGCTGGTCGCCGAGGGCGGCCAGCTGGTCGTCGTGCTCCGCCTGGAGCGCCTCGCGGCGCGCCTCCAGGTCCGCGACCTCCCGGGTGAGACTCCGCCGCTCGGCCTGCAGCACATCCAGCCGACGATGGGTCTCGGCCAGGGCGGTCTCGACCTCGCGCAGCGCCTCGCTGGCCGCGTCGCGGGCCCGGCCGGTGGCGGACAGCTCCTCCGTCACCGCCTGGATGCGCTCGCCGATGGCATCGAGCCGCGCCCGGGCCTCCTGCTCCCCGGTCGGTGCGGCCAGGGCCGGGGCCAGGCCCAGCCACAGTAACAGGGGCAGCCATCGGGCGGCCCCGGTGGGTGGGCGCGACACCGCCCTCACGCGTCGTCGATCAGCACCCGGCCCGTCATCTCCTCGGGGACCGGCTGGTTCATCAGGGTCAGCAGGGTGGGGGCGAGATCGCACAGCCGGCCGTCGTCGTGCAGTCGGACGGGGCGGGGCCCGACATAGATCAGCGGCACGTCGAAGGTGGTGTGGGCGGTCTGGGCGGCACCGGTCTCGGGATGGACCATCTGTTCGGCGTTGCCGTGGTCGGCGGTGATCAGGCAGGCGCCGCCCACCTTCTCGATGGCCTCGACGACGCGGCCGACGCAGGCGTCCACGGCCTCGATGGCCGCCACGGCGGCAGCGAAGTCACCGGTATGGCCGACCATGTCGCCGTTGGCGTAGTTGCACACGATCAGGTCGTGGGCGCCGGACTCGATGGCCTCCACCAGGCGGTCGGTGACCTCCACGGCGCTCATCTCGGGCTTCTCGTCGTAGGTCTTCACGTCCTGGGGCGAGGGCACCAGGATGCGGGTCTCACCCCGGTACTCCGCCTCGCGACCACCGGAGAAGAAGAAGGTCACGTGGGCGTACTTCTCGGTCTCGGCGATGCGCAGCTGGGTGAGGCCGCGCTGCTCCATCACCTCGCCCAGGGTGTTGGGCAGGTCGGCCGGCGGGAAGGCGGCCGGCGCGGGGATGTCAGCGGCGTACTGGGTCATGGTCACCAGGCTGCCGCCGGCGAGCCGCGGCCGTGCCCGACGCTCGAAGCCGGCGAAATCGTCCTCGACGAAGGCGCGGGTCAGTTCCCGGGCGCGGTCGGCACGGAAGTTCATGAACAGCACCGCGTCGCCGTCCTCGACCGCCACCGGCCGACCGTCGACGGTCACGGCGGTAGCGCCGACGAACTCGTCGGTCTCCTCCCGGGAATAGGCCTCCTGCAGGCCCTGCTCGGCGCTGACGGCGGTGTACTCGCCCTCGCCTTCGGTGATCAGCCGGTAGGCCTTCTCCACCCGGTCCCAACGGTTGTCGCGGTCCATGGCATAGTAGCGGCCGATGATCGAGGCCACGCAGCCGTTGCCCTCGCCGACCAGTTCGGCGAGGCGGGCGTTGGTGCGCTCCAGGGAGGCCAGGGCGCTCTTGGGCGGGGTGTCGCGGCCGTCGAGGAAGCCATGCACGTAGATGCGCCGGGCGCCGCGACGGGCGGCCAGCTCGGCCATGGCCAGGATATGGTCCTCGTGGCTGTGCACGCCGCCCGGCGACAGCAGGCCCATCAGGTGCACGGCCTTGTCGGCGGTGGCGGCGCCATCGAGGGCGTCGGTGAGGATCGCGTTGCGCTCCAGGTCGCCGTCCTCGATGGCCTTGGTGATGCGGGTGAAGTCCTGATAGACGATGCGCCCCGCCCCGAGGTTCATGTGACCGACCTCCGAGTTGCCCATCTGGCCGTCGGGCAGGCCCACGTAACGCCCATCGGTATGCACCAGGGCGTGGGGTTGCTGCTCCCACAGCCGGTCCATCACCGGGGTCCGTGCCGCCAGGATCGCGTTGTCGGCGGCGTCGGGGTTGTAGCCGTAGCCATCGAGGATGATCAGTGCCACCGGGCGGGGCGTCGGGGTCGAAGCGTCGGTCATGGAGTCTGGGCCTCTTGTTGGGCGCGACGGCACGACGGCCTGGCGGTCGTCATGGGGTCGCGACTTGCATCAGCTTGCGGCATCATATCGCACGGTCCCACCGGGCGTCATTTTGGCCGTCCGCGAAGGCCGCGGGCTTCATGTATACTGGCCGCCCGTCGGCGGTCGCCGGCCCCGTTCACCGTGCACCCGAAAAAGAGTTACCCCAAGCCATGATCGATCAGCTGTTCGAATTCGTGCAGAACCATCCGCTGCTGGTGGGCGCCTTCCTGCTGGTGCTGGTTGCCTGGATCCTCTACGAGGTCCGCAACAGCACCGCCAGCGGCGTGTCCGCCAGCGAGGCCACCCAGCTGGTCAATCGCGAGGATGCCGTGGTGCTCGATATCCGCGAGTCCGGCGACTTCAAGGCCGGCCATATCGCCGGCGCCCGCAACATTCCCCAGAGCCGGCTCGACGAGCGCATGAGCGAGCTCGACAAGTTCAAGAGCAAGCCGATCATCGTGGTCTGCAAGCACGGACAGAGCTCCGGCGCCGCCCTGGCCAAGCTGACCAAGGCCGGCTTCGAGCGCGTCTTCAAGCTCCGGGGCGGCATGACCCAGTGGCAGGCCGACAGCCTGCCGGTGGTCAAGAAGTAACCACCGCCTGCACTTTTTCATCTTCTCATCATCGACCCAAAGGACCCTTTCCCATGGCGGAAGACAACAACCAGAGCGGCGGCGCCAACGGCCAGGCCGCCGGCCAGCAGGACAAGCCCCAGGTGCAGTTCGCCCTGCAGCGCATCTACGTCAAGGACCTCTCCTTCGAGGCGCCGAACTCCCCCGCGGTGTTCCAGCAGCCGTTCAAGCCGAAGGTCGGCCTGGACCTGAACACCACCCACCAGAAGGTCGGCGAGGAGCTGTACGAGGTGGTGATCAAGGTCACTGCCCAGGTGACCCACAGCGAGGAAGGCACCACCTCCTTCCTGGCCGAGATCGAGCAGGCCGGCCTGTTCCGCATCGGCGGCATCGAGGGCGCGCAGCTGGACCACACCCTGGGCGCCTTCTGCCCCAACGTGCTGTTCCCCTATGCCCGCGAGTGCATCGACAACCTGGTCAACCGTGGCGGCTTCCCCCCGCTGATGCTGGCGCCGGTGAACTTCGAGGCGATCTACGCCCAGAAGAAGCAGCGCGAGGCCCAGCAGCAGCAGGGCGAGCAGGCCACCCAGTAAGCGACAGCTACGAGAGATGAGTGCCGGGGACAAGGCGGAGCGAGGGTCCTACGCCAGGGGTGAGGAGGTTCCTCCGAACGGGCTGGCCATGGGTGGCCAGCACTGGCCCTGCAAGCGGAGCAGGACGCGAGAGCGCCGCAGGGCGTCGGTAGCGCCCAAGGATGGGTTCACAGCGCCCTCGCTGAGCCTTGTTGCCGGGAAAGCTCATCGCGTTAACCGAACGAGCGCAGAATCTCTCAGCCCATGGCGATAAAGGCTCCACGTATTTACGTCGCCGCCGCGCTGTCCGCCGGCGGCGACGTCGTCCTGCCCGAGGGGGCCGCGCGCCACGTCGCGCGGGTCCTGCGCCTGGGCGAGGGTGCGCCCCTGGTGCTGTTCGACGGCGCCGGCGTGGAGGCCGAGGCGGTGCTGGTCGAGGCCGGCCGCAAGCGCGTGGTGGCCCGGGTCGAGGCGTTGCACGAGGGCCGCGGCGAGTCGCCGCTGGCGGTGCACCTGGGGCAGGCGGTCTCCAAGGGCGACCGCATGGATTACGCCATCCAGAAGGCCGTGGAGCTGGGGGTGGCCGCCATCACGCCGCTCTAC
Organism: Halomonas sp. M4R1S46; assembly: GCF_025725685.1. Classification (NCBI taxonomy): domain Bacteria; kingdom Pseudomonadati; phylum Pseudomonadota; class Gammaproteobacteria; order Oceanospirillales; family Halomonadaceae; genus Halomonas; species Halomonas sp. M4R1S46. The sequence goes on from NZ_CP107008.1 coordinate 37,222, forward strand.
ACCGAGCACGGCGACGTGCGCCTCAAGGGCGACCGCGCGGCCAAGAAGCTCGCCCACTGGCAGGCGGTGGCCGCCAGCGCCTGCGAGCAGTGCGGCCGCGCCACCCTGCCGCCGGTGCACCCGCCCCTGGCCCTCGCCGACTGGCTGGCCGGACGCGAGGAGGCCCTGCGCCTGGTGCTGCATCCCGGGACCCCCGGGGCGCTCGACCGCCAGGCCACGACCGCCTCGGCGGCGCTGCTGATCGGCCCCGAGGGCGGCCTCTCCCCGGCCGAGGTGGAGGCCGCCGGTGCCGCCGGCTTCGCGGCCCTCTCCCTCGGCCCGCGCATCCTGCGCACCGAGACCGCCCCGGTGGTCGCGCTGACCCTGCTTCAGGATCGCTTCGGCGACCTGTGATCGACGCTTTTCCCGCCCAGGGCCCGCGCCCATAATGGCGGGACACTCTCTCCGGGATCCGCCCCATGTCCGATTTCCGTGATCGCCGCGCCGGCACGCCCCGCCGGGAACCCATGCGCCGCGCCCGTGAGCCCAAGGCGGGCATCGGCGAGGTGGCCTACCTGCCGGTGGTGACGGTCAACGACACCGGCGCCTTCCTCGACTGGGGGCACGCCCGAGACCTGCTGCTGCCCTACGGCGAGCAGCGCTTCCGGCCCTCGGTGGGCAAGCGGGTGCTGGTGATGATCCGCGAGGACGACCGTGGCCGGCCGGTCGCCACCCAGCGGCTCGACCGCTACCTGTCCGATCATGCCGAAGGACTCGCCGCCGGCGCCGCCGTGGAGCTGGTCATCGCCGAGCAGACCGACCTGGGCTACAAGGCGGTGGTCGACCATCGCTTCTGGGGGCTGCTCTATCGTGACGACGTGACTCGGCCGCTGCGCCGCGGCCAGCGCCTGGAAGGCCACGTGAAGCGGGTGCGCGACGACGGCCGGCTGGACCTGTCGCTGCTGCCGCCGGGGCCGGCGCGCCTCGACGTGGTGGGCGAGGCGGTGCTCAAGGCGCTGCGCGAGAGCGGCGGCTACCTGCCGCTCTCCGACGCCAGCCCGGCTGCGGCCATCAAGGCGCGCCTCGGGGTCAGCAAGAACGCCTTCAAGCAGGCCATCGGCCGGCTCTACAAGCAGCGCCGCATCGTCATCGAGGCCGGCGGCATCCGCTTCGTTCCCGGTGGCGACCAAGGCTGAGCACCATCTTCGAACCGGAGCTTGTCCGGCGACAGGCCTGCGAGGGGGCGCTGTGACCCCCTCCCTGGGCGCTACCGACGCCCTGCTGCGCTCTCGCGTCCCGCTCCGCTTGCCGGTCCGGTGCTGGCCATCCATGGCCAGCCCGTTCGGAGCCGTGCTCCTCACCCCTGGCGTAGGACCCCCTCTTCGACCTGTCCCCGGCGCTTCTCGCCATGCTGATGCCTGCAGGGCCGATCGCCTTGGAGTCCGCTGCGGCCATGCGGCATACTGCAGGCCTCCATTCCCTGCCGAGCATGCCCGGCGCAGACGAGTAGATCGATGAGCGAACGCCCCCTCAGGGTCGGTGTGGTGATGGATCCCATCGCCGACCTCAGCTACAAGAAGGACTCCAGCCTGGCCATGCTGTGGGCCGCCCAGGATCGTGGCTGGTCGCTGTACTACATGGAGCAGGAGGATCTCTTCCTGCGCGATGGCCGGGCCCATGCCCGCCTCAGCGCACTGGAGGTGTTCCGCGACCCCGAGCGCTGGTTCGCGCTGGGCGAGGCCGCGGCGCGCCCGCTGGCCGAGCTGGACGTCATCCTGATGCGCAAGGACCCGCCGGTGGACGGCCACTTCCTGAATGCCGTGCACCTGCTGGGCTTCGCCGAGCGCGAGGGCGTGCTGGTGGTCAACCCGACCCGCGCCCTGCTGGAGTGCAACGAGAAGCTCTTCGCCCAGCAGTTCCCCCAATGCTGCGCCCCGACCCTGGTGTCCTGCCGGGACACCGAACTGCGGACCTTCCACGCCGAGCATGGCGACGTCATCCTCAAGCCCCTGGACGGCATGGGCGGCAGCGGCATCTTCCACGTCCTCCCCGACGGCCGGAACCTGGGCGCGATCATCGAGACCCTCACCGAGCGGGGCACGCGGCAGATCATGGCCCAGCGCTACCTGCCGGAGATCAAGGCCGGCGACACCCGCATCCTGCTGGTGGACGGCGAGCCGGTGCCCTACGGCCTGGCCCGGGTGCCCATGGCCGGCGAGACCCGCGGCAACCTGGCCGCCGGCGGCCAGGGGGTCAGCCGCGAGCTGACCGACCGCGACCGCTGGCTGATCGAGCAGGTGCAGCCGATGATCCGCGAGAAGGGCCTGATGTTCGTCGGCCTCGACGTGATCGGCGACTACATCACCGAGATCAACGTCACCAGCCCGACCTGCGTGCGCGAGATCGACGACCAGCGCGACACCGATATCGCCGGGCTGTTGATGAATGCCGTCGAACATCGCCTCGCCGAGCGCGCTCGGGGCTGAGCGGAGGCAAGCCGCCATGGCAGCGCCCGTCAGCGACCCCATCCGCTACGCGCCGGTCACTCGCCCCCACCGGCGCTGGCTGGCGGTATCGGTGTCGCTGCTGCTGCACCTGGCGATCATCGGCGTGGTGGCGAGCCGCCAGTTCGCGCCGTCGCCGCCGGAGCGCACCAGCCTCGACGTGGTGCTGGTGAGCCGTGCCACCGAGGCCCCGGTGACGGCCGAGGCGCTGGCCGAGGCCGCCCAGCGGGCCGCCGGCGAGGTCGCCGAGTCGCCCCCGGCCGAGGCCCGGGCCGCGCCGATGGAGACCCTTCCCGACCACCAGGCGGCGGAACGGGCCGTGGATCCCGCCACCCCGGCCGAGGCCGAGACCCCGACCCGCCAGGTCAACGAGGCGACCCCCGAGGAGACCGCGCCTCCCGCCGCCGAGCGGCCCAGCGAGGACCGGGTCACCCCCGACCCGCGGGAGAGCGCGCCCCGGCCCGCCGAGGCCCCCGCCACGCCGTCGACCACGGCGCCCTCCGCCTCGGGCCGCGACCTGCTGGCCCAGGCGACCTCCAGCATCCGCGAGCAGGGCCTGTCCGCCGACCATGCCGGGGACGCCGCCGGGCGGCCGCGACCGGCCGCCCAGCAGGCCGCCGAGGCCCGCTACATCGATGACTGGACCCGACGGGTGGAGGACTACGGCAACCGCGTGCACCCCGCCCCCCGCGAGCTCGACGGCCAGCTGCGGATTCGCGTGGTGATCGGTCGTGACGGTCAGGTTCGCCGGGCAGAGGTGATACAATCCTCGGGACATGCCGAGCTCGACCAGGCGGCGCTGGACACCGTCCATGGCGCCGCGCCCTATCGTCCCTTCGATGCGGGCATGGGCGACCTGGACAGCCTGTCCATCACCCGTATCTGGCGGTTCGGCGAAGGCAACCACTACGGCGTGCACTAACCCCGCCGGGGAGTCCCATGCAAAGCTTGAAAAACCACTTCCTGATGGCGATGCCGCACCTGGAAGACCCCAATTTCGCCGGCACCCTCAGCTATCTCTGCGACCACGACGACAACGGCACCATGGGTGTGATCGTCAATCGGCCCCTGGAGCTGACCCTGGACGCCCTGTTCGAGCAGCTCGAGCTGGAGGCCGGCCAGAGCCCCCACCTCAATGCCCCGGTCTACTATGGCGGCCCGGTGCACAAGGATCGCGGCTTCATCCTCCACCGCGGCGACAGCGAGGCCTGGGACTCCAGCCTCCAGGTGGCCGACGACATCGCCTTGACCACCTCCCTGGATATCCTCCAGGCGCTGGCCGCCGGGCGCGGCCCCGAGCGGTTCCTGGTCTGTCTCGGCTGCGCCGGCTGGGAGTCCGGCCAGCTCGAGGCCGAGCTCAAGGACAACGCCTGGCTGACCGTGGAGGGACGTCCCGACATCCTCTTCGACGTGCCGCCGGAGCAGCGCCTGGGCGCCAGCGCCAACCTGCTGGGCATCGACCTGAACCTGATGACCCGCGAGGCAGGACATAGTTAATGGCTGAACCGGGTCAGCGCCTGATCCTGAGCTTCGATTTCGGCACCCGGCGCATCGGCGTGGCGGTGGGCAACGAGCTGACCCGCAGCGCCCGCGCCCTGGAGCCCCTGCCGGCCCGCGATGGCATCCCCGACTGGGCCCGGGTGGCGCGGCTGGTGGACGAGTGGCGACCGGACCTGTTCGTGGTCGGCCTGCCGGTCAACATGGACGGCAGCGAGAGCGTGATGAGCACCCGGGCGCGCAAGTTCGGCAAGCGGCTGTGCGGCCGCTACGGCATCCCCTGCGAGATGGCCGATGAGCGGGGGTCCACCCGCGAGGCCAAGAGCATTGCCCGGGAGGCCGGCCACCGCGGCAACTACCGCGACGAGAGCGTCGACGGCCTGGCCGCGGTGCTGATCCTCGAGGCCTGGCTGGCCCGGGCCGAGGGGCTGCCGCCCCGTCCCTGAACGACATCGGGCCGGCATTCGCCGGCCCGGTTCCTGTCTGGCTCGCCTTCAGGCTGACCCTGCTGGGCCGCTCACGCTCAGTCGCGGGCGTCGTCCACGCCGACGGTCGCCGGCACGAACCAGCGCACGTCGCGCAGGTCCTGCTCCACCAGATCCTCGACCTGCAGCAGGGTGGCGAAGATCGCCATGCGCACCGGGATGCCGTTGTCGGTCTGGCGGAAGATCGCCAGGCGCGGGTCGCCGTTGAGGTCGACGTCAAGGTCGTTGGCCTCGGGCCGGCTGTCGCGGGGCAGGGGGTGCATGACGATGGTGTGGTCGTTGCAGCGGCCGTCGAGGAAGGCCTTGTCCACGGTGTAGTCCCGCGACAGGCTGAAGCCCTCGCTCATCTCGGCGGTGAAGCGCTCCTTCTGGATGCGGGTGGTGTAGACCACGTCGACATCGGCGAAGTCGCTGGCCAGGCTCTCGCGGGTCTCGACGCGATGGCCACGGGAGGCGACCAGGTCGATCAGGTGGCGCGGCATCTCCAGGCCCGGCGGCGAGACCAGGGTGAGGCCCATCGGCGCATAGAGCGACAGCAGCTTGATCAGCGAGTGCACGGTGCGCCCGTACTTGAGGTCACCGGTGAGCAGGACATGGGCCCCGGCCAGCGTCTTGCCGCGCCGCGCGAACTCCTTGTCGATGGTGTAGAGGTCGAGCAGCGCCTGGCTGGGGTGCTCGCCGGGACCGTCGCCGCCGTTGATCACCGGCACCTTGGTGGCCTTGGCGAACTCGGCCACCGAGCCCTGCTCGGGGTGGCGCATCACGATGGCGTCGCAGTAGCCGCTCATCACCCGGCTGGTGTCGTAGAGCGACTCGCCCTTGGCCATGGACGAGAAGGTGAAGCCGGTGGTGTCGCAGACGCTGCCGCCCAGCCGGCAGAAGGCCGCGTGGAAGCTGACCCGGGTGCGGGTGCTGGCCTCGAAGAAGAGGTTGCCGAGCACCGCCCCCTCCAGCACCCGGGTGACCTTGCGGCGTTGAGCGATCGGTTCCATGCGTGCCGCCACGCGCATCAGGTGATCGACATCGTCGCGTGACAGGGAATCGACGGAGAGCAGGTGGGAACTCATGCGCGGGCCTCGGCTGGCGGTGGGGACGGCCGCTAGTGTACCTCCCGTGGCCGCCGGCTTCAGCCTCTCGCGCGGGTGTCCCCACCTCGAGTCGTCGCCGGCGCCCCTCGTGGGCTTGCCTCGCCCGGGCAGGCCCCGTGGCTTACCCCTGTCGCGCCAGGATGTCTTCCTCCGGAGGCATCGGGCCGCACTCGGTGAAGACCCGCTTGTGGCAGCGCCGGCAGACCGCCGGGTCCAGCACCGGGGCGGTGGCGCCGATCGCCGCCTCGGGGGTCTCGAAGATGCGCTCCTCGCCGAGGCGGGCCAGGTCGCCGCGGCGGCGCAGCTCGTCCAGCACCGTGCCCTTGAGCGAACTGAGCATCAGCTCGCCGCCCTGGTCGCGCAGGCGTTGGGCCTCCTGGAGCAGCATCTCGGTGCCGGCGGTATCGATGAAGTTGATGCCCTTGCCGATGATCAGCACCCGGGTGCCCGGTGCGGCACTGAGCGCCCGCAGGCGGCGCTGCACGTGGTCGGTGGCGCCGAAGAACAGCGAACCGTCGATGCGCAGGATCTGCAGCTGGGGACACTGAGCGAGGTCGTAGCGCGCGACGTTGCGGATGTGGCGGCGCGGGTGGTCCTGGCGGGGCGCCACCTCCATGACGGTGGGGCGCGAGGTGCGCTTGAGGTAGAGCACCAGCGACAGCAGCACGCCGATGTAGATGGCGAACTCCAGCGCGACCAGCAGGGTGGCGGCGACGGTCGCCGCCAGGATCATCGCCTCGTGGCGGCTGGCGCGCACCAGGTGGGCGATATGGTGACCGTCGATCAGGTTCCAGGCGATCAGCAGGATGCCACCGGCCATGGCGGGCAGCGGCAGGTAGGCGGTGATGCCCGGGGCCAGCACCAGGATCAGCGCCAGCAGGGCGGCGGCGAACACCGCGGCCAGCGGGGTGCGGGCGCCGGCGTCGTAGTTGGCACCGGAACGGGTGAAGGAGCCGGAGCTGGCGTAGCAGGAGAAGAAACCGCCGACGATGTTGGACAGCCCCTGGCCGATGAACTCCTGGTTGCCGTCGATCACCTGGCACGAGCGCAGGGCGATGGCGCGGGCGATCGAGACGGCCTCGATCAGTCCCAGCAGGGCGATGGCGAAGGCGCCGGAGGTCAGGGTACGCAAGCTGTCCGGCGACAGCTCGGGCAGCGACAGCGGCGGCAGGGTGCCGGGCAGGGCGCCGACCAGGGCGACCCCGTGGGCCTCGCCGTCCAGCAGCCAGCAGGCCAGGCTGCCGGCGGCCAGGCCCAGTAGCAGGTGCGGCGAGCGGCGGTGGATCCGTCTTGTCACCACCGAGGTCACGAGCGAGATCAGGCCGATGGCCAGGGCGTAGGGATTGGTCTCGGGCAGCGTCTGCGCCAGGGCCGCCAGCTCCATCAGGAAGCCCTGGCCGTCGATGGAGACGCCGAGCAGGTGCTTCAGCTGGCTGGTGGCGATCAGGATCGCCGCCCCCGTCGTGAAGCCGATCACCACCGTGTGGGAGATGAAGCTCACCAGGCTGCCCAGCCGCAGCAGTCCCATCGCCAGCTGGATGACGCCGACCAGCAGGGTGACGGTCAGGGCGGCGGCGAGGTATTCCGAGGGCGTCAAGGTACCCAGGCTGCCGATCACGCTGGCCAGCACGATCGACAGCGCGGCGGTGGGGCCGGAGATCATGTGCCAGGAGCTGCCGAACAGCGCGGCCACGCTGGCGGCGACGATGGCGGAGTAGAGGCCGATCTCCGGCGGCAGGCCGGCGATGAAGGCATAGGCGACCCCCTGGGGCAGCACCAGGATGGCGCCGGTGAGGCCGGCCATCAGGTCGGCGCCGAGCATCCGGCGGTCGAGGGTACGGCCCCAGCTCAGGAAGGGCAGGCTACGCGAGAGTCTGGACGCCATGAATGACAACCTCGGGGTGAGCGTGGGGAAGTCAGGCTAGGCCATGTCTGTAAAGTGCCTGCGCTCGGCTATACGGCGTTAAAAATCAGCTCAGAATGCTCATTTACGGTCTGTAAACTCCGCTTCTTCTCTGATTTTTGCCTTGTCTAGCCTTCGCTCGCCGACTTTTCGGACACAGCCTAAGGAAAAGCTGGCATGCTGAAAAACAAAATTTTTTGGCCTTCATGAACAGAAAAATCGAAGGTGGCTGCCATGGATACCCAACTGCTGGAAACCTTCCTCGAGGTCGGCCGGCTGCGCAACTTCGGCAAGGCGGCGGAGAGCCTCAGCGTCTCGCCGTCGACCGTCAGCGCGCGCATCCGTCAGTTGGAAGCGCACCTCGGCTTGGCGCTGTTCACCCGCGGCCATCACCGGATCGGCCTGACCCCGGCCGGCGAGCGCATGGAGCGCCATGCGCGCTTCATCCTCGGCGCCTGGGAGCGGGCCTACGAGGACACGGCACTCAGCGAACGGCACCAGCGGCGCCTGGTGGTGGCCGGGGTCGCCAGCCTCTGGGACATCTTCCTGCAGGACTGGCTCACGAGCATCTACCGCGCCTACCCGACGCTGGGCGTGCGCGCCGAGGAGAGCACGCCGCTGCGGGTCGTCGAGAAGCTGGAGCAGAGCATGATCGATGTGGGCTTCCTCTACGACACGCCGCGGATGCGCGGGGTGGGCGTCGAGGAGGTGGCGACCATCCCCCTGGTGATGGTCTCGACTCACCCCGACATCGACGCCGAACGGGCGGTCGGCGACGGCTACATCCGGGTGGAGTGGGGGACGGCCTTCGCCAGCGTCCACGAGAGCCATTTCCCGCAGCGGCTGCTCGCCCGGGGGCGGGTGAACAGCGGGCGCATCGCCCTGAACCTGCTGCTGGAGTGCGGCGGCGCCGCCTACCTGCCGCGGGACATCGTGGCGCCCTGGTGTCGCCGGCAGCGGCTGTTCGTCGTCGAAGAGGCACCGATGATCGAACTCAAGGCCTATGTGGCCTATCGCCTGCACGGCGAACACCGCGAGCTGATCCGGGAACTGCTCAAGCGGCTGCGGTGAGGCGCATCGAGGCCATGCTGTGCGAGGTGCCATCATGGCACCATCCCACCAGGGCCTCGGCCATGGCCGGCAGGTCCCTGTCGGTGGCCAGCGGGCTCAGGCCGGCAGTTCGTCCGCCTGGGGAATGCGGCCGCCGAGCCGGGCGGTGATCTCGGCGGCGGCCTCGCGAACCAGCTCGCCGAGTTCGATCAGGCGTGTCTCGGGGATCCGCGCCACCGGGCCGGAGACGGAGATCGCCGCCAGCGGGACGCCATGCTCGTCGTGGATGCAGGCCGCCACGCAGTGCAGGCCGATGGCGTGTTCCTCGCGGTCGCAGGCGTAGCCCTGGCGGCGAATCTCGGCCAGGCTCGCGTCCAGGGTCGCGGGATCGTGGATGGTGTTGGTGGTGACCCGGGCCAGGCCGCGCTCCTCGAGCACCCGGGCCAGCTCGTCATCGGGCAGCCAGGCCATCAGGGCCTTGCCCACGCCGGAGGCATGCAGCGGCGCCCGGGAGCCCAGCCGGGTGATCATGCGCATCATCTGCGGCGACTCGCTCTGGGCCAGGAAGACCGCGGTGCTGCCGTCGCGCACGCCCAGGTTGGCGGTCTCCCCGGTCAGCGCGGTGAGCCGGCGCAGGAAGGGACGGCTGGTGCCGACGAAGTCGCGGGCCTCGAGGAAGCTGTTGCCGATGCGGAAGGTCTTGACGTCGATCTTCCACACGCCGAGCTCGTTGTCCTGGGTGACATAGCCCTGGCTCTGCAGGGCCTGGAGCAGGCGGTGGGTGGTCGAGGGAGCGAGCTCGGACTGCTCGGCGATCTCGGACAGGGCCAGGCCGCCGGGACTGCCCGCCAGGCGTTCCAGCAGGTTGAGGCCGCGCACCAGGGACTGGCTGTGGCCACCGCTGCTCTTTCCCGATGCCGGGCGTCCCGCCGTTCTGCGCTTGACTTCACTCACTGCCTGCTCTCCCGCGTCGATGTCTCCCAGACCCCCAGCATACCCTGTCACGGGCGAGCTGTCTTGCCTTCGGAAATGGTTTCCATAGCAGGCGTGGCGGGCCTTGTCGCGGCCCTGCCGGGGGTAGTGGCGGATGTCCGGGTGGGAGACGTGGTGGCTGTTCGGCATCTGCGCCCCCTGCCTGACCTTCGACAGGTGGCGGCGGCTTTGCCGAGGGGCCAGGAGCGCGTGGTGATCGAGACCCTGGCCACCTGGTTATGACCGCCCCGGGCGGGGCGGTCGGCGAGTGAGTGAGACGCCTCAGACGTCGTCGCGGAAGGTGCGGTCGTGCTTGGGCAGCACCAGGTTGAGGAGGATGGCGCACAGCGCCCCGGGGATCAGGCCGGACTCGATGATCGCCTGGACGTTCTCGGCGAGCCCGGCGTAGAGGCCTTCCTGGGCCGGCAGGCCCACCGCCGCCGACAGCGAGACGCCGATGATCACCATGTTGCGCTTGTTGAAGTCGATATGGGACAGCATCTTGATGCCGGCGCTGGCGATCATGCCGAACATGATCAGCACCGCCCCGCCCAACACCGCGTTGGGGATGCTCGAGACCAGTGCGCCGAGCTTGGGCAGCAGGCCGGCCAGCAGCAGGAAGACGCCGCCGATGGCCACCACGAAGCGGCTGACCACGCCGGTCAGGGCCACCATGCCGACGTTCTGGCTGAAGCTGATCTGCGGAAAGGCGTTGAAGATGGCGGCGAAGACGCTGGCCAGGCCGTCGGCCATCACCCCGCCGGAGAGTTCCTTCTCGGTGGGCTCGCGGTCCAGGCCGCCGGCCGTGGTACCGACGATGTCACCGATCGACTCGGCGCAGGTCACCACCGCCAGCAGCACCACCGGCAGGATGGCGGCCAGGTGGAACTCCAGGCCGATGGTCAGTGGCATGGGCAGCGAGATCCAGTCGGCGGCGGCGATCTCGCCGAAGCTCACCAGCCCGAAGGCCACCGCGCTGCCATAGCCCACGATGAGGCCGACCAGCGGGGCGGTCTCCGACCAGATGCCGCGGCCGAACTGGTGCAGGCCCAGGGTGACCAGCAGCACCAGCCCGGCCAGCACCAGGTTGTGCAGAGCACCGAAGTCCTCGGCGCCGAAGCCGCCGCCGGCGTAGGCGAAGCCCACCGGCATCAGCAGGGTGCCGAGCATGATCACGAAGGTGCCGGTGACCACCGGCGGGAAGAGGAAGCGCACCCAGGGCAGGAAGAGCCCCACCAGGGCCATGGCGATCCCGCCGCACAGCGCCGCGCCCAGGGCGGCGGGCAGTCCCATGCCCACGGCGATGGGAATCAGCACCGGCACGAAGCCGAAGCTGGTGCCCATGACGATGGGCAGGCGGGCGCCGATCGGCCCCAGGCCGAGGGACTGCACCAGGGTGGCGACCCCGGCCACGAACATGGCGGCCTGGATCATGAAGGCCGTCTGGTCCGCCGGCAGGTCGGCGGCCCCGGCGATGATGATGGGCACGGTGACGTTGCCCACGAACATCGCCAGGACATGCTGCAGCCCCAGCGGGATGGCCCGGCCGAGCGGCGGCATGGCATTGACGTCATGGGTGGAGCGCACCTTCGGCGAGGTGGGCTCGGTGGCGGTGTCGGTCGTCGACATGGGTGGTTTCTCCTGTTGTCGTTGTTGGAAACCTGGGGGTGTCCCGCCGCCCTAGCGAGCGCGCCTCAGCGCCCGGGCGGCCTGGTCATGGCGGGCCAGCAGGGCGTCGAGGTCGACCCCCACCGGCTGGCCCTCGGTCACCCGCCACTGCCCGGCGACCATGACCCGGTCGGCACGGTGGGCGCCACACAGCAGCAGGGCGGCGATGGGGTTCTCGGCGCCGGAGAAGCGCGCCTCGTCGAGGGTGAACAGGGCCAGATCGGCCTGCTGGCCGGCCGCGAGGCCGCCGATGTCGGCGCGGCCGAGGCAGGCCGCGGAGCCCCGGGTCGCCCAGCGGATCACGTCGTCGTGGGTCACCCGGCTCGGCGCGTAGCGCAGCCGGCCGAGCAGCAGCGCCTGGCGCATCTCCTCGGCGAGGTTGGAGTGATCGTTGGAGGCGGAGCCGTCCACGGCCAGGCCCACCGGGCAGCCGGCGGCCTCCAGCTCCAGGGTGCGGCACAGCCCCGAGCCCAGCACCATGTTCGACGAGGGACAGTGGGCGATGCCGGTGCCGGCGGCGCCGAGCCGGGCCACCTCCGCGTCGTCGAAGTGGATGCCGTGGGCCAGCCAGGTCCGCGCCGAGAGCCAGCCCACGGCCTCCAGGTAGTCCAGCGGGCGCATGCCGAACAGCCGCTGGCAGTAGGCCGTCTCGTCCTCGGTCTCCGCCAGGTGGGTGTGCAGGCGCACGTCCTTCTCCTCGGCCAGGCGGGCGCTGTCCTGCATCAGCTCGCGGCTCACCGAGAAGGGCGAGCACGGCGCCAGGGCGATGGTGGTCATGGCGCCGTCGCCGCGCTGGTGGTAGGCGTCGATCAGCCGCGCGCTCTCGGCGAGGATGGTGGCCTCGTCCTGGACCACCGACTGTGGCGGCAGGCCGCCGTCGTCGCGGCCCACGCTCATCGAGCCCCGCGTCAGGGCGGCGCGCACGCCGAGCCGCCGGGCGGTCTCCACCTGGACGTCGATGGCGTGCTCGAGTGCCCCGGAGAACACGTAGTGGTGGTCGGCCACGGTGGTGCAGCCCGACATCAGCAGCTCGACCATGGCCAGCTCGCTGGCCACCGCCAGCTGCGCCTCGTCGAGGTTCGCCCAGACCTCGTAGAGCGTCGTCAGCCAGGGGAAGAGTTCCTGGTTCAGCGCCGGTGAATAGGCCCGGGTCAGCGTCTGGTAGAAATGGTGGTGAGTGTTCACCAGGCCCGGCAGCAGCACGTGCCGGGAGGCGTCGAAGGTGGCGTCGACCGGCGTGGCGGGCGTGGCGCCCGCGGGGACCGCCTCGACGATGTGCGAGCCGCGGACCACCACGCCGCCGGCGGCGCGGGCATCGCTGCAGGCGCAGGGGTGTCGGATCCATAGGGTCTGTTGCTGCGGGGTCATGCCGTCCTCCCGGGTGTCCGCGCGTGGCGGCCCCTGCCATGGGCAAAGGGTTACCCAAGTCTCGCGTCGGACCAGAGCCTTGGTTCAGGTGCCTTCGACGTTATGTGTACGTAGTGTGTAATCCAATATTCTATATGGATTGTGTACAAAGTGAGAGGGTTTTGCGCGACTGTCAAGGTGAAGGCTCAACGTTGCTCGGTGGGATCCTGCTCTCGTGCCGGCGCCGCGGCCTTGAGGCGAGTCAGCCGATCGCCGAACAGGTAGGCGCCGAGGGCCACCAGGATCAGGGCGGCACCGAGCAGCATCGAGGCCGAGGGCCGTTCCTGGTTCAACGCCATGCCGAGCCCCAGCGCCAGGATCGGGGTGATCAGGGTCACCAGGGCCACGGTGGCGGCATGCAGCCGCGAGAGGATCAGGTAATAGCAGAGGAAGCCGATCAGCGAGCCGAACACCGCCAGGTAGAGGACCGCCCCGCGGCCCCGCTCGCTGAGCGGGATATGCAGCGGCTCGCCGCTGGTCAGCCACAGGGCGAGGAAGCAGGGCAGGCTCAACGCCAGGGCCCCGACGGTCTGTTCCAGCGGGCCGAGGCCGGCCGCCACGCGCTGCACGGCGATGCCGCTGCCGCTGAACAGGGTGACCGCGGCGAGCATCATGGCCAGGGCGCCGAGCTGGCCGCCGCCCACGTCGAGGCCGTCGAGGAACACCACCCCCAGCCCCACCACGCCCAGGGCGCAGCCGAACCAGTGCCAGCGGCGCAGTTGCCGGGCGCCGGGCAGCGCCTGGAGGATCAGCCCCGAGATCAAGGGGGCCATGCCGAACATCACCGAGAGCAGCCCCGAGGGCAGTTGCTGGGAGGCGTGGTAGCTCAGTGCCATGGCCCCGAACACCCCGGGCACCGCGGCGGCATAGCTGGTCAGCGCCCGGCGGTCACGGCGCAGGCCGCGTCTCAGCACGGCCAGGATCAGCGCCCCGGCGAGCAGCGCGATCAGCATGCGCAGCATCACGCTGCCGATGGGCGCCCCGGCCTCGGCGCTCCACTTGATGCCCAGCGGCGTGGTGGCCCACACCAGCACCACGATGAGATACGCCGGTCCGGTCGGCATGGCGGGGTCCTCGAGCAAGATGAGTCGAAGGGCAGAAAAACGTCGTTAGCTAATCATTAACACGAAAAAAACCGCCGCGTCGATGACGCGGCGGCGTGTCGGTGCGGCGGTCGAGGGACTCAGCCCTCGAAGCTGGTTTCGGAGTAGAGCACCCGGACCCGCTTGGTGTGCTCGACCCGGCTCAGCGCATCCAGGGCCTTGGGGCCGTAGTCCTTGTCGACGTCGATGACCACGTAGCCGATGCGCTCGTTGGTCTGCAGGTACTGGCCGAGGATGTTGATGTCGTTCTCGGAAAGCACCCGGTTGATCTCGGACAGCACGCCCGGGACATTGTCGTGGATGTGCAGCAGGCGATGCTTGCCGGGGTGGGCCGGCAGGGCGACCTCGGGGAAGTTCACCGAGGTGACGGTGGTGCCGTTGTCGGAATAGGTCACCAGCTTCTCGGAGACCTCGATGCCGATGTTCTCCTGGGCCTCGAGGGTGGAGCCGCCGATGTGCGGGGTGAGGATGACGTTGGCCAGGCCGCGCAGGGGGCTGACGAACTCCTCGTTGTTGCCCTTGGGCTCCACCGGGAAGACGTCGACCGCGGCGCCGTTGAGGCGACCGGCCTCGAGGGCCTCGGCCAGGGCCTCGATGACCACCACGCTGCCCCGGGAGGCGTTGATCAGGATGGCGCCCGGCTTCATCAGCGCGATCTGCTCCTCGCCGATCATCCAGCGGGTGGAGGGCAGGTCCGGCACGTGCAGGCTGACCACGTCGGCGCGGGCCAGCAGCTCCTCGAGGCTGGCCACCTGGCGGGCGTTGCCCATGCCCAGCTTGGCGACCACGTCGTAGAAGATGACGTCGAAGCCGAGCGACTCGGCGAGCACCGAGAGCTGGGCGCCGATGCTGCCGTAGCCGATGATGCCCAGGGTCTTGCCGCGCGCCTCGTGGGCGTTCTTCGCCGACTTCAGCCAGCCGCCCTGATGGGCGCTGGCGCTCTTCTCGGGGATGCCGCGTAGCAGCATGATCGACTCGGCCAGCACCAGCTCGGCCACCGAGCGGGTGTTGGAGTAGGGGGCATTGAAGACCGGGATGCCGCGAGCCAGCGCGGCGTCGAGGTCGACCTGATTGGTGCCGATGCAGAAGCAGCCCACGGCCACGAGCTTCTCGGCGGCCGCGAAGACACGCTCGTTGAGCTGGGTGCGCGAGCGGATGCCGATGAAGTGGACGTCGCGGATCTTGTCGATCAGCGTGGCCTCGTCCAGCGAGGTCGGCAGGTGCTCGATGTTGGTGTACCCGGCGTTGAGGAAATTGTCCACCGCGCTCTGGTGGACGCCCTCGAGCAGCAGGATCTTGATCTTGCTCTTGTCCAGGGACGTTTTGGCCATGGTCGAATCAACCCCTTCTTCGGTGCGCGCCGCTATCGGTTCAGGAAGGTGAGCCCGCAAGCCCGGGAACGACAGGGTTCCGGCAGGGTGCCAGGCTCGAAACAAGGCCCCATATGCTACCACAGCCCGATGTGCCCAAGATGAAAATGCTGCGCTGCGGCCATGAGCCCTCTGCATGGCAGGGCCCGGCGGATGCCGCCCCGGCCGTGGCGATGGGGCAGACGACCCCCCCCGGGGAGCGTGTATACTGTCGCCCTCATGGTGGGAGCGAGCGACGAGGGGAGCCATGGCGGGACAGGACAGGCAGCACCAGGGCGATGCCGGCGAGGCGCCGGCGGACTTCGCCGCGACCGTCGAGCGGCTCGAGACGCTGGTCGAGCGACTGGAATCCGGCGAGCTGTCGCTGGAGGGCTCGCTCGAGGCCTTCGAGCAGGGTGTGCGCCTGACCCGCGATGCCCAGCGGCGTCTCGACGAGGCCGAGCTCAAGGTGCGAACCCTGACCGAGGGCGAGGGCGGCGGCGTCGACCTCGAGCCCTTCGCGCCGCCGGCGGAGGACGACGGTGAACGCTGATATGCTGGCGGCCCGACTGGCCGCGGACCGGGCCCGGGTGGACGCCTGCCTGGCGGCCCTCTTCGAGACCCGGCAGGCCCCGGCACCACGCCTCGAGGCGGCGATGCGCCACGGCGTGCTGGTCGGCGGCAAGCGCCTGCGGCCGGTGCTGGTGTATGCCGCCGGCCGTGCCCTGCGGGCCGCCGCCGGGGCCCTGGACGCCCCGGCGGCGGCCCTCGAGCTGATCCATGCCTACTCGCTGGTCCACGACGACCTGCCGGCCATGGACGATGACGACCTGCGCCGCGGCCAGCCCACGGTGCACCGCGCCTATGACGAGGCCACCGCCATCCTGGCCGGCGATGCCCTCCAGGCCCTGGCCTTCGAGGTCCTGGCGGGCACCGGCCATCCCCGGCTGCCGGCGATGGTCGGCACCCTGGCCCGGGCGGCCGGCCGCGACGGCATGGTCGCCGGCCAGGTGCTGGACCTGGCCGCCGTGGGGGGACACCCCGACGTGGCGGCGCTGGCCACCATGCACGGCCACAAGACCGGGGCGCTGATCCGCGCCGCGGTGCGCCTGGGGGGGCTGGTCGCGGTGACCGAGGACGACCCGCGGCTGGCGGCCCTGGAACGCTATGCCGCGGCCATCGGCCTGGCCTTCCAGGTGCACGACGACGTGCTCGACGTGACCGGCGACACCGCCACCCTGGGCAAGGCCTCCGGGGCCGATGCCGCCCGTGACAAGCCGACCTACCCCACCCTGCTGGGGCTCGAGGGCGCCCGGGCCAAGGCTCGCGAGCTGGTCGAGGAGGGCGTGGCGGCGCTCGCGCCCCTCGGCGCGTCCGCCGCGCCCCTGGCCGAACTGGCCCGATACATGATCGAGCGTGACCACTGAGGAAGTCCGCATCGCCGCGGCTTCCCTGACAGACAGAGCCCACATGAAGCTGTTCGATGACATTCCGGTCGAGCGTCCGGCGACGCCGCTGCTCGACACCCTGGAGACGCCGGCCGCCCTGCGCGCCATGGACGATGCCCAGCTCGCCCAGGTGGCCGATGAGCTGCGCGCCTACCTGCTCTACAGCGTGGGCGTCTCGGGCGGGCACTTCGGTGCCGGCCTCGGCGTCGTGGAGCTCACGGTGGCCTTGCACCATGCCCTGGAGACCCCCCACGACCGGCTGGTGTGGGACGTCGGCCACCAGGCCTACCCCCACAAGATCCTCACCGGACGTCGCGAGGCGATGACGCGGATCCGCCAGTACGGCGGCTTGGCGGCCTTCCCGCGGCGTGCCGAGTCGCCGTACGACACCTTCGGCGTCGGCCACTCGAGTACCTCCATCTCGGCGGCCCTGGGCATGGCGCTGGCCGCCCGCACCCAGGGCGAGCCGCGGCGGGTCTGTGCGGTGATCGGCGACGGCGCCCTGACCGCCGGCATGGCCTACGAGGCCCTGGCCCATGCCGGCCATGTCGACGCCAACCTGCTGGTGGTGCTCAACGACAACGAGATGTCGATCTCCGAGAACGTCGGCGGCATCGCCAGCTACCTGGCGCGGATCCTCGCCAGCAAGCCCTACACCACCATGCGCGAGGGCGGCAAGCGGGTGCTCTCGCACCTGCCCGGCGCCCTGGAGCTGGCCCGGCGCACCGAGGAGCACATGAAGGGCATGGTCAGCCCGGCCACCCTGTTCGAGGAGATGGGCTTCAACTACATCGGCCCCATCGACGGCCATGACCTGCCGGCCCTGGTCCACACCCTGCGCAACATGTGCGACATGGAGGGCCCGCAGTTCCTCCACGTGAAAACCCGCAAGGGGCGCGGCTTCCTGCCCGCCGAGGCCGACCCGATCGGCTACCATGCGATCACCAAGCTGGAGAAGAACGGCGATCCCCCGCCGCCGCTCGCGCCGACCCACCCCGCGCCCGCGAAGAAGAAACGCAAGTATTGCAGCGTGTTCGGCGACTGGCTGTGCGACATGGCGGCGGCGGATGCGCGGCTGATCGGCATCACCCCGGCGATGCGCGAGGGCTCGGACCTGATCCGCTTCTCCCAGGAGTATCCCGAGCGCTACTACGACGTGGCCATCGCCGAGCAGCATGCCGTGACGCTGGCCGCCGGCATGGCCTGCGAGGCCATGAAGCCGGTGGTGGCCATCTACTCCACCTTCCTGCAGCGCGGCTACGACCAGCTGATCCACGATGTGGCCGTGCAGGAGCTCGACGTGACCTTCGCCATCGACCGCGCGGGGCTGGTCGGCGAGGACGGCCCCACTCACCACGGCGCCCTGGATCTCGCCTTCCTGCGCTGTGTGCCCGGCATGGTGGTGCTGGCGCCGGCCGACGAGGCCGAGTGCCGGGCCATGCTCAGTGCCGCCTACCACCATCCCGGCCCCGCGGCGGTGCGCTACCCGCGCGGCACCGGTCCCGGGGTGGCGATCCCCGATCACCTCGAGCCCCTGGCGATCGGCCGAGCCGAGATGCGCCGGCGGGCCGGTGGCGACGGCGCCCGGGTGGCGCTGCTGGCCTTCGGCAGCCTCAATGGCCCGGCGGCGGAGGTGGCCGACGCCCTGGGTGCCACGCACCTCAACATGCGCTCGATCAAGCCCCTGGACCGCGAGGCGGTCCTGGCGGCGGCCGACGACCATGATTTGCTGGTGACCCTGGAGGAGAACGTGGTCGCCGGCGGGGCCGGCAGCGGGGTCAACGAGCTGCTGGCGGCCGAGGGGCGGCGGACGAGCGTGCTCAACCTGGGCCTGCCCGATGCCTTCGTCGAGCACGGCAAGCCGGCGGAGCTGCTGGCCGAATGCGGCCTCGACGCCGACGGCATCGAGGCCGCCATCCGCGCGCGCCTGGCGGCCGCCTGAGATTCACGCGATACGGAGAGACGCCATGTTGATGGCCATGCTGATCGGCGCGGTAATCGGCTTCCTGGTCGGCGGCCCCCTGGGGCTGCTGATCGGGGGTGGCCTCGGCTACTGGCTGGTGCGGCGGTTGCGCAAGAGCCTGGTGGGCCGGCTGGCCGGGGCCCAGGCGCAGTTCCTCGAGTCGACCTTCGCGGTCATGGGCTGCATGTGCAAGGCCGATGGCCGGGTCACCGAGGCCGAGCTGGAGGCCTCCCGGCAGCTGTGGGATCGCCTGCGGCTCAGCGAGGCGCAGCGGGCTCAGGCCCGGGCCGCCTTCACCCGCGGCAAGGCCCCCGACTTCGACCTGGAGGCGGAGCTGGCCAAGGTGCGCCAGGTGGTGGGCCGCCAGCGCGCCCTGTTGCAGGTGTTCCTGCAGGTCCAGCTCGCGGCGATCGCCGCCGATGGCCAGCTGCATCCCGCCGAGCATGACATGCTGCTGCGCGTGGCGCGGGGCCTGGGCTGCTCCGAGGCCGAGATCGCCCAGATCGAGGCCATGCTGCGTGGCGGCCCCGAGGCGGCGGGCGAGCAGGGCCTCTCCCTGGAGGATGCCTACCAGGTGCTGGGCCTCGACCCCGAGGCCAGCGATGCCGAGGTCAAGAAGGCCTATCGTCGCCTGATGAGCGAGAACCACCCCGACAAGCTCGCCGCCAAGGGGCTGCCCGAGAGCATGCGCGAGATGGCCAAGGAGCGCACCAGCGAGATCGGCAGTGCCTACGAGCGCATCCGCAAGGCCCGGGCCACCGCCTGAGCCGGCGCTGACCGCCTGCCGGGGCTTGCCCGGCCCCTGACGCCGCGCGCGTCGCCCTCCCGCCCGCCGCGGCCGACGAGACTTTCGTCTCGTCGGCCGCGGCTTTTCGCGATGGGACATCGCGGTTGCCGGATCGCCCCGGGCCGCCTAGGATGCGCGGCTGCCGCCGGCGGACGCCACTCCCGATGGCGGCCGGCCCCGGCCTGACGGGCCCGCGCACGGTGGTCCACAAGAATTCCCTGGAGATCCCCTGATGACTTTCGGTCTGTTTTCCCTGCTGCCGCCGGTGCTGGCCATCGTGCTGGCACTGGTGACGCGCAACGTGATACCGGCGCTGTTCTGTGGCGTCTGGCTGGGTGCCACCATGCTGGCGGGCGGCAACCCGGCCGCCGGTCTCTACAACAGCTTCGGCGACTTCATCATCCCCAGCGTCGGCGACGAGTGGAGCGTCACCGTACTGATCTACTGCGGCCTGTTCGGGGTGCTGATCGGCGTGCTGCAGCGGACCGGCGGCGCCCAGGCCATCGCCCGCGCCATCTCGGCGCGGGTGGCCTCGCGGCGGGGTGCCCAGGGCGCGACCCTGGGGCTCGGCGTGCTGATCTTCTTCGAGGACTACTTCAATGCCCTGACCGTGGGCAGCGTGATGCGGCCGATCACCGATCGCATGGGCGTATCCCGGGAGAAGCTGGCCTATATCGTCGATTCCACCTCGGCGCCGATGTGCCTGCTGGGGCCGGTCTCGACCTGGGTGGTCTTCGTGATGGGCCTGATCGGCACCCAGCTCGCCGCGATGGACGCCAGCGGCTCCGAGTACCTCATCTACCTGGCCTCGATCCCCCTCAACTTCTATGCCTGGCTGGCGCTGGGGCTGATCGTCTACATCGTCGTCACCCAATGGGACTTCGGCCCCATGGCCCGGGCCGAGGAGCGCGCCCGTACCACTGGCGCGGTGATGGCCGAGGGCGCCACCCCGCCCTCGGGCCATGAGGTCGAGGAGATGGCCACGGTGCCCGAGCACCAGGCGCGCAAGCGCAACATGCTGGTGCCCATCGCCGTGCTGGTGGGGATGATCCCGCCGCTGTTCCTGTGGACCGGTGGCTTCCCCGAGAACGACCTGGTCACCGCGGTGGGCGAGGCCGATGGCGGCCAGTCGATCCTGATCGCGACCTTCGTGGCCGTGGCGGTGGGCCTCGCCATGGGCATGGCCCAGAAGCTGTTCGACTTCCGCGAGGCCATGGACATCGTGGTCGACGGCATCAAGAGCATGACCCTGGTCTACATCATCCTCACCCTGGCATGGTCCATCGGCAGCGTGACCGCCGAACTCGGCACCGCCGACTACCTGGTCACCCTCGCCGAGGCCAACATCGCGCCGAGCCTGGTGCCGGTGCTGCTGTTCCTGATCGGGGCTCTCGTGGCCTTCACCACCGGCACCTCCTATGGGACCTTCGCCATCATGATCCCCATCGCCATGCCGGTGGCCATGGCCATGGACCTGTCGCTGTCGCTGGCCATTGCCGCGGTGCTGAGCGGCGGCATCTTCGGCGATCACTGCTCGCCGATCTCGGATACCACCATCCTGTCGTCGGCGGGGGCGTCCTGTGACCATATCGACCATGTGCGCACCCAGCTGCCCTATGCGATCACCGCCAGCGTGGCGGGCATCCTGGCCTTCTTCGTCGCTGGTCTGTCGGGCAGTGCCCTGGTCGGCGGCGGCGCCGGTGTCGTCGCCCTGGTGGCCGCGGCGCTGGCCCTGCGCCTGCTGGGCAACGCCGCGCTCCGCAGGCGTGAGGCGCTGGCCGACTGACCCGCCTCCTCCGCAGCCTGATCCAGAAAGCCCCCGGCCTCGCCGGGGGCTTGTGCATGGGGCGGTGCGATCGGCCAGGGTGCCCGGCCGGAGCCTCAGGGAGAGTAGGGCAGTACGTCGGTGACCACGGCGAAGAAGTGGCAGGTGCTGCCGCCCAGCACGCAGAGGTGCCAGATGGTGTGGTTGAAGGGGATCGCCCGGACCGCGAAGAACACGATGCCCAGCGTGTAGGAGGCCCCGCCGGCGATCAGCAGGCCGAGGCCAGTGAGGGAGAGGGCCTCGTCGAGCTCGCCGGCGGCGACCAGGATCAGCCAGCCCATCAGCAGGTAGACGGCCATGTGCAGGCCGCCGAGCGCAAAGGGGCGCCACAGCTTGAGGGCGATCCCGGCCACCGCCAGGGTCCAGATCACGGCCAGCAGGGGCTCGCCCAGGGAGTCCTGGAGATTGACCATCAGGAAGGGGGTGTAGGTACCGGCGATCAGGGTGTAGATGGCGCAGTGGTCCAGCACGCGGAAGGCCCGCTTGAGGCGGGGGTGGCGCGTGCCGTGATAGAGGGTCGAGGCGGTATAGAGCAGCACCAGGGTGGTGCCGTAGAGCGAGACGGCGGCGACCTTGTGGGGCGTGGCCGCCATGCCACGGCTGCTCAGGACGATCAGCGCCACCATCCCGGCGAGGCTCAGGATCGCCCCCAGGCCGTGGCTGGCGCTGTGCAGCAGCTCCTCGAGGAGCGAGAAGTCGGGGTCGCCCGGAGGCTCGGTTGGCCGATACATGACGGGTCCTCCCTTTGTACTTCGACGGCGGTGCCGAAGCGGAGGTTCCCGACGAGAGCCTGTCGGATTTGACCGATCGCCGCGAGAATCACGGATTTCGAGTCAAATTTATCGATCTATTGAGGCGAATAGCGCGCTATTTAACAAAATAGATCGAATGAAGTTGGCCGAAAGCCCGGGATTCGCAGTCGATCAGCGTTAAGTCCGACAGGCTCTAGGGCTTGCGTTCGATATCCACGTCGCTGGCCTGGGTGAAGTCGCCCAGCGCCATCATGTGGCCGAGCTTGCCGGCCTTGGTGGACAGGTAATGCTCGTTGTGGGGGTTGAGGCCGGTGGTCAGTCCCACCCGCTCGCTGATGCCGACGCCGGCCCGGGTCAGGGCCTCGACCTTGCGCGGGTTGTTGGTCATCAGCTTGAGCGAGCCGATGCCCAGCTGCTCGAGCATCGGCACGCAGAGGTCGTAGCGGCGCAGGTCGGCGGCGAAGCCGAGCTGCTCGTTGGCCTCGACGGTGTCGGCGCCCTGATCCTGGAGGTGGTAGGCGCGGATCTTGTTGAGCAGGCCGATGCCGCGGCCCTCCTGGCGCAGGTAGAGCAGTACCCCGCGGCCCTCCTCGGCGATGCGCTTGAGGGCCTCCTGGAGCTGGTAGCCACAGTCGCAGCGCATCGAGAAGAGGGCGTCGCCGGTCAGGCACTCGGAGTGCACGCGCCCCAGCACCGGCTCGCCATCGCCGACCTCGCCCAGGGTCAGGGCGATATGGTCCTTGCCGGTAGCCTCGTCCTCGAAGCCGTGCATGGTGAAGGTGGCCCAGGGGGTGGGCAGCCGGGAGGCGGCGATGTAGCGAATCGTCACGATGTACCTCGATGGAAGACCGGGCGTGGCCGACGGAATTCACCCATTCTATCAGGAAGCCGGGGCGGGCTCACGACCACAGCCCGCTCCGCCATGATGGGGTACAATGATGCCCACATTTTCCGTGGACGAGCGCCTGCATGGAACTCAAGAACGATCGCCTTCTGCGCGCCCTGGCGCGTCAGCCCGTGGACCGCACGCCGGTGTGGATGATGCGCCAGGCCGGCCGCTACCTGCCCGAGTACCGTGAGGTGCGCGCCCAGGCCGGCAGCTTCATGGACCTGTGCCGCAACCGTGACCTGGCCTGCGAGGTCACCCTCCAGCCGCTGGAGCGCTACCCGCTGGATGCCGCCATCCTCTTCTCGGACATCCTCACCATCCCCGACGCCATGGGGCTGGGCCTGTACTTCGAGACCGGCGAGGGGCCGAAATTCCGCAAGCCGGTGCGCACCCCGGAGGCGGTCGCGGCGCTGGCCGTGCCCGACGTCGAGCGCGACCTCGACTACGTGATGAACGCCGTCTCGACCATCCGCGGCGAGCTGAACGGCCGGGTGCCGCTGATCGGCTTCTCCGGCAGCCCCTGGACGCTGGCCACCTACATGGTCGAGGGCGCCTCGAGCAAGGACTTCCGCCACGTCAAGGCCATGCTCTACGACACCCCGGACACCATGCACCGGCTGCTCGACACCCTGGCCCATGCGGTGACCGACTACCTCAACGCCCAGATCCGCGCCGGGGCCCAGGTCGTGCAGATCTTCGACACCTGGGGCGGGGCGCTGTCCACGCCGGCCTACCTGGAGTTCTCGCTGCGCTACATGGAGCAGATCGTCGCCGGGCTGATCCGCGAGCACCAGGGCCGCCGGGTGCCGGTGATCCTGTTCACCAAGAACGGTGGCCAGTGGCTCGAGGACCTGTCGGCCACCGGCGCCGATGCCCTGGGCCTGGACTGGAGCACCGAGCTCTCCGGCGCCCGGGAGCGGGTCGGCCATCGCGTCGCCCTGCAGGGCAACCTGGACCCCAACGTGCTGTTCGCGCGGCCCTCGGCGATCCGCGCCGAGGTGGCCCGCATCCTCGACAGCTACGGCGAGGGGCCCGGCCATGTCTTCAACCTGGGCCACGGCATCAGCCAGTTCACCGATCCGGACCGGGTCACCGCCTTCATGGAGGCTCTGCACGAACTGAGCCCGGCCTATCACCGCAACATCGCCCATGCCTGAAGCGGGCTGGCTCCGGCGCTGGCACGACCGGCGCCGCCTGTGGGCCTGCCTGGCGGTGGCGGCGGCCCTGGTCGTTGGCTGGGGCAGCCTGACGCCCGCCAGCGAGCTGCCCCAGGCCCTGCCCTGGGACAAGGCCAGCCACTTCCTCGGCTATGCCGGGCTCGCCGGCCTGAGTGGCCTCGCCGGGCTGCGCCTGCCGCTGGCCTTCCTCGTTGCCGTCCTGTTCGGCGCGGCGATCGAGCTGGCCCAGATCCCCGTCCCGGGGCGCTTCGGTGGCGATGTCTCGGACATCCTGGCCAACGGCCTGGGGGCGGCGGTCGCCGTGCTGGCGCTCGCCGGATTGCGCCGGGGCTTTCTTCCCGAGCGCGCTTAGGCTACCTTGCCGGCCGCCGCCTGGACGGGCGGCCACGGCACTCCACACGTCACCTTGAGGGTCCCCGATGAGCACGTCTCTCGATTCCGGCTGGTTCACCGAAGTCTTCGACAGCCACGGCAGCGCCTTCTCGCTGAAGGTCTCCGAGAAACTGCACGAGGTGCAGAGCCCCTATCAGCACCTCGAGGTCTATGCCACCGAGACCTATGGCAACCTGATGGTGCTCGACGGTTGCGTGATGCTCACCGACCGCGACAACTTCCTCTATCACGAGATGATCGCGCATCCGGCGCTGTTCACCCATGCCGACCCCAAGCGCGTGGTGATCATCGGCGGCGGCGACTGCGGGACCCTGCGCGAGGTGCTGCGCCATCCCGGCGTCGACAGGGTCACCCAGATCGATATCGACGAGGAGGTGACCCGGGCCGCCGAGCGCTTCTTCCCGGCGCTGACCGAATCCAACGGCGATCCCCGCGCGGAACTGCTGTTCGCCGACGGCGTGAAGTGGGTCGACGAGGCGCCCGACGACAGCGTCGACGTGCTGATCATCGACTCCACCGACCCCGTGGGGCCGGCCGAGGGGCTGTTCAAGACCGACTTCCTGCGCCGCTGCCATCGCATCCTGCGATCGGGCGGCGTGATGGTGCAGCAGAGCGAGTCGCCGCTGTATCACAGCGGCTCGATCATCCGTGACCTGCGTCGCGACATGGGCGAGGCCGGCTTCGACAGCGTGGCCACGCTGCCCTTTCCCCAGCCGGTCTACCCCTCGGGCTGGTGGAGCGTGACCCTGGCCGGCAAGGCCGCCGACGTCACGAGCTTCCGGGAGGCCGCCGCGGCGGCCTCCGAGATGCCCCTCGAGTACTATACCGCCGCGGCCCATCGCGGGGCCCTGGCGCTGCCGCCCTTTATGCGCCGGCTGCTGGAAGACTGACGGCAGAGCCGCTTTGCTGAACGACGCCCCCCGGCCACGGCCGGGGGGCGTCGTGTCGGGGGTCACAGTCGCGGTTCGCGCTCCGGCACCGGCTCCGCCTGGCCGCCGGCCAGGTCGAGGGTCGGCTCGTCCTGGGGGCGCGGGCGGCGCGGCGCCGGACGGGTCACCCGGGCGCTGCCGAGGACGGTGTCCTCGGTCTCCGCCGGTTGCGCCGCCGAGGTCCAGGCCTGCTCGGCGGCGTGCACCGCGGGACGGCGCTCGAAGGAGCGGGTGACCACGGCGGCGGGGGCGAAGCCGGCGCGCTGGCCGGCCAGGTGGTAGGGCAGCAGCCACAGCTCGGCGAGCAGGCGCAGCCCGATCATGGCCAGCAGCAGCGCACTGCCGCCCAGGGCGAGACGGGGGGCGGCGGCCAGCCAGCCGCTATCGGCGAGCCAGGGGGTCTGGGCGGCCAGCCACAGGCCGCCGGCCATCAGCAGGCCGATCTGGAGGGCGGCGTGGCAGAACAGCAGGGTGCGTCGCGGCAGGGGATGACGGGGAAACAGGAAAGACCGCATGGGGAATCCTCCGGGGCGGCGGGATGGGCGTGCCGGGCGATGGCACCAGCGATCCGGGCCGGTGGGCGGGCATCCTACCCCAGTCGACGGCCCGGCGGCAGTGTCCGCGGACGCCGACGCCGGGTGTCGCTCGACGCCGCCAGTTGACGCTCCGGGGGTGCCTTGCCAATGTTGAGAAGGCAGGCGGAGAGTCCTTCGCGTGCCTTTCAGCATCAAGGAGCGACTATGACGACCTATATCGTGGTGGCCGATGCCGCCAGGGCTCGGGTCTTCACCCGGGATGCACTGAAGCTTGAAGAGAAGGATAGCCTGGTGCATGCCGAAGGGCGGCTGCACGAGGGCGATCTGGTGACCGACCGCAGCGGGGATGTCCACGAGTCGACATCCACGACGGCGCGCTCCGCCGGCGGCGAGAGCGTGGCGACCCAGCATCACGAGACGATCTTCGCCCGGGAGGTCGCCGATCGCCTCTATCGCGCCCGGGTCGAGAATACCCTGGATAAGCTGATCCTGGTCGCCCCCCCGCGCTTTCTCGGCCAGCTGCGTGACAAGCTCGATCCCCCCACCGCCAAGCTGGTGATCCATACCCTGTCCAAGGACCTCTCCAAGGCCAGCCTGGCCGATATCCAGGAGGCGGTGAGCGACCTGCGCTGACCCGCCCCTTTCCCGACGCTCCCGCCGGGGGGCCGCCCGGCCCCGCGGCGGCTCGAAGCCCCGTCGCGACCCGTCCGGCAGGCTCAGGAATAGTGGGGAAGGTCGATCTGGTCGCTGCGGCGGATGCCCTCGGTCATCTGCCGGCAGAGCTTGAGGAACTCGCGCATGCCGGGCGCCAGGTACTTGTGACGGTGCCAGATGAAGGCGAACTGGCGGCTCAGGTCGAGTTCGGGGGTGGGAATCGGCACCAGGCTGCCGCGGCGGAAGGCATCGCGCAGGGCCAGCTTGGAGACGCAGCCGATGCCCAGCCCGGACTCCACGGCGCGCTTGATGCCCTCGGTGTGTTCCAGCTCGAGCAGGGTGTTGAAGCGGCCGCGCCGGTGCCGCGCGGCCTGCTCCAGGGTCAGGCGGGTGCCGGAGCCCTGCTCGCGCATGATCCAGGCTTCGCGCAGCAGCCGGTCGAGCTCCACCGGCCCCTGGTCGGCCAGGGGATGGCGGGGCGAGCAGAACACCGCCAGCTCGTCCTCGACCCAGGGCTGGGTGATGACGTCGTCGTCCTCGCACTGCCCCTCGATCAGGCCCAGATCCAGCTCGTGGTGGCGCACCCCCTCGATGATGGTGCGGGTGTTGCGCACCTGCAGGCGGATACGGCTGCCCGGGTGATGCTGCATGAAGTCGCTGATCAGCAGGGTGGCCAGGTAGTTGCCGATGGTCAGGGTGGCGCCCACGTCGAGGGTGCCGATGCCCTGTTGACCGCGCAGCAACTCCTCCACCTCCTCGGCGCGGTCGAGCAGGGCCACGGCCTTGGGCAGCAGCTGGAAGCCCAGGGCATTGAGCTTGAGGCGCTTGCCGATGCGGTCGAGCAGGCGGCAGTCGAACTGGCGCTCGAGCTCCGCCAGGGCGGTGCTGGCGGCGGACTGGGACAGTGCCAGGGCACGGGCGGCATGGGAGACGCTCTCGTGCTGGGCCACGGCCACGAACACCTCGAGCTGGCGCAGGGTATAGCGCATCCGGCGATCTCCATGAGGACATATCGGTAGTATAGATAAGCTTTATCCATACAATCCATTTAACAGATATTGTCGCGTCTCTTAGAATCAGCTGCAAAGCATATCGACGCATTTATGCGTTTCTGGAATATATAGGAGCCGGCATGAGCAAGTTCGCCCTGGAAGAAGTCCTCAGCGTCCATCACTGGAACGATACCCTGTTCAGCTTCAAGACCACCCGGGAGCGCAGCCTGCGCTTCAAGAACGGCCAGTTCGTGATGATCGGCCTCGAGGTCGACGGCAAGCCGCTGATGCGGGCCTACTCCATCGCCAGCCCCAACTACGAGGATCACCTGGAGTTCTTCAGCATCAAGGTGCCCGACGGCCCCCTGACCTCGCGCCTCCAGCACCTCAAGGTTGGCGACCAGATCATGGTCAGCCGCAAGCCCACCGGCACCCTGGTCACCGACGACCTGCTGCCGGGGCGTAACCTCTACCTGCTCTCCACCGGCACCGGGCTGGCGCCGTTCATGAGCCTGATCCAGGATCCCGAGGCCTACGAGCGCTTCGAGAAGATCGTGGTGGTGCACGGCGTGCGTTCCGTGAGCGAGCTGGCCTATGCCGACTTCATCACCAAGGAGCTGCCGGCGCATGAATATCTGGGCGAGGAGATCAGCGAGAAGCTGGTCTACTACCCCACGGTGACTCGGGAGGAGTTCCACACCACGGGGCGCCTGACCGACCATATCCGCAGCGGCAAGCTCGCCGAGGACACCGGCCTGCCGGCCCTGGACCCCAAGCAGGATCGCGCCATGATCTGCGGCAGCCCGGCGATGCTCGACGACACCAGCGACCTGCTCGACGAGCTCGGCTTCAATATCTCGCCGCGCATGGGCGAGCCCGGTGACTACGTGATCGAGCGTGCCTTCGTCGAGAAATGAGCGACCCGGCTTCGCCGGGAGCGATAAGCCGTAAGCTTGAAGCTGGAAGAGAAGACCCCCGTGGCCAGGCTACGGGGGTCTTCCGTTTGCAGCGGCTGGTAGTACGCTGACTGGCTTCGAGCGTCGAGCTTATGGCCCCCGGCCAAGCCTGCTAGAATTCCCGCCTTCATGTCCCCTACAAGGCATTGCCGTGCTGTCCCTGCTGGCCGATCGCATCTCCCGACACCTCGAGCAGTCCCCCAGGTCGCCCAAGTATCTGTGCATGCGTGATGCCATCATCGAGCTGATCGTCGAGGGATGGCTACCGGAAGGGACGCGGCTGCCCACCGAGCAGGAACTGGCCGCCGCCCTGCCGCTGAGCCTGGGGACCGTGCAGAAGGCCCTGCGCGACCTGGTGGAAAGTGGTGAGCTCTATCGTCAGCGTCGCTTGGGCACCTTCGTCGCCGGCGGCGACCATCGACGCGAGATCACCACGCCGGCCTTCGGCTTCCTGCGTCCCGACGGGACCCGGGTCCGCATGGTCTTCATCCGGCTGCTCAAGCGTGAACGGCTCACCCGCCAGGGGGCCTGGAGCGAGTTGCTGGGCGACGGCCCGAGCGGCCACGTGCGCCTGGTGCGGCAGGACCGCATCGACGGGGCCTTCGACTGTCATACCGAGATCTACCTGCGAGGCGACATGGCCGGCTCCCTGCTCGAGATGCCGGCCGAGGCCCTGGAGCACGAGAGCGTGCTGCCCCTGCTCGAGGCCCGGGGGCGGCTGACGGTCAGCCACGCCGAGAACCGGGTGCGCCTGGTGCGCCTGCCCAAGGCCGCGGCCCGGGTCATGCTGCCCGACCTGGCCGAGACACCGCCCCTGGGGTTGCGCCTCGAGACCCTCTATCGGCTGGCCGACGACATCACCGTCGCCTGGCAGATCATGCACATTCCCGCCAACGACTACCGCCTCTCCCTGCGCACCCAGCTGCGCTAGCCATGTGACCCCCTCGCGTCACGGGACCGTCTCGTCTGTCGGGCCGACGCCCAGGTGGGCGGACCCGGGTGTATCGGGCTGTCCGCCAAATACTATATAGTATTGACAGGATGAGCGGCCCGCCTATACTGGGGCGCATTGGATCAAATAATAAATATGGTTTCTTATTTGAGCCGACCAGGGATGACCCATCACTCCCCGATCGATGAGGAACACGTCATGAGTTGGACCCCCGTCTGCAAGACCGACCAGGTGCAGGAAGACTTTCCCTATTCCGCGAAGATCGACGGCAAGGAGATCGGCGTCTATGTGCTCGATGGCGAGTACTACGCCCTCGAGGACGTCTGCCCCCACGCCTATGCCCTGCTGTCCCAGGGCTTCGTCGAGGACGGCCAGGTGGAGTGCCCGCTCCACGAGGCCACCTTCGACATCAAGAGTGGCAAGTGCCTGCGCGAGCCGGCCGATCGTGACCTCCACGTCTATCCGGTGCGGATCATCGACGACGAGGTTCAACTGCAGGTGAGCGAGGAGAGCTAAGGCATGGCCCAGCAAGACTACAACCCCCAACTGAAGACCTGGCAGCGCATCATCCCCTCCAGCGAGCCCGGCCAGGGCCACATCGAGGTGCCGGGCGGCTTCGCCAACCCCGTCTGGCAGACCCGCCAGAGCGTGCCGGGCCCCTTCGAACTGGAACTGGTGGAGGCCCTCGAGGAGGTGTTCGCCGAGGGAGTGACCGAGCTGGACGCCCTGGTCGACGGCCTCAATGCGCGCGATCGCCATGACCGCAACGGCCATGCCTGGACCCAGGAAAGCTTCCTTCGGGAGATGGCGGTCCTGGGGCAGTAAGCCCCCGGTTGCCGACGTTCACGCCTTCGCACAATCAACAACGAGGTCGAGTCATGACTAGTGCATCCTCCGTCGACAGCGCCGTCCAGGACTACCTGGACAATGGTCTGTGTTCCCTCTGGTATCCCGTCGCCGCCAGCTGGGAGGTCGGCAGCAACCCCGTCGGCATCACCCGCCTGGGCGAGAACCTGGTGCTGTGGCGCGGCCATGACGGCACCCTGCATGCCGTCGAGGACCGCTGCCCCCACCGCGGCGCCCGCCTCTCCAAGGGCTGGAATCTGGGCGACCGCCTGGCCTGCTGGTATCACGGGGTCGAGGTCAACGGCGAGGGCGAGGTCTGCGATGTCCCGGCGATCAGCAATAGCCCGCTGGTCGGCCAGCCCTGTGTGCGGCGCTACCCCATCCAGGAGGCCCACGGCGCCATCTTCGTCTACTTCGGCACCACCCCCGACGAGGAACCCAGCGAGCTCGAGCTGCCCGAGCAGCTGACCGACACCGAGACCTACGGCCACTTCCTGTGCACCGCCACCTGGAAGTGCAACTACCAGTACGCCGTCGACAACGTCATGGACCCCATGCACGGCACCTACCTGCATTCGGATTCGCACTCCATGGCCGAGGGCGACCGCCAGGCCGAGATGGTGCTCGAGCCCACCGAGAGCGGCTTCATCTTCAAGAAGACCGGCCAGACCGGGGTCAACTTCGACTGGGTGGAATACGGCAACACCGGGGCCCTGTGGCTGCGCCTGTCGATCCCCTATCAGCAGCGCTTCGGCCCGGGCGGCCCGTTCTGGATCGTCGGCATGGCCGTGCCCGAGGACAAGGACAACACCCGAGTGTTCTTCTGGCGGGTGCGCAAGGTCGATGGCTGGCAGCGTCAGGTGTGGCGCTTCTTCTACCGCACCAAGCTCGAACGGCTGCACTGGGACGTCCTGGAGCAGGATCGCATCATCCTCGAGAACCTGGCGCCCGACGCCCGTCATCACGAGAACCTCTACCAGCACGACGTGGGCCTCTCAAGGCTGCGCCGGGTGATGCTGGAGATGGCCAAGAAGCAGCTGGCCGCGCGCCAGCAGGCGGCCTGAGATGGCGCAGATGCTTTCCGGCAAGCGCATCCTGGTGACCGGCGCCGCGCGCGGCCTGGGGCGCAGCGTCGCCGAGGCCGCCGCCGCCGAGGGCGCCCGGCTGGTGATCAGCGACATCCTCGAGGCCGAGTTGGAGCAGACCGCCGCGGCGCTGCGCGAGGGCGGCGCCGAGGTCGAGGCGCATGTCATCGACCAGGCCGACCCCGCCTCCATCGAGGCGGGCATGGCCCGCCTCGCCGACGGCGGCCCCCTGGACGGGCTGGTCAACAACGCCGCCATCGCCACCGGCGTCGGCGGCGAGACGCTGATGGACTACGACATGGCCCTCTGGGACAAGGTGATGACGGTCAACGTGCGCGGTGCCTGGCTGATGACCCGGGCCGCCGTGCCGCTGTTCGAGGCGGCCGGCGGCGGCCGAGTGGTCAACCTGGCCTCGGACACCGCCCTGTGGGGCGCGCCCAGGCTGATGGCCTATGTGGCCAGCAAGGGCGCGGTGATCGCCATGACCCGCGCCATGGCCAGGGAACTCGGCGAGCGCGAGATCGGTGTCAACGCCGTCGCCCCGGGGCTGACCCACTGCGAGGCCACCGAGTATGTCCCCCAGGAGCGCTACGACTTCTATGCCCAGGGCCGAGCCCTGAAACGCGAACAGCAGCCCGACGACGTGGACGGCACCATCCTCTACCTGCTGTCGGACTGGTCGACCTTCGTCACCGGGCAGGTGATCCCGGTCAACGGCGGCTTCGTCTTCAACTGAGGTGGTGCACATGGCAAGCGATATCCAGCACATCGTGGTGATCGGTGGCGGCCAGGCCGGCGGCTATGCCTGCAAGGCGCTGCGTGGCGAGGGCTTCGAGGGCCGCCTGAGCGTGGTCGCCGACGAGCCCCACGACTTCTACGAGCGGCCGCCGCTGTCCAAGGGCGTGGTCACCGACAGCGAACCGCTGCCGCGGCTGTTCCCGGCGGATAGCCTGGCGGCCCTCGATATCGACTGGCGGCGCCCCCACCGTGCCATCGAGATCGATCGCCAGGCCGGCGAGGTGGTGCTCGACGACGGCGAGCGGCTGCCCTACGATCGGCTGCTGATCGCCACCGGCAGCCGGCCGCGGCTGCCGGTGGCCGAATGGGCGAGCATCGCCAACGTCATGACCCTGCGCACCTGGGACGACGCCACCCGACTCAAGGCCAAGCTCGAGGGCAGCCGCCGGGTCGGCGTCATCGGC
This sequence comes from Halomonas sp. M4R1S46, assembly GCF_025725685.1. Classification (NCBI taxonomy): domain Bacteria; kingdom Pseudomonadati; phylum Pseudomonadota; class Gammaproteobacteria; order Oceanospirillales; family Halomonadaceae; genus Halomonas; species Halomonas sp. M4R1S46. The sequence continues at coordinate 69,614 of NZ_CP107008.1, forward strand.
GGCGGCTGGATCGGCCTGGAGGTGGCCTCCAGCGCCCGCAAGCTGGGCGTCGAGGTGGACGTCTTCGAGCGCGCCCCGGCGCTGTGCGGTCGCAGCGTGGGCCCCGAGGTGGCCGAGGCGATCCGCGAGCTCCACGAGCGCCACGGCGTCGGCCTGGCACTCGACCGCCAGGACATCCGGCTGAGCGAGGAGGTCGACGGCCGGGTGGCGATCACCGCCGACGGCGAGGCCCACGAGCCCTACGACCTGGTGGTGGTGGGCGTCGGCGTCGAGATCAACCTGGAGCTGGCCCGCGACGCCGGGCTCAGGACCGAGCAGGGGATCATCGTCGATGCCGCCGGGCACACCTCCGATCCCAGGATCTTCGCCGCGGGTGACGTCTCTCAGCATCCCCATCTGGGGCTCTGCCTGCAGTCCTGGGCCTATGCCCAGAACCAGGCCCGGGTGGTGGCCGACGCCATGCTCGGCAAGGAGGCGCATTACGACGAGCCGGCCTGGCTGTGGTCCGACCAGCACGGCGTCAACATCCAGATCCTCGGCGTGCCCAGTGGCGAGCCCCATTGCGTGGTCCGCCCGGATCCGCAGGGGCCAGTGTTCTTCTATCTCGACGACGAGAGTCGCCTGGTGCAGATGGTGGCCTTCGACCAGCCGCGCGCCATCAAGCTCGGCAAGCGCTGGCTGGCCGCCGAACGGGTGCTCGCCCCCGAGGCCCTGGGCGATCCCGACTACAACCTGATGCAGCTGCGCTGAGCCGGCCCCCCTGATGACGTGACGACACAACGATAACGGGTGAACCCATGTCCGATACTGCCGCCCCGGCCCTGACGGCCGGGGCCTTGCCCGATGCCGGGCCATCGAGTGGCGCGCGGCGCTGGCTGGTGCCCCTGGCCCTGCTGGCCTGCGTGATCCTGTCCTTCTTCGACAAGATCAGCGTCGCCGTGCTGATCTCGAGTCCCGCCTTCCAGGCCGACCTGGGCCTGGAGGGCGAGTCGACCCGCCTGGGACTGCTGATGACCGGCTTCCTGCTGTCCTACGGGGCCTCGTCGATATTCCTCGGCTTCCTCGGCGATATCTTCAGCCCGCGGAGCTGCCTCTACGGCATGCTGATCCTCACCGCCAGCATCATGGCGGTGATGGGGTTCGTCGACGATTTCGGCCTGATGCTCGGCCTGCGGGTGCTGCTGGGCATCGCCGAGGGGCCGATGTTCGCGGTGGCCTACACCATCGTCAAGCGGCTCTTCCCGCCCCGCGAACAGGCCCGGGCGACCATGCTGTGGCTGCTGGGCACGCCGATCGGCGCCACTCTGGGCTTTCCCTTCACCATCTGGGTGGTCGAGCAGTTCGGCTGGCGGGCCAGCTTCTTCGCCATCGCCCTGCTGACGCTGCCGGTGATGCTGCTGGTCTACCTGGTGTTCCGGCGCCTCGAGGTCAGCACCCGCTCCCCGGCGCTGCAGCACAGCGACAGGCAGCACGTGCCGCTGGCCACCCACCGCGCCGCTACCGGCCGGCTGCTCAAGCGCTGGTCGTTCTGGGCGATGTGCCTGTTCAACGTTGCCTTCCTGGCCTATCTGTGGGGGCTCAACAGCTGGCTGCCCACCTATCTGGTCCAGGACAAGGGCATCGATCTCGACCAGGCGGGGATCTTCTCCGCGCTGCCGTTCATCGCCATGCTGCTGGGCGAGGTGATCGGCGCCGTCGCCTCCGACCGCTTCGACCGACGCGCGCTGATGTGCTCGATCGCCATGCTCGGGGCGGGCCTGGGGCTGGCGCTGGTGCTGTCCATCGAAGACTCCAACTGGGCGATGATCGCCGCCATGTCGTTCAGTGCCGCCATGTGGGGCGTCGGCGCGCCCAATGTCTTCGCGCTGCTGGCCAAGGCCACCCCCTCCGACGTCAGCGCCACCGCCGGCGGCATCTTCAACGGCCTGGGCAACTTCTCCGGCGCCCTGGTGCCGGTGCTGATCGGCGCGCTGATCGTCGCCACCGGCGACATGACTGCCGGCCTGATGTTCATGATGGCCATGGCCTTCCTGGGCGCCGTCGTACTCCTTCCCCTGATCCGCCGCTACTGAGCGGCCGGCGTCGGCTCGCAGCGGGCCGGCGCCTCTCTTCGACCAGGTATCTTGTTGATTCATCGAGGGGCGTTCTTCGGCTCCGCATGACTCCCCGGGTGACGTTTGACAAAGCCCGACGGCGGGCCTACATTTGCTAGCATCAAATAATAAACAGAGTTTCAAATATGGCACGCCGAGCGGCGCGCCGTCCGGGACGGCAACAAAGGTAACAACAGCATGACAAGCCTGAAGATTGGTATCTGCGGTGGGGGTGTCGGCGGTCTCTGCGCGGCGCTGGCGCTGCGTCAACTGGGCCACGAGGCCATCGTCTTCGAACGCACCAGGCAGTTCCTGCGCATCGGTGCCGACGTCAACCTGACCCCCAACGCCGTGCGCGCCCTGGATCGCCTGGGCGTGGGCGAGGTGCTGCGCGAGACCGCGGCGCGCCCGACCCACCGCATCAGCCGCACCTGGGACACCGGCGAGGAGACCTCGCGACTGCCCATGAGCGAGGCCGCCGAGCAGCGCTATGGCGCCCCGCAGCTGACGATCCATCGCGGCGACCTGCTCCAGGCACTGGAGAAGGCCCTGCCCGATGAGGCCCTCCATCTGGGCAAGCAGGCCGAGCGCATCGAGCAGGGCGAGCCGATGCGCATCCATTTCGCCGACGGCAGCCACGCGGACGTCGACCTGGTGATCGGCGGCGACGGCATTCACTCCGCGGTGCGTCGCGAGCTGTTCGGCGAGGACCAGCCCGAGTTCACCGGCCTGGTGTCCTATCGCTCGGTGGTGCCGCGCAGCGCGGTGCCGGAGGTCGAGAACCTGGATGCCTTCACCAAGTGGTGGGGCCCGAGCGCCGACGTCCAGGTGGTGGTCTTCCCGCTGACCCGCGGCGAGGAGGTGTTCATCTTCGCCACCACGCCCCAGGACGACTGGCGCGAGGAATCCTGGACCCTGCCCGGCGACGTCGAGGAACTGCGCCGGGTCTACCGGGACTTCCATCCCGACGTACGGGCCCTGCTGGCCGCCTGTGACGGCGTGACCAAGTCGGCGCTCTACGTGCGCGAGCCCATGGAACGCTGGTCGGTGGGGCATGCCACCCTGCTCGGCGATGCCGCCCACCCCATGGTGCCCTTCATGGCCCAGGGCGCCTGCATGGCCATCGAGGACGCCGTGGTGCTGTCGCGCTGCCTGGAAGGCGTCGACCGCGATGGCCTCGCCGCGGCGCTGGAACGCTACGAGTCGGCCCGCAAGGAACGTACCGCCAAGGTGCAGCGCGGCTCCCGGGCCAACGACTGGCTCAAGGGCGAGGGAAATGCCGACTGGGTCTACGGCTACGATGCCTGGGGCGTGGAACTGGCCTGACGCCGGCCGCCACTCTCCGAACGCTTCAATAACAACACCCGAGGAAATCCCCGCATGACCAAGCAGCTCCTGACCAAGTCCCTGCTGGGCCTGTCCCTGGCGGCCGCCGCCGGTGCCGCTCAGGCCGAGGAAATCACCCTCAACGCCGTCTCCTTCACGCCCAAGACCGCGGTGGTCTCCCACGGCTTCGAGGCCTTCGTCGAGGCCATCAACGAGACGTTCGACGGCGAACTGCAGATCAACTGGCGCGGCGGCCCCGAGGTAATGCCGCCCTTCCGCCTGGCCGACGCCGTACGCAACGGCTCCATCGACATGGCGCTGACCAGCCCCAGCTACTATTCCGGCCTGGTGCCCTCGGCCACCGCCTCCAACCTGTCGTTCAAGACCTACGACGAGATCGCCCAGTCCGGCTACCTGGAGCGGATGACCGAGGTCCACGCCGAGCGGGGCCTGCACTATCTCGGCGAGATCCCGGCGAGTCCCGTGAAGTTCTTCCTGTTCTTCAAGGACGAGGTGACCGGCCTCGACGACATCGCCGGCAAGCGCATCCGCGTCTTCCCCACCATCCTGCCCTTCGTCGAGGCGCTCGGCGCCGAGCCCCTGGTGCTGCCGATGGGCGAGATCTACACCGCCATGGAGCGCGGCGTCATCGACGGCTTCGCCCAGAGCAACCTGGGGTGGGTCGACCAGTTCGAGGACGTGGTCAACTACTACATCACCCCTCCCTACTATCGGGCCGGTTTCAACGTGCTGGTCAATCCGGAGGCCTGGAGCGAACTGCCCGAGGACCTGCAGGCGCGGGTGCAGCGCTATCTTCGTGAAGAGCTGGCGCCCGAGATCGACGCTAGCTGGGACGAGATCATCGCCACCGGCTATGCGCAGATGGACGAGGCCGGCTTCCAGGAGATCGAGCTGACCGGCGAGGCCGCCGACGAGTACATCGCGACCGCCATCGAGGCGGCCTGGAACCATCTCGCCGAGGACGTGGATCCCGAACTGCATGCCGACCTCAAGGCCATGCTGGTCGAGTGATTCTTCCCCGTGCCCGGCGCCCACCTCCGGGGCGCCGGGCCCTGACCACCTATCGGGGCCTTCGCTATGGATGACTCCCTTTCCGCCGAGTGCCTACCGTCCAACGCCTTCATGCGTGGCGTCAGCCGGTTGAACCTGTGGCTGGCCTGGCTCAGTGGGCTGGTGCTGGTCCTCGCCACCGCCCTGGTGTTCCTGGAGATTCTCTCCCGGGTACTGTTCGACAATTCCCTGGTCTGGGTCATCGAGCTCAGCGAATACTCGCTGCTCTACATGACCTTCCTCGGCGCGCCCTACCTGCTCGAGAAGCACCGCCACGTGGCCATCGACCTGGTCACCGATGCCCTGCCCGAGTGGCCGCGCCGCCTGCTGGTCGCCCTGATGAGCGCCCTGGCGGCGGTGGCCTGCGGCTACAGCGCCTGGGTCGGCGGTCTGGTGACCCTCGACCAGCTCGAGTACGGGATGCGCGAGACCACCCTGATGCGACCGCCGAGCTACCTGATCACCATGGTCTTCCCTCTCGGCATGCTGCTGCTCGCGATCCAGTTCGTGGCGCAGACTCTCGACAGTTTCAAGCGCTGAGCCCGCCGGGCCCACGCATAGACAACACTCTCCCCTGGAGGCTGATATGGACTGGTGGCTGACGCTGCTTCTGCTCATGGGACCGCTCCTGCTGCTGATGATGCTCGGGATGCCGGTGGCGTTCGCCTTCCTGGTCGTCAACCTGGTCGGCGCCTATGTGCTGCTGGGCGGCATGTCCGGCGTCGAACAGCTGGTGATCAACACCACCGGCGCACTGACCAGCTTTACCCTGGTGCCCATCGCCATGTTCATGATCATGGGCGAGGTGATGTTCCGCTCGGGCATCGCCAACGATCTGCTGGATACCCTCGACAAGTGGTTCGGCAAGCTGCGCGGCCGGCTGGCCTTCATGGCCGTGGGCGGCGGGGTGCTGTTCTCCACCCTGACCGGCAACAGCATGGGCTCCATCGCCCTGCTGGGCTCCAGCCTGGTGCCGGAGATGGAGAAGCGCGGCTACCAGAAGCCCATGTCGCTGGGGCCTGTCCTCGGCTCCGCCGGCCTGGCGATCATGATCCCGCCGAGCTCGCTGGCCGTGGTGCTGGGCGTGGTGGCCGAGCTGCCGATCGGGCGGCTGCTGATCGCCATCATCCTGCCGGGCCTGCTGATGGCGGTGCTCTATACCGTGTACATTCTCGGTCGCTGCACCCTGCAGCCGGACGTGGCGCCGTCGTTCGACGTCGCCCCCACGTCGACGCGGGTCAAGCTCGAGGCCGGGGCCCGCAACATCCTGCCCATCGGCATCATCGTCTTCGCCGTGGTCGGGGTGATCTTCCTGGGCCTGGCCACGCCCACCGAGGCGGCGGCCTCCGGCGCCGTGGCCACGGTGCTGCTGGCCCTGCTCAAGCGCCGCCTGAGCCTCGGCATCTTCCAGAGCTCGATGTTCGAGAGCGCCGCCATCTCGGTGATGGTGCTGCTGATCGTGGCCGGCGCCATCGCCTTCACCCAGCTGCTGTCCTTCACCGGGGCGACCTTCGGCCTGATGGACGCCGTGCTTGGCCTGCCGTTCGGCGACAAGACCATCGTGCTGGCCATGGTGCTGACCATCGTGGTGTTGGGCATGTTCATGGGGCCGCTGCCGATCATGATGATCACCCTGCCGATCTTCGTGCCGGTGGTGGAGCAGTTCGGCTTCGACCCCCTGTGGTTCGCGGCGCTGTTCCTGATCGCCATCGAGACCGGCTCCACCTCGCCGCCGCTGGGCGCCGCACTGTTCGTGATGAAGGCCGTGGCGCCCCAGGGCACGGGCATGGGCAGCATCTACAAGGCCGCGGTGCCCTTCCTGGTCTGCGATTTCCTGGCCATCGCCATCGTCTTCGCCTTCCCCGAGATCGTCACCTGGCCGGTCGGGCTGATGTTCGACTGAGCCGGTCCCCCGGTGGCCGCCTGGCCACCGGGAGGCCCAGGGCCCGTGATGAGGAGGCCGACATGCGACGCCCGAACTTTATCGTCTTTATCACCGACCAGCAGCGTGCCGAGCACCTGGGCTGCTATGGCGATCCTACCGTCAGGACGCCGCACCTGGACGGGCTGGCCGCCTCGGGGGTGCGTTTCACGCGCTTCCACGTGACCACGCCGATCTGCCAGCCCAACCGGGCCTGCCTGGTCACCGGCCAGCAGCCCTCGGTCAACGGCGTGCGCCAGAACGGCATCCCGCTGGACCTGGACAGCGTGACCTTCGCCGACGTGCTGCGCGGGGCCGGCTATCGCACCGGCTACATCGGCAAGGCGCATTTCCAGAACGTCACCGACATCCCCGCGCCCGAGCGGCACCAGGGCGGCGAGGGCGAGACGCTGCCCGCGGCACTGGGGCACAGCCTGCGCCGCCAGCGCGACGGCGACGCCTACCGCTGGGAGGTGCGCCGGCGCTGGGCCGAGACGCCGGACCTCGAGCTGCCCACGCCCTACTACGGCTTCGATCATGTGCGGCTGTGCATCGGCCACGGCGACCGGGTCGAGGGCCACTACGGCGCCTGGCTGCGCGAGCGCCACGCCGATCCGGACGCGCTGCGCGGGCCGGCCAACGCCCTGCCCGACGAGAGCGTCACGGCGCCGCAGTGCTGGCGCACGGCGCTGCCCGAGGCCTCCTATCCGACCGCCTACGTCGCCGACCAGGCCTGCGCGTTTCTCGACGAGCAGGACGACGAGACGCCCTTCGTGCTGGTGGTGTCCTTTCCCGATCCGCACCACCCCTTCACGCCCCCCGGCCGCTACTGGTCGATGTACGACCCCGACGAGGTGGTGCTGCCGGCCACGGCGGGACGTTCGGTCGAGGAGATCGCCGGCCTGCCGGACGCGGCGCTGGCGGCCTATCGCTGGGGACGCGACGAGCCCGACAGCCACTGGCCGCTGAGCCTGTCCGAGCGCCAGCTCCGCCAGATCATCGCCCTCAACTACGGCAGCATCTCGATGGTCGACGATGCCGTGGGCGAGGTGCTGGGACGGCTCGCGGCCAGGGGGCTCGCCGACGACACCGTGGTGGCCTTCACCTCGGACCACGGCGACTACATGGGCGATTACGGCACCGTGCTCAAGCTCGGCCTGCACTTCCAGAGCGTGGTGCGCGTGCCGCTGATCTGGCACGACCCTCGCTCGCCCGAACCGGGCGGGCGCGTCTCGGCGCGGCTCGGCAGTGCCATCGACCTGGCGCCGACGCTGTTGCAGCGCGCCGGCCTGAGGATGCCCGTCGGCATGCAGGGGCGCGACCTGTTCGACGAGAGTCGGCCGGCGCCGCCGGTGCTGATCGAGGATGCCGGCATCCAGGTGTTCCGCGATGGCGACGCCGACAGCGGCATCACCACCCTGGTCACCGAGGCGTGGCGGCTCAGCCTGTTCGAGGGCGAGGCGGGCGGCGAGCTCTATCACCTGGCCGAGGACCCCCACGAGACCCGCAACCTGTGGGCCGATTCGGCCCACCAGGGAGCCAAGGCGATGTTGCTGGAGCGACTGGCGCGGCGGATGGCCGAGCTGCGTGACAAGCGTTTGTCGGCCACGGCGCGGGCCTGAGGACGCGGCGCCGTCGGCGATGGGCGTGCCGTCCTCGGGAATGGCCCGAGAGGGGGCTTTTTTCCCTTTTCAAATCAATGGATTGTGCGCGACTGGAGGCGAAGCCAACGGGCCTTGACAAACAGCGGTCCGATGTCTATCTTCAAGCTGTATCAAATAAGAAATACAGTTTAATATTTGAATTAAAGGCGGCGCCAAGCCGTCGAGGGAAGCCGAGGCGCAATCGGCTCCCGGGTCCCGATCCGGTATCGTAGGCGCGAGGGCGCCAGGGCTCAGCGAGAAGCCCGCCAGCCGGCGCGGAAACCGACCCGACACCAAGAGGCGATGACGCGATGAGCGACACCGAGAAGGACGCACGGAAGTACCTGATCCCGGGCCTGGAGCGTGGCCTGATCATCCTGATGGAGCTGAGCCGCAGCCATCGGGAGATGAGCTTCGCCGAGATCGTCAAGCGCGTCGACATCCCCAAGGCCACGGCCTACCGCGCCATCCAGACCCTGGAGTACATGGGCTTCATCCGGCGCCATCCATCCACCGGGCTGTATTCGCTGGGGGTCAACGTGCTGCGGCTGGGCTTCGAGTACGTCGCCTCCCTGGACGTGGTGCAGGTCGGCCAGCCGGTGATCGAGTCGCTGCGCGACAAGACCGGCTGCTCGAGCCATATCGCCATTCGCGACGGCCGCGACGTCATCTACGTGGCCCGGGTCAGCGCCGCCAACGCCACCATCCGCCGGGTCAGCGTCGGCACCCGCCTGCCGGTGCATCGCACCTCTCTGGGGCGGATGCTGCTGACCGGCCTGAGTCGCGAGGCCTTCGAGGCGCTCTATCCCGAGGACAGCCTGCCGGACAGCGAACCCGGTGCGCCGACGGATCGCGAGGCGCTCTGGGCTCTGGTCCAGGAGGATCGCGAGCGGGGTTACGTGATCGGCGAATCCTACTTCCAGTTCGGCATCTCCTCGATCGTCTACCCGCTGTTCAACCACGACGGCGAGGTCGAGGGGGTGGTCAGCATCATGGTGCCGGTGCACGAGATCCCGGAAGCCGACCGCGACCGCCTGCGGCTCGAGGTCGCCGAGGCGGCCGGCAGCATCTCCAATCTGCTGGGCTACCAGGGCAGTGCCGGAGGGCAGCGCCAGATGAGATGAACATGCCCTGATCCATTCCGCCGGGCGTTCGACTCGCCTGCGCCCGGCACGAGCCAATACGGCAACCAGACGACTGTCGCGAAGCCTTCGCCTCGCGAACGGGGACCCTTTGTGTCCGTGACGTCGCCGGAGTGACGGCCGAGGTCACATTCAGCAGGAGATCGACATGAGTATCGTGGGTATCGAAGCATTGGAGTTCGGCGCCGAGGACGTCGAGGCCGGCAAGCAATTCGTCGAGGACTTCGGCCTGGCGCCGGTCGACGCTGAGGTCGGGGCCGCGTCCTTCGAGACGCTCAACGGTGCCCGCCTGGTGGTGCGCGGCATCGACGACCCGGCGCTGCCCGCGGCCTTCGAGGAGGGCTCGACCCTGCGCCGCATGACCTGGGGCGTGGCGGACGCCGCGGCCCTGGACACGCTGCGGGAACGCCTGCGCGACCAGCCCGGCTTCGTCGACCACGGCGACAGCCTGGAGTGCCGCGACCCCAACGGCCTGACCGTGTGCATCCGGCCCACCCGGCTCAAGGACGTCGAACTGGAGGTCACCCCGATCAACCAGTGGGGCGACATGAAGCGCGTCGACCAGCCGAGCCCGGTCTACGAGCGGGCCACGCCGGCGAGCATCGGCCATGCGGTGTTCTTCGTCGACGACCTCGAGGCCTGTGAGCGCTTCTATCGCGAATTGCTGGGCTTCTCGGTCTCCGACCGCTACATCGAGCGCGCCGTCTTCCTGCGCATGCAGGCGCGCGGCGGCCACCACAACCTCTTCCTGCTCAAGCTGCCGCATCGCGGCGCGGGGCTCAACCACGTGGCCTTCACGGTGCGCGACATCCACGAGGTGATCGGCGGCGGCCTGGCCATGAGCCGGCGTCAGTGGAGCACCTTCATCGGCCCGGGGCGGCACCCGATCTCCTCGGCCTACTTCTGGTACGTCAACAGCCCCTTGGGCGGTGCCTTCGAGTACTACACCAACGAGGACTACCTGACCGAGGCCTGGGAGCCGCGCGAGATGCAGCACTCCCTGGAGTCGTTCACCGAGTGGGCCATCGAGGGCGGCATCGACGCCGAGACCCGGCGCCAGAAGAAGGCCGACGCCTGATCCATGGCCGGGCCCGAGGCCCGGCGCCCCCAGCGTCACCATCGATGCCGGTCGCCTGCGGGCGGCCGGCCCGGGGACCCCTCGTCCCGAATCCGGCCTCGGCCGCGCGGCGAGGCCTCCCCCGAACACCACCAACCACCGCGCGATCCCGAGGAGAGACACCATGTCCGAACAGTTCGCTACCTGGAAGAAACCCGACGACCTGTCCTTCGAGGACTGGATCGAAACGCGCATCGCGCGCTTCAAGGGCCGCAAGTACGACTGGAACGCCCTGAAGTTCCAGGCCGACTACGACCCCAAGTACCGTCGCGCCCAGATGCGCTACATCGGCACCGGCGCCACCGGCGTGGCCAACGACACCAATACCATCCCGGCCGAGCACTTCACCTTCTCGACCATGGTGCTGCCGTCCAAGTGCGAGGGGCCGCTGCACGTGCATGACGATGTCGAGGAAGTCTTCTTCGTCCTCAAGGGCTCCATTCGCCTGTTCCTCAAGGACGGCGACCGCTACACCGAGACGGTGCTCGAGGAACGCGACGTGGTCTCCATCCCGCCGGGCATCTACCGCGGCCTGCTCAACGAGAGCGAGGAGGAGGCCCTGATGTGCGTGATGCTGGGCACGCCCAAGCCGCAGATCCCCACCTACCCGGACGATCACCCGCTGTCCAGGGTCAAGCGCGACGGATGAGGGGGCCGGCCATGACACCCCAGGCAATGACACCCCGGCACCTGACGCTCGATGCCGGGCGCCAGGCCTACCGCGAAAGTGGCGAGGGCCCCGCCATCGTGCTGCTGCACGGCATCAGCTCCGGGGCGGCCTCCTGGGCGCCGCTGGCTCCCTATCTAGCCGGCTACCACCTGCTGGCCTGGGACGCCCCGGGCTACGGCGACAGCCAGCCGCTGGCCGCGGCCGAGCCCACGGCGGCGGACTATGCCGCGCGTCTCGACGCCTGGCTCGACGCCCTGGGCATCGAGCGCTGCGTGCTGGTCGGCCACTCGCTGGGGGCGATGATGGCCAGCGCCTTCGCGGCCCGCCGACCCGAGCGCCTGGCCGGGGTGATCCTGGCCGACCCGGCGCTGGGCTATCGCGCCGCCGATGCCGCCAAGCGCGACAGCGTCTATCGCAGCCGCTGGACGTTGCTCGCCGAGCAGGGTCACGAGGCCTATGCCGCGGCGCGCGCCCCGCGCCTGCTGCGCGACGGTGCCGATCCGGCCGACGTCGCCCGGGTGCGCGAGGGCATGCGGCGCCTGCACGTCGGGGGCTTCGCCCAGGCCAGCTGGATGCTGGCCAACGACGCCCTGGAGGGCTATGTGCCCGGGGGGCTGCCGGTGCCGGCCATGGTGCTGTGCGGCGACGAGGACGCCATCACCACCCCCGAGGCCTCGCGGGCCCTGGCCGAGCGGCTGGGGTTGCCCTATCGCGACATTCCGCGGGCCGGCCACGCCAGCTACATCGACGCTCCCGTGGCCTTCGCCGCAGTCGTCGCGGCCTTCGCCGGGCCGCTGCTGGCGCCTTCCACCCGGACCCGAGAGAGGACGACACCATGAGTTTCATGATCGAAGACCGGGTGGCGGTGGTCACCGGCGGATCCTCCGGGATCGGCCTCGAGACCGTGCGCCTGCTGTTGACCCACGGCGCCAGGGTGGCGCTGTGCGGCCGCAACCCCGAGCGTCTCGAGGCGGCCCGCGCCGCGCTGGTCGAGGAGTTCCCCGCCGCCGAACTGCTGGCCGAGACCTGCGACGTGCTCGACGAGGCCTCCTGCGCGGCCTTCGCCGCGGCCGTCCGCGAGCGCTTCGGCGGCGCCGACATGCTGATCGCCAACGCCGGCCAGGGTTACGTGGCCCACTTCGACGACACCCCGCGGGAGGCCTGGCTGTCCGAGGCCAACCTCAAGCTGTTCGGGGTGATCAATCCCTTGAGCGCCTTCCGCGACCAGCTGGCGGCCTCCGAGATCGGCTCGCTGACCTGCGTCAACTCGCTGCTGGCGCTGCAGCCGGAGCCGCACATGATCGCCACCTCGGCGGCGCGGGCGGCTCTGCTCAACATGACCCATTCGCTGTCTCACGAGCTGATCGACGACGGCATCCGGGTCAACTCCATCCTGCTGGGCATGGTCGAGTCCGGCCAGTGGCGCCGCCGCTTCGAGCAGCGCGACGACCCGTCCCAGAGCTGGGAGCAGTGGATCGGCGCCATCGCCGCGAAGCGCGGCATCCCCATGGGCCGCCTGGGCCGCCCGGAGGAACCGGCGCGTGCCCTGGTCTTCCTGGCCTCCCCGATGGCTTCCTTCACCACCGGCGCCGCCCTGGATGTCTCCGGTGGCTTCAATCGCCACCTGTGAGACGACGGAGAATCCGATGACCCAACGACTGATGATGATCGGCTATGGCGCCATGGGCCGCGAGGTGCATCGCCTGCTCCCCCAGGGCATGGAGCTCGCCTGGGTGGTGGTGCCGGAAGCCCATGCCGCGGCGACCCGCGACCGCCTGGCCGGCCGCGCCGAGGTACTGACCGCCATCGAGGCATGCGCCGAGCGTCCCGACCTGGTGGTGGAGTGCGCCGGCCAGCCGGGCCTCGCCGAGCATGGCGAGGCCGTGCTGCGCCGTGGCCTGACCCTGGCGGTGGTGGCCACCGGTGCCCTGGCCGATGCGGCCCTGTATGAGCGGCTCGCCACCGCGGCCCGCCAGGGCGGTGGACGCATGCAACTGCTGTCCGGCGCCGTGGCCGGCATGGACGGCCTGGCGGCGGCCCGCGAGGGCGGCCTCGACGAGGTCACCTACGAGGCCTGCAAGGCCCCGCGCAGCTGGAAGGGCAGCCACGCCGAGCAGCTCATCGACCTCGGCGCCGTCGCCGAGAAGACGGTGTTCTTCGCGGGCGATGCCGGCGAGGCCGCGCGGCTGTTCCCGGCCAATTCCAACGTCGCCGCCACCATCGCGCTGGCCGGGGTGGGCATGCGCGACACCCGGGTGCAGCTGATCGTCGACCCGGCGGCCACGCGCAACACCCACCGCATCCATGCCAGGGGGCGCTTCGGCGAGTTCACCATCGAGCTCAACGGCCATCCCCTGGAAAGCAATCCCAAGACCTCGACCCTCGCCGCCCTCTCGGTGGTGCGCGCCTGTCGCCAGGCGCTCGAGCCGGTCTCGTTCTAAGCGGAGGTGTCCGAGATGACCCTGAAGATCTTCATCGCCGGCGAATGGCGCGAGGGTCGCGGCGCCCCTATGGTGTCGCGCTTCCCCGCCGACGGTTCGGTGAACGCCGAGCTCAATGCCGCGAGCCTCGACGACGTCGAGGCGGCGATCGCCGCCGCCGACGCGGCCTGGCGCGCCCCGACCTGGCGCGAGCGCCTGCCCCACGAGCGGGCCGAGGTGCTCTACCGCGTCAGCGAGCTGATCCGCGAGCGGGCCGAGGAGCTCGCCGCCCTGCAGACCCGTGACAACGGCAAACCGCTGGCCGAGGCCCGCGGCCTGGTGGCCAGCGCCGCCGGCACCGCGCGCTACTTCGCGGCGGCCTGCGAGACCCTGGAGGGCGAGCTGCCCACCCGGCGCAACGCCGATTTCCTGACCCTGAGCACCTATGAGCCGCTCGGGGTGATCGCCGCCATCACGCCCTGGAACTCGCCGATCGCCAGCGAGATGCAGAAGGTCGCCCCGGCGCTGGCCGGCGGCAACGCCGTGGTGCTCAAGCCCGCCGAGGCCACCCCGCTGATGGCCCTCAAGCTCGCCGAGCTGTTCGAGGAGGCGGGGCTGCCCAAGGGGCTGCTCAGCGTGCTGCCGGGCCGCGGCAGCGTGATCGGCGAGGCCATCGCGCGCCACCCCAGGGTGCGCAAGATCTCCTTCACCGGCGGCACCAACACCGGTCGCCACCTGGCCCATGTGGCCGCCGACAAGCTGATCACGACCTCCCTGGAGCTGGGCGGCAAGTCGCCGACCATCATCCGCGAGGACGCCGACCTGGAGCAGGCGGTCAAGGGCGTGGCCTATGGCATCTTCAGCTCCGCCGGCCAGGCCTGCATCGCCGGCTCGCGGCTGTTCATCCACCGCCGCCGCTACGACGAGGTCATGGCGCGTCTCGAGACCGTCGCCCGCGAGCTGCGCGTCGGCCACCCGGAGACCCCCGGCGTGCACCTGGGGCCGCTGATCAGCGAGGCGCACCGCGACGGCGTGGCGGCCTACGTCGAGCGGGCCCGCGAGGAGGGCGGCCGCATCCGCTGTGGCGGTGCGATCCCCACCGCGGGCGAGCTGGCCGCGGGCAGCTTCTACCCGCCGACCCTGATCGAGGGGCTGCCCCACGACAGCGCGGTCTGCCAGGAGGAGATCTTCGGCCCGGTGCTGGTGGCGCTGCCCTTTGATGACGAGGACGAGCTGGTGGGCCTGGCCAACGACAACGTCTACGGCCTGGCGGCCGGCATCTGGAGCGCCGACTACCGCGCGGCCCTGCGCCTGGCCGACCGGCTCGAGGTCGGCACGGTGTGGATCAACACCTACAAGAAGTTCGCCATCTCGACGCCCTTCGGCGGCTACAAGGAGAGCGGCCTGGGCCGCGAGAAGGGCCGCCAGGGCATCCAGGCCTACATGCAGCAGAAGAGCCTGTACCTGGGCCTCGAGCACGACCCCATGAACTGGTGCGACTGAGCGCCCACGGTCACAGAGGACAAGCATCATGACGACCATCACCGTGGGCGAAGCCGTCGCCCGCACCCTGGAAGCCTACGCGGTCTCGGCCGTGTACGGCGTGATCTCCATCCACAACCTGCCGATCGCCGACGCCATCGGCCGGCGCGAGCGGGTGCGCTTCGTGCCGTCCCGCGGCGAAGCCGGCGCCGTGACCATGGCCGACGGCCATACCCGGGTGGGCGGCCTCGGCGTGGCCCTGACCAGCACCGGCGCCGGGGCCGGCAATGCCGTGGGCGCCATGCTCGAGGCGCTCAACGCCGGCACGCCGCTGCTGCATATCACCGGCCAGGTCGAGAAGGCCTACCTGGATCGCGATGCCGGCTTCATCCACGAGACTCGCGACCAGCTGGGCTTCCTCGAGGCCTGCTCCAAGCGTGCCTACCGCGCCTGCACCCCCGAGCAGGTGGTGCCGCTGCTGCACCGCGCCATCCAGGAGGCCATGACCCTGCCGCGGGGCCCGGTGAGCCTGGAGATTCCCATCGACATCCAGGCCAGCCGGGTCGAGTGGGTCGAGGCCGCTCCGGCGGCGCCCGCCGCCCCGGCCCCGGTCAGTGAGGCCGAGATCGACGGCCTGGCCGAGCGCGTGCTGGCCGCCGAGCGCCCGGTGCTGTGGATCGGCGGCGGCTGCCTGGAGGCGGGGGAGGCCGTGCGCCGGCTGGCCGACGCCGGCATTCCGGTGGTCTCCAGCACCCATGCCCGCGGCGTGCTGCCCGACAGCCACCCGCGCAGCCTGCGAGCCTTCCACAGTGCCCCGGCGGTGGAGGAGCTGTTCGCCAGCAGCGACCTGATGCTGGTGGCCGGCTCGCGGCTGCGCAGCAACGAGACCCGCACCTTCTCGGTGGCGCTGCCGCGTCCGCTGGTGCAGATCGACGTCGACCCGGCCGCGGCGCACCGCAACTATCAGGCCGACGCCTTCCTGTGCGGCGAGTGCGGCGACGTGCTCTCGCGCCTGGCCGATCGCCTGGAGGAAAAGCGCGAGCCCGATGCCGAGGTCGACCGCGATGTTGCCCGTGCCGTGCAGGCCGCCGAGCGGGCGCTGCGCGACCAGGTCGGCGAATACGCCAAGCTCTGCGACGCGGTGCGCGAGTCGCTGCCCGTTGACGGCATCTTCGTGCGCGACATCACGGTCTCCGGTAGCACCTGGGGCAGCCGACTGCTGCCCAGCGAGCGCCCGCTGACCAACATCCACTCGCTGGCCGGCGCCATCGGCCAGGGCCTGGCCACCGGCATCGGCTGCGCCGTGGGCGCGCAGGGCCGGAAGGTGGTCACCCTGGTCGGCGACGGCGGCCTGATGCTGATGGTCGGCGAGCTGGCGACGCTGGCCCAGGAAGGCCTGGACATGACCCTGGTGGTGATGAACGACGGCGGCTATGGGGTGATGCGCGGCATCCAGGACAAGTACTTCGAGGGTCGCCAGTACTACAACGACCTGCACACGCCGGACTTCCAGGCCATGGCCGATGCCCTGGGCCTGCCGCGCTGGAAGGTCAGTCGAGGCGACGACTTCGCCGGCGTGCTGGCCGAGGCCGTGGGTAGTGCCGGCCCGGCGATTGTCGAGGTGGACATGGCCAGCGTGGGCCCGCTCGAGTTCGCCGGCCCGCCGCAGAAGACCCTCTACTGATGCCCGCCGTCACCGGCTCGCCGGTGGCGACACACACCACTACCGAGGGAGGAGTCGTCAGGGAACATCAAGAGACCATGAATCAGAACAACATATCTTCTGCTTACTTTTAAAACAACGAATCAAGAGAGACCCCTATGCAAGCCAAGAAGACCCTGATGCTGGCCCTGCTGCCGGCAGGTATCCTTGCGGCCCAGAGTTCCTCGGCCTTCGACGTGGTCGAGGCGGGGCAGCCCGTCGTCACCGGCGAGCCGAGCCGGGTGGGCGCGCCCTGGAACCACCGCAGCACCTTCAATATTCCCGGCACCAATACCGATGTGGCCTTCGGTGGCTACATCAAGTTCGACGCCATCTACGATTTCGATTACGACCTGGGCGATTCCACTGACCCGCTGGCGGCCGCCAGCGAGAGCAACGCCACCGATGGTCGGACGACCTTCACCGCCAGTGAATCGCGCCTGAACTTCCGCACCCAGACCCGGTTTGGCGACGAGATGCTGCGCACCTACTTCGAAGGGCACTTCCTGCCCGACGAGAAGTTCAACCTGCGTCACGCCTATGGCGAGTACAATGGCTTCCTGGCCGGCCAGACCTGGACCAACTTCATGCACTTCCTGGGCACGCCGCGCATCCTCAAGCTGGGCGGCCCCATCGGGTACGCCACTGGGCGTCCCGAGCAGGTGCGCTACTCTCACCAAGCGGGGGCGAATACCTTTGCGGTGGCTCTGGAGAACCCCGAGTCCTCGATCTCCGACCTGGGGGCGGGCGGCAGCGTCGACGAGAACTTCGAGGTGCCCGATCTGACCCTGCGCTACCAATACAAGCGCAACTTCGGTATCTCCGGGGTGGTGCGCCGGTTCACCACCGAGTCCGCCGTGAGCGGGCAGGACGAGAGCGCCACCGGCTTCGGCATGGCCGCCCAGGGGGCCTTGCCGCTGGGCGGCAGCACCACCCTCAAGGGCAACCTGATGGTGGGTAGTGGCCTGGGCAGCTACCTGGATTATGTGCCCCCTGCCGGCGCTCAGTATCGGGCTCCGGATGCCTTCCTGGCGGCCGATGGCTCACTGGAGGCCGTCGACCTGCAGAGCTACGGCATCTCCCTGGATCACCGCTGGAACGCCGACTGGTCGAGCTCCATCGGCACTTCTCTGGTCAACCAAGACCTGCCGGACGATGCCCCGGCCCTGCAGGGCATGACCGACACCGTGCAGTTCTCCCATGTCAACCTGATCTGGGACGTCAACGATCGCCTGACCGTGGGGGCCGAGTATCAGTACATCGACCTCGAGAAGGTCAGCGGCGAGGAGGTGGATGCCAGCCGCGTGATGGCCAGCGCCCAGTTCCACTTCTGAGATCATCGGGTGCCGCGTGCCTGTGGTCTCCCCTTTGACCCAGCTTGTTGCAAGCCATATGGCTTGATCTCGCCGGCCTTCGGGCCGGCATTTTTGTCCTCATGACGACTTCGGCCGGTCGCTGTCGCGACCGGCCGAGTGCAGGGTGATACTGGTCGAGGTTCGACCCGCGAGCTACGAGCTTCGAGCTGTCAGACCGCGTCCTTGTCGGTCTCGCCGGTACGGATGCGAATGACCTGCTCCAGGGCGGTGACGAAGATCTTGCCGTCGCCGATCTTGCCGGTATTCGCCACCTGGGTGATGGCATCGATCACCTGCTCGGCCATGGACTCATCCACGGCCACCTCGAGCTTCACCTTGGGCAGGAAGTCGACCACGTACTCGGCGCCGCGGTAGAGCTCGGTGTGGCCCTTCTGGCGCCCGAAGCCCTTGACCTCGGTAACGGTGATGCCCTGGACGCCGATCTCCGAGAGCGATTCGCGTACGTCGTCGAGCTTGAACGGCTTGATGATGGCGGTCACCAGTTTCATGGTCATGTCCTCGCGTTGTCCGTATCCGATGGCGGTGTGCGCCATCCCTGTCGGGGGTCATTGTGCCAGAGCATACACCCCCTGCGGGAGGAATAAAAAATGGCCCCGCGAGGGGGCCATCGTGATGCCTGCTGCGATCGGTGTCATTCGGTGCGGGGACTCATCGGCGCCTGGCTCAGGCCTTCGGCCCGGCTGCGGCCGGCGCCACCACCGTGCACCTTGGAGACGGTGAACTCGGGGTAGGCCTCGAGACCGCACTCGGCCAGGTCGACGCCCTCGTATTCCTCTTCCTCGCTGACGCGCACGCCCATGATCGCCTTGATGATCAGCCATACGGCCAGGCTGGCGGCGAAGACCCAGGCGAAGATGCCGAGGATGCCGATGATCTGGGCACCGAAGGAGGCGCCGTCATTGGA
This sequence comes from Halomonas sp. M4R1S46, assembly GCF_025725685.1. Lineage (NCBI taxonomy): Bacteria > Pseudomonadati > Pseudomonadota > Gammaproteobacteria > Oceanospirillales > Halomonadaceae > Halomonas > Halomonas sp. M4R1S46. The sequence continues at coordinate 88,481 of NZ_CP107008.1, forward strand.
GAGCGGCACCGCCAGCACGCCCCAGATGCCTGCGACGCCGTGGGCGGAGATGGCACCGACCGGATCGTCGAGCTTGAGCTTGTCGAGGCCGACGATGGACATCACCACCAGCAGGCCGCCGACGGCGCCGATCAGGGTGGCGCCCAGGGCGCTGGGCGACAGCGGGTCGGCGGTGATGGACACCAGGCCGGCGATGGCACCGTTGAGGGCCATGGTCAGGTCGGCCTTGCGGAACCACAGCTTGGCCAGGATCAGCGCGGCGATCACCCCGCCGGCGGCGGCGGCGTTGGTGTTCACCAGCACCTGAGCCATGTTGTTGGCCGAACTCACGTCGGACACCTTCAGCTCGGAGCCGCCGTTGAAGCCGAACCAGCCCATCCACAGGATGAAGGTGCCGAGAGTCGCCAGCGGCAGGTTGGCACCGGGGATGGCGAAGATGCTGCCGTCCTTGCCGTACTTGCCCTTGCGCGGGCCGAGCACCAGCACGCCGGCGAGCGCCGCGGCCGCCCCGGCCATGTGCACGATGCCGGAGCCGGCGTAGTCGGAGAAGCCGACCTCGGCCAGCCAGCCGCCGCCCCAGGTCCAGTAGCCGGAGACAGGATAGATGACGCCGGTCATCACCACGGCGAAGGCCAGGAAGGCCCACAGCTTCATGCGCTCGGCCACGGCCCCGGAGACGATGGACATGGCGGTGGCCACGAACACCACCTGGAAGAAGAAGTCGGCGCGCATGGAGTAGTAGGGCGCGTCGTCGCCGCCGGCGGTCACCGCGGCCACGGTGTTCTCGCCGCCCAGCAGGAAGCCCAGGTTGGGCAGGAGGCCGCCCGCGGAGCTGGAGTACATCAGGTAGTAGCCCAGCAGCAGGTACATGGTGCAGGCGACGGCGAACAGCGCGATGTTCTTGGTCAGGATCTCGGCGGTGTTCTTGGAACGCACCAGGCCGGCCTCGAGCATCGAGAAGCCGGCGGCCATCCACATCACCAGCACGCCACAGATCAGGAAGTAGAAGGTGTCGAGCGCGTAGCTCAGCTCGGTCAACTCAGTCATGACGGTCACTCCTCATGAAAGGGGCAGGGCAGTCGCTTCAGACGGCGTCGCCGCCGCGCTCGCCGGTGCGGATACGGATGACGTCTTCCAGGGGGGTCACGAACACCTTGCCGTCGCCGATCTTGCCGCTGTTGGCCGCGGTGCAGATCGCATCCAGCACGGTGTCGAGGCGACCGTCGTCCACGGCGACCTCGATCTTGACCTTGGGCAGGAAGTCGACCACGTATTCGGCGCCACGATAGAGCTCGGTATGGCCCTTCTGGCGGCCGAAGCCCTTGACTTCGGTGACGGTGATGCCCTGCACGCCGTTATCGGCGAGCGCCTCGCGCACGTCGTCGAGCTTGAATGGCTTGATGATGGCGGTGATCAGCTTCATCCCTAATCTCCCCTGCAGGTAATGAGAGCGGCATGGTGCCGCACGGTGCATGTCCCGAAAGCCCTGCGTAATCCATGCCAACGTCCGGGTTAAAATCGTCAATTCATGGGGTTGGAGAAATCTTGAAGGGGGTGGTCACGGGGGCTCCGGGGCATGACGGGGACCGTGATGCACCGTCTTGGTGCCGGTGCGCAGCGGAACTGCGCCATGAAGAGGCGAGTAGGGGGGAATGCGCACCGCGAGCGCCTTGCGTATCCTGTCAGACAGCCATCCCACCATCGTTCAGGAGAGACACCATGGTCAGCCAAGATCGCATCAGTCGACTGGCTCAGCAGATCGGCGAACGCCTGCAGGGCGCGTCCCAGGCCCCCGAGGAGGTGCAGAAGGGCATCCAGCAGGTCGTGCGGGGCGCCTTCGACCGCCTGGAGCTGGTGTCTCGTGAGGACTTCGACATCCTGATGGACGTGCTGCAGCGCACCCGTGGCCGGGTCGAGGCCCTGGAGAAGCAGGTCGCGGCCCTGGAGGAGGCGCTGGAGACCTCCCGGCCGGCGGCCGACGGTGAGGCGCCGGCCCCGGCCATCGAGGCCCCGGACACCCCCGCCGCGCCCGAGGAGGATGCCGGCGCCGGCGAGCCCGGCCGTTGAGCCATCGAGCGGTCCCGTCGGCGCTGGTCTAGCCTGAGGGCAGACAACGCGCGAGGGACCGCCGATGACGCTGGCAATCATTCGCACCCGGGCCGGCCTCGGCCTCGAGGCCCCCGAGGTCCTGGTGGAGGTGCACCTGGCCAACGGCCTGCCCGGCATCACCCTGGTCGGGCTGCCGGAGGCCGCGGTCAAGGAGAGCCGCGAGCGGGTGCGCAGTGCCCTGGTCAATGCCGGCTTCGACTTCCCCCTGCGACGCATCACCCTCAACCTGGCACCCGCCGACCTGCCCAAGGACGGCGGGCGCTTCGACCTGCCCATCGCCCTGGGCCTGCTGGTGGCCTCCGGCCAGGTGCCCGCCGAGGCCCTCGAGGCCACCGAGTGTGTGGGCGAGCTGGCCCTGGACGGGGTCCTGCGGCCGGTGACCGGCGTGCTGCCCCTGGCCCTGGCGACACGGCGCGCCGGGCGCCGGCTGATCGTGCCCGTCGCCAACGCCGACGAGGCGGCGCTGGCCGGCGAGCTCGAGGTACTGCCCGCCGCCCACCTGCTCGAGGTGGTGGCCCACCTGCTGGGCCAGACGCCCATCCCTGCCCACCGGCTGGGGCGGCCAGCGGTCAGCGAGGCGCCGGGGGCCGACCTGTGCGAGGTGCGCGGCCAGCACCAGGCGCGGCGGGCGCTGGAGGTGGCGGCGGCCGGGGGGCACAACCTGCTGTTCGCCGGCCCGCCCGGCACCGGCAAGACCATGCTGGCCAGCCGGCTGCCGGGCATCCTGCCGCCGCTCGGCGAGGACGAGGCCCTCGAGGTGGCGGCGGTGCGCTCGGTGACCGGCCTGCCGCTGCGCGAGCAGTGGGGTCGCCGGCCCTTCCGCGCGCCGCACCACACCGCCAGCGCGGTGGCCCTGGTCGGCGGCGGCTCGCGACCGCGGCCCGGGGAGATCTCCCTGGCCCACCACGGGGTGCTGTTCCTCGACGAGCTGCCGGAGTTCTCCCGCCAGGTGCTGGAGGTGATGCGCGAGCCCATGGAGTCCGGACGGATCCACATCGCCCGGGCCAATCACGAGCGCTGCTACCCGGCACGCTTCCAACTGGTGGCGGCGATGAATCCCTGCCCCTGCGGCCACCTGGGGGATCCCCGCCAGGCCTGCCGGTGCACCGCGGCCCAGATCCAGCGCTATCAGGCGCGCCTGTCGGGACCGCTGCTGGATCGCATCGACCTGCAGGTGGAGGTGCCGGCATTGCCGCCCGAGCAGCTGACCTCCCGGGAGCCCGGGGAGGGCTCGGCGACGGTACGGGCCCGGGTGCTGGCGGCCCGCGAGCGCCAGCTGGCCCGGGGCGCGCTCAATGCCCATCTGGCGGGGGGCGAGCTGGAGCGCGCCTGCGCCCTCGACCCCGGCGACCGGGCCTGGCTGGCCGGCGTGCTGGAGCGGCTCAGGCTCTCGGCCCGAGCCTACCACCGGGTGCTGCGGGTGGCCCTGACCCTGGCCGACCTGGCCGGGCTGCCGCACCCCGGCCGCGAGCAGTTGATCGAGGCCATCGGCTATCGCCAGCTGGATCGGCTGCTCAGCGGCGGCTGAGGGCGCGGGGCGTCGCTCAGAGGGCGGAGGCGTCCAGGGCGCCGTCGATGTGGGACTCCCAGAGCGCCGTCTCGCTGCCGGGACGGCGCAGGGTCAGCTGCAGCCGGTAGGGCAGCAGTTGCCGGTCGGACAGCGTCAATCGCGGGCCGCTGGCGATCAGCCGGCTGTCCAGGCGCCACTGGTTGTGGCCGGCGCCCTCGGACAGGGCCGGCCGCCAGTCGAGGACCTGGGGGCCCTGGTCGATGCCGAGCAGGGCCCGGCTCAGGCTCTCGAGCAGGCGCGTGTCGTCCAGCTGGAGGTCGGGGTCGACCTCGGGCATGGCCAGCAGCAGGACCTGGTCGGCGGTGGGGCGGGGCAGGGCCGGTGACGTCGCCACTTCCTCGGCGGCCCGCTTGCCGAGCCCCAGCAGCGCCTGGCGCACGCTCTGGGGGGCTTCCGGGGGAGCGGCGCAGCCGACGAGCAGCAGGAACAGCAGCGCCAGGGGGAGCAGGCGTCGCGTCATGGGGCCGAGCCCCTCCGGCTCGGCGAAAGCGCCGATCGGTCGACGCAACGGGGCTCGAGGCCGGCGATGAAGCCTTCCAGCGCCTCGAACAGCACCCGTCGGATCGGCTCGGCCTCGTTGACCAGGTGGTGGCGGGCCTCGGGGTGGCGGTGAATCTCGGCGTTGGGAAACTTGCTTTCCAGTACCTCGAGGTTCCACTCCCAGTCCACGGTCAGGTCCTGCTCGCCCTGCAGGATCAGGGTCGGCACCGGGCTGGCCGGCAGGGACAGCAGCTGGGGCATCCAGCGCCGCATGGCGTCCACCCACTCCATGGCCAGGCGGTCCGGTTGCAGCGGGTCCCCCTCGCGCAGGAAGGTGGCGAAGTCGCTGTCCGTGGAATTGTCGCGGAAGCGGCGCGGGACCGAGCGGACGAAGGGGCCCACCAGGCGGTGCAGCCAGCTCGACTGGGACCAGCCCCAGGGGCGCACCAGGGGGGCGAGCAGGGCCAGGCCGGCCCAATGGCCGTCGTCGCCCCGGCGCAGCGCGTCGGTGGCCAGTATCGCCGCCCCGGTACTCTGGCCGATGCCGAGCCACGGCTGGGGCACCAGGTCCCGGGCTGCCAGGTAGTGTTGCAGGCTGCGCAGGCAGTCGCCGTAGTCGTCGAAGTCGCCGATGGAGGCCCGCGCGCCGCTCGACAGCCCGTGGCCCGGCAGGTCCCAGAGCACCACCCGCCAGCCGCGATCGAGCAGGCACTCGAGCAGATGACGATACAGCCCCAGGTGGTCATAGTAGCCATGCACCACGAAGGCCGTGCCGATGGGGGCCGGCGGGCTCCACACCTGGGTCCAGAGGCGGAAGCCGTGGGCGTCCACGTAGCCTACGTAGAGCCCCACGTGCTCGGCCAGCAGTGGCGCCAGGCCATAGTGCCCGAGGTAGCGCTCGAGCTCCTGGCCGGTTCGGTCGGCCGGAGCAATCGTGCCCAGGGCCTGAAGGGGGCTGAAATCGCTCATCGAGTCCTCCGCAATGACTCCCATGCTAGCGCCTTGCCGAGGGCGGAACCACTGTTCATTAATGTCGGGAGTCAGACTACCGGCTCTCGTCTTTTGGTCTACCCTGCGGGGATGTCCGCCGGCTTCGGGTTTACATGTGGAAGCAATTTCCACAAAATTGTCATTACGCAGTCACCTTTCCCTGTCCGGCTGTTCGGTGCCAGGGGACGCCGGATCGCCACGCATAGGAGAACGACCCCATGACCCAACGCATCACCCGCCACCGTCTCCAGGTGGCCGCCGAGCTGGACCGTTTCATCAACGAGCAGGCCCTGCCGGGCACGGGGGTCGACCCCGACGACTTCTGGCGCGGCGTGGACGCCCTGTTTCATGATCTGACACCGAAGAACCGCGAACTGCTCGCCGAGCGTGACCGCCTGCAAGGGGAGCTCGACACCTGGCACCGCGAGAACCCGGGCCCGATCCGTGACATGCCGGCCTACCGCGGCTACCTCGAGCGGGTCGGCTACCTCGAGCAGGCGCCTGCCAAGGTCGAGGTCACCACCACCGATGTCGACCGCGAGATCGCCGTGCAGGCCGGCCCGCAACTGGTGGTGCCGGTCAACAACGCCCGCTATGCCCTGAATGCCGCCAATGCCCGCTGGGGCAGCCTCTACGATGCCCTCTACGGCACCGATGCCATCGCCGAGGAGGGCGGCGCCGAGAGGGGCGAGAGCTTCAACCCCAAGCGGGCGGAGAAGGTCATCGCCTACGCCCGTGGCGTGCTCGACCGCGCCGCGCCGCTGGCGACCGGCTCGCACCGCGAGGCGGTGAAGTACGCCCTGCGTGACGGCCATCTCACGGTGACCCTGGACGGCGGTCGCGAGACCGGCCTCAAGGAGCCGGGCAAGCTGGTCGGCTACCAGGGCGAGGCCGCCGCGCCCTCCGCCATCCTGCTGGTCAACCATGGCCTGCACCTGGAGATCCAGGTCGATGCCGGGCACCCCATCGGCAAGACCGACCCGGCGGGGGTCAAGGACGTGGTCGTCGAGGCTGCGCTGACCGCCATCATGGACTGCGAGGATTCCGTGGCCGCGGTGGACGCCGAGGACAAGGTCGGCGTCTACGCCAACTGGTTGGGCCTGATGAAGGGCGACCTCGAGGAGCAGATCGAGAAGGGCGGCAAGTCCTTCACCCGCCGCCTGCACGGCGACCGGACCTGGACCGACCCCCAGGGCGGCGAGGTGATCCTGCCGGGCCGCGCCCTGCTGTTCGTGCGCAACGTCGGCCACCTGATGACCACCCCGGCGGTGCTCGATGCCGAGGGCAACGAGCTACCCGAGGGCATCCTCGACGGCATCGTCACCAGCCTGGTCGCCCTGCACGACCTGCAGAAGGACGCGGGGCAGCCGCGCAACTCCCGCCAGGGCTCGGTGTACATCGTCAAGCCGAAGATGCACGGCCCCCGCGAAGTGGCCTTCGCCAACGAGCTGTTCGGCCGCGTCGAGGACCTGCTGGGCATGCGCCGGGACACCCTCAAGATGGGCATCATGGACGAGGAGCGCCGCACCTCGGTCAACCTCAAGGCCTGCCTCAACGAGGCGACCTCGCGGGTGGTGTTCATCAACACCGGCTTCCTCGATCGTACCGGCGACGAGATGCACACCGTCATGGAAGCCGGGCCGATGATCCGCAAGGGCGACATGAAGAACAGCGCCTGGATCGGCGCCTACGAGCGCAGCAACGTCCAGGTCGGCCTGGCCTGTGGCCTGCGCGGCCACGCCCAGATCGGCAAGGGCATGTGGGCCATGCCGGACCTGATGGCCGCCATGCTGGAGCAGAAGATCGGCCATCCCAAGGCCGGCGCCAACACCGCCTGGGTGCCGTCGCCCACCGCCGCCACCCTGCACGCCCTGCACTATCACCAGGTCAACGTGGCCGAGGTGCAGCGCGAGCTGGAGGCCCAGGGTGAGCATGCCCTGCGTGGACAGCTCCTCGACGACCTGCTCACCGTGCCGGTGGCCGAGAACCCGACCTGGTCCGACGAGGAGATCCAGCAGGAGCTCGACAACAACTGCCAGGGCATCCTCGGCTACGTGGTGCGCTGGGTCGAGCACGGCGTGGGCTGCTCCAAGGTGCCGGACATCCATGACGTGGGCCTGATGGAGGACCGCGCCACCCTGCGCATCTCCAGCCAGCACGTGGCCAACTGGCTGCACCATGGCGTGGTGGATGCCGACCGGGTCCGGGCGACCCTGGAACGCATGGCCAAGGTAGTGGACGAGCAGAACGCCGGTGATCCGGACTACACGCCGATGAGCGCCGACTTCTCCGCTTCCCACGCCTTCCAGGCCGCCTCGGACCTGATCTTCAAGGGGCTCGAGCAGCCTGCCGGTTACACCGAGCCGCTGCTGCATCACTGGCGCGCGGTGCACAAGGCGGGATAATCGCGGGCGGGCTGCGAGTAGAGGGATACCCTGATATTCGTGGCTCGTGGCTCGTGGCTCGTGGCTCGTGGCTCGTGGCTCGTGGCTCGTGGCTCGTGGCTCGTGGCTCGTGGCTCGTGGCTCGTGGCTCGTGGCTCGTGGCTCGTGGCGACTGTGCGCGGCCGGCCAGCTGGGCTATCTTGGGGACCATCGTCCACTGCCGCAGGGAGCGCCCCATGACCGTGATGACCGCCGCCGCCATCGAGGACTTCCTCGACGAGGTCTTCCCCCAGCGTTCCGGCACCATCGAGGGCATCGACGAGATGCGGGCCACCATGAGCCTGGCCATCGAGGACGAGCACCTGCGTCCCGGCGCCAGCGTGTCCGGTCCCACCCTGATGGGGCTCGCCGATGTCTGCCTCTATGTGGCGATCCTGGCCCAGGTCGGTCCCGAGCCGATGGCGGTGACCAGTGACCTGCACTGTCGCTTCCTGCGTCGTCCGCGGGGCGACCGCGACATCATCGCCAACGCGCGGCTGCTCAAGCTGGGGCGGCGCCTGGCGGTGGGCGAGGTCCAGCTGTTCTCCGCCGGCGACGAGGCCCCGGTGGCCCTGGTCACGGCGACCTATGTCCTGCCGGACGGCGACTGAGCCTTGGGGAAACACTGATTCGATGGCTGCGCTCCGGCGGCGGCCAGACTAGGCGTCCCGGCCCCTCTTCGCTCGCGACATGAATCAGCGCTCCCGAGAACCAGCACTGACGCTGGGCGCGCGGAGGACACAGACGGCCAGCGCCAGCCAGCCGCCGATCAGCAGCACGCCGCCCAGCGGGGTGACCAGGCCGAGGCCTGCCAGGCCCGACAGGGCCAGGGCGTACAGCGAGCCCGAGAACAGCAGCATGCCCGCCGCCCACAGGCCCAGGGCCAGGCGCTGACCGGGGCGCGGGCAGGCGGCGCGCCAGGCCAGCACCCCGAGCATCGCCAGGCTGTGCCAGGCCTGATAGCGCACCCCGGTCTCGACGGCCGCCACCAGCCGCGGGGCCAGGCTGCCCTCCAGGGCATGGGCGCCGAAGGCGCCGGCCATCACCATCAGGGCGCCGGACAGCGCCGCCGCCAGCCACCAGGGTCGGTCCTGCATCTCGGGTCTCCTGCGATCGTCTCGTGGTTACCGTACCCGGCCCGGCCCTGAGGCGCTACAATGTGGGCCCGCGAATCCGCAGCCCCGGAGAGGATGCCATGCAGATCCAGCTCAATGGCGAGGCCCGCACCCTGGAGGCCGATGCCTCGGTGGCCCGGCTGGTCGAGTCCCTCGGCCTGACCGGCCGCCGCATCGCCGTGGAGGTCAACGAGGAGATCGTGCCCAGGAGCGTCCACGCCGAGACGCGCCTGGCCGAGGGTGACCGGGTCGAGATCGTCCACGCCATCGGTGGCGGCTGACGCGCCGAGGCGGTCCCGCGAACCAGGATCCACAGGAGCACGACAACCATGACCGACTTCTTCCAGGACGCGCCGCTGCGCATCGCCGGCCGCGAATTCACCTCGCGCCTGCTGGTGGGCACCGGCAAGTACCGCGACTTCGACGAGACCGGTGAGGCCATCGCCGCGAGTGGCGCCGAGGTGGTGACCTTCGCGGTGCGGCGCACCAATCTGGGGCAGGATGCCGCGGCGCCGAACCTGCTCGACGTCGTCTCGCCGGAGCGCTACACCCTGCTGCCCAACACCGCCGGGTGCTATACCGCCAAGGATGCGGTGCGGACCTGCCGGCTGGCCCGCGAGCTCCTCGACGGCCACAACCTGGTCAAGCTCGAGGTGCTGGGGGACGACACCACCCTCTATCCCAACGTGGTGGAGACGCTGGCCGCCACCGAGACGCTGGTCAACGACGGCTTCGACGTGATGGTCTATACCAGCGACGACCCCATCGTCGCCCGCGAGCTGGAGCGCCTGGGCTGCTGCGCCGTGATGCCGCTGGGCTCGCTGATCGGCTCCGGCCATGGCATCCAGAACCCCCACAACCTTCGCCTGATCATCGAGCAGGCCGGCGTGCCGGTGCTGGTGGATGCGGGCATCGGCACCGCCTCCGAGGCGGCCCTGGCCATGGAGCTGGGCTGCGACGGGGTGCTGATGAACTCCGCCATCGCCCATGCCCGACAGCCGCTGCTGATGGCCAGCGCCATGAAGCAGGCCGTCCAGGCCGGCCGCGAGGCCTTCCTGGCCGGGCGCATGCCGCGCCGCCAGAGCGCCGACCCGTCCTCGCCCCTGGCGGGCCGTATCAACGCCTGACGCCTTCTTCCCCTGACCCACGAGATCCGATGCCGCGCATGAACGCACCGCACCACGACGACACCGCCTCGACCACCGGCCCGGAAGGCCCCGACGCTCCGCTGCATCGCCGGGGCATCAAGAGTTATGTGCTGCGCGCCGGGCGCATGACCGCCGCCCAGACCCGGGGCCTCGAGGAGGTCTGGCCGCGGCTGGGACTGACGCTCGCCGACGGCCGCCAGGACCTCGACGCCCTCTTCGGTCGCCAGGCCCCGCGGGTGGTGGAGATCGGCTTCGGCATGGGCGCCTCGCTGGTCGAGCAGGCCGAGACCCATCCCGACACCGACTTCATCGGCATCGAGGTGCACGCCCCCGGGGTCGGCAAGCTGCTCGACGAGGCCGACAAGCGCGGCCTGACCAACCTGCGCGTCTATCGTGAGGATGCCCTGGCGGTGCTCGAGCACTGCCTGCCCGAGGCCAGCCTCGATACCCTGCAGCTGTTCTTCCCCGATCCCTGGCCGAAGAAGAAGCACCACAAGCGGCGCATCGTCCAGCCGGCCTTCGTCGCCCTGGTGCGCACCCGGCTCAAGCCCGGCGGCACCCTGCACATGGCCACCGACTGGGAGGCCTACGCCGAGTGGATGGCGGGGGTCATGGACGGCGCGCCGGGCTATGCCAACACCGCCTCGCCGGAGACCGCCCCCTACGTGCCGCGTCCCGCCTTTCGTCCCCTCACCAAGTTCGAGGCCCGCGGCGAGCGGCTGGGGCACGGGGTCTGGGATCTGATCTACCGCCGCGTCGACTGAGCGGGCTTCCGGTGCCGGCGTGGCCGCCGGCCCCGCGGCCCCGCGGCCGACCCGCGACCAGGGCGGCGCCGGCGCCGAGCAGTCCCAGGCCCATGCCGGCGATGCCGAGCCCGCCCGGCCACTCCCCGAACAGCAGGGCCGTCCAGCCCAGGGTCACCGCCGGGGTCAGGGCGACCAGCGCGGCGCTGTGGCTCACCCCGAAGCGGCGCAGGCTCTCGATGAAGAAGCCGTAGCCGCCGAAGGTGGCGAGCAGGATCAGCCAGGCCAGCGCCGTCAGCGTGTCCAGGGTGAGGGGCGGTGGCGCCGGCCAGTCTCCCTGGCGCGCCACGGCGGCGACCCAGAACACCACCGTCGCCGCCGCCAGCTGGCTGGTCAGCCGCGCCTCCATTCCCAGAGCCGCCGGCCGCCGGGCGCCCAGCACGCTGCCCAGGCTCACGGCCACCACCGCCAGCAGCGGCAGGCCGTAGGCCCAGGCCGGCGCGCCGCCCACGCCCTGCAGGTCGTCCAGTACGCTCAAGCCGGCCCCCAGGGTCGCCACCGACATGCCCAGCCACTGGGCCGGACGCGCGCGCTCGCCCAGCCACCAGCCGGCCAGGGTGGTGGCCGCCAGGGGTTGCAGGGCGCCGATCAGGGCCGCCACGCCGGCGCTGACGCCGGCCTCCACCGCCAGCAGCATGGCCAGCAGGTAGGCGCCCACCGTCAGGCTGCCGACCAGGGCGTCGCGGGCCAGGGCGCGGGGCGACAGGCCCGGCCCCCGGCGCCGGGGGGGCCGCAGCGCCCACCAGCAGCCCGCCAGCAGGGTGGCCAGCGCGAAGCGCCAGGCATAGAGCGACAGGGCCGGCGTGTCGACGGCCACGGCCAGGCGACTGCCCACGAAGCCGCTGCTCCAGCACAGCACGAAGCCGACGGCCACGACGAGGCCGCCCAGTGGTGCGGCACCCGGCCGCGGCCACCCCGTTAGCGACAGGCGTGTGAAGGCGCGCATGGGACCTCCCCGAGACATTCGGTGACTTGTGGGGAGAGTCTGGGGCGCCTAGAGTCTTTCGGGAATCGAAACTTTTTTCAGCGAGCGTTCAATATGGCTGAAGTCTCCTCGGACACCCTGGACCTGGAGGCCCTGCGCAGTTTCGTGGTGGTGGCACGCCTCGGCTCCCTGGCCGCGGCCGCCGAGCAGCGCCATCGCACGGTCAGCGCCCTGAGCATGCAGATCAAGCGGCTCGAGGCGCGGCTGGGCACGCGCCTGTTGCTGCGCGGGCCCCGCGGCATGACGCCCACGGCCGCCGGCGAGACGCTGCTCGGCGAGGCCCGGGAGCTGCTGCGCCACCATGACGGCCTGGTGGCCCGGATCAGTGGCCGGGGCCTGAGTGGCCGGGTGCGCTTCGGCCTGCCGGAGGACTATGCCAGCCGACTGGTCGGGCGGCTTTTGCCGGACTTCCTGGCCCGCCACCCGGACGTGGTGCTGGAGGCGGTGACCGCCACCAGCGGCGACCTGGCGAGGCGGCTGGAGCGGGGGGAGCTGTCGCTGATCGTGGCTCTGGATCGTCCGCATCGTCTGGTCGGGGGCGAGCCGCTGTGGCGCACCACCCCGGTCTGGGCGGGGGCCCGGGAGCTGGCCCTGGCGCCGGATCAGCCGCTGCCGCTGGCCCTGCACCCGGTGGACTGCCCCTATCGCCACCTGGGGCTCGAGGCCCTGGAGGCCATCGGCCGTCCCTGGCACGCGGTGTTCACCAGTACCAGCATCCATGCGGTGGAGACGGCCGTGGAAGCCGGGCTGGCCGTGAGCATCCTGGAGCGGGACCGGCTGACGCCGGCCATGCGCGAGCTGGGCGAGGCCGAGGGCCTGCCGCCGCTACCGGCCTGCGAGGCCCAGCTGCACTACGGGCGACAGGTGACCGCCGCCTCCTGGCCGGCGGTGGAGGCGCTGGGCGAGCTGCTGAAGCAGCGCCTGGGGCGGCGCGAATGACGGAAAAAAGAAAGCCGCCCCGGAGGGCGGCGAAAAGACCGTGACTAGCAATGAGGAGGAGAAACCGGGACAGGGGCTGGCAAGCTCCCTGACCGGGATGGCGCCTCATCAACGCCATGTGCCAAGAGTAAATCGTTCTCATTCATCGCGTCAATGTAAACGAGAACTTTTTTTATTTGCCTAGCCGGCGAGGTGCAGCCAGAGCGGCAGGGTCAGCATGGCGAGCAGGGTCTGGCCGGTGATCAGGGCGGCCATGAGCTCGGCGTCGCCGCCCAACTGGCGGGCCAGGATATAGGCCGAGGTGGCGGTAGGCAGGGCGGCGAACAGCAGGGCCACGTCGCGGCTCACCGGGTCGAGGTCGAGCAGCAGCGCCAGGACCAGCACCGCCGCGGGCATCAGCACCAGCTTGACCAGGTTGGCGGCCCAGACGCCCCGGTCGCGGCGCAGCAGGGCCGGGGGACGCAGGGCGACGCCGACCGCCACCAGGCCGAGGGGCAGCGCCGCCCGGCCCAGCAGGGCCACCGTGTCCTGGCTCCAGCCGGGCAGCCCGATGCCGGAGAGGTTCAGGGCGATGCCGGCCAGGCAGGCCAGGATCAGTGGGTTGCGTGCCAGGGCGGCGAGGCTGGCCCCGAGCCCGGCCGCCCCCAGGGTGCCGGCGGCGATGAAGGTCGCGACGCACAGCACGTTGATCGCCGGCACCATCAGGGCCACGGCCACCGCGGCCACCGTGGCGCCGGCCTGGCCATGCAGGGCCGCGGCCCCGGCCACGCCCACATAGGTGTTGAACCGCAGCCCCCCCTGGAAGACCGAGGTGAAGGCCGGTGCGGCCAGCCCCAGGCGATGGCGCAGGCGCCACAGCGAGAGGCCGAGCACGCCGATCGCCCCGAGCAGGGCCAGGGCGAGCCGGCCCACCGGGACCTGGCGGATATCGGCCTCGGCCAGGGTGGCGACCAGCATGGCGGGGAACAGCAGGAAGTAGATCAGCCGCTCCATGCGCGGCCAGAAGTCGCCGCCGGGCTGCTGGAGCCGGGCCAGGACCGCCCCCAGCAGGATCAACAGGAACAATGGGCCCAGGGCCTGTGCCACGCCGTCCATGACGCCTCCTCGTCGACTCGGCCCTGCGACATCCGTGCACACGGCGGCCCGGGCGAATACTGATAAGATCCAGTCTATCCTGCCACCGACGGAGGCGTCGCTTCACCGCCATGTCCCCTTCCGCCCCTGCCGAGCGCGCCTTGCGACCGCCGTTGCTGCGCCTGCTGATCGTCACGACCCTGCTGACCCTGGGCGTGGCGCTGTGGTACCTGCTGCGGCATTCCCTGGACGGTGACGATGTCCGGTGGACACCGCCGTCGACGTCCTGCGATCTCCAGGCCGGGCCCTGCCGGACCGACCTCGGGGATGGCGTCACGCTGACCCTGGACCTCGCCGGCAAGGGGCCCATCCAGGCCCTGACGGTGCTGCCCCTCGAGGTGCAGCTGGCGGGGGCGTCGGCCGAGGCCGCGGTGGTGACCTTCGACGGCCGCGACATGGACATGGGGCTTCACCGCTTTCCCCTCGCGGCGGCCGGTGGCGGGGTGTTCCGCGGCGAGGGGAAGGTCGCGCTGTGTACCGAGGCGGTGATGCCCTGGCGCGCCCGGGTGGTGGTGGACACGCCCCGGGGAGGCCTGGGAAGCTGGTTCGACTTCGAGGTAACGAGGAAGGCACCATGACACGACGATGGCGACACGTGATGGGGGCGGGGGTCGCCCTGCTGCTGGCGGTCGGTGGCCTGTGGGCCTACCAGCAGCAGGCCGGCCGCGACGCGGGGCTGCCCGCCGGCGGGCCCATCGAGCTGCCCTCGACCCGGGGCGATTTCTCCCTGAGCCAGCTGGAGGATGACCAGTTGGCGGTGGTGTTCTTCGGCTATACCTGGTGCCCGGACGTCTGTCCCATGAGCCTGGCCGTGGTGCGCCAGGTGCGCCAGCGGATGTCCCCCGAGCGACGCGACCGGGTGGTGCCGCTGATGGTCTCCGTGGACCCCGAGCGCGACACCCTGGCCCGGCTGGAGGAATACCTGGCCTACTTCGGTGAGGACTTCATCGGCGCCACCGGCAGCCAGGCCCAACTCGAGGAGATCGCCGAGCGCTACGGCGTGGTGTGGCGCAAGGTCGAGACGCCGGAGTCGGCCATGGCCTATACCGTCGACCACAGCGCCTCGCTGTACCTGGTGGACCGCGACGGCGAGATTCGCCGTCGGGTCCTGCATTCCCCGACCCCGGGACCGCTCGAGGCGGCCCTCGACGCGGAGCTCGGCGAGGGCTGAACCGCGGCCCGGCCGGCTCAGTCGGCGTTGGCCTGCAGCCGGTCGACCATGCCCATCAGGGCCTCGACCTGGCTGCCCCGGCGGGAGTCGTGCAGCGGGTCGAGCTGCCAGGCGCTCTCGGCATAGCCCCACCAGTCCCAGCAGGCCTTGGGGTTGGCGAGGCTCGCCGCCACCTGGGGATAGAGCACCACCCGCCGGTCGGCGGCCGCCCAATCGTTCAGGCCGCCGTAACGGACGAAGGCCTCGTCGCCCTCCGCCGCGCTCATCTCGCAGCCGTGCAGGGCCACGGTCAGCGCGCAGCCGCCCACCTCGCAGCCCGCCGGGATGAACAGGTAACCGCTATCGGCGAGGCCCCGGGCATCGAAGTCCGACTGATCGAAGCGCACCAGCCGGCCGCCGGCCTCGCCCGGCGCGCCGGCCGACGGCGCGCCGTGCAGCCAGGTCAGCGCCGCCTCGGCGATAGCCGGGTCGCAGGCCAGCAGGTGGCTGCCGCCGCCCTCGCCGCAGCCCGCCAGGGTCCTCGCCGGGGCGTCGCTCTCGGCGCCGACCGGCCAGCCATGGGCCGCGCCCTCGCCTTCCCGGTACCGCAGCTGCCGGTCCGGCGCCGCCAGCCAGTCCTCGAACTGATCGACCAGGGCTCGGCCTAGGGACGGATCGACGGTTTGGTCGGCGTCGCCGTGCCAGACGAAGACGCGCAGGTCGGCCAGCGCCTCGGGGGCGCCGACCAGGTCGCGGGACAGGTAGTCGCGGTGGCGTGCCTGGATGGCCGCCAGGTCGGGAGGGCCGAGGCGGGTGAACATGCACTGGCCCAGGGCCCGGCCGAGCTCGCCCCGGGCACAGGCCCAGGGCCCGGCCGCCACCACGCCGAGTCCGCTGAAGCGCGACGGCCAGGCCACGGCGAGCTGGGTGGCCATGTAGCCGCCGGCGGAGACGCCGATCACGCTCGCCGCCTCGGTGCTGACGGCCAGGGCGGGCAGCGCGGCCGGCGTTTCCTGGGCCTGAAGCGAGGCGGCCGGCCCCAGGCAGAGGCCGGCCGCCAGCAACGCGGTCTTGAGCTTCATGCGCGTCGCATCACCCTTCGCCGCTGTTGCTTTGCGCCTCGTCAGCGGGGGTCACGTCGAGGAGCTCGACCTTGAACACCAGGGTCTCGTGGGGACCGATGGGGCCCTGCCCCTGGGCACCGTAGGCCAGCTCGGAGGGGATCACGACCTCCCAGGTGTCGCCTACGCTCATCAGCTGCAGGGCTTCCTGCCAGCCCTCGATGACCTGGCCGACCCGGAAGCTGACCGGCTCGCCGCGCTCGTAGGAGCTGTCGAAGACGGTGCCGTCGATCAACTGGCCCTCGTAGTGGACCTCGACGGTGTCGTCGGCACCGGGCGTGGCGCCGTCGCCGGACTCGAGCTCGCGATACTGCAGGCCGGAGTCGGTGACGGTCACGCCGTCCTGCTCGGCGTTCTCGTCGAGGTAGGCCTGGCCCTCGGCCTTGTTGGCCTCGGCCTTCTGCTCGGCCTCGGCGGCGCGAGCCTCCATGGCCTGCTGCTGGAACTGGCTCAGGGCGGCGGCCATCTCCTCGTCGCTCATGGCCAGCTCGTTGCCCTCGAAGACATCGCGGATGGCCTGGGTAAAGGTATTGATGTCCAGGTCCTCGACATCCTGCTGGATGCTCTTGCCGAGGGTCACGCCGAGGCTGTAGCCCAGTCGCTCCTCGTCGGTCTCGGGCGCGGCGGCCAGGGCCAGCGGGGCGGCGGTCAGCAGGGCCGTCAGGGAAGCGGTAGTCAGCAGTCTCTTCATGAAAAAACCTTGAGCTCCGGCGCCTTGGCGCCATGGGTGTGAGGAATCTCTGGGACTCTAACAGGGCCGGGCCGGTTCCGCATCCGCCGCACGGAAGCGGAACCGGCCCGACGTCGGAGCAACGATGGGGGCAAGGACTCAGACGACCAGGGTGGGGCAGTGGGCAGAGCCGGCGACCCGCTGGGCGACGCTGCCCAGCAGCAGGCCCTTTTCGCCGTTGGTGCCCTGGGCGCCGATCACGATCAGGTCGCACTCCCGCTTGCGGGCGAAGCGCACGATGGTACGGGAGGGGCGGCCACCCTTGACGAAGGCGCGGATCCTGTCCGCCGGCACCCCGAGCTCGGTGGCATGGGCCTTGGCCTGCACCGCGATCTCGGTGGCGTACACCTTGAGCACGTCGTCGGGCAGTTCGAGCTTCTCGGGCCGCACCATGGAGAGCGAGGCCTCCAGCAGACTGTGGTGCTTGAACACGCACAGCAGGTAGAGCTCGGCGCCGGTGAGCCGTTGCAGACCGACGGCCTTGTCCAGCGCCTTGATGGCGCCCTTGGAGCCGTCGACCGGCACCATGATCCGATGGAACATCGTCGCCTCCCTCCTACGCTTTGTCTGAAAACTGCCTGCGCTCGCCCATCCGGCGTTAAAAATCGGCTCGTGCGCGAGCCCGGTCAAAGTACTCATTTACACCGCGTAAACTCGCACGCGAGCCCGGTCTGTCTTATCGCCGATTTTTGCCTTGTCTGGCCATCGCTCGCCGACTTTTCAGACAAAGCTTAGGGTCAGCTACCGAAAGGCCAGATCGCGCAGGAACAGGGCGATCTGCGGGAACATGATCAGCAGGGCCGCGGCCAGGATCAGCAGGAAGACGAACGGCGGCGTCCCCTTGATCACGTCCAGGTAGGGCCGCTTGAAGATGGCGATGGCGGTGAAGATATCGCAGCCGAAGGGCGGCGTCGCCGAGCCGATGGCCACCTGCAGGGTGATCAGGATGCCGACCAGCACCGGATCCAGGCCGGTGGCTTCCACGGCCGGGGCGAAGATCGGGGTCAGCACCAGGATGACCACGATGGGGTCGACGAACATGCAGGCCACGAAGAAGGCGATACAGATCGCGATCAGTACCCCGGTGGGCCCCGCCTCGTTGATGCCCACGGCCTCGAGGATCGCCTGGGGGATCTGGGCGAAGGAGATGATCCAGGAGAAGCCGTTGCCCACCGCCACCAGGATGAACACCACGGCGGTGATCAGGCCGGTGGACTTGGCGATGGCGTAGATGTCGCCCACCTTCAGGGAACGGAAGACGACGAACTCCAGCAGGATGGCGTAGAGCACGCAGGCCGCGGCCGCCTCGGTGGGGCTGAAGATGCCGCCATAGATGCCGCCGACGATGATCACCGGGAAGCCCAGCGGCCAGAGGGCCATGCGTACCGCACTCAGGCGCTCGCGCCAGTTGGACCTGGGCTCGGTGGGCACGTCGCGCACCAGCGCATAGATCACGCAGTAGACGGAGAACATCAACAGGATCAGCAGCCCCGGCCCGATGCCGGCGATGAACAGCTCGCCGATGGAGGTGCCGGAGATGACCCCGTAGATGATCATGCCGATGCTGGGCGGGATCAGGAAGGCGATATCGCTGGAGTTGATGATCAGCGCCAGGGTGAAGGAATCCGAATAGCCGGCCTTGAGCATCTTCGGGCGCAGCGGCGAGCCCACCGCCACCACGGTGGCCTGGGTGGAGCCGGAGACGGCACCGAACAGGGTGCAGGAGGCCGCGGTGCTGACCGCCAGGCCGCCCTTCACGTGGCCGATGAAGGACATCACCATGTTGATCAGCCGGTCCGCCGACTGGCCGCGGGTCATGATGTCGGCGGCGAGGATGAACATGGGCACCGCGATCAGCGAGGCCGGCCGAATGCCCGCCATCATCTGCTGGATCAGGGTGTCCATCTGCCCGAGGCCGTTGAACATCATGTAGAAGCCGATGACCGCCGCCGTGATCAGCGGGATCATCATCGGAAAGCCCAGCAGCAGCAGGGCGATCATGGTGGTGACCATTATGGTTGTCATGGTGTGCTCTCCTGGGCACCGGGCCCTGCGTCAGACTTCCGTTTCCGTATCCTTGTAGCCGTCGACTACCGTGGTCGACAGGTAGACATCGTGGGATGTCATGTTCTTGATGGCGGTGAGCAGGTACTGGATACCGGTGATCAGGAAGCCCAGGGGGACCCAGACATAGATGATGAAGATGGGGAAGCCCAGGGCCGGCAGGATGCGCCCCTTGTCGTAGAGGTCAAGGATATAGATGACCGAGTAATACAGCAGGAAGAACATCACCAGGGAGGTGAACAGCGAGATCACGATCATCAGGGCCCGGCGGCCGCCCACCGGCAGGGCATCGTAGATCGCCGACATGCGGATATGGCGGCCGTGGCGCGCCGCATAGCCGATACCGGCGAAGGTGATCATGATGATCAGGATGCGGTTGATCTCGCCGGAAAAGAAGATGCTGGAGCCGAGCACGAAGCGGCCGAAGACGTTGGTGATGGTATTGGTGGCCATCAACAGCACGCCCACGGCGAGGATGACCGCCTCGACCTTGCTGATGAAGGTATCGATGGTGCCGAGGAACCCCGGCAGTCCGGAGCGGTAGTGCTTCTCGGAATCTTCGTCGGTCATGGCCGTACTCCCTTGCAGCGGACATGGCGGAAAACCGGCATCCCTGTCGAGCAGCGTAATGGCTCGCGTCGTGTCGGGGCACCCGCGGGATCAACGTTGCGTGAACGCTGATGGACGGGGGCCGGAAACAAAGCGGGGGCAGCTTGGCTGCCCCCTCCCGTGGGTGCTTGGCGGCCGTGGGCCGGGATCAGCCCTGATCCTGCCCCTCCACGGCCTCGAGGTCGGCCTTGAACTGCTCGAGCAGCGCCTTGCCGTCCTCGCCGGTCATCTCGAGGAACTTGTCCTCGACCTGGGGCGCGCGCTCCTTGAAGGCCTGGATCTGCTCGTCGGTGAGGCGCGTCACCGTGACCTCGTCGGAGGCCTCCTGGATCTTGGCCAGCGATTCCTCGGCCAGGCCCTGGATGTGCTCGATGGTGTGGTCATAGGCCGCGTCGGATGCGTCCTGCACCAGTTGCTGGTCCTCCTCGGAGAGGCCCTCGTAGAAGTCCAGGTTGGCCATCATGGCGGTGGTGAACCAGCCATGCCCGGTGAAGGTCAGGTGCGGGGAGACCTCGTAGAGGCCGCCGGACTCGATCCAGAAGATCGGGTTCTCCTGGCCGTCGATGATGCCGGTCTGCAGACCGCCGTAGACCTCGCCCCAGGGCAGCGGCGTGGCGGTGGCGCCGAAGGCGTTGTAGGTCTCGGCGAGCAGCGGGTTGGTCATCACGCGGATCTTCTTGTTGTCGAAGTCCGCGGGCTCGGTGATTGGCTCGTCGGCGGTGACCACCATCTCGCCTTCCGGATACATCTTGAGCAGCTTCAGGCCATGCTCGGCGTAGAGCTCAGGGAACATCTCGTTGATGGCCTTGCTCTCGTCGAAGAACTGAAGCACCGTCTCCATGTCGGTGGGCATCAGGTAGGGGATGAAGAAGATCTGCGCCGCGGGGATGAGGGAGCCGGTGAAGCCGGGTGACTGGTTGACGAACTGCAGGATGCCGTTCTGGGTCTGCTCCATGATGTCGTCGGACTCGCCGAGCTCACCGAAGCGGTAGACCTGTACGCTGTGGTCGGAGTTTTCCTCCACGTAGCGCTTGAATTCCTGGGCGAAAACGTCCTGTACATCACCCTCGTACTCCTCATGGGCATAGCGCCAGTTGTCCGCATAGGCGGCGGAGGACATGCCCAGTACCACGGCGCCGATGCCGGCGGTGGCCAACAGCTTGTGTGACGTCTTCATATAGCTTCCTCTGCTGATATGGCCGGAGAATCAAGGTGATATCGCCCGGCGTAAACGATGGTTTTATTGTTGCAGGTGAATTCAGGCTAGCTGGGGGGGCAGGAGGGGTCAAGCTGGCCTTCCAACGTTCTCAAGGCAAAAAGATGCGATTTTTTCTGTAGTTGCGAAACAAGAGGCAGGACGGTTTCGAGTCCCGGGACGGGCTGCGAGAGGGGGCGCAGGGCGTGGCCGGCGAGGCTGTGTTCCTCGAGGCGGACGAGCGCCTCGCGCTCGGCATCGAGTTCGCACGCCTTGAGGCGCTCGCGCAGGGCGGCGACCCCCGCCCGGTGACGCGCCTCGTCCTTCAGGGCACGGCGCAGCCGGCGCAGCGGTGCCGTGACCTCGGCCTGCCAGCGGCCGACCGCCTCGGGAGCCTCGCCGGTCGCCAGGCCGTGCCGATAGAGCCAGCAGCGCCAGAGCAGCTCGGTCACGTCGATGCCGGCGTCGTCCTGGAGGTGCAGGCAGGCGGTCTCGACTCCTGGGCGGCCATAGAGGGCCAGGGCGAAGTCCCACAGCGGGCTGTTGGCCAGGCGGGACCGCAGAGTCGACGGCAATTCGGTAGAATCGTCGGTCATGACACGGTTGTCGTCGCCATGGCGGCAGCCTCACGCATCAGAGTGGAGCCTGCATGATCGCACTGCGCCAAGTTTCCCTGCAACGCGGCACCCAAGCGCTGTTCGAGGACGCCGACCTGACCCTGCATGCCGGTCACAAGGCGGGCATCGTGGGGCCCAACGGTGCCGGCAAGTCGAGCCTGTTCGGCCTGCTGCTCGGTGCGCTCGCCCCGGACCGCGGCGAGCTGGAGATGAGCGGGGGCCAGCGCATCGCCCATATGGCCCAGGAGGTGGAGGCGCTGGAGCGCAGCATCCTCGATTACGTGCTCGACGGCGACCGGGTCCTGCGCGACACCGAGGCGGCCCTGGAGGCGGCCCGGGCCCGCGGCGACGATCATCGCGAGGCGGAACTGCACGGTGCCATCGAGGCGCTGGATGGCTACAGCGCCCCGGCCCGGGCGGCTCAGCTGCTGGTCGGGCTGGGTTTCGGCCAGGCCGACCTGGACCGCCCGCTGGCGGACTTCTCCGGTGGCTGGCGGATGCGCGTCAACCTGGCGCGCACCCTCTTCATGCCCTCCGACGTGCTGCTGCTCGACGAGCCCACCAACCACCTGGACCTCGACGCCCTGCTGTGGCTGGAGCAGTGGCTGACCCGCTATCCCGGGACCCTGCTGCTGATCTCCCACGACCGCGACTTCCTCGACGCCGTCTGCGACCATATCGTGCACTTCGATCGTCGCCGCCTGGTGCTCTATCGGGGCAACTATTCGACCTTCGAGCGCACCCGCGCCGAGAAGCTGGCCCTGCAGCAGGCCGAGGCCGCCAAGCAACAGGCCCGCAAGGAGGAGATCGAGCGCTTCGTGGCGCGCTTCCGCTACAAGGCCACCAAGGCCCGCCAGGCCCAGAGCCGGCTGAAGATGCTCGAGCGCATGGGCGACATCGCCGTGGCCCACGCCGACTCGCCCTTCCACTTCACCATCCCCGCCGCCGACAGGACCTCCCATCCCCTGCTGGTGCTGGACGAGGCCGCGCTCGGCTATGCCGGCGAGGACGGCGACACCGTGCAGCTCGACCACGTCAGGCTGGCCCTCCAGCCGGGCCAGCGCATCGGCCTGCTGGGACCCAACGGCGCCGGCAAGTCGACCCTGATCAAGTCGCTGACCGGTGAGCTGCCGCTGCTGGCCGGGCGCCGGGTGCCCGGCGAGCACCTGGCCATCGGCTACTTCGCCCAGCACCAGCTGGAGAGCCTGGATCTCTCGGCCACCCCCTTCATGCACGTCCAGCGGCTCTCCCCGCGGGCCGCCGACCTCGATATCCGCAACTTCCTGGGCGGCTTCGGCTTCCACGGCGACGACGTCTTCGCGGACGTGGCACGCTTCTCCGGCGGCGAGAAGGCCCGGCTGGCGCTGGCCCTGGTGGCCTGGCAGAAGCCCAACCTGCTGCTGCTCGACGAGCCCACCAACCACCTGGACCTGGAGATGCGCGAGGCGCTCACCGAGGCGCTGGCGAGCTTCGAGGGCACGGTGATCGTGGTCTCCCACGACCGGCACCTGCTGCGGGCCACGGTGGACGAGTTCTGGCGGGTGGCCGACCACCGCGTGACCCCCTTCGACGGCGACCTGGACGACTACCGGGCCTGGCTCAAGACGCGCCTCGAGCAGGAGCGCCGCGAGGCGCGGGTGGAGAAGGCCGAGCGCCAGGACGCCGGCGAGGCGCCCCGGGAGGATCGCAAGGCGGCGCGTCGGGCCGCCGCCGAGCTGCGCGAGAAGCTCCGGCCCCTCAAGCGCGACCGCGACCGGGCCGAGCGCGAGATGGAGACGGTGCAGCAGGCCCTGGCCGGCGTGGAGGCGAGCCTGGCCGAGGCCGAGCTCTACACCGACGAGGCGCGCAAGGACGAGCTCACCGCGCGCCTCGCCGAGCAGGGCGAGCTGGCCGCGCGGCTCGAGGCCCTCGAGCAGGAGTGGCTGGCCGCGGAGGAGGCCCTGGAGCGGCTGGCCGCCGAGCTCCAGGCGCCCTGACCGGAAGCGGCGCGGCTCAGGACGAGGCCTTGCGCTGCTGGCCTCCCGTCGCCTCGGGCGATGCCTGCATCTGCTCGGCGATGTCCTCGCGCTCGCGGCGCTCGTCGTCGAGGCTCTTGCGGGGCAACACCAGGTTCAGGGTGATCGCGACCAGCGCCGCCACCACGATCGGCGAGCCGCCGATGACCAGCCGGACCATCTCCGGGAAGCCGGCGATGGCCTCCGGCGCGGCATAGATGCCCAGGCTCAGCGCCAGGGCCAGGCTGGCGATGGTGATGTTGCGCGACGACAGCTCGTCCCGGGTCAGCAGCTGGATGCCGGTCATGGTGATCATGCCGAACACCGTGACGGTGGCCCCGCCCAGCACCGGGTAGGGAATGGTGGTCATCATTGCGCCGAACTTGGGCACCAGCCCCGCCAGCAGCATGAAGGCCGCCGCCAGGGCCAGCACGGTGCGACTGATCACCTTGGTCATCGCCACGATGCCGACGTTCTGGCTGTAGGAGGCGGTGGGCAGGGCCCCGAACAGCGAGCCCAGGGTGGTGCACAGGCCATTGCCCAGCAGGCCGCCGGAGAGCTCCTTGCGGCCCAGCTCGCGGTCCATGCCGCCCACCGTGGTGGCCGAGAGATCGCCGATGGTCTGCACCGAGTTGATCACGCAGATGATCACCAGCGAGACGATGGCCGCGGGATGGAAGGCCAGCTCGAAGGGCAGCAGCCGTGGGGCGCTGAACCAGGCGGCCTCGTGGACCGGCGAGAAGTCCACCATGCCCATCGCCAGGGCCAGGCCGTAGCCCACCAGGATGCCGCAGATGATCGCCGAGAGCTTGAGGAAGCCCCGGGCGAACTGCGAGACGACCAGCACCACCCCCAGGGTCACCCCCGCCACCTGCCAGTGCCGCGGTTCCCCGTAGCCGGCCTGGCCGATGCCGCCGGCCATGTAGTTGATGGCGATGTCGTAGAGCGACAGGCCGATCACCAGCACCACGGTCCCGGCCACCACGGGCGGGAAGAAGTGGCGGATGTGCTGGATGCCCATGCCGACCAGGATCATCGCCACCCCACCGATCACCTGGGCGCCGAGGATCCCCTCGATGCCGTACTGGGCGCCCACGGCGGTCAGCGTCGGCACATAGGCGAAGCCCACGCCGAAGATGGTGGGCAGGCGGGCCCCGAAGCGGCGTAGGCCGTAGAGCTGGAGCAGGGTGGAGACCCCGGAGGCGAGCAGCGAGATCTGGATCAGCCACATGGTGTCGCCGAGGGAGGCGCCCACGGTGCCGGCGACGATGATGGGCACGGTCACGGTGCCCATGATCATCGCCAGGATGTGCTGCAGCGACAGCGGCAGGGCACGAGCCAGCGGGGGCCGTCCCTGGAACTCGAAGACGGACGTGCTGTTGCGGGGAGTAGACATGGAGACAATCACCACTTGTTTTTGTACACAATCTATCCTGTGTACTTTTTCCACCCCATGCAACCCATTTCCATTCCATTTTCCTACGACCAAGGTAGGGGTCAGTGGCTCTCCAGCAGGAAGGTCACCGGGCCGTCGTTGACCAGCGCCACCTGCATGTCGGCACCGAACTCGCCGGTGGCCACCCGCGGCCAGGCGGCCCGGGCCCGCTCGACCAGCCGCTCGAACAGGCGCTCCCCCTCGGCCGGGGGGGCGGCACTGGAGAAACTGGGGCGCAGCCCCTTGCGGGTATCGGCGGCCAGGGTGAACTGGGAGACCAGCAACAGGCCGCCATCGACTTGCTGCAGGTTACGGTTCATCTTGCCGTCCGCATCGCCGAACACCCGGTAGTGCAGCAGCTTGTGCAGCAGTCGCTCGACCTGGGGCTCGTCGTCGCCTTTCTCGACGCCGACCAGGGCCAGCAGGCCGTGGTCGATGGCACCGGTCTCACGACCGTCCACGGTCACGCTGGCATGGCGCACGCGCTGGATCAGGGCTTTCATGGGGGGCTCCCTCGTTGGCTGAAGCCCGGGAGCCTAGCATGGCCCGGTCTCAGCGCCCCAGCCGGGCATCGTGGCTGGGGGCCGCGGCCAGCACCAGGACGGCCAGCAGGCGGGGGAGAGCGATGCGGGGGTGGGCACGGGACGCCTCCACGTGGGGAACGGCATCCCGTGATGACAGCGCCTTTCTGTAGGAGTTCTGTATAGGGTGTGGTCGTCGCTACCAGGCGCGGCAGAGCATGATGTCGCAGTGGGGTTCGGCCAGCAGCCGCTCGGTGATCTGGCTGTGGCGGCCCAGCTGGCCGCGGCTGCCCAGGGCCAGCAGGTCGGGAGGCTGGCGCCGCAGGTGGGTCATCAGCACGTCGAGGGGATCGCCCTGTTCCAGCACCAGCTCCAGGTCGGGCACGTCATCGAGCTCGCTCATCAGCTGCTCGGTCTCCTCTTCGAGGTGGCGGCGCAACTGCTCCACCTCGCGATCCCGCCAGCGCGCGTAGTCGGTATCGGACCCGAGCTCCCGCTCGCCGGGAATGTTCCAGGCATGCAACAGCGTCAGGCGGCCCTCGGGGAAGCGCTTGAGGGTCTCGCGCAGGGTGTGCCGGGAGGTCAGCGAGAAGTCCACCGGCACCAGGATGTCGTGCCACTCCTGGGTGGGCGGATGGCTGACCGAGAGCACCGGGCAGGGGGCGCTGCGCAGCACCCGGGCCAGGGTGGTGCCGGCGACCAGGTCGGGCTGACCGCGCTTGCGATGGGCGCCGAGGATGATCATGTCGGCCTCGCGCTCATGGGCCTCGCGGATGATCTCGGCATAGGGCTCGCCGGCCACCGTCTGGATCAGGCTGGCCGGCTCGTCCAGGGCATAGTCCTCGCGGATGTCGGTCAGGGTGGCGGCAATGTCCGCCACCACCGCCTCCTCGAGGTCGTGCAGCACCCGCCGCGGCAGATAGGGGTCGAGCACGTGGACGATGTCGAGGCGGGCGCCGGTCTGGTTGGCCAGGCGGATGGCCCGGGCGAAGGCGGCGCGGTTCTCGGCCGAGAGGTCACAGGCAAACAGCAGGGTGCGGGACATGGCACAACCCTCAGGACGCCGGAGATCACCGTCTCAGCATGGGCGGCCCCGGCGCGGGGCGCAAGCCGGATGCGCTACCACCAGGCGTGGAAGTGATGCACGGGGCCTCGGCCCTGACCCACGGCCAGGCGCCGGCTGGCCTCGAGGGCCGCATGCAGCCAGCGCTTGGCCTCGCCGATGGCGGCGGTGATGGCCTCGTCCGAGGCATCCGGCGGCAGGTGGGCGAGGCGGGCGGCGATGGCCGAGGACAGCGCGCAGCCGGTACCGTGCAGGTTGTCGGTGGCGATGCGCGGCGCCGGCAGCCAGGCGCTACCCGCGGGCGTGGCCAGCAGGTCCGGGCAGCCCTCGCCGCTCAGGTGGCCGCCCTTGAGCAGCACATAGGGCGCCTTCAGGGCCTGCAGGCCGGGCAGCATGGCCTCCATGGCATCCGGGGTGCGCGGGGCCTCGGTGTCGAGCAACACCGCGGCCTCGGGCAGGTTGGGGGTGATGACGTCGGCCAGCGGCACCAGCACATCGCGCACCGCGGCGATGCCGGCGGCATCCACCAGGATGTCACCGCTCTTGGCCACCATCACCGGGTCGAGCACGATCCAGCGCGGCCGGTGCCGGCGCAGCGCCGCGGCGATCGTCTCGGCCACCTCGCGGTCGGCGACCATGCCGATCTTCACCGCATCGATATGCACGTCCTCGAGCAGGTTGTCGAGCTGCTCGGCGATCACCGGCGCCGGGACCGGGTGCACCGCGGCCACGCCCCGGGTGTTCTGGGCGATCACCGCGGTGATGACGTTGGTAGCATAGGTGCCCAGCGCCGAGAGGGTCTTGAGGTCGCCTTGCAGCCCGGCGCCGCCGGAGGGGTCGGAGCCGGCGATGGTCAGGGTATGGGGAATGGAGGACATCGTCTTGTCATCTTGTCGTCGTGAATCGGCGCTCAGCATACTGCAGCCGGCCGGGGCTCGGCCATGTTGAGCCTGTTCCTGGTGGCGCTGGCCAGCGCCACCCTGCTGCCCGGCGGCTCCGAGGTGTGGCTGGCCCGGCAGTGGTGCCAGGACCCGAGCTGGCTCGGGCTGTGGGCAGTGGCCACCGCCGGCAACAGCCTGGGCAGCCTGATCAACGTGGCCCTGGGGCGCTATGCGCGCCACTTCCAGGCGCGGCGCTGGTTCCCCGTCTCGCCGCGGGGGCTGGCGCGGGGCGAGCGCTGGTACCACCGCTACGGCGAGTGGAGCCTGCTGCTGGCCTGGGCACCGGTGATCGGCGATCCGCTCACCGTGCTGGCCGGGATCTTCCGCCTGGCCTGGTGGCGAGCGGCGGCGCTGATCGTCGTCGCCAAGGGCGGCCGCTATGCCGTCGTGCTGTGGCTCGCCGAGGCCTGGCTGGCGCCGCTGTGCCGAGCATGAGACGCGCGCCGGCCTCGCGCAAAACCCCGAGCATCTTCTAGGCTTGTCGATACGGCGCGGCCACGCCGGGCGACGGTGGGCCGCGGTGAACGATCGAGGCCGGCGCTGAACGACCGGCCAAGGATCCGGCGGCGAGGGCCTGCCATGGAGCAAGACGCCACAGCACTGGTTGCCGAGCACTGGGCCATCGGGCTCTTCCTGCTTGCCGTGGCCACCCTCTGTGCCCTGATGATGGGGCTCTCCAGCCTGCTCGGCGGACGCAGTCGCGGCCCCAGCAAGACGCTCCCCTTCGAATCCGGCGTGACGGGCGTCGGCAGCGCCCGTCACCGCTTCTCCGTCAAGTTCTACCTGGTCGCGATGCTATTCGTGATCTTCGATATCGAGGCCGTCTTCCTGTTCGCCTGGGCCGTGTCGGTGCGCGAGGTGGGCTGGGCCGGCTTCTGGGCCGCGGCGCTGTTCATCCTCGTGCTGCTGGCCGGACTGCTCTACGACAGCCGGGTGGGCGTGCTGGACTGGGCGCCGAAGGGACGGGGCCGTCCCGCCCCGGTGCGCCGGCCCGACGCCTGATCCGTTCCATGATGTCGCCATGACCCGGCCAGGCGGCCGGGCCGAGGGAGGTGCCCGATGCAGTACACGTTGACGCGCGCCGAGGCGGACGAGCCGCCTGACGGCGCCCGCTACCCCTTGGGCGAGAGCCGCTCGACCCCGGATCCCCTGCGCGACCAGGTGCACCGCAGCGTCTTCACCGGCCGGCTCGAGGAGATCCTCCACTCGGCGGTCAACTGGGGGCGCAAGAACTCGCTGTGGCCCTACAACTTCGGCCTGTCCTGCTGCTACGTGGAGATGACCACGGCCTTCACCGCCCCCCACGACATCGCACGCTTCGGGGCCGAGGTCATCCGCGCCTCGCCGCGGCAGGCCGACGTCATGGTCATCGCCGGGACCTGCTTCCTCAAGATGGCGCCGGTGATCCAGCAGCTCTACGACCAGATGCTCGAGCCCAAGTGGGTGATCTCGATGGGCTCCTGCGCCAATTCCGGCGGCATGTACGACATCTACTCGGTGGTCCAGGGGGTCGACAAGTTCCTGCCGGTGGACGTCTATGTGCCGGGCTGCCCGCCGCGCCCCGAGGCCTTCCTGCAGGGCCTGCTGCTGCTCCAGGAGGCGATCCAGCAGGAGCGGCGCCCGCTGTCCTGGGTGGTCGGCGACCAGGGGGTCTACCGGGCCGAGATGCCCTCCCAGCGCGAGCGCTGGCGGGAGCAGCGCATCCAGGCCACCGAGCTGCGCTCGCCGGACGGCATCTGAGCCGACCGTCACTTCGACACCGATACGGGAGGATCCACCGCCATGCGCCTCGCGTCGCCATCGCCCCGCAGTGAGGCCGACCCCGTCGTCGAGACCCTCATGCAGCGCTTCGGCGACCGCGTGTGGGTCGAGCCGGACAGCCAGACCGGCATGCCGGTGCTGTGGCTGGAGCGGAGCTGCCTCCTCGAGGCCCTGGCGGCGCTGCGCGACCCGCCGGCGTCCTTCGCCATGCTGTTCGACCTCTCGGCGGTGGACGAGCGCCTGCGCGACCATCGCGAGGGCCTGCCGGCGGCGGACTTCACGGTCTTCTACCAACTGCTGTCGGTGGCGAGTAACCGCGATGTGATGCTCAAGGTGGCGCTGGACGGCGCCGACCTCGAGGTGCCTAGCTGTGTCGGGGTGTTCCCCAACGCGGCCTGGTACGAGCGTGAGGTGTGGGACATGTTCGGCATCCGCTTCACCGGGCACCCGCACCTGACGCGGCTGCTGATGCCGCCGACCTGGCAGGGCCATCCGCTGCGCAAGGACCACGCGGCCCGCGCCACCGAGTTCGATCCCTACACCCTGACCGTGGCGAGCCAGCAGCGCGAGCAGGAGGCGCTGCGCTTCGACCCGGAGGCCTGGGGCATGCGCCGCCAGCGCGAGGACACCGAGTTCATGTTCCTCAACCTCGGCCCCAATCACCCCTCGGCCCACGGGGCCTTTCGCATCATCCTGCAGCTCGACGGCGAGGAGATCGTCGACTGCGTGCCGGATATCGGCTACCACCATCGCGGCGCCGAGAAGATGGCCGAGCGCCAGACCTGGCACAGCTTCATCCCCTACACCGACCGCATCGACTACACCGGCGGGGTGATGAACAACCTGCCCTACGTGCTCGCGGTGGAGAAGCTGGCCGGCATCGAGGTGCCGGCGCGGGTGGCGACCATCCGCGTGATGATGGCCGAGCTGTTCCGCATCTCGAGCCACCTGCTGTTCCTGGGGACCTACCTCCAGGACCTGGGGGCCATGTCGCCGGTGTTCTATACCTTCACCGATCGCCAGAAGGCCTACGAGGTCATCGAGGCGATCACCGGCTTTCGCATGCACCCGGCCTGGTATCGCATCGGCGGCGTCGCCCAGGACCTGCCGCGGGGCTGGGATACCCTGATGCAGGGTTTCGTCGACTGGATGCCGAAACGCCTCAGGGAATACGAGCGGTCGATGATGGACAACGCCATCGTCCGCGAGCGCACCCGCGACGTGGCCGCCTTCGACAGCGCGGAGGCCCTGGCCTGGGGCGTGACCGGCCCCAACCTGCGGGCCACCGGGCTGGACTTCGACCTGCGCAAGCGCCGCCCCTATTCCGGCTACGAGCAGTTTGACTTCGAGGTGCCCCTGGGCAGTCGCGGCGACGCCTTCGACCGCGGCCGGCTGCGCATCGAGGAGATGCGCCAGAGCCTGCGCATCCTCCAGCAGTGCATCGACCACATGCCCGCCGGCGACTACAAGGCCGACCACCCCTTGACTACGCCGCCGCCCCGGGAGCGCATGCTGCAGCACATCGAGACCCTGATCACCCACTTCCTGCAGGTCTCCTGGGGGCCGGTGCTGCCCCCCGGCGAGTCGCTGGCGATGGTCGAGGCCACCAAGGGCATCAATGGCTACTACCTGACCAGCGATGGCGGCACCACCAGCTACCGGACCCGGATCCGCACGCCCAGCTTCCCGCACCTGCAGCAGATCCCGGCGCTGATGCGCGGCGGCTTCGTGCCGGACCTGATCGCCCACCTGGGCAGTATCGACTTCGTGATGGCCGACGTGGACCGCTGATCATGCCCGAGACCCCGACACCCCCGCCCCGTGCCCCCATCGCCTCCGACGGTGACGGCTTCGTGCTCGACGCCGCGGACCGCCGGGCCATGTGCCGTGAGCGCGACCACTACGAGCAGCCCCAGGCGGCCTGCATCGAGGCGCTCAAGATCGTCCAGCGCCGCCACGGCTGGGTGCCCGACGGCGCCATCCCGGCGATTGCCTCGGCGCTGGGCATCGGCGTCGCCGAGGTGGAAGGCGTGGCGACCTTCTACAGCCTGATCTTCCGCCGGCCGGTGGGCCGCCACGTGATCCTGCTCTGCGACAGCAGCTCCTGCTTCCTCTGCGGCTTCGCCGAGCTGCGGGCCGCCCTGGAGGAACGGCTGTCGATCGGCTACGGCCAGACCACCGCGGACGGCCGCTTCACGCTGCTGCCGGTGTGTTGCCTGGGCGCCTGCGACGGCGCCCCGGCGCTGATGATCGACGACGACACCTATGGTCCGCTGGCCCCCGACGACCTCGACGCGCTGCTGGAGGGCTATCCATGAGCGTCGCGCCCCGCTATCGCAGCCGGCTGCGCGAGGCGCCCGCCGAGCGCCGCGCCGAGACCCATCCGCTGACCTGGCGGCTGCGCGAGGATGGCCGGCGGGTCGCGCTCGACGACTACCAGGCCCGGGACGGCTACGCCGCGGTGCGCGAGGTGCTCGGCGAGGGAACGCCCGAGACGGTGATCGCCACCATGCAGGCGGCCAACGTGCGCGGCCGGGGCGGGGCCGGCTTCTCCGCCGGCACCAAGTGGAGCCTGACCCTGACCGGCGGCGACCTGCCGCGGGGCTACCTGGTGTGCAATGCCGACGAGATGGAGCCCGGGACCTTCAAGGATCGCGTGCTGATGGAGCAGCTGCCCCACCTGCTGATCGAGGGCATGATCCTGGCCGGCTTCGCCAACCGTTCGCGGCAGGGCTACATCTTCCTGCGTGGCGAGTACCGCGAGGCCGCCCGGGCCCTCGCCCTGGCCCTCGAGGAGGCCCGCGACGCCGGCTGGCTGGGGCCGGACATCGCCGGCAGCGGCTTCGACTTCGACATCGCCCTGCATACCGGCGCCGGGCGCTACATCTGCGGCGAGGAGACGGCGCTGATCAGCTCCCTGGAGGGACATCGCGCCAATCCCCGGGCCAAGCCGCCCTTTCCCGGGCAGTCCGGGGCCTGGGGCAAGCCCACCGTGGTCAACAACGTCGAGACGCTGTGCAACGTCCCGGGGGTGATGCGTCACGGCGCCGACTGGTACCAGGCGCTGTCCGGGGGGCTCAGCGAGGACGGCGGCACCAAGCTGTTCGGGGTCTCGGGGCGGGTCGCCCGGCCGGGGCTCTGGGAGCTGCCCATGGGCACCCCCGCCGGCGAGCTGCTGGAGCGCGCCGGCGGGCTGACCGGTGGCCGCTGCCTCAAGGCCTGGCTGCCCGGGGGCGCGAGCACCGGCTTCCTGCTGCCGGAGCACCTCTCGCTGGCGCTGGACTTCGACACCATCGGTGACGCCGGCAGCCGCCTGGGCACCGGCCTGTTGACGGTGGTGCCCGACGACCAGCCGATGGTACCGCTGCTGCGCAACCTCGAGGCCTTCTTCGCCCGGGAATCCTGCGGCTGGTGCACGCCCTGCCGCGATGGCCTGCCCTGGACGGTGAGGCTGCTGGCGGCCCTGGAGCGTGGCGAGGGCGAGCCGGGCGATGTCGAGCTGCTCGAGGACCTGGCCCGGGACCTCGGCCCCGGCCGCACCTTCTGTGCCCATGCCCCGGGGGCGGCGATGCCGCTGGCGAGCGCCCTGGCCCACTTCCGCGACGAGTTCACGGCCGGCATCGCCTCGTCGCGCGCCCCGCGCGCCGTCGGCGAGGAGGGCTGAGCATGGCGACGATCCACGTGGACGGCATCGCCTACCGGGTCGACGGCGACGACAACCTGCTCGCCGCCTGCCTGTCGCTCGGCCTCGACCTGCCCTACTTCTGCTGGCACCCGGCGCTCGGCAGCGTGGGCGCCTGTCGCCAGTGCGCGGTCAAGCAGTACCGCGATGCCGACGACGAGCAGGGCAGCCTGGTGATGGCCTGCATGACCCCCGCCGCCGACGGCACCCGGCTGTCGATCGACGACGCCGAGGCCCGGGCCTTCCGGCGCGGGGTCATCGAGTGGCTGATGCTCAACCACCCCCATGACTGCCCGGTGTGCGAGGAGGGCGGGCATTGCCACCTGCAGGACATGACGGTGCTGACCGGCCATGCCCGGCGGCGCTACCGCTTCACCAAGCGCACCCACCGCAACCAGGACCTGGGGCCCTTCCTCGGTCACGAGATGAACCGCTGCATCACCTGCTACCGCTGCGTGCGCTTCTATCGCGACCATGCCGGCGGCGAGGACCTCGGCGCCTTCGGCGCCGGCGACAACATCTACTTCGGGCGCCACCGCGACGGCGTGCTGGAGAGTCCCTTCGCCGGTAACCTCAGCGAGGTGTGCCCCACCGGCGTCTTCACCGACCGCCCGCCGGACGATCACTACACCCGCAAGTGGGACCTGCAGTTCGCCCCGAGCGTCTGCCACCAGTGCGCGGTGGGCTGCAACATCAGTCCCGGCGAGCGCTATGGCGAACTGCGCCGGGTGGAGAACCGCTACCACGGCGAGGTCAACCGCTTCTTCCTCTGCGACCGCGGGCGCTACGGCTACGGCTACGTCAATCGCGACGACCGCCCGCGGCTGCCCGAGTGGCGCGAGGCCCCGGGGGCGGCGACCGTGACCCTGGAGGTCGATCCCGCCCTGGACCGGGCGGGCGACCGGCTGCGCAGTGCCCGTCGGGTGATCGGCATCGGCTCCCCCCGGGCCAGCCTGGAGAGCAACCATCGGCTGCGCGAGCTGGTCGGGGCGGAGCACTTCTCGCTCGGCGTCACCGCCGCCGAACGGGCCTGCCTGGCGACCATGGCCCGGCTCCAGCGGGAGTGCGGGCTGCCCACCCCGAGCCTGCGCGAGGTCGAGGCCCATGACGCGGTGCTGGTGCTCGGCGAGGACCCCCTGGCGAGCGCCGCCCGGCTGGGGCTCGCGCTGCGCCAGGCGGTGCTCGGCCGCCGCGAGGCGCTGGCCGCGGAGCGCGGCATCCCGGCCTGGAACGCCGAGGCGGTCAAGACCCTGGCCCAGGACCGGCGCCATCCGCTGTTCATCGCCTACCCGGCCGCGACCGGCCTGGATGGCCTCGCCGAGGCCGGCTGGCGCCTCGCGCCGGCCGATATCGCCCGCCTGGGCGCCGCCGTGGCCCATGCCCTGGACCCCGCGGCGCCGGCGGTGGCGACCCTCGAGCCGGGGCTGGCGGCCGCCGCCCGGCGCATCGCCGCGGCCCTGCTCGCCGCCGAGCGTCCCCTGGTGGTCAGCGGCGATGCCCTGGGCTCGACGGCGGTGCTCGAGGCGGCCGGCAACGTCGCCCGGGCCCTGGCCCGGCGGGCCCGCCCGGGCGGCCTCAGCCTGATCCGCGCCGAGGCCAACAGCACCGGGGTGGCGATGCTCGGCGGCGAGCCCCTGGAATGGGTCCTCGACGAGATCGAGGCGGGTCGCGCCGACGCCCTGCTGGTGCTCGAGAACGACCTGCATGCCCGGCTGCCCGGCGAGCGGCTCGAGCGCGCCCTGGCGGCGCTGGCCACCCTGGTGGTGCTGGATCACCAGCGCACCGCCGTCTGGGCCCGGGCCGGGATCGGCCTGCCGGCGGCGAGCTTCGCCGAGGGCGACGGCACCCTGGTCAGCCTGGAGGGCCGCGCCCAGCGCTTCTTCCAGGTGTTCGAGCCGCGCGTGCTGCGCCCCGAGAGCCGCATCCGCGAGAGCTGGCGCTGGCTGCATGCCCTGCAGGGGACGGTGCAGCGCCGCCGGGTCGGGGACACCTGCCTCGACGACGAGACCCAGGACTGCGCGCGACACCATCCGGCCCTGTCGGCCATCGTCGAGGCCGCGGACCATGCCGACCACCGGGTCCAGGGGCTGCGCCAGGCCCGCGCGCCGCACCGCTACAGCGGCCGCACCGCGCTGCGTGCCCACCTGGCGGTCGGCGAGCCGCGCCCGCCGCAGGACCCGGACTCGCCCTTCGCCTTCTCCATGGAGGGCTATGCCGGCGCCGGGCGACCCCAACGGGAGAATGCCTTCGCCTGGGCCCCGGGCTGGAACTCCCCCCAGGCCTGGAACAAGTTCACCGACGAGGTCGGCGGCCATCTGCGCGCCGGCGATCCCGGGCGGCGCCTGCTGGGCCCCGTGCCCGGGAGCTACGCCTATGCCCGGGCCGTCCCGGAGGGCTTCGTCCGACGTGATGGCGAGTGGCAGCTGGTGGTGCTGCCGCGGTTGTTCGGCGGCGAGGAGACCTCACGGCGGGCACCGATGATCGCCGCCCGGGCGGTGGCCCCGTCGCTGCAGCTGGCGGCGGCGGATGCCGCCCGGCTGGGGCTCGCCGAGGGCGACCGGCTGGCGCTGGTCACCCCGGTCGGACGGCTGAGCCTGCCGCTGTGCTGCTCGACCGGGCTGGCGCCCGGCCTGGTGGGCGTGCCGGCCGGCCTGGTGCCGGGCCTCGCCACCGGCCAGTGGGGCCGGCTCGAGCCCGCCGGCGAGGGGGGGCGCCCATGACCCTGCTCACCCCCGAGGTTGTCGCGGTGCTCGTCGCCATGCTCCAGGCCCTGGTCATCCTGCTCGGGGCGGTGCTGCTGGGGGCGGTGCTCACGGTGGTCGAGCGGCGCCTGCTGGGGCTGTGGCAGGACCGCTACGGTCCCAACCGGGTGGGGCCCGCCGGCTCACTGCAGCTGGTCGCCGACATGATCAAGATCTTCTTCAAGGAGGACTGGATCCCGCCCTTCGCCGACCGCGGCCTCTTCGTGATGGCGCCGGCCATCGCCATGGCGTCGCTGCTGCTGTCGTTCATGATCATCCCCTTCACCCCCGACTGGGGAGTGGCGGACTGGCATATCGGCCTGCTGTTCTTCCTCGCCATGGCCGGCATCAACGTCTATGCGGTGCTGCTCGGCGGCTGGGCGAGCGGCAACAAGTATGCGCTGATCGGCGCCATGCGGGCCTCGGCGCAGACGCTCTCCTACGAGGTGTTCATGGGCCTGGCCCTGATGGGCGTGGTGGCCATGGCCGGCTCCTTCAACCTGCGCGAGATCGTCGCGGCCCAGCAGGGGCTGTGGTTCATCCTGCCGCAGTTCCTCGGCTTCGCGACCTTCCTGATCGCCGGCATCGCGGTGACCCACCGCCATCCCTTCGACCAGCCCGAGGCCGAGCAGGAACTGGCCGACGGCTACCACATCGAGTACGCCAGCATGAAGTTCGGGATGTTCTTCATCGGCGAGTACATCGGCATCCTGCTGGTCTCGGCGCTGATCGTGACGCTGTTCCTGGGCGGCTGGCTGGGCCCCTGGCTGCCGCCCTGGCTGTGGTTCGCGATCAAGACGCTGGTGCTCGTGGTGCTGTTCATCCTGTTGCGCGCGGCCCTGCCGCGGCCGCGCTACGACGGCGTGATGAGGTTCGGCTGGAAGGTCTGCCTGCCGCTGACCCTGGTCAACCTGCTGGTGACCGGAGCGGTGATCCTGCTCGCCGCGCCGCCCTGAGAGGAGGAAAGACGATGCTGATGTGGCTGATCAAGGGCACCGGCTCGCAGCTCAGGACGCTGTACATGATCTTCATGCACGGCTTCCGCCGGCGCGAGACGGTCAACTATCCGGACGAGGCGGTCTACCTGCCGCCCCGTTACCGGGGGCGCATCGTGCTGACCAGGGACCCGGACGGCGAGGAGCGCTGCGTGGCCTGCAACCTCTGCGCGGTGGCCTGCCCGGTGGACTGCATCGCCCTGCAGAAGGGCGAGAAGGACGACGGGCGCTGGTACCCCGAGACCTTCCGCATCAACTTCTCGCGCTGCATCTACTGCGGGATGTGCGAGGAGGCCTGCCCCACCTCGGCGATCCAGCTGACCCCCGACTTCGAGATGAGCGAGTACCGACGACAGGAGCTGGTCTACGAGAAGGCCGACCTGCTGATCGACGGTCCCGGCAAGGATCACGACTACCATTTCTACAAGGTGGCGGGCCTGGCGATCGCCGGGAAGGGCAAGGGCCAGGCCAGCGACGAGCGGGACCCGGTGGACGTCAGGACCCTGCTGCCCTGAGCCGCCACCCCCCACCACGGGAGACTGACATGGAAATCGCCTTCTACCTGAGTGGTCTGGTCGCCATCCTGGCGACGCTTCGCGTCATCACCCACACCAATCCGGTGCACGCCCTGCTCTACCTGATCGTCTCGCTGATCGCCGTGGCGATGGTGTTCTTCGCCCTCGGCGCGCCCTTCGCCGGGGCCCTGGAGATCATCGTCTATGCCGGCGCGATCATGGTGCTGTTCGTCTTCGTGGTGATGATGCTCAACCTCGGCGGTGCCGCCGTCGCCCAGGAGCGGGCCTGGCTGCGGCCGTCGACCTGGCTGGGGCCGGCGCTGCTGGCCGTGCTGTTGCTGGTCGTGCTCGTCCTCGCGCTCTGGCGAGGCGACGGCGGCCGGACCATCGCCGGCGAGCTGCTGACCGCCAAGGCGGTGGGCATGACGCTGTTCGGCCCCTGGCTGATCGCCGTGGAGCTGGCGGCCCTGCTGCTGCTGGCGGCCCTGGTCACCGCCTCCCATGTGGGCCGCCTGGCGAGCCGGGACGGCGCCGGGACGGCGCCGGGGGAGGACCGCTCATGAGCGGCGTCCCCATGGCGCATGGCCTGGCGCTGGCGGCGACGCTGTTCGCCCTGGGCCTGGCGGGACTGATGATACGGCGCAATATGCTGTTCGTGCTGATGAGCCTGGAGATCATGCTGAATGCCGCCGGGCTGGCGTTCATCGTCGCCGGGACCGCCTGGGGACAGCCCGAGGGCCAGGCCATGTTCCTGCTGGTGATCACCCTGGCGGCGGCCGAGGCCAGCGTGGGCCTGGCCCTGCTGATCCAGCTCCAGCACCGCTTCCGCACGCTGGATGTCGATGCGGCCGACCGGATGCGCGGATGATGGAGGCCCCGATGGCGCTGCTGCCCCTGACCTTCCTGCTGCCCCTGGCCGGCACCCTGGTGCTGGCGCTGTGGCGCCGCGGCCCCGGCGAGCGGGCCTGTGCCCTGGTCGGGGTGACCAGCGTGGGGCTGGCGGCCCTGGTCACCGCCGGGCTGACCGCGCGTTTCCTCGACGACGGGGCCGCCGGCCTGACCCTGTGGACCTGGATCGCCGTCGGCGACTTTCGCCCGACCATCGGCCTGTGGCTCGATGGCCTCTCGCTGACCCTGCTCGGCGTCATCACCGGCGTGGGCCTGCTGATCCACCTGTTCGCCGCCTGGTACCTGAGCGGCGAGGGCGGCAGCCGGCGCTTCTATGCCTACATGAACCTGTTCGTGGCCAGCATGGTATTGCTGGTGCTGGGCGACAACCTGCTGCTGCTGTTCCTCGGCTGGGAAGGCGTGGGGCTGTGCAGCTACCTGCTGATCGGCCACTACTACCGGACCGCCGCCAACGGCTGGGCGGCCTTCAAGGCCTTCATCGTCACCCGCATCGGCGACGTCTTCCTGGCCCTCGGCCTCTTCCTGCTGTTCCACGAGCTGGGCACCCTGGACATCGCCGAGCTCCTGCGCCGGGCCCCCGAGGCCTGGACGCGCGGCGACCCCATGGCCTCGCTGGCGGCGCTGCTGGTGCTGGGCGGGGCGCTCGGCAAGTCGGCCCAGCTGCCGCTGCATACCTGGCTGGCCGACGCCATGGCCGGCCCCACCCCGGTGTCGGCACTGATCCATGCGGCGACCATGGTCACCGCCGGCGTCTACCTGATCGCGCGCCTGCATGGCCTCTTCGTGCTGGCCCCGGCGGTGCTCCTGCTGGTCGGCGTGATCGGCGGTCTGACGCTGCTGATGGCGGGCTTCGCCGCCCTGGCCCAGACCGACATCAAGCGGGTACTGGCCTACTCGACCATGAGCCAGATCGGCTACATGTTCCTGGCCCTCGGCGTGGGCGCCTTCGAGGCGGCGATCTTCCACCTGATGACCCATGCGTTCTTCAAGGCGCTGCTGTTCCTCTCCGCCGGGGCGGTCATCGTCAACTGCCACCACGAGCAGGACATGCGCCGGCTCGGCGGGCTGTGGCGGCGCCTGCCGCTGGCCTACGCCGGCTTCCTGGTCGGCGGGGCGGCCCTGGCCGCGCTGCCGCTGGTCAGCGCCGGCTTCTACAGCAAGGACGAGATCCTCTGGCAGGCCCTGGCCGCGGGACGGGGCGGGCTGCTGCTGGCCGGCCTGCTGGGGGCCCTGCTGACCTCCCTGTATACCCTGCGGCTGATCGTGCTCACCTTCCACGGCGAGGCGAGAAGCGATGCCGCGCGCCAGGCCCGGCCGGGGCGGGGCCTCGTCCATGGCCTGCCCCTGGTGGTGCTGGCGGTGCTCTCGACCGCCGTCGGCGCCGGGATCGCCCCGCCCCTGGCGGGCCTGTTCCCGGCCAGCCCGGGGGCGGGCGCCCATGGCGGCCACGGCCTGCTGGAGGCGGTCGCCGCGGCGACTGCGCTGGCCGGGATCGGCCTGGGGGCCTGGCTGTGGGGCCGGCGCCGGGCCTGGCTCGGGCGCGTCGTCGCCCGGGGCTGGGGCGCCCGGCTGTGGCACTGGTGGCACCAGGCCTGGGGCTTCGATGCGCTCTTCGAGGCGCTGCTGGCTCGGCCCTACCGCGGGCTGGTGCGCCGGCTGCACGGCGATGCCATTGACGCCGGCTGGCAGCTCCTCGCCGCCCAGGCCTGGTGGATGCACCGCGGCCTGTCACGGACCCAGAGTGGCCGCTTGCGCCGCTATGCCACCGCCATGGTGGTCGGCGCGACCCTGGTCCTGCTGGGACTGACCGTCGGCGACTGAGGAGCGCGATTTGAGGCATTCACGCGAGGGACGAGTACGCCCATGACCCTGGTCTGGCTGATCCTGATTCCCTTCATCGGCGGCCTGCTGTGCTGGCAGGCGGAGCGCGTCGGCGAGATGGCGCCCCGCTGGCTGGCGCTGGCGGCCATGGCGCTCGAGCTGGCGATCAGCCTGGCGCTGTGGTGGGGCGGCGACTATCGCCTGCCGCTGGTGGAGGCCGGCCCGGCCTGGGGGCTGGAGTGGCGGGCTCCCTGGATCCCGCGCTTCGGCATCGAGGTGCACCTGGCGCTGGACGGCCTGTCGCTGGTGCTGATCGCCCTGACCAGCCTGCTCGGGCTGCTGGCGGTGCTGTGCTCCTGGCGGGAGATCGTCGGCCGGGTGGGCTTCTTCCACCTCAACCTGCTGTGGATCCTCGGCGGGGTGGTCGGCGTCTTCCTGGCCATCGACCTCTTCCTGTTCTTCTTCTTCTGGGAAATGATGCTGGTGCCGATGTACTTCCTGATCGCCCTGTGGGGGCACAGCGGCGCGCCGGGCAGGACCCGCATCCGGGCGGCGGTCAAGTTCTTCATCTACACCCAGGCCAGCGGCCTGTTGATGCTGGTGGCCATCCTCGGGCTGGTCTTCGCCGAGCATGCCCACAGCGGCGAGTATTCCTTCAGCTATGCGGTGCTGCGCGAGACGCCGCTCTCCGATGGCCTGGCGATGTGGCTGATGCTGGGCTTCTTCGTCGCCTTCGCGGTCAAGCTGCCGGTGGTGCCCCTGCACGGCTGGCTGCCCGATGCCCACGCCCAGGCCCCCACCGCCGGCAGCGTCGACCTGGCGGGGATCCTGCTCAAGACCGCGGCCTACGGCATGCTGCGCTTCGCCCTGCCGCTGTTCCCCGAGGCCTCCCAGGCCTTCGCCCCGGTGGCCATGGGGCTGGGGCTGGTCGGGGTGGTCTACGGCGCGCTGCTGGCCTGTGGCCAGCAGGACATCAAGCGGCTGATCGCCTATACCAGCATCGCCCACATGGGCTTCGTGCTGATCGGCATCTATGCCGGCACCCAGCTGGCCCTGCAGGGCGTGGTGGTGATGATGGTGGCCCATGCCTTCTCGGCGGCCGGGCTGTTCATCCTCAGCGGCCAGCTCTACGAGCGGCTGCACACCCGCGACATGCGCGAGATGGGCGGCCTGTGGGGGCGCCTGGGCAGCCTGCCGGCCTTCACCCTGTGCTTCGCCGTGGCCTCGCTGGGGATGCCCGGCACGGCCAACTTCGTGGGCGAGTTCATGATCCTGTTCGGCAGCTTCCCGGTGGCACCCGGCGTGGTGGTGGTCGCCAGCGCGGGCCTGGTGCTGGCCGCCATCTATTCCCTGCTGCTGATGCAGCGGGTGCACTTCGGTCCCCCCCGGGGCGAGGGCGGCTGGGCCGACCTCGACCGGCGCGAGTACGCCATGATGCTCGGCCTGGTGGCCCTGATGCTGCTGTTCGGCCTCTATCCCCAGCCGCTGCTGGACACCACCGGGGACGCCATGGGCGCGGTCCAGCGGTTGTACGAGGCCGGCGCGACCCTGCCGGCCCTGGCCGGGGAGGTGGGCCCATGAGCCCGCCCGCGCTGCTGGCCCTGTCGCCCCTGGCCATCGTCGCCGCGACCCTGCTGGGGGTCCTGCTGGGCATCGCCTGGCGGCGCCAGCATGCCGCGACGGCCGTGGTCACCGGGGTCGGCCTCGGCCTGGCGCTGGCGATGCTGCCGCTGGCCTCGCGGGTCGCACCGCTGGCCACCCCGCTGCTGGTGGTCGACGGCCTGGCGCTGTTCGCGATGGCCCTGATCCTGGTCGCGGCGCTGGCCTGCACCACCCTGGGGCATGCCTACCTGGAGCACTATCGCGGGGCACGCGAGGAGTTCTACCTGCTGCTGCTGAGCGCCGCTGCGGGGGCCATGGTCCTCGCCATGAGCCGCCACCTGGCATCGCTGTTCCTGGGCCTCGAGCTGCTGTCGATGCCGCTCTACGGGATGCTGGCCTATGCCTACCACGAGCGCCGCTCGCTGGAGGCCGGGATCAAGTACCTGCTGCTCTCCGCGACGGCCTCGGCCTTCCTGCTGTTCGGCATGGCACTGCTGTATGCCCAGACGGGGCAGCTGGCGCTGGCCGCCCTGACGGCGGGCCTCGCCGACCGCCCGGGGGGCTGGGGGCTGGCCGGGGCCGGCCTGATGCTGGTCGGGCTGGGCTTCAAGCTGTCGGTGGTGCCCTTCCACCTGTGGACGCCGGACGTCTACGAGGGCGGGCCGGGCCCCGCCGCGACCTTCCTGGCCACGGCGAGCAAGGTGGCGGTCTTCGTGGTGATCCTGCGTCTGGTGACGACCGCCCCGGTCTTCCAGACCGAGGCCATGGGCGCCATCCTGGCGGGGCTGGCCCTGGCCAGCATGCTGGTGGGCAACCTGCTGGCGCTGCGCCAGGCCAACCTCAAGCGCCTGCTGGGCTACTCGGCGATCGCCCATTTCGGCTACCTGATGCTGGTGCTGGTGGTCGCCGGCGACCTGGCCGTGGAGAGCGGCGGCGTCTACCTGGTCACCTACCTGGTGACCACGCTCGGCGCCTTCGGCGTGGTCACCCTGCTGTCGAGCCCCCACGGCGGCGAGGATGCCGCCGCGCTGCACCACTACCGGGGCCTGTTCTGGCGCCATCCCTACCTGGCCGGCGTGCTGACCGTGAGCCTGCTGTCGCTGGCCGGCATCCCCTTCACCGCCGGCTTCATCGGCAAGTTCTACCTGCTGGCCCTGGGCGTCGAGGCCCAGCGCTGGTGGCTGGTGGCCGGCATCGTGCTGGGCAGCGCGATCGGGCTCTATTACTACCTGCGGGTGATGGTCACCCTCTACCTGGTGGAGCCGGGCATGCGGCGCCGCGACGTCGCCGTGGACTGGGGCGTGCGGGCCGGGGGCCTGGTGGTGGCGGGGCTGGCGTTGGTGACCCTGCTGCTGGGGATCTATCCGGCGCCGATGATCGCCTGGGTGCGGGGGCTCGGCATGCTGACCGGCGGCTGAGGCGCGCCGGCGCGAGGGCAAGGCCCCCGCGGGCCCGACGAGCGGGGCCGCGGGGGCGCTCGACGATCACTCGCCGCTGGTGGGGGCGCCCTCGGGGTTGCGGGCGTCGTAGTAGGCCTGCTCGGAGATGGCGTGGTAGTTCACCACCTTGTCCTGGAAGGCACGATAGGAGTCGTGGATCTTCCGGGCCATCTCGCTGGACTCGGCGAGTTCGGCGACCACGTCCGCGGAGTGCTCCTTGGCCTGGGCCAGGACGTCGTCCGGCAGGCGACGCAGCTCCACATCGTGCTCGTTGATCAGGGTCTCGAGGGCGTCGTTGTTGCGTGCGGTGTACTCGTCGAGCACGTCGGCGTTCACGTCACGCACCGCGGTGCGCAGGATCGCCTGCAGGTCCGCCGGCAGCGAGGCCATGGCTTCCTCGTTGACGATGGCCTCGAACATCACCGTCGGCTCGTGCCAGCCGGGGTAGTAGTAGTAGTCCGCCGCCTGGTGCAGGCCGAAGGCCAGGTCGTTGTAGGGGCCGATCCATTCGGTGGCGTCGATGGCGCCGGACTGCAGGGAGGTGAAGATCTCGCCGCCCGGCATGTTGACGATGGCCACGCCCATGCGGCTCATGACCTCGCCGCCGAGCCCCGGCATGCGCATCTTCAGGCCCTCGAGATCGTCGACGGAGTCGATTTCCTTGTTGTACCAGCCGCCCATCTGCACGCCGGAGGCCCCGGCGGCCATGACGTCCACCCCGAAGTCGTCGTACAGCTCGTTCCACAGGTCCAGGCCGCCGCCGTAGTGCAGCCAGGCATTCATCTCCTGGGCGTTCATGCCGAAGGGCACGGCGGCGAAGAACTGCGCCGCCGGTGCCTTGCCCTTCCAGTAGTAGGACGCGGAGTGGCCCATCTCGGCGGTGCCTTCGGCGACGGCGTCGAAGACCTCGAAGCCGGGCACCAGCTGGCCGGCACCGAACACCTCGATGGTCAGGCGGCCATCGGACATCTCGTCGACCAGCTTGGCCAGCCGCTCGGGCCCCTGGCCCACGCCGGGGAAGTTCTTCGGCCAGGAGGTCACCATCTTCCATTAGTGGGTGTCCTGGGCCTGGGCGGTTCCCGCGGCCAGCATCAGGCCGGCGGCGGCGCCGCTGACGGCCATGGCGAGTGCTTTCGGTTGCATGCGATTCCCTCTCGTTGTGTGCCTTGTCGGGATGTGGCCCGCGTCGGGCCGGTCGGCAGGGGAGGGCATCCGCCCTCCCGGTGAAACCCGTGTCGAGTCACTATAGACGGCCGCTTCCTCCGGGCGGGGCGGCCGATTCCACGCGCCGTCAGAACTGGTCCGGCAGCCAGGTGGCGAGCCCCGGGAACCAGGACAGCGCCAGCAGCATGCCGAGCTGCAGCACGATGAAGGGGATGACCCCGCGGTAGATCGACGCGGTGGGCACCGACTCCGGCGCCACGCCGCGCAGGTAGAAGAGCGCGAAGCCGAAGGGCGGCGTGAGGAAGGAGGTCTGCAGGTTGATGGCGATCATGATGCCGAGCCAGATGGGGTCCAGGCCCATGGCCAGCAGGATCGGCCCGACGATGGGCACCACCACGAAGGTGATCTCGATGAAGTCGAGGATGAAGCCGAGCAGGAAGATCACCAGCATCACCACCAGCGTCGCGCCGATCACCCCACCGGGCATGCTCTCGAAGACCTCGGTCACCAGGTGCTCGCCGCCATAGGCACGGAACACCAGCGAGAACAGCGCGGCGCCGATCAGGATCAGGAACACCATGGTGGTGACGTTGACGGTGGAGCGCAGCGCCTCCTTGAGGGTGGCGACGTCCAGGCGGCGATAGGCCAGGGCCAGCATCAGGGCGCCGAAGGCCCCCACGGCCGAGGCCTCGGTGGGCGTGGCGAAGCCGCCGAGGATCGAGCCCAGCACCACCACGATCAGCACGATGGGCGGGACCAGCCCCTTGAGCAGCAGCAGGCCGAGGCCGCCCTCGTGGCCGAGCTCCTCCATCAGGTCCCGGCGATCGACGGCCGGCGCGGCGCCGGGCTTGACCCAGGCGATGATCGACACATAGACGATGTAGAACACCACCAGCAGCAGGCCGGGCACCAGGGCGCCCATGAAGAGGTCGCCCACCGACACCGTCTTGGGGCTGAAGATGCCCATCGACAGCTGGGCCTGCTGGTAGGCCGAGGAGAGCACGTCCCCCAGCAGCACCAGCGCGATGGAGGGCGGGATGATCTGGCCCAGGGTGCCGGTGGCGCAGATGGTGCCGGTGGCCAGCGGTATGCTGTAGCCCCGCTTGAGCATGGTCGGCAGCGACATCAGGCCCATGGTC
Source organism: Halomonas sp. M4R1S46 (assembly GCF_025725685.1). Taxonomy (NCBI): domain Bacteria; kingdom Pseudomonadati; phylum Pseudomonadota; class Gammaproteobacteria; order Oceanospirillales; family Halomonadaceae; genus Halomonas; species Halomonas sp. M4R1S46. The sequence continues at coordinate 133,385 of NZ_CP107008.1, forward strand.
ACCACGGTGGCGCCGACGATGCCGGTGGAGGCGGCCAGCAGCATGCCGACCAGGGTCACCGAGATGCCCAGCCCCCCGCGCAACGAGCCGAACAGCAGGGACATGGCCTCGAGCAGGGTCTCGGCCACCCGCGACTTCTCCAGCAGCACGCCCATCAACACGAAGAGCGGCACCGCCAGCAGCGTCTGGTTGGTCATGATGCCGTAGAGGCGGTTGGGAAAGGCCGACAGGTAGCCGGCATCGAAGTGGGCGTCGATGCCCATGGCTTCCAGGCCGAGGCCGAGGCCGGAGAAGGCCAGGGCGGTGCCCGCCAGGGACAGCGCGACGGGGTAGCCGAACATCAGGACGGTGCAGATCACGGCGAACAGCACCAGTGGCATGAACTCCAGCATCACAGGTGCTCCTCGTGGTGTTCTTCTTCTTCCTTGGGGGCGATGCGCCCGGTCATGACCAGCACGTTGCGCCAGGCCTCGACCAGGCCCTGCAGGAGCATCAGGCCGGCGAACAGCGGGATCAGCGTCTTGAGCAGGAAGACCCCGGGGATGCCACCCGAGTCCGGCGACCCCTCGAGGATGCGCCAGGACTTGCCGACGTAACCGAGGCTGACGAGGATCACGAAGATCATCACCGGCATCAGCAGGAAGAGGTGACCGAGCAGGTCGACCAGCGCCTTGCGCTTCACCGGCATGGCCCGATAGAAGATGTCCACCCGCACGTGCCCGTCATGGCGCAGGGTATAGGCCGCGGCCAGCATGAAGACCGTGGCGTGCATGTACATCACCGATTCCTGCATGGGGATGCTGTTGACGCTGAAGGCATAGCGCAGCACCACGATCAGGAACTGGATCAGCATCATCAGCAGGACCAGCCAGGAGAGGCTCCGGCCGAGCCATTCGGAGAGGCGGTCGAGCCGGTCGATCAGGCTCGGGAGCTCGTGGGGTTGGGGCATGGGGGAATTGCTCGGGGTTGCGTTGACGTCAAGGCGTTGGCGCCACGCGTCTGTGGCACGATCTCCCAGACTATACGGGAATCGTTCAGCGTCTGTTACAACGATGGGGCCGACATTGGTCTTACCCCTTGGCCAGGGTGGCGTGGCAGGCCTCGGGCAGGCTGACGTCGATGGCCACGGGCAGGTGGTCGGAGAAGAGGTGTTCCAGCACCTGGACCCGGTGGGCCTCCAGGGAGTCCGAGAGCAGGATATGGTCCAGGGCCCGGCGGGGTTGCCAGGACGGGTAGCTGAGCGGCGGGCGCACCGGGTGCAGCGGCAGCGAGTCGCGGAATCGCGAGTGGGCGTGGAGCTGGTCCGGGGTGCAGTTGAGGTCGCCCATCACCACCACATGGCGCAGGGGGGTGATGATCTCGCTGAGGTAGTCGAGCTGGCGCACTCGGCCACGATGGCTCAGCGCCAGATGGGCGACGAACAGGTGCAGGGCGTCGGGCCCCTCGCCGAAGCGGGCGTGGATGGCACCGCGGCCGGGCAGGGTGCCGGGCAGGCTGTACTCCTCGACCCGCGAGGGCGGCAGGCGCGACAGCAGCCCGTTGCTGTGCTGGGCGAGGTGGCCCAGGTTGCGGTTGAGCTGCTGGTAGTGGTGCGGAAAGCCGGCGCGGGTCGCCAGGTATTCCACCTGGTTGACCCGGCCGGAGCGGAAGCTGCCGCCGTCGACCTCCTGGAGGCCGACGATATCGAAGCGTCCCAGCACCTCGCTCATCATGTCGAGGCGCTTGAGGCGTCGCGGGTGGGGCAGCAGGTGCTGCCAGCTGCGGGTCAGGTAGTGATGGTAGGCCGATGTCTGGATGCCCACCTGCAGGTTGAAGGTCAGCAGTTTCAGGTGGCCGCTCTCACGGTGCGGCCACCTGACATCGGCCAGCGACGAAGTCATGTCAGTCCTTCCGTTCCTCGCGCACCTTGTCCACCAGGGCACCGGCGACCTGGGGCATGTTGTCGAGGCTGCCGGCGGTGCTCGGGGTCACCACGTAGCGGCCATCGACGATCAGCGCCGGCACCCCCATCAGGCCCATGTTGCGCATGCGGGCATGGGCCTGGTTGACCTGGGACTTGACGCCGAAGGCGGTCAGCGCCTCGCTGGCCTCCTCCTCGGTGACGCCGTAGTTGCTGAAGAAGGCCGCGATGTCCTCGACCTCGGTCAGGCGCTGGCCCTGTTCATGATAGGCCTCGAAGAAGTCGTCATGCAGGTCCTCCTGGATGCCCAGCTGCTTGGCGGCGTAGAAGGCGGTGGCGTGCTTGTTCCAGGCGCCGCCCATGGTGGCCGGCATGCGCTGGAAGACCACGTCCTCGGGGAGCTCGGCGACCCAGGCGTTGAGCGGCTCCTCCAGGTTGTAGCAGTGCGGGCAGCCGTACCAGAAGGCCTCGGTGACCTCGATCTTGCCCTCCTCGACCTGGGTCTTCACCGGCTCGTCGAGGGTGGTGTAGTGCTCGCCCTCCACCAGGTTGGCGGCGGAGGCGAGCGTGGACAGGCCCAGGCCTGCCAGGGCGACGATCAGGGACTTGAACATGAGGGGCTCTCCTTGAGTGAGTCATGATCCAGGGTGGGGCGCCGTCGGCACGGCACCGCCGAGTTGGAGTGTAGCCGGGGGCCCGGGTTCCCGGAGACGACGAGGGCGGCCCTGGGCCGCCCTCGTCGAATGCCGGTGGCCGGGAAGCGCTCAGTGCAGCCCGCGCACGTAGTTGGCCACGGCCTCCATGTCACGGTCGCTCATCTTGGCGGCGATGTCGCGCATGATGGCGTTGGGGTCGTTGGCCCGCTCGCCGGCGGCGAAGGCCTGCAGGGTCGCGACCACGTAATCGCTCTTCTGGCCGGACAGCGCCGGGTAGACGGCGGTGCCGATGCCCTGGCCGGTCGGGCTGTGGCAGGCGGCACAGGCCGGCAGGCCCTTGGCCAGGTCGCCGGCCCGGTACAGCTCGCGGCCGTGCTCGACCAGGGCCGGCTCCGGGTCCGCCTGGCCGAGGGCCGGCTCCTTCTCGGCGAAGTAGGTGGCCACGTCCCAGGCGTCCTGGTCGGAGAAGTTGTCCACCTGACCGGCCATCTGCGGCACGTTGCGGTTGCCGTCGCGGATATCCATGATCTGCTTGGCGAGATAGGAGGCTTGCTGGCCGGCCAGGTTGGGGAAGGCACCGGACGGGCTGATGCCTTCCTGGCCGTGACAGGCGGCGCAGGCCTGTGCCTTCTCGCGGCCGGCGGCGGCATCCGCCTCCGACTGGAGGTCCGCGTGGGCGGCGCCGACGGCGCTCATGGTGATTGCCAGGCTTGCCAGAAGCTTTCTCATCGCTAATCCACTATGCCGTTATGTTGTTGACCGGTACGTACCCCGGGTGCCGCCCGAGAGAGGCGGGCGAGCCTTGCTGCCGGAAGCCGTCGACGCACCCTGGTCGGTCGCTGCCGGCGGGAGCACGGTGGTATACTTGCGCGCCCCGGGTCGCAGACAAAAGTCACTGCATTATAACGGAACACCCGTGCTGCGGGAATGCAAGCCGCGGCACCCTTGATCAACGTCAGGAAACCCCCGCCATGTCGCGACTCAACTACCAGGCCGCCCGCTTCCTCATCAGTGCGCCGACCCTGGCGAAATGCCCGTCGGATGGCGGCGCCGAAGTGGCCTTCGCCGGGCGCTCCAACGCCGGCAAGTCCAGCGCCATCAACGCCCTGACGCGCCAGAAGGCGCTGGCCCGGACCTCCAAGACCCCCGGCCGCACCCAGCTGATCAACTTCTTCGCCCTGGGCGAGGACACCGACCACCGGCTGGTCGACCTGCCGGGCTACGGCTATGCCAAGGTGCCCGAGCAGGTCAAGCTCGAGTGGCAGCGCCACCTGGCGGACTACCTGCAGCGGCGCGCTTCCCTGCGCGGCCTGGTGCTGGTGATGGACGTTCGCCACCCGCTCTCCGAGTTCGACCAGACGATGCTGGGTTGGGCCGACGACCAGGACATGCCGGTGCACATCCTGCTGACCAAGGCCGACAAGCTGAAGTCGGGCGCCGCCAGGAACGCCCTGCAGCAGGTACGCTCGCGGCTGCGCGAGTGGGAGGACCTGGTGAGCGTCCAGCTGTTCTCGGCGCTCAAGAAGCAGGGCCTCGAGGAGGTGCATGCACGCCTCGACGACTGGCTATTAGCGGACATCGGGGACGACTAGCCGGAGGGCTGCCCGGTGGCAAGCCCCGGAGTGCCGGACCATCGCGAGGGCGCTGTAAACCCGTCCATGAGCGCTACCGACGCCCTGCGGCGCTCTCGCATCCTGCTCCGCTGGCAGGGCCGGCGCTGGCCATTCCTGGCCAGCCCGTTCGGAGGAATCCTCCTCACCCCTGGCGTAGGACCCTCGCTTCGCCTTGCCCCCGACGCCCTTCAAGGTATGAGTCTTGGCCAAGCCGATGAGATTCGCTTCTGCTTATCTGGCCGACGGCTTTCAGCTTTCTAATTTCTCCAGCAGCGCCGGCAGCTCGCGGATATGCCCCAGGCGATGGACGCCCTCGGGCAGTGGTGCGCCATGGGGCGTGTCGCCGGCGACCCAGGCCGCCTGCATCCCCAGCCGGATCGCCGGCAGGACGTCTTCCTTCCAGGAATCGCCGATATGCATCGCCCGGGCGGGCGACGCGCCGAGCTTGGCCAGGGCCATCAGGAAGGGCCGGGGATCGGGCTTGGGCGCATGCATCTCCCCGGCGGCGATCGCCACCGCGAAGTGGCGGCGCAGGGGCAGGCGGTCGAAGTCCAGGTTGCCGTTGGTGATGGAGCCCAGCCGGTAGCGCGTCCCTAGCTCGCTGAGCATCGGTTCCACCTCCGGGTAGGGCGAGACCCGCAGGCGCAGGTCGTGGAAGCGCTCCATGGCGCGCGTCGCCCAGTGCCAGGCCGCCTCATGGGGCAGGCCGAACTCCTTCAGCAGCGAGGCCAGGGCCTGCTCGCGGATCCAGGTGAAGTCGCCGCGGCGCAGCGGATGGCGCTCGGCGAGTGCCTGGCGCCGGGCCTGGTAGTGCGGCAGCGGCACCCGCTCGGCGAAGCGTCCCAGGTGCTGCTCGCCACGCTCGGCGAGCCATTCGGCCAGGGCCGTATCGAGCCAGCCGTAGTGGCCCTCCTCGGTGCGTGTCATCACCCCCCGGTTGTCCCAGAGGGTGTCGTCGAGGTCGAAGGTCAGGGCCTGGAGGCGTGGTCGGGTCATGGGCATCATTCGTGGTCGTCGGAGCGGCGGCGTCGGGCGCGGGGGTGGGCGGCGTCGTAGCTGGCCGCCAGGTGCTGCCAGTCGAGCCGGGTGTAGACCTGGGTGGTGGCCAGGTTGGCATGGCCCAGCAGTTCCTGGACCGCCCGTAGGTCCTGGCTGGACTCCAGCAGGTGGCTGGCGAAGGAGTGGCGCAGCCGATGGGGATGCAGGTGCTCGGCCAGGCCGCGCTGCCGGGCCAGGGCCGCGAGGCGCTGCTGGATGGCCCGGTGGCCGAGCCGGGCGCCGCGTACCCCCACGAACAGCGCCGTCTCGCCGTCAGCGGCCAGGGTGCCGCGCACCCCGAGCCAGGCCTCCAGCGCCGCCCGGGCGCGACGGCCCACCGGTACCTGGCGCGGCTTGCCGCCCTTGCCCAGTACCCGCACCCGCTGGGGCTGCAGGTCGGCGAGGGCCAGGGCGGCGAGCTCCGCGAGGCGCAGGCCGCTGGAGTAGAACAGCTCCAGCATGGCCTGGTCGCGGCAGGCCAGTGGCGAGCCGTCGTGGGGCGTGTCGAGGAAGCGCGCCAGGGCGTCCACGTCCACCGGTCGCGGCAGGTCCTTGGGCAGGCGCGGCGTGCGCACCAGGCTGGCCGGGTTGTGGTCCAGCACGCCGGCGGCCCGCAGGTGGTCGGCGAAGCCGGAGATGGCCGCCCGGCGCCGGGCCAGGCTGCGGGGTGCCAGCCCCCGGGCCCGCTCGCCGCCCAGGAAGCGACGCAGCAGGGCGGCGTCGAGGGCGGCGCCGTCGTCCACCCCCTGGTCGGCCAGGAAGTCGCCCAGCGCGGCCAGGTCGCGGCGATAGGCCGCCACCGTGGCCGGGCTGGCGGTGCGGGCCAGGGCCGCCAGGTAGGCGGCCAGCTGGTCGCCGAGCCGGGTCGGCTCAGCCATGGCGGGACGGCGCCAGGCGCATCAGCAGGCGGGCCACCACGTCGCCGACGTACTCGGTGAACAGGGTGTCCATGCTGGCGCGGAAGTGGTCGGGGTCGGGGCTCGCCAGCACCAGGTAGCCGAGCGGCTCGCCCAGGGTCAGCCGGGCCAGCGCACAGGAGCCGGCCTTGTCCGGCGCCTTGGCGTGGGGCAGCAGGCGCTTCCAGTCGGTGGGCGTCAGCCGGGTGCAGCGACTCGCCCGGCCGTCCAGCAGGGCGGCCAGGCGTTGGGCCACGTGGTCGTCGAGCACCTGCCGGGGGGCCTGGGGCGGCTGCGCCTCCCGGTCGGTGAGGCTGGCCGGGCACCACAGGGCCAGCGCCGGGGTCTGGAAGCGCTCGCTGAACTGGGTGGCCAGCGCCTGGCCCAGGGCGTCGCCGTCCTCGGCCTCCAGCAGGGCCAGCACCAGCTCCCGGGTCCGGCGGTACTGGGCCTCGTTGTGGCGGGCCGATTCCAGCAACTGCTCCAGGCGCCACTCGGCCTGCTCGGCGCGGGTGCGCAGATCGGCCACCAGGCGTTCCAGCAGGGAGGTGGCGCCGCGGGCCTCGGGGTGGGGCACCTTGAGCTGCTGGAGCAGGCCCTCACGGCCGACGAAGAAGTCGGGGTGACGGGCGAGCCACTGGGCCACGACGTCCGGGTCCAGGGTCTTGCGTGGCTCGGGGGCGGCTCGGGTCATGCGCTTCTCCTCGGTTCGACGCTCAGTTCAGGGGCACGCGGCCCTCGAAGACCCGCTCGGCGGGTCCGGTCATGATCAGGCAGGCGTCACCGCCGGGCCAGGTGATCTCCAGGTCGCCACCGGGCAGGTGCACGGTGACCGGGCTCTCGAGCCAGCCCAGGCGGATGCCGGTGGCCACCGCGGCGCAGGCGCCGGTGCCGCAGGCCAGGGTCTCGCCGCTGCCCCGCTCATGGACGCGCAGGCGGATCTCGTGGGGCGACACCACCTGCATGAAGCCGGCGTTGACCCGCCGCGGGAAGCGCGGGTGGGCCTCGATGGCCGGTCCCAGGGTGGCCACCGGGGCGGTGTCCACGTCGTCCACCCGCAGCACCGCGTGGGGGTTGCCCAGGGACACCACGCCGACCTCGAGGCGCCGGCCCTCGACGTCCAGGGCGTGCAGGGCCCGGTCCTCGTCGGCCGCGAAGGGCAGCGCCTCCGGGGCGAAGCGCGGCGGCCCCATGTCCACGCTGACGCGATCGTCGTCGCCCACCACCAGGGTGAGCGGGCCGCCGGCGGTCTCGACGTGGATCTCGCGCTTGTGGGTCAGCCGCTGGTCGCGCACGAAGCGGGCGAAGCAGCGCGCCCCGTTGCCGCAGTTCTCCACTTCGCTGCCGTCGGCGTTGTAGATGCGGTAGCGAAAGTCCATGTCCGGGTCCCGGGGCGGCTCGACCACCAGCAGCTGGTCGAAGCCGATGCCGAAGCGCCGGTCGGCCAGGGCGCGGACCTGCTCGTCGCGCAGCCGCGCCCGCTGGGTGATCAGGTCGACCACCATGAAGTCGTTGCCGAGTCCGTGCATCTTGGTGAACTGCAGCAGCATCAGGGCGTCTCCGCGCTGTCGTCGGGGAGCGTGGCCTCGCCGGCCCAGAGGTCCGCCAGGCGCTCGCGGCGTCGCACCAGGTGGGCGCGGTCGCCGTCCACCATGACCTCGGGCGGTCGCGGGCGGCTGTTGTAGTTGGAGGCCATGACGAAGCCGTAGGCGCCGGCGGAGCGCACCGCCAGCAGGTCGCCGGCGGCGATGGCCAGCTCCCGGTCCTGGCCCAGGAAGTCGCCGGTCTCGCAGACCGGGCCGACCACGTCATAGGTGCCGCTCTCCCGCGCCTGGGTGGTGTCCACCGGCAGGATGGCCTGCCAGGCCTGGTAGAGGGCCGGGCGGATCAGGTCGTTCATGGCCGCGTCGACGATGGCGAAGTGCTTGGTCTCGCCGGGCTTGAGGAATTCCACCCGGGTCAGCAGCACGCCGGCGTTGGCGGCGATCGAGCGGCCCGGCTCGAAGAGCAGGGTCAGCTGGTCGCTGCCCGGCCAGCGCGACAGCCGCTCGAGCAGGGCGGTGGCGTAGTCGAAGGGGTGCGGGGGGCGCTCGTCGTGATAGGGCACGCCCAAGCCGCCGCCGAGGTCCAGGTGCTCGATCTCGATGCCGTCCTCGCGCAGCCGCTCGAGCAGCACCAGCAGGCGGTCGAGGGCGTCGAGGAAGGGGGCGGTCTCGGTGAGCTGGGAGCCGATATGGCAGTCGAGCCCCACCACCCGCACGTTGTCCATGGCCGCCGCCTGGCGGTAGACCTCCCGGGCCTCGTCCACCGCGATGCCGAACTTGTTGGCCTTGAGCCCGGTGGAGATGTAGGGGTGGGTGCCGGCGTCCACGTCGGGGTTGACCCGCAGCGAGATCGGGGCGACCCGGCCCAGGCCGCGGGCCACGGCGTCGAGCCGCTCGAGTTCGGCGCGGGACTCGACGTTGAAGCACTTGATGCCCACCGAGAGCGCGCGGGCCATCTCGTTCTCCTGCTTGGCCACCCCGGAGAACACCACCTTGGCGGGGTCGCCGCCGGCGGTCAGTACCCGCTCGAGCTCGCCTACCGAGACGATGTCGAAGCCGGCGCCGAGGCGGGCGAGCAGGTTGAGCACCGCCAGGTTGGAGTTGGCCTTGACCGCGTAGCAGATCAGGTGGGGATGGCTGCCCAGCGCCTCGGTGTAGGCCCGGAAGTGGCGGGCCAGGGTGGCCTTGGAATAGATGTAGCAGGGCGTGCCGAATTCCTCGGCGATACGCGAAAGCGGGAGCTCTTCGGCGTGCAGCACGCCGTCGCGGTACTCGAAATGGTCCATGCCTAGGTGTCGTCCTCGTCGGCGGGGCGGGGGGCGTCGGCGCCCGATGCAGCGGCGTCCGACGCGTCGTCGGTGGTCTCGGGGTCACGGGGGCCGTAGCGCTCCTCCGCCGCGGTGTCGCCGGGCAGGTAGAGGGGGCCCTTCTGGCCGCAGCCGGCCAGCAGCAGGGGCAGCGCCAGCAGCGCGAGCAGGGCGGTGCGACGCATCAGCCCCGGCTCCCCTGGCCATCCTGGGAAGACAGCGCCGCCAGGGCCTCGCGGGCCCGCTGGGCGGCGGCGCGCACCTGGTCCGGGGCGGTGCCACCGATATGGTTGCGCGCGGCCACCGAGCCCTCCAGGGTCAGCACGGCGAAGACGTCCTCGTCGATGACGTCGGAGAACTGGCGCAGCTCCTCGAGGCTCATCTCCGAGAGGTCCTTGCCCTCTTTGATGCCGAAGGCCACCGACTGGCCGACGATCTCGTGGGCGTCGCGGAAGGCCACGCCGCGGCAGACCAGGTAGTCGGCCAGGTCGGTGGCGGTGGAGAAGCCCTTGCGGGCCGCCTCGCGCATGTTGTCGGCCTTGGCCTCGATGGCCGGGACCATGTCGGCGAAGGCCTTCAGGCAGTCCTGGACGGTGGACAGGGCATCGAACAGCGGCTCCTTGTCCTCCTGGTTGTCCTTGTTGTAGGCCAGCGGCTGGGACTTCATCAGCGTCAGCAGGCCCATCAGGTGGCCGTAGACCCGGCCGGTCTTGCCGCGCACCAGTTCCGGCACGTCCGGGTTCTTCTTCTGCGGCATGATCGAGGAGCCGGTGCAGAAGCGGTCGGGCAGGTCGATGAAGTCGAACTGGGCGCTGGTCCACAGCACCAGCTCCTCGCTCATCCGCGACAGGTGCATCAGCAGCACGCTGGCGAAGGAGGTGAACTCGATGGCGAAATCCCGGTCACTGACGGCGTCGAGGCTGTTCTCCGCGGGGCGGTCGAAGCCCAGCAGCTCGGCCGTCACATGGCGGTCGATGGGGTAGGTGGTGCCGGCCAGGGCGGCGGCGCCGAGCGGCAGCACGTTGACCCGCTTGCGGCAGTCGAGCAGCCGCTCCTGGTCGCGGGCGAGCATTTCCTGCCAGGCCAGCAGGTGATGGCCGAAGGTCACCGGCTGGGCGGTCTGCAGATGGGTGAAGCCGGGCATGATGGTATCGGCCTCGCGGTCGGCCAGCGCGATCAGCCCCTCGCGCAGGCGGGTCAGCTCGGCGGCCACGGTATCGATCTCGTCGCGCAGGAAGAGGCGGATGTCGGTGGCCACCTGGTCATTGCGCGAGCGCCCGGTATGCAGCTTCTTGCCGGTGATGCCGATCTTGTCGGTGAGGCGTGCCTCGATGTTCATGTGCACGTCCTCGAGCGCCACCGACCAGGCGAAGGTGCCGGCGTCGATCTCGGCCTGGACCTCGTCGAGCCCCCCCAGGATGGCGTCGCGTTCCGCCTCGGTGAGCACCCCGACCCGGGCCAGCATGGTGGCGTGAGCCCGCGAGCCCTGGATGTCGTGGAGGGCCAGGCGCCGGTCGAAGTCGACCGAGGCGGTGAAGCGGGCGACGAAGGCATCGGTGGGCTCGCTGAAGCGGCCGCCCCAGGACTGGTTGGTGCGGTGGTTCGTCGGGCTTGGGCTCATCGGGCTGACATCCTGCATGGCTGAAGGGGTGGGTGAGGGCCGGCGGCGCGCCGGCCGCAGCTCGGCGAGGCCGCGCTGGCTTGACATGCGGGAAAGTGTACCAGAGTCCACGGGCCAGGCGAGGGGCGGCGGGACGGCCGGGACGTGACGATTTTTCCTGGCCTCCCCGGTCCTTTATGATGGCAGCAAACCAAGACATCACCGGGCGCCGGCGCAAGGGGTGCCGAGTGCAAGCGAACCGGGACGGGGAGAACCACGTGCAAGCCATCGAAACGCTGCGTATCGCCACGCGCAAGAGTCAACTGGCCATGTGGCAGGCCGAACATGTCCGCGACCGCCTGATGGCGACCCATCCGGGGCTCAAGGTCGAACTGGTGGCCATGGCCACCCGGGGCGACAAGATCCTCGACACGCCGCTGGCCAAGGTCGGTGGCAAGGGGCTGTTCGTCAAGGAGCTCGAGGAAGCGATGCTCGATGGGCGTGCCGACATCGCCGTGCACTCCATGAAGGATGTGCCCATGCATTTCCCCGAGAGTCTCGGCCTGTCGGTGATCCTCGAGGGGGCCGAGCCCACCGACGCCTTCGTCTCCAACCACTACGCCTCCCTGGACGAGCTGCCCGAGGGGGCGCGCATCGGCACCTCCAGCCTGCGCCGCGGCCTGCAGATGCGCGAGGCGCGCCCCGACCTCCAGGTGCTCAACCTGCGCGGCAATGTCCAGACCCGCCTGGGCAAGCTCGATGCTGGCGACTACGACGCCATCCTGCTGGCCACCGCGGGCCTCAAGCGGCTGGGCCTCGAGGCGCGCATCACCATGGAGCTGCCGCCGGAGGTCTGCCTGCCGGCCTGTGGCCAGGGTGCCCTGGGCATCGAGTGCCGCATGCACGATGCCGAGCTGATCTCGCTGCTGGCGCCGCTGGATGACCCGGCCACCGCGACCCGGGTCCGCGCGGAGCGCGCCATGAACACCCGCCTCGAGGGCGGCTGCCAGGTGCCCATCGCCGGCCACGCGGTGTTCGAGGACGATGGCGAGACCCTCTGGCTGCGCGCTCTGGTGGGCAACCCGGAGGGCACCGAGGTGCTGCGCGCCGAGGGTCGCGGCTCCCTCCACGAGCCCGAGGCGCTGGGCATCCGCGTGGCGGAGGAACTGCTGGACATGGGCGCCGGCGAGATTCTCGCCGAGGTCTACGGCGCCGGCTGATGGCGACGCCGCCGGTACTGATCTGCCGCCCCGGACCGAGGGCGGCGGCGCTGGCCGAGGCCATCGCCGCCGCGGGCTTTGCCGTCGAGCGGGGCGAGGCCATGGTCCTCGAGCCGCTGCCCGAGACCCCGGAGCAGCGTGCCACCTGGCTGGACTTCGACCAGTTCCGGCGCGTGGTGGTGGTCAGCCCCTTCGCCGCCGAGTGTCTCGCCGAGGCGCTGGACCGTTACTGGCCACAGCTCCCCGTAGGCATCGACTACTACGCCGTGGGCGCCGCCACGGCCGCCACCCTGCATCGCCAGTTGGGCGTGCGGGTGCACCTGCCGGCGGCCGGCGGCGAGGACACCAGCGAGGCGCTGCTCGCGCTCGGCTCGCTGCAGCGGCTCGCCGGGCAGCGTCTGCTGCTGGTGGCCGGCGAGGGGGGACGGGCCCTGATGGCCGAGACTCTGGCCGCCCGGGGCGCCCGCCTGACGCGCCTGGCGGTGTACCGGCGTCGCCTGCTCGAGCCGTCGCCGACCTTGCGGCGTCGGCTGGCGGGCGGCGACTATCAGGCGTTGGTGGTGAGTAGCGGAGAAATCCTCGAACATCTGGCAAGATGGTGCTCACAGGCCGCCTTGAGCCAACCGCTAATCGTGTCCAGTACCCGGTTGGCTACACTGGCCGGCACACTGGGGTTTCGTCTTCCCGTCGTGGCGTCGGGCGCCACGCCCGACGCGCTGGCGGCCGCCGTGGCCAGGGCCAGGGACTCGGAGAGGGCCGATGTCGATCATGACGATCTCGAAAAGGGCTAGCGACACATGAGCAAGCAACAACACGATCAGGACGAACAACAGACGCCGTCCGGCGACGCCCAGGGCGGCGCCGACTCGGCGACGACGGGAACGGGCGCCGAGGCCGGCAAGGGCGGCGGCTCATCGTCGCGCCGCTCGCGGCGTCGTGGCAAGGGCAGCGGCTCGGCGGCGCACCACGCCACCGCCGAGGCGAAGGCCGACGCCAGGCCCTCTTCGACGACGTCCACGAGCGAAAGCCAGGCCACCCCGGCCGGCGACAAGCCCGGCGAGACGGGCCAGGCGGCCGCGGCGGCCAAGGCCGCCGATCCCGCCGAGGCCGACGCCGCCAAGCGCGAGGCCGGCAAGGCGACCGATGCCTCGGCGTCCTCCGCCAAGGTCTCCGATAGCGCCGCTGACGGGACCAGGAGCACGTCCGGCAAGGCGACCGATGCCGCCGCCGCCAAGCGCGATACCGCCAAGGCCGCCGCTTCCTCCTCTTCCTCCAGCGGCGCCAAGGCCACGTCCAGCAAGGCCTCGGGCGGCGACGCCAAGGCCCAGCCGGCGTCCGCCGGCCAGGGCGCCGCCGGGACCCCGGGAGGCGGCGGCGGCCGGGGCGGCTCCGGCAAGGGCAGCAAGACCGGGGCGGTCGCCCTGGGCCTGGTGGTCCTGCTGGGCGCAGGCGGCGCGCTGTTCGGCTGGCAGGTCTGGCAGAAGCTGGACGCCCAGCAACAGCGCCTGGCCGCCCTGCCGGCCCAGGCGGCCAGCCAGTCGGCGCTGGACGACCTCGCGGGGCGCCTGGAGAGTGGCGAGCAGCAGCGCAATGCCGCGCTGGACGAGGCGGTGAGCACGCTGCGCAGCGACTTCTCCGACTATCGCCAGGACGTCGACCAGACCCTGGACAAGGTGCTCCAGGAGCTGTCCAGCGAGCAGCAGACCGACGAGCGCGACTGGCTGCATGCCGAGGCCGCCTACCTGCTGCGCCTGGCCAACCAGCGCCTGCAGCTGGAACGCGACGTCCAGGGGGCCGCCGCCCTGCTGCGCACCGCCGACGAGCGGCTGCGCGAGGCCGACAACCCGGCGCTGATGCCGGTGCGCCGCGAGATCGCCTCCGAGCTGGCCGCGCTGGAATCCGTGCCCCGCGTCGACCGCACCGGCCTCTATCTGGCGCTGAACGCCCAGCAGGAGCAGATCGCCGGTCGCCCGCTGGCCCAGGACATCGAGGAGATCGCCGCCGACTCGACCATCGAGGAGGCACCCTCCGGCGGCTGGCAGTCGCAGCTGGCGCGCTTCGGCGGCGAGCTCAAGGACCTGGTCACGGTCCGCCAGCACGACGAGGCGCTCGAGGCGCTGATCTCGCCGGAGCAGGAGTCCTACCTGCGACAGAGCGTGCGCCTGGTCCTGGAGCAGGCCCAGCTGGCGCTGCTCAAGGAGGAGCCGCCGCTCTTTGAGGCCAGCCTCGAGAAGGCCCTGACCCTGATCCAGGGCTACTACGACACCGACGACAGCGGCGTCCAGGCGGTGCTGTCGCGCCTCGAGGAGCTCAAGGGCCGCGCCATCCGCCCGGAACTGCCGGACATCAGCGGCTCCCAGCAGGCGCTGGCGAGCTTCATCGAGCACCGCTTCGAGGCCGACAACGGCGGCCAGGGAGATGAGGCATGAGAAAGCTGATCCTGCTCGTGGTCCTGGGGCTCGCGGTCGGGGCCCTGTTCGGCCAACTGATGATGTCGGTGCCCGGCTACTGGCTGGTACGCGTGGGCGATACCTCGGTGCAGACCTCCTTCTGGTTCGGCCTGGTGCTGCTGCTGGCGGCCTTCGTGGTGGTGCATTTCGGCCTGCGGCTGCTGATGCGCCTCTCGCGCCCGGTGACCCGCTTCAAGGTGTGGAACAGCCGCTCGCGCAACCGCACCGCCATGCGGCGCACCGTGCGCGGCCTGGTGGCGCTGGCCGAGGGGCGCTGGAAGCGCGCCGAGAAGGCCCTGGTCAAGGCCGCCGACGATTCCAGCACGCCGCTGGTCAACTACCTCTCCGCCGCCCTGGCGGCCCACTACCAGGGGCGCTACGAGCAGGCCGACACCTTGCTCAAGCGTGCCCACCTCAGTACCGAGGGCGCCGACACCGCGGTGGGCCTGATGCAGGCCCAGCTGATGCTGGACCGCCAGCAGTACGAGGAGGCCCTGGCGATCCTCACCCGCCTCGATCGCCACCTGCCCAATCACCCGCAGGTGCTCAAGCAGCTCAAGCAGGCCTATATCAGCCTCAGCGACTGGGACGGCCTGCGCCGGCTGATGCCGCGCCTCGGCGTGCAGCACCTGATCTCCCGGGAGGAGCGCGAGCAGCTCGAGCAGCGCGCCTATCGCGAGCTAATCTCCCAGGAGGCCCGCCAGCCCGGTGACATCGAGCGGGTGCGCAGCCTCTGGGCCGACATGCCCGACCACCTGCGCGGCAACGTCGACCTGATCGTGCTCTATGCCGAGGCGCTGGTGCGCGGCAACGAGGAGGGCATCGCCGAGCGGCTGCTGCGCCACTCCCTCAAGGAGCACTGGGACAGCCGCCTGGTGCTGCGCTACGGGCTGCTCGAGGTGGATGCGGCGCGCCAGCTGGTGGTGGCCGAGAAGTGGCTGCAGGAGCGGCCCAACGACCCGGATCTGCTGCTCACCCTGGGCCGGCTCTCGCTGCGCAACGCCTACTGGGGCAAGGCCCAGGAATACTTCGAGGCCAGCCAGCGCCAGCGGCCCAGCGGCGTGGTCTGCGCCGAGCTGGCCCGGCTCTATGCCAACCTGGGCGAGCACAACAAGAGCCAGCTGTACTACCGGCAGAGCGTCGAGCTGCTCGACAGGTCGCTGCCCTCGCTGCCCCAGCCCACCGAGCCGGAGGACACGCCGGCGAAGTCGGCCAAGGCGGCGTCCTGAGGATCGCCCGCGCCCGACCCACCATGAAGAGGGGCTGCCGGACGGCAGCCCCTCTTGCGTTGGCGTGGGTGACGGTGGTTACGTCTCGCCGTCGTACTCTTCCTGGTTGTGGACCTCCTGGGGGGCCTGGGTGTCGGCGGCCACCGCGGGATCTTCGTCGGTCGAGGCGGCGGCGCGTTCGCGCGCCTGCTGGCGGATGACCCGCACGTTGGCCGGCGGGGCGCCGCCGGCCTTGTCCTCGCCGAAGTAGAGGGTGGTATGGGGGAAGGGGATCTCGATGCCGGCCGCGTCGAGATGCAGCTTGACCAGGCGGTTGTAGGCGCGGCCCACGGCCCACTGGTCTCCCGGCGTGGTCTTGATGCGCACGCGGATGTTCACGGAGCTGTCGGCCAGCGCGATCACGCCGGCGACCTCCAGCGGCTCGAGCAGCTTGCCCTTGTGCTCCTCGTCTTCCCGGAGCGCCTCGAAGGCCTCGTTCAGGGCCTGGATCGCCTCGTCGATGCTCTCGCGATAGGCGATGCCGTACTCCCCGACGTGGTAGGCGAAGTCGCGCATGTAGTTGGAGACGGTGTCGACGCTGGAGAAGGGCACGATGTGGTAGGTGCCGCTGAGGTCGCGAATGCCCACCGAGCGGATGCTGAGCTTCTCGGCCACCCCGGTGATGCCCCCCACGGTGATCACGTCGCCGGTGTTCATGGCGTTCTCCACCTGGATGAAGACCCCGGTGATGATGTCCTGCACCAGCTTCTGGGAGCCGAAGCCGATGGCCAGGCCCAGCACGCCGGCACCGGCGATCAGCGGGCCGATGTTGATGCCGATCTCGGCGAGCACGATCATCGCCGTCATGGTGATCAGGGCGATGGCCAGGGCATTGCGGAACAGCGACAGCAGCGTCTGGGTCCGGGCCGAGGGCACGCCGCCGCCGGTCTCGGGGTTGAGCTTGTGCTCGATCAGGCTGGCCAGGCCCATCCAGACGGCCGCGGCGATCGCCAGGATCACGAACACGCTCACGCCCTTGCCGACCAGGCTGCGTCCCGCCTCGGAAGCGTACCAGGCGCCCAGGTCGAAGGCGCCCCAGGCACTCAGCACGACCATCACCACGACGGCGAGGATCACCATGCGGATGACGCGCAGGGCATTGGGCACGTAGCGGTTGAGGCGCGCCTCGAGCATCGGCAGCTTGCGGCGCAGGTCATCGGAGAGGCGGATCCGCCGGCCGATGGTCTGGGTCAGGAGGCTCGACACCAGCATGCCCACCAGCACGGCGGCCAGGGTCTGCAGGGTGGCGAACAGCACGAAGGGCAGGGCATCCTCCGGCCGCGTCAGGGTCAGCACCAGCACCATGGTGAAGTAGGCCAGGGCGAAGAGGTGCCAGGTGCGGGCGAACAGCTGCAGCGATACCCGGCTGGCGGCCATGGTGGTCTGGCCGGCCTTGTGGTTCAGGGCGTCGCGCAGCCGCCGGCGGTTGCGCAGCACCACGGCCACGGCGTAGACATAGGCGCCGATCATGATCAGGGTGCCGATCCCCTCGCCGAGCGCCGGCGACAGGTAGGCGTTGACCAGCGGCACCACCACCATCAGGCCATAGCCGGTCAGCCCGATCAGGCGTGCGATCCAGCGGTTCCAGTAGGCGGCGTCGGCGGCGGCGATGGGCAGCAGGCGCAGGCCCTCGTAGCGGGAGGCGAAGAGCATGCGCACCGCGGCCTTGAGCAGCTCGATCACCAGGAAGGCGTTGAGGAACAGCGAGGCGCGGGTCGACAGCTCACCGCTCTCGCCCACCGCGAAGGTGGCGACCAGGTTGCCGCCGACATAGGCCAGCGCGACCACCAGGGCATCGATCACCACCGCCACGCCCACGCTGAGTACCAGGCGCAGCAGCGGCTGGAGGCCCTGGCCGGTCAGCGACCACTGGCTGAGGCGGGTGAACAGGGGCCGGGCCAGGCGGCGAACGGCGAAGAACAGCGCGACCGTGGCGAGGATCACCAGCCCCAGGTTGATGGCCGCAGTGGTGAAGCTGGGCAGGTCGAAGGTGCTCGGGGAGGCCGCGAACAGGCCGCTCACGGCGTCGACGACCTGGCCGAGCTGGCTGCCCAGCTCGCCGACGATGCGGCTGGTGGTCTCGGCCAGCTGGCGGGGCAGCGACGGCGACGCCGCCTCGCTCGTGGCGGCCTCGGACTCGCTGGCCGCCCCGCGCAACTGGTCGATCAGCTGCTGGCGCGTCTCGGGATTCTCGAGGAGGTTGGCCAGGGTGGCATTGGCCGGGGCCTGGCCTCCCCCGTCGGTCGATTGGGCCATGGCCGGGAGGGCGGCCAGCATCAGGATGGCCAGCAGCCAGCCGCTGGCCAGGGAGAGGAGTCGTCTGGTGCGCACGCTTGGGCCTCCGTGTCTGGGCGTGGATAGGGCGAGGATGTCGTCGTCAGGCTACCATGGCCGGAGGTGTCGGGCCTCGATGAGCCTTCAGGGTAGTGTACGAGAATTGTACATGATTGCGATATTGTGTCATATTTACTGGCAGGCATTGCCTGAATGCCTCCTATCCCCCTGCAAGGCAAGCATTATCGCTCGCCACCCGGCCCCGGGTGGCGTTTTTTTGTGGCCGGCACCGGGCTCGGCTAGCATCGACACGAAGGCGTCAGGGAGACGGATACATGGGGTTGGCAAGCCTGGGACTGGTGGCGATGGGCGGGGCGCTGGGCGGCATGGCGCGCCTGGCCGTGACCGAGCTGACCGCGCGATGGCTGGGGCGGGCCTTTCCCTGGGGCACCCTGATGGTCAACCTGAGCGGGACCCTGGCCCTCGGCGCGCTGGCCGCGCGCCTCGGCTGGCCGCCCGGCGACTCGCCGGCCTGGCTGGGCCTGGCGGTCGGGGGCCTGGGGGGCTTCACTACCGTGTCCTCCTTCAGCCTGCAGACCCTCAGCCTGTGGCAGGCAGGCCGCGCAGCGGCGGCCCTGGCCAATGGCCTGGCCACCCTGGGGCTGGGGGTGATCGCCGCGGCCGCGGGCTGGTGGCTGGCGGGAGGCGGTGCATGACGAGCTGGCGGGGCTATCTGGCGGTGGGGCTGGGCAGTGGCCTGGGCGCGGTGCTGCGCTACCTGGTCTCGCTGGGCGTGCTGCAGGGGCTCGGCAGCGCCTTCCTGTGGGGCACCCTCGCCGTCAACCTGGCCGGTTCCTGGCTGATCGCCGCCTTCGTCGCCCGGGCCTCCCATCGCATCACCGGGCGCGCCGCCCGCTGGCAGCCCTTCCTGGTCGCCGGCTTCTGCGGCGGCTTCACCACCTTCTCGCTGTTCGGGCTCGAGACGCTCTACCTGCTGGAGGCCTCGCGCCCCTGGCTGGCCCTGGCCTACGGCCTGGGCAGCGTGCCGCTATGGCTCGCCGCCGCCTGGTGGGGGCAGCGGGTCGGGCGCCCGACCCGCTGAGGCGCGGCCCGGCGGCTCAGGAGGAGGCCTTGCGGCGCTTGCCCCTGGGCTTGGCGGCGTCGGGCGTCGGGGCATCCCGCGGCGGGGCTTCTCGCGTCGCGGTGCCGTGACCGGGGAAGTGCGCGCGGACCAGCTCGAGCAGGCCCTGGGTGGAGCCGTCGAAGTCCTGGCTGTGCTCGTCGATGCGCTCGCTGATCTCGCCGGCGATGCGCTTGCCGAGCTGCACGCCCCACTGGTCGAAGGAGTTGATGTTCCAGATCACCCCCTGGACGAACACCTTGTGCTCGTACAGCGCGATCAGCGCGCCGAGGTTCTTCGGCGTCAGCTCGTCGAGCAGCAGGGTGCTGGAGGGGCGGTTGCCCGGGCAGCTGTAGGGGTCGAGGTCGCTGCCGCCCTGGCTGCCCTCCATGAAGGCGTTGGCCTGGGCCAGCATGTTGGTGAGCAGGGCGAAGTGATGGTCCTCGACGCCCGGTTCCGGCTTCAAGGAGGCGATGAAGTCGATGGGCACGTAGCGGGTGCCCTGGTGGAGCAGCTGGAAGAAGGCGTGCTGGCCGTTGGAGCCGGTCTGGCCCCAGACGATGGGCCCGGTCTTGTAGTCCACCGGGCGGCCGAAGATGTCCACCGACTTGCCGTTGGACTCCATGTCGAGCTGCTGGAGGAAGGCCGGCAGCTGATGCAGGGCCTGGTCGTAGGGCACGATGGCCTGGGTCTCGGCGCCCTGGAAGTTGATGTACCAGATGCCGATCAGCGCCATCAGCACCGGCATGTTGGCGGCGTTGGGCGCGGTCAGGAAGTGCTGGTCCATGGCATAGGCGCCCTCCAGCATCTCCATGAAGCCGTCGAAGCCGATGGCCAGGGCGATGGGCAGGCCGATCGACGACCACATGGAATAGCGCCCGCCGACCCAGGCCCAGAACTCGAAGACGTTCTCCTCGCGGATGCCGAAGGCCATGGCCGCCTGGCGGTTGGTGGAGGCGGCGACGAAGTGGGCGCCGACGTCGGCGTCCTCGCCGGCCTGTTCCAGGAACCAGCGCCGGGCGGTCTTGGCGTTGAGCAGCGTCTCCTGGGTGGAGAAGGTCTTGGTGGAGACGATGAACAGGGTGGTGGCCGGGTCGAGGCGCGACAGCACCTTCTGGATATGGGTGCCGTCGACGTTGGAGACGAAGTGGAAGTTGAGCTCGGGATGGCGGTACTTGAGCAGCGCCCGGCAGGCCATGTTGGGGCCGAGGTCGGAGCCGCCGATGCCGATGTTGACGACGTCCCTGATGCGCTGGCCGCTGTGGCCCTTCCATTCGCCGCTGCGCACCGCCTCGGAGAAGCGCTGGATCTGCTCGCGGGTGCGGTGGATCTCGGGCATCACGTCCTGGCCGTCGACCATCAGCGGGCCCTCGCCGAGGTTGCGCAGGGCGGTGTGCAGCACCGGGCGGTCCTCGGTGACGTTGATGATGTCGCCGGAGAACATCTGGGCGCGGCGCTGGACCAGCGCCGAGTGGTCGGCCAGCTCGAGGAGCGTGTCGAGCACGGCATCGGAGATGAGGTGCTTGGAGTAGTCGAGGAAGAGCCCGCCGACGCGCAGGCTCATCTTGTCGAAGCGCCGGGGGTCGGCGGCGAAGTAGTCGTGGATGCGGTCCTGCGCGGTCTGGGCCTGGAGCTGCTTCAGCGCCTGCCAGGTGACGCTGCGGGTGAGCTGGAACATGCGGTGTCCCTCTCGTTGTTGTCGTGTCGTCGGCGAAGGTCGGTATCAGGTGCTGCTGCGATCGGTGATCCAGGCCCCGGCATCGGGGATGCTCATCTCGTAGTCCTGGTCGAGCCAGGGAGAGCTGATCAGGAAGTCGGCGCTCGCCGGGTTGCAGGCCACCGGGATGTTCCACAGGGCCGCCAGGCGCAGCAGGGCCTTGACGTCGGGGTCGTGGGGCTGGGGGGCGAAGGGATCCCAGAAGAAGATCAGCAGGTCGAGGCCCTGCTCGGCGATGCGTGCGCCGATCTGCTGGTCGCCGCCCAGCGGGCCGCTCATCAGGGGCTCCACCTCGAGCCCCAGCTGCGCGGCGATGCGGGTGGCGGTGGTGCCGGTGCCGACCAGCCGGTGCCGGGCCAGGGTGTCCTGCCAGCGTTCGGCCCAGTCGAGCATCTCGTCCTTCTTGCCATCGTGGGCGATCAGGGCGATGCGCTTGCGGGCCGGCAGGGTGCGGCGGACGTCCCGCCGCGGACGGATCTCACTCATGCTGTGTCTCCACCTCGAGGATCCTCAGGGTGTTGGTGCCGCCATGGGCGTTCATGTGGTCGCCGCGGGTCAGGATCACATGATCCCCCGGTTCGGCGATGCCCCGGGCCACCAGCCGCTCCAGGGCGCGGTCGTTGAGCTCGGTGGCGGCCATCTCGCTGGTGTCGAAGGGCAGCGAGATGACGCCACGGTACAACGCCATGCGCCGCTGGGCGACGGGGTTGTGGGCCAGCCCGACGATCGGCAGCCCCGAGCGGATCCGCGAGGCGATCAGCGGCGTGTAGCCGGTGGCGGTCATGCAGGCGATGGCGGCCACCCCTGCCAGGTGATTGGCGGCGTACATCGCCGACAGGGCGATGGTCTCGTCGATCCGCGAGAAGCCCTCGTGGATGCGGTGGCCGGATTCCTGGGCACTGCGCTCGCGCTCGGCGCCCAGGCAGACCCGGTCCATGGCCTCCACGGTCTCCACCGGGAAGTCGCCGGCGGCGGTCTCGGCGGAGAGCATCACCGCGTCGGTGGCGTCGAGCACGGCGTTGGCCACGTCGAACACCTCGGCCCGGGTCGGCAGCGGCGCCTCGATCATCGACTCCATCATCTGGGTGGCGGTGATCACCGCGCGGTTCAGGGTCCGGGCGTGCTTGATGATGCGCTTCTGGGTGCCGATCAGCGCCGCGTCGCCGATCTCCACGCCGAGATCGCCGCGGGCCACCATCACCGCCTCGCTGGCCTCGATGATGCCGTCGAGGGTGGCGTCGTCGGCCACCGCCTCGGCGCGCTCGAGCTTGGCCACCAGGCCGATCTCGCGGCCGGCCTCGCCGAGCAGCGCGCGGGCCTCGCGCATGTCGGCGGCATGGCGTGGGAAGGACACCGCCAGGTAGTCCACGCCGATGGCGATGGCGGTCTCGAGGTCGGCCTTGTCCTTGTCGGTCAGCGCCGGCGCCGAGAGGCCGCCGCCCTGCTTGTTGATGCCCTTGTTGTTGGACAGGGCACCGCCCACCACCACGCGGGTGTGGATGGCGCTGCCGTCGACCCGGGCGACGTCGAGGACCACGCGGCCGTCGTCGAGCAGCAGGCGGTCGCCGGCCGTGACGTCGTCGGCCAACGCCTTGTAGTCGCAGCCGACCCGGCCGGCGTCGCCGGCCTCGCCGTCGAGGGCCACGTCGATCACGAAGGACGCGCCCTCGGCGAGCTCGACGGCGCCGTCGCGGAAGCGGGCGATGCGGATCTTGGGTCCCTGGAGGTCACCCAGGGCGGCGACGCTCTTGCCCAGCCGGGCGGCGATCTCGCGCACCGCGGCGAGCCGGCGGCGGTGGTCGTCCGCCGAGCCGTGGGAGAAGTTGAGGCGCACCACGTCGACGCCGGCGGCGATCATCCGCTCGAGCACGCTCTCCCGGTCGCTGGCGGGACCCAGGGTGGCGACGATCTTGGTGCGGCGGACGGGGATGGGGCGATGAGTCATGCCGGGCTCTCCTGTGGAATGCGGGCTCGCGCGGGCGGCCGAGCGTGGCCGGTCGCGGGACTGCCTGACAAGATACGCTATCGGTTGTGATATTACTAAATTTCAGGGCTGAGACGAAGGTCTAATATCCCGGCGGCGTGGCGATGTTTCTTGGTCAAAACCCTTTGTTAATAGGCATATAGGAGATTCATGCCAGAAGTGGGACCAATGATAATGTTGTAAAATTACGAAATGCACCTTGTTTCCGACGCCATCGTGGGCCACATTGTGGGGCAAATGAGCCGTCGGCCCGCCCGGCGGGCATGTCGGGACGCTTCGGTGCCCTGCCGTTCCTCGGCTCAGCCCATCCCACAAGACGGCAAAGTCTGGATCGAGAGGAAGACATCATGACGCTCAAGATCGCCATCAACGGTTTCGGTCGCATCGGTCGCAACGTGTTTCGCGCCCTGTACGAGGGGGGCTACCGTGAGCGCGTGCAGGTCGTCGCCATCAACGATCTCGGCGACCCGGCGCTCAACGCCCACCTGCTGCGCCACGACACCGTCCATGGCCACTTCCCCTTCAAGGTGGACCACGACGAGCACAGCCTCGCCGTCGACGGCGACCGCATCGAGATCATCTCCGAGCGTGACCCCGCGCGACTGCCCTGGAAGGACCTGGGCGTGGACCTGGTGATGGAGTGCACCGGGCTGTTCACCAAGCGCGATGACGCCGCCATGCATCTCGAGGCCGGTGCCGGCCGGGTGCTGATCTCCGCGCCCAGCCCGGATGCCGATGCCACCGTGGTCTATGGCGTCAACGAGGACGTGCTCAAGCCCGAGCACAAGGTGGTCTCCAATGCTTCCTGCACCACCAACTGCCTGGCGCCGGTGGCCAAGGCGCTGCACGAGACGGTGGGCATCGAGAACGGCCTGATGACCACGGTGCACGCCTATACCAACGACCAGAACCTCTCCGACGTCTACCACAAGGACCCCTACCGGGCCCGCAGCGCGACCCATTCGATGATCCCGACCAAGACCGGGGCCGCCGCCGCGGTGGGTCTGGTGCTGCCGGAGCTCGCCGGCCGCTTCGATGGCCTGGCGGTACGCGTGCCGGTGATCAACGTCTCGCTGGTGGACCTGACCTTCAATGCCGGTCGCGAGACCACCAAGGACGAGATCAATGCCATCGTCGCGGAGGCCGCTGCGGCCTCGCCGGTGCTCTCGGTGAATGCCCAGCCGCTGGTCTCCATCGATTTCAACCATGACGCCAACTCCTCCACCTTCGATGCCAACCACACCCGGGTGAACGGCAAGCTGGTCAAGGTCATGGCCTGGTACGACAACGAGTGGGGCTTCTCCAACCGCATGCTGGATACCGCCCTGGCCATGCAGGCCGCCTGCGACGGCAAGCGCAACGCCGCCTGACGCGCCAGCCGCGTCTCGCCGGGAACGACGCCGGGCCCCTCGGTGGCCCGGCGTCGTCGTGTCGGGAGTCAGAGCTGGCGGCGCCAGCGGCTCTCGATGGTGTCCAGCTCCGCCGGGCCGTAGCGCGCCACGCCATGGTCGCCGTAGTGGGCCCACAGCTGGTCGCCGAGGTCGAAGTGCCACCATTCGCTGGGCAGGTTGGTGAAGCCCTGGGCCCGCATGGCGTGGTAGAGCCGGCGGCGGTTGTCGCGGGCCCGGCGCTGGGTCGCATCGGGGGCCTCCAGGGCTTCCAGGGCGGCGCTGTGGGAGGCCGCGATGGCCTCGTCGAACCGCGTGCCCATGTCCAGCGGCAGGCCGTCGGCAGCGCACAGGGTGACGTCCACGGCGCCGCCGGTGAGATGGGGGCTGGGATGGTCGGGGGCGCGGCTCGGCTCGGCCACGAACTCCCGGGTGCGGGCGTCGAGTTCGCCCGGGGTGAGCTCGGGATGATGCTCGTGGAGGATGTCCTGGAGCGTCTCGAACAGGTACTGCTGCACCCGCCAGGGACGCCAGCCATCCAGCACCAGCAGGGTCAGGCCGTCGGGCAGGGCCCGGGCCACGGCGAGCAGGCGGTGGTAGACCGCCTCGCGCACGTAGCACTCGTTTACCGCGCCGGGGATGCCGAGGCGCGCATAGGCCGGATAGGCCTTGAGCGGTGGCGGCGCCAGGCCCACCGGCACCAGGGGCTCGTCGCTGCCGGCGATGGGCAGGCGGCCGACCGCCGCCCAGTCGGGTTCGGCATGGCGGGGGATCGCGGGAAGGGGCGCGGCACTGGACATGGGGCCTCGGCGTCTGGGTGGGCGACTGGGCTCATTATCGTGCCGAGGACCGCCGGATGGCCAATTTCAGGGTCCAGTGGTCCGACACAAACGAGAGAAGCACCCCGCAGGGTGTCTCTCAGCGTCGACCGTCGGGTGGGGCCAGCGGGAATGGAACCCCGGATCGTCGAGAAAGCGCCGACACGTGTCGGCGAAGCGGTCCGACACAAACGAAAGCAGCCCCCGTAGGGTGCTTCTCTCGTCGATCGTCGGGTGGGGCCGGCGGGCATGGAACCCCCGATCGTCGAGAAAGTGCCGACACCCGTCGGTGAAGCAGCTACGTCACCAACGAAAGAAGCACCCCGCAGGGTGCTTCTCTCGTCGACTGTTTGGTGGAGGCGGCGGGAATTGAACCCGCGTCCGCCGACACTCGCCCATCGGCTCTACATGCTTAGTTCCGTCATTTGGTTTAACGCCTCTGGCTCCGACGGGCAGGATCCAGCGACGCGATTCCTCCAAGTTTTAACGGCTGACGCGAGGACGAAGCCAGCCGCGATCCCATCAGTCTTGGCTCGTATCCCCTCCGTGATGAATGGGCACATCACTTCGGGGCCGGGCTAGAAGCTAGCGGCGTTTAAGCTGCCAGCGCGCCCTGAGCGTAGTTGTCGTCGTTTGCGACTATTTAATCGTGATGTTGGATTTACGAGATACATCACGCTCTCGGCATGCACCTCAGGGGTTGTCATCGGCGTCGAAACCATGTCGCCCCCGTTACATCGCCATCTTATCAGGATGGCCGTCCGTGTGACACCTCATCCCTTGTTTTGTTCACGCATGATCCGGCCCTTCTGCCGCTGCCAGTCGCGATCCTTCTCGGTGGCGCGCTTGTCGTGCAGCTTCTTGCCGGTGACCAGTGCCAGCTCGCACTTCACCAGGTTGCCCTTCCAGTAGATCTTGAGCGGCACGCAGGTGTGCCCCTTGTCCTGCGTGCGCGAGAAGATCCTGGCGATCTCCTTGCGGTGCAGCAGCAGCTTGCGGGTCCGGGTCGGGTCGGCCACTTCGTGGGTGCTGGCGGTGTTGAGCGGCGTGACATGGCTGCCCAGCAGCCAGGCCTCGCCGTTCTTGACCAGGATGTAGGTGTCGGTGAGCTGCGCCTTGCCGGCCCGCATGCTCTTCACCTCCCAGCCGGCCAGCGCCAGGCCGGCCTCGAAGGTCTCGTCGATGTGGTACTCGAAGCGAGCCTTCTTGTTCAGGGCGATGACGTTGTTGCCGGGACCCTTGCCCTTGCCTTTCTTGTTGGCCATGGAACCTCGTATTCTGTCTTGCCGGTGGCGGCCTGCCCCTCCGATATGGGGGGAAGCGTGATACCATTCAAGGCCGAAATAACCGCTCATGATACGCCCTGGGCCCCTTGAAGTCAGCGGAGAGGTCAATGCCAACGGTCAATCGGTCCGCCCTGGTGCGGCACACCCCCCAGGAGATGTTCGATCTGGTCAACGATTTCGAACGTTACCCGGAGTTCCTGCCGGGCTGTCGGCGCGCCCGGCTGCTCGAGCGGGACTCGGCGCACCTGGTCGGCGAGATGACCCTCGGGCGGGCCGGTATCGAGCAGAGCTTCACCACCCGCAATGACCTCCACGAGCCCGAGCGCATCGAGCTGTCGCTGGTCAACGGCCCCTTCAAGCGCCTGCGCGGGCGCTGGCTGTTCCTGCCGATGGGCGAGGATGCCTGCAAGGTGAGCCTGGAGATGGAGTTCGAGTTCGCCAGCCGGCTGCTGGGCATGGCCTTCGGCAAGCTCTTCCAGCAGGTCGCCGGGCAGCTGGTGGATTCCTTCACCCGGCGCGCCGACGAGCTCTATGGCCGCTGAGTCGCCGACCCACCTGCGAGTCGAGGTGGCCTTCGCCCTGCCGCACCGCCAGCGCATCGTCGCGCTGACGGTGCCCGAGGGCACCACTCCCCGCCAGGCGGTGGCCCTGGCCCGCCTCGACGAGCACTTCCCCGAGGTGGCGCCGGCCACCTTCCGCGAGGCCGAGCTGGGGATCTTCGGCAAGGCGCTGCGCGACCCGGAGCGGCAGCCGCTGCGCGAGGGCGATCGGGTGGAGGTCTACCGGCCGCTCAAGATCGACCCCAAGGCCGCGCGGGCCGCCAGGGCGGCCCGCGACGCCGGCAAGGGGCGCTGAGCGCGGGCGAGGTCACTGGTCGTCCAGCGGGAGGGCCTCGAGGACGTTGCCGCGGGCGCCACCGGCCCCGTCGGACGGCCCGATGCCGCGCTCGGAGATCAGCGACGGCGGCCGCGAGAAGTCGCCCTCACGCTCGATGTCCACCAGGCGATTACCGTCGAAGGTCAGGGTCAGGCGGCGCTGCTCGACGTCGCCGTAGGCCTCGTCGAGACGGTAGAGGTAGTCCCACTGGTTGGCGTCGAAGGGGGCCTGGAGCAGCGGGCTGCCCATCAGGTCGACGACCTGCTGGCGGGTCATGCCGGGGCGCAGTTGCTCGGTCATCGAGGGGGTCACCAGGTTGCCCTGGGCCAGGTCGCGCTTGTACACGCCGAAGTAGCTGCAGCCGCTGGTCAGGATCAGGGCGACGGAAAGGGTGACGATTCTGGTCAGCTTTTGCATTTGCGCCTGTTCTTCACTATCGTGGTTTTGGTCGATCATAACCGACCCTACCTGATACTGCGAAGAGCAACCATGGCCGACCAGAACCACGAACTCCGCAAGGCCGGTCTGAAAGTGACCCTGCCGCGCGTCAAGATCCTGCATATCCTCGAGAACGCCACTGGCCAGCATCACCTGAGCGCCGAGGATGTCTACAAGACCCTGCTGGATGCCGGCGAGGACGTGGGGCTGGCCACCGTCTATCGCGTGCTCACCCAGTTCGAGACCGCCGGCCTGGTGACCCGCCACAACTTCGATGGCGGTCATGCCGTCTTCGAGCTGACCCAGGAAGAGCATCACGACCACATGGTGTGCCTGGACAGCGGCGAGATCGTCGAGTTCTTCGATGACACCATCGAGCGCCGCCAGCAGGAGATCGCCGAGGAGCACGGCTATGAGCTCGTCGACCATGCGCTGGTGCTCTATGTGCGACCCAAGGGCTCCCAGGTCACGCGCCACGACGGTCCCGCCAAGAAGTGAGCGCCCATCAGGCGTGAACCACGAGGGCCCCGATCCATGGATCGGGGCCCTCGTCGTCGTGGCGGGGGGAGCCGGCGACGCTAGTGATGGGCGCGTTGGCTGGCGTCGAGCATCTCCCGGGCGTGGGCCAGGGTCTGGTCGGTGAGCGTCATGCCCCCCAGCATGCGGGCCAGCTCGCCCACCCGGCCGGCCT
The DNA here is from genome assembly GCF_025725685.1 of Halomonas sp. M4R1S46. Classification (NCBI taxonomy): domain Bacteria; kingdom Pseudomonadati; phylum Pseudomonadota; class Gammaproteobacteria; order Oceanospirillales; family Halomonadaceae; genus Halomonas; species Halomonas sp. M4R1S46. The sequence continues at coordinate 161,469 of NZ_CP107008.1, forward strand.
CGTCGAGCAGCGCCATGCGGGTGAGGGTGATGTCGTCCTCGGCCTGCTTGGCGATATGCAGGTGCCGGTGGGCCTGGGCCGCCACCTGGGGCAGGTGGGTCACGGTCAGCACCTGGCCCTCGGCCCCCAGGCGGCGCAGCAGCTGGCCGACGATCTCGGCGGTGGCTCCGGAGACGCCCACGTCCACTTCGTCGAAGACCAGGCTGGGGATGGTGGAGTGCTGGGCCGCCACCACCTGGATGGCCAGGCTGATGCGCGAGAGCTCGCCGCCCGAGGCGACCTTGGCCAGCGGGCGGGCCGGCTGGCCGGGGTTGGCGCTGATCAGGAAACGCACCCGGTCGAGCCCCTCCGGCCCCGGGGCCTCCCGGGCGGCCAGCTCCACCTCGAAGGTCGCCTTGCCCATGGCCAGGAAGGCCAGCTGCTCCTGGACGGCCTCGCCGAAGCGTCGGGCGGCCCCGCGGCGGTTGGTACTCACCGCCTCGGCCTGTTCCCGCCAGCGCGTCTCGAGGGCCTCGACCTCCGCGGACAGGGCCTCGAGGTCGCCATCGCCGCCGTCCAGCTCGGCGAGCTCCTCGCCCAGGGTGCGATGCAGCGCCGGCAGCTCGTCGGGCGGCACATGGTGCTTGCGGGCGATGCGGTGCACTTCGCCGAGGCGCTCCTCCACCCAGGCCAGGCGTTCCGGGTCCAGTTCCACGCCGGCGGCGAAGTGGGTGAGTTCGCGGCCCGCCTCCTCGACCTGGATGCAGGCGTCACCGAGCATGGACAGGGCCTCGGCCAGGGCGCCCCGGTCGCTGCCGGGCAGCGCCGAGAGGCGGCTCACCGCCTGGTTCAGCAGCGGCAGGGCGCCGCCCTGCTCGCCATCGCAGCACTCCACGGCGAACTGCGCCTCGCGCAGGCGCTCCTCGGCATGGGCCAGTTCCTCCTGCTGCGCCTCCAGCCCGCCGAGCTCGTCCTCGGCCAGGGCCAGCTGGTCGAGTTCCTCGACCTGGTAGCGCAGCAGCTGGCGGCGGGCGCGCACCTCGTCGCCGTCCTCCGCCAGGCGCTTGAGGCGACGGCGGGCCTCGCGCCAGGCGCGGAAGGTCTCGGCCAGTTCGGTGACCGCCTCGCCGTGGCCGGCGAAGTCGTCGAGCAGCCGCAGGTGGGTCTCCTCGCCGAGCAGGGCCTGGTGGGCATGCTGGCCGTGGATCTCGATGAGATGGGCGCCCAGCGCCTTGAGGTCGGCCACCGTGGTGGGCTGGCCGTTGATCCAGGCCCTGGAGCGGCCGGCGCGGGTCACCACCCGGCGCAGCAGGCAGTCGTCGGCGGGTAGCTCGCGCTCGGCCAGCCAGGCCCGGGCGGCGGGCAGGGCGGCGATGTCGAAGCGCGCGCTGAGGTCGGCGCGCTCGGCGCCGTGGCGCACGCTGCCGGCATCGGCGCGTTCGCCCAGGCACAGGCCCAGGGCGCCGAGCAGAATCGACTTGCCGGCCCCGGTCTCGCCGGTGATGGCGGTCATGCCCCCGGCGAGCTCGAGCTCCAGGTGGTCGACGATGGCGAAGTCACGAATGGCGAGCTCTGTCAGCATGATGCCTCCCCGGGGCCTGTCCGAATCTACTGGTTATTCATCCAATGCCTTGTGCGTTTATACAGTAGTTCAGGGAGCGCAACAACGCACGCGCCGAATCGCCGACATCGCATGCCTTGAGTTCGGCGCGGCCAGCCCCATATACCCCGCATCACCGATTCATCATCGACACTCAGTCCTGCAGGCGGCCCCGTGGCCGCCGGTTGCCATTCAGGAGAGACGCATGGCCAAAGACTCGCAGACCCCGCTGGACGACGAGCTCGCTCGTCAGCAAGAGGAGGCCGACGCCCAGGTCGAGCCGGAGACCGCCGAGGGCGAGGTGGAAGACGTCGCCGAGGGCGCTGAGGAAGCCGCCGAGGTCGCCGAGAATCCCGAAGCCGAGGTGTTGGCCGCCCGGGTCGAGGAGCTCGAGCAGACGCTGGCCGAGACCAAGGACCAGGCGATGCGCACTGCCGCCGAGGCCCAGAACGTGCGGCGCCGTGCCGAGCAGGAAGCCGAGAAGGCGCGCAAGTTCGCCCTGGAGAAGTTCGTCAAGGAGCTGCTGCCGGTGGTCGACAGCCTGGAGAAGGCCCTGGAGGCCATGGGCGAGGACGCCACCGAGGCGCATCGCGAGGGGGTGTCCATGACCCTGAAGATGCAGCGCGACGTGCTGGCCAAGTTCGGCGTCGAGGAGATCGAGCCCCAGGGCGAGCCCTTCGACCCGCAGTACCACGAGGCCATGGCGATGGTGCCCAACCCCGAGATGGAGCCCAACACCGTCATGGAGGTGATGCAGAAGGGCTACCTGCTCAACGGTCGCCTGGTGCGCCCGGCCATGGTGGTGGTCAGCCAGGCCGCCGGCTGAGCCGCGCGCACTCTTTCGCACACAAAGGCGGCCCGGGGTCTTGAAAAGACGTCGAGGGCCCCCAGATAGACGGCAACCCCGCGGCAAACGCCGCATACGACGAATCTGCAACGCAATTTCGAGGATTTCCTATGGGACGCATCATCGGTATTGACCTGGGGACCACCAACTCCTGCGTGGCCGTGCTGGACGGCGACAGCGCCAAGGTGATCGAGAACGCCGAGGGCGCACGCACCACCCCGTCCATCATCGCCTACACCGAGGATGGCGAGATCCTGGTGGGCCAGGCGGCCAAGCGCCAGGCGGTGACCAACCCCCAGAACACCCTGTACGCGATCAAGCGCCTGATCGGCCGTCGCTTCAAGGACGACGTCGTCCAGAAGGACATCAAGATGGTGCCCTACACCATCACCGAGGCCGACAACGGCGACGCCTGGGTCGAGGTCAAGGGCAACAAGCTGGCACCGCCCCAGGTCAGCGCCGAAGTCCTGAAGAAGATGAAGAAGACCGCCGAGGACTACCTGGGTGAGACCGTCACCGAGGCGGTCATCACCGTGCCGGCCTACTTCAACGACAGCCAGCGCCAGGCCACCAAGGACGCCGGCCGCATCGCCGGCCTCGAGGTCAAGCGCATCATCAACGAGCCGACCGCGGCGGCGCTGGCCTACGGCATGGACAAGGCCCGCGGCGACAAGACCATCGCGGTCTACGACCTGGGCGGCGGTACCTTCGATATCTCCATCATCGAGGTGGCCGACGTCGACGGCGAGACCCAGTTCGAGGTGCTGGCCACCAACGGCGACACCTTCCTGGGCGGCGAGGACTTCGATCTCAAGCTGATCAACTACCTGGTCGACCAGTTCAAGGCCGACAGCGGCATCGACCTGTCCGGCGACAACCTGGCCATGCAGCGCCTCAAGGAAGCCGCCGAGAAGGCCAAGATCGAGCTGTCCAGCGCGCAGCAGACCGAGGTCAACCTGCCCTACATCACCGCCGACAACACCGGGCCCAAGCACCTCAACGTCAAGGTGACCCGGGCCAAGCTGGAGTCGCTGGTGGAGGAGCTGGTCAAGCGCTCCCTGGGGCCCTGCAAGACCGCGCTGGCCGACGCCGGCCTGTCCGCCGCCGAGATCGACGACGTCATCCTGGTGGGTGGCCAGACCCGCATGCCGATGGTCCAGGCCAAGGTCGCCGAGTTCTTCGGCAAGGACGCCCGCAAGGACGTCAACCCGGACGAGGCCGTGGCCGTGGGCGCGGCGATCCAGGGCGGCGTGCTCGGCGGTGACGTCAAGGACGTGCTGCTGCTCGACGTCACCCCGCTGACCCTGGGCATCGAGACCCTGGGCGGCGTGATGACCCCGCTGATCGAGAAGAACACCACCATCCCGACCAAGAAGACCCAGACCTTCTCGACCGCGGATGACAACCAGACCGCCGTGACCATCCACGTGCTGCAGGGCGAGCGCAAGCAGTCCAGCGGCAACAAGTCGCTCGGCCGCTTCGACCTCAGCGACATCCCGCCGGCGCCGCGCGGCGTGCCGCAGATCGAGGTCGCCTTCGACCTGGACGCCAACGGCATCCTGCACGTGTCCGCCAAGGACAAGGCCACCGGCAAGGAGCAGTCGATCGTCATCAAGGCCTCCAGCGGCCTGTCCGAGGAAGAGATCGAGCAGATGGTCCAGGACGCCGAGGCCCACGCCGACGAGGACAAGAAGTTCGAGGAGCTCGTCCAGCTGCGCAACCAGGCCGACGGCATGGTCCACGCCGCTCGCAAGACCCTCGAGGAAGCCGGCGACAAGGCCAGCGAGGAAGAGAAGCAGGCCATCGAGAGCGCCGCGTCCGACCTCGAGGAAGCCCTCAAGGGCGACGACAAGGACGACATCCAGGCCAAGCTCGACACGCTGACCGAGGCCTCCGGCAACCTGGCACAGAAGATGTACGCCGAGCAGGGCGAGGCCGCCCAGGGCGCCGAGGCCGGCAGTGAGGCCGGCGCCAAGAAGCAGGAAGACGACGTGGTCGACGCCGAGTACGAGGAAGTCAACGACGACCAGAAGAAGCAGTAACCACGACGCCTGAACCACGGACGACGCCAGCGCGGGGGTACGACTCCCGCGTTGGTGTTTCCGCAGAGTCGCTACGGAGGCGGACAGACACATGTCCAAGCGTGACTACTACGAGGTACTGGGCGTCGAGCGCGGGGCCGACCAGAAGGACATCAAGAAGGCCTACCGACGCCTGGCCCAGAAATTTCACCCGGACCGCAATCCGGGCGACGAGACCGCGGCCGCGAAGTTCCGCGAGGTCTCCGAGGCCTATGAGGTCCTGACCGACAGCGAGAAGCGCGCGGCCTACGACCAGTTCGGCCATGCCGGCGTCGACGGCCAGGCCGCCGGGGCCGGGGGCTTCGGTGGCGCCGGGGCCGGCGGCTTCAGCGATATCTTCGGGGATGTCTTCGGCGACATCTTCGGCGGCGGCGCGCGGCGTCATCCCAACGCCCCACAGCGCGGCAGCGACCTGCGCTACAACCTCGAGCTCGACCTCGAGGATGCGGTGTCCGGCACCAGCGTGGACATCCGCGTGCCGCGCCACGTGGAGTGCGAGCGCTGCGACGGCGACGGCGCCGAGCCGGGCTCCAGCAAGGAGACCTGCCCGACCTGTGGCGGCCACGGCCAGGTGCGCATGCAGCAGGGCTTCTTCGCCGTGCAGCAGACCTGCCCGACCTGCCACGGCAACGGCCAGCACATCAAGGTGCCGTGCCACAAGTGCCACGGCGAGGGCCGGGTGCGCGAGACCCGCACCCTCTCGGTGAAGATCCCGGCGGGTGTCGACACCGGCGACCGCATTCGCCTCAACGCCGAGGGCGAGGCGGGGATCAACGGCGGGCCGCCCGGGGACCTCTACGTCCAGGTGGCCATCAAGCCGCACCATATCTTCGAGCGCGAAGGCCGCCACCTGCAGTGCGAGGTGCCGATCAACTTCGTCGACGCCGCCCTGGGCGGCGAGCTCGAGGTGCCGACCCTGGACGGCCGGGTCAAGCTGAAGATCCCGCCCGAGACCCAGACCGGCAAGCTGTTCCGCCTCAAGGGCAAGGGCGTGAAGCCGGTGCGTGGCGGCCCCCCGGGCGACCTGCTGTGCCGGGTGGTGGTCGAGACCCCGGTCAAGCTGGCCGAGGAGCAGAAGGAACTGCTGCGCCGCTTCCAGGAGAGCCTGGAGGGCAGCCACAGTCATCACTCGCCGAAGAAGACCAGCTTCTTCGACGGCGTGAAGAAGTTCTTCGAGGACATGAAGCCCTAGGGCTCGCCTCGTCGGTACGCAAGGGCCCCGCGCTCCGCAAGGAGGCGGGGCCTTGTCGTGTCCGGGTCAGCGTCGCAGGTGATCCATTCGCCATGCCAGTGCCTCGGCGTCGGGCCGCCAGCGCTGGTTCACGGGCAGCACCAGTGGCTGGCTGTCGAGTCGGCAGAGCCAATCGTTGTCCGGCACCAGGCGGTCCACCGAGGGGCTGACATGCCAGCGATGGTCCGGGCCCGGGGCGATCAGCTGGTTGTCCATGGCCCAGTGCAGGTTGGGTGTGAGGGCCAGGCCATTCATGGGGCGGTCGTCCTGGTTGACGGCGAAGGGGATCAGGTGGGCGGCTTCCACCAGGTATCGAAAGTCGGGTGTGATATAGCGCAGCCGGCTGGCCGCACAGCGATAGTCGTAGGCCTCCAGCACCAGGGTCCGGAAGGCGGCGGAGCGGGCGTATTGCGAGCCGGCTTCCGCGACGCCTGAGGCGAGTCGATCCGGGTGCCGCTGGTAATCACCACTGACCAGCGCGGTTTCGAGATATTCCGTCAGGCGTTCCAGTGTCAGTGCATCGACGTCAAGGTACTGGTGAGTCAGGAGTGCGCAGGCCTGTCGAGCGATGGCGCTATCCTGCAAGGCGGCAAACAGCTCGCCGTCGAGCCGGGCGGAAGAGAAGCGCTCCAGGAGCTTGTTCAGGGACTTCGGCTGGCCGAGCCGATCCGCAACGGGCGCCAATTCGGTCGCATAATCCGGTGACCAGAGCGGCCCCGAAGGCCCCTGGTCATTGCGCAGATGCCAGAGAGGAAGCCAGGGGTTGGCCTTCTGGCGCTCGCCGGTCACGATTTCATAGAGATCGTGATAGCGGGCAATCAGTCGAGTGTCGAGGGCGACGCGGCTCGAGACGACATGACCGCTCTGGATCTCGCAGAGGATCGCCAGTAACAGGCAGGGCTTGTTGAAAGGGCTTCCCGTGCGAAGATGCTTGAGGCATTCCAATCGTCCATCCAGCCACGTGTCCATCCGTTCTCCCTGTCCCTGCCATGCTGCGGGGACAAGGTAGCGTGCTCAGGCAGGTGCTGTCATTTCGGGCCGAGGTCGACACCGAATGATGGTCATGCCGGGCTGCTCCGATCATGCCGGGGATGGGAATCATTCCTGGTGGCCGTGTATCATGGCGCGTTCACCGTGCAGCCCGGGGCTCGGCGAGCGGATGGCGTGAGCCCCGGTCGTGCTGCTCTCCCTCGGAAGCTCTCGAACTCGATGCCGGCCCGGGGTTGCGCCGAGCCGACGCTCGACAGCGGCCCCCGCGGCGGTGTCAGTCGAGTCGGGTCGTGCCGTTGGCCTTCGTGCCGAGGGCGGCAACGCCCTTTGTTATTCGGATCTGTCGACAAGGAAATTCATGGACAACGTCACGGACCGGCCGCTGGCCGGCATCCTGCTCCGGCTGCTGTCGGGCGTGCTGTTCACCGGGATGATGGTGTGCGTCAAGGCGGTGAGCACCGAGGTGCCGCTGGGGCAGACCGTGTTCTTCCGCTCGGCGTTCGCGCTGCTGCCCATCGTGGCCTTCATGGCCTGGCGGCGGGAGTTTCCCCGGGCCCTGGCCACGCGGCGCCCGCTCGGCCATCTGCTGCGCTCGGGGCTGGGGGCGGCGGCGATGTTCGCCTCCTTCGCCGCCGTGGCCAGGCTGCCGGTGGCCGAGGCGACGCTGCTGGCGCAGCTGGCCCCGGTGGCCATGGCGGTGGGCGGCGTGATGCTGCTGGGGGAGCGCTTCACCCTGTATCGGGCGGCGGCCCTGGCCCTGGTGCTGGGCGGCGTGGCGGCCCTGGTGGTGCCCGATCTGGGGGGCGCTCAGGCGGACGGGCGTGTCACGGGATATGCGCTGGGCATCCTGGCCGCCCTGCTGACGGCGGGGGCGCTGGTCACGGTGCGGCGCATCTCCCGCACCGAGACGCCGGCCTCCATCGCCTTCTACTTCGTGCTGGTCACCACCCTGGCGGGCCTGGCCACCCTGCCGCTGGGCTGGGTGGGGGTGTCGGGGCCGACCCTGGGGCTGCTGATCCTGGCCGGCCTGTTCGGCGGTGCCGCCCACATCTGCATGACCCTGGCGCTGCGCTTCGCCGAGGTCTCGCGCCTGGCGCCCTTCGAGTACGTGGCGTTGATCTGGCCGGTGCTGGCGGACCTGCTGATCTTCGGGTTGCCGCTGTCCAGCGGGTTCCTGCTGGCCCTGCCCCTCGTCCTGGGCGGGGCCGGGCTGGCGGCGCTCGAGGGGCGGAGGCTCACACGGCCTCTTCGACAATGAGCTGGGGTCGGCCCATCGAGCAGGGCTCGATGCGGGCGTCCACCCGGTAGACGCGACGCAGCAGCTCGGGGGTGACCACCTCCTCGGTCGGCCCGCAGGTCACCAGCCGGCCGCCCTCGAGGACCAGCGCCTGGTCGGTGAAGCGCAGTGCGTGGCCCAGGTCATGCAGGGCCGCGATGACCAGCATCCCCCGCTCGCGGGCCAGCCGTCGCAGGATCGACAGCAGACTGATCTGGCGATGCAGGTCCAGCGCCGAGGTGGGCTCGTCGAGGAGCAGGATCTCGGGGGCCTGCACCAGCGCCTGGGCCGCGCTCACCAGCTGTCGCTGCCCGCCGCTGAGATCGCCGATGTCGCGCTCGCCGAGCTCGGCGATCCCCAGGTCCGCCAGGGCGCGGTCGACCTCGGCAAGGTCCTCGTCCCGGACCTTCAGGCTGCGCCCCTGCATGCGCGCCAGCAGCACCGACTCGTAGACCGTCAGCACGGCGTTGGCGCCGGTGTCCTGCGGCATGTAGGCCACCGGACGCTCGGCGGTCGCGCCGCCGATGCGGGCCTCGCCCTCGCCGTCGAGCAGCCCGAGGATGCGCCGAAAGAGGGTGGACTTGCCGGCGGCGTTGGGGCCGAGCAGGGCCACGACCTGGCCGCCCGTGAAGGCGGGCGTGGTGATCTCGGAGAGGATCCGGCGCCGACCGTAGCGGGCCGACAGGCGGTCGAGGGTGAGCGTTACCATGAGGCCTTCTTGTGGCTGAGGACGAGGAACAGGAAGAAGGGGATCCCCACCAGCGAGGTGATGATGCCGATGGGAATGATGGTGCCGGGCAGGATGACCTTCGACAGCACCGAGCCGACGGAGAGGATCAGCGCCCCGCACAGCGCCGCGCCCGGCAGGAAGAAGCGCTGATCCTCGCCCAGCAGCAGCCGCGCGATATGCGGCCCGACCAGGCCGATGAAGCCGATGGTGCCGACGAAGGCCACGGCGATGGCGGCCAGCAGCGAGACCAGCACCAGCACCTCGAGGCGCAGCGCACGCGGCTTCACGCCCAGGCTCTCGGCCTTGGCATCGCCCAGGCGCATGGCGGTGAGGGCCCAGCCATGGCGGGCGAGCAGCGGCAGGACGGCCACCAGCACCCCCAGGGCGATCCACAGCTTGGGCCAGGTCGCCTTGGTCAGGCTGCCCATGGTCCAGAACACCACCGCGGCCACGGCCTGCTGGCTGGCGAAGAACTGGATCAGCGCCATCAGCGCGTTGAAGATGAACACCATGGCGATGCCCAGCAGCACGATGGTCTCGATGGTCACCCCGCGCCGCATGCTCAGGGCATGGATGGCGAAGGCGGTCAGCATGGCCATGACGAAGGCGTTGATCGGGATGACGTAATCGACCGCCGCGGGGATCAGCACCACGCCGAAGGCCAGCGCCAGGGCGGCGCCGAAGCTCGCCCCGGCCGAGATGCCCAGCGTGAAGGGGCTGGCCAGGGGGTTGCTGAGGATGGTCTGCATCTGGGCGCCGGCGATCGACAGGCTGGCGCCGACCACCAGCGCCATCAGCGCCACGGGCATGCGGATGTCCCAGAGGATCACCCTGGCCTGCTGGCTCACGGCATCGGGCGTGACCAGCGCGGCGACCACCTCGCCCAGGCCGAAGCGCGCGGGCCCGAGCGCCAGGTCGACACACAGGCTCAGCCCCAGTGCCAGCGTGAGGGCGGCGAGGATCAACTGGCGGCGTATCACCAGGGCGCGGTAGAAGCCGCGCTCCCGGGGCGCGGCGGTGCCGGCGGTCATCTCAGTGCTCATCGAGGGAGACCCAGTAGCCGGGCGCGTAGTCCACCGGCAGGAAGCGCTCGTGGAGCTCCTGCAGGGTAGCCTCGGGATCGAGGTCGGCGAACAGCTCCGGGTGGAACCACTTGGCCAGCCGCTGCACGGCGACGAAGTAGTAGGGGCTGTTGTAGAACTGGTGCCAGATGGCGTGGAAGTCGCCGGTCTCGACGGCCTCGATGCCGGTCATGGCGGTGCGCTCGGTCAGCGCCTGGAGCTTGGCACGGGCGGCGTCCATGTCGGCGCCGGGCCCCACGCCGACCCAGTCGCCGCCGGGCACGTAGGCCTCCCAGTTGCCCCCCGTGACCACCACCTGGTCGGGGTCGGCGGCGATGATCTGCTCGGGGTTCAGCGAGCCGAAGGTGTTGGGAATGATGCCCTCGGCGATGTTGGAGCCTCCCGCGATCTCGACATACTCGCCGAAGTTGCCGGGCCCGAAGCTCATGCAGCAGTCCTCGGAGTAGCCGCCCGCGCGGTCCACGAAGACCTTCGGGCGCGCCGGGTCGGCGGCGGCGATCGTCTCGGTGACGCGGGCCATCTGGGCCTCGGCGAAGTCGATGAAGTCCTCGGCCTTCTGCTCCTCGCCCAGCAGCTCGCCCATCAGGCGCATGGAGGGAACGGTGTGTTCGAGCGGCTGCTCGCGGAAGTCCACGTAGACGATCGGGATGCCGAGTTCGGCCAGCTTGTCGTCATAGGCGGCATCCTCGGTGGCGGCCCTGGCCTCGAGGTTCATCAGCACCACATTCGGCTGGAGGGCGGCGGCCTGCTCGACGTCGAAGGTGCCGTCCTTGAAGCCGCCGAAGGTCGGGAGGTCCTTCAGTTCGGGGAACCTGGCGGCGTAGCGCGCATGGTTGTCCGGGTCGGCCTGGGCGAAGTCCTCGCGCCAGCCCACGACGTGGGCGAACGGGTCTTCCGGTTGCAGCGCGCCCAGCAGGTAGATCTGGCGACCCTCGCCGAGGATCATGCGCTCCACGGGGGCGTCGACGGTGACCTCGCGGCCGGCGACGTCGGTGACGGTGATCGGTGCGGCCTGGGCGGCCGCGCAACCGAGGGCGATGGCCGTGCCACCGACGGCGTTGAGCAGGGATGTGTGCATGTGCGGATGTCGTACTCGTTGATGGGTCGCGTCGAAGGCCGGGCACGCCTCGCAGGACAGGGGCCGTGTCACGCAGGCGCGCGCCCTCGTCCGTCCGGAGGCTTGCCGCAAGCGCACCTGGTTGGCCGTTGCGTATCGTTCCTATTCGCAAGCGATGGCCAGTATGGCCGAATCGTCGGGCCTCGTCGAGACGGCGGCGGGGGCTACAGCCAGCCGGTGCGCCGGAAGCGCCGGTAGAGCCCGCCGCAGGCCAGACCCATCAGCAGCAGCGCCAGGGGGTAGCCGAAGCGCCAGTCGAGTTCCGGCATATGGGCGAAGTTCATGCCCCACACGCCGGCCAGGATGGTGGCCACGGCGAAGATCGCCGCCCAGGCGGCCAGGCGCTTGTGCACCTCGCTCTCGTCGATGGCCACCATCGACAGGTTGACCTGGATCGCCGTGATGATGGTCTCGCGCATGGTTTCTACCGCCATCTCGAGGCGGTGCAGGTGATCGTAGACGTCGCGGAAGTACTCCTGGGTATCGAGGCACAGTGCCGGCACCCGGCCGCCGAAGAGGTGGGCGCTGGCCTCGGCCAGCGGGGTCACGGCGTGCTTGACCTGCATGGTCTGGCGCTTGAGCTGGTAGAGGCGCTCGAGGCTCGAGCGGGCGGTGCCGCGGACGAAGATCTGGTCCTCGATGCTCTCGAGCTCGGCCTCCAGCGTCTCGATCACCGGGAAGTAGCGATCGACGATCACGTCCATCAGCGCATAGAGCACGAAGGAGGGGCCCTGCTGCAGGAGTTCCGGCTCTTTCTCGCAGCGCTTGCGCACCCCGGAGAAGCCCTGCCCGGGATGCTGGCGTACCGAGAGCACGTAGCCGGGGCCGGCGAACACCGCGACCTGGCCGGCCACGAGCTCCCCGTCGGCGACCGTGATCATGTGCATGGTGACGAACAGCGCCTCGCCGTACTCCTCGACCTTGGGGCGCTGGTCGCCGTGCAGGGCGTCCTCGACGGCCAGCTCGTGCAGGTCGAAGACGGTCTGGAAGGGCGCCAGCTCTCGCTCGTCGGGATTGTGCAGGGCCACCCACACGAAGCAGTTGGGCCGGGCCATGTAGTCGGCGACGTCCGCCGGCTGGATATCGCGCAGTCGACGCCCCTGCTCGTAGGCCACGCAGTTGACGATCATCGCGGCGTCCCTCCTGGCGGGTGAACGAATCCCTCAGGGATGAGCATAGCCCCACCGCCCGGCCGGGCTCGACTCGCGGCGCCAACGCGGGGCCCTGGCGCTCCGGTGGGCGCCCATCATAGGCTGGAGACTCACCTTCAAGGAAAGCGGAGATCACCATGCCGATATCACGTGCCCAGATCGCCACCGAATCCGGCGAGAAGCTGCTCGAGCGACTGTGCAAGCACTGGGCCCACAAGCTCGAGGTGGAGCAGCAGGGCAACGAGGGGCGGGTCAGCTTCGAGGATGGCTCCTGCCTGCTGTGGGCCGAGCCGGACAGGCTGCAGGTGGCCGTCGAGGCCCTGGACGAGGAGGGCCTGGATCGCCTGGAGGGCGTGGTCGCCAGTCACCTGGAGCGCATGGCCGGCGACGAGGCCCTGCAGATCGTCTGGGAAAATTGAGCGGCGAGGCGCCGACGGTCCGCACCGCCCATCTGGGCATGCTGCTGTGGGCGTTGCTGGTGGGGCTGTCGTTCCCCGCCGTGGGGCTGATGAGTGCGCTGCCGCCGTTCTCGCTCACCGCGCTGCGTTTCGCCATCGCCTGCCTGGGCCTGGGGTGGCTGGTCCGCCGGGTGCCGGGTGCCTGGCCGGGCTGGCGGGCACTGCCGCTGTTCGCCGCCATGGGGCTGTGCCTGGCCGGCTTCTTCGGCGCCATGTTCTGGGCGGCCCATTACGCCACGGCGCTGTCCATGGCCACCCTCTACGTGACCGTGCCGCTGCTCGCCTACGGCCTGGGCCTGGGGGCCGGCGTCGAGCGGCTGGCCTGGCGACTGCCGGCGATCCTCGCCCTGGGCGCGACGGGGGCCCTGGGGCTGGCCTTCGCCGAGGCGCTGGAGCGCGGTGGCGCGCTGCGCTTCGGGGTGGGCGAGGCGGTGTTCTTCCTCGGCTGCCTGTGCTCGGCCCTCTACCCGGTGCTCAGCAAGTGGGGCCTGACCCGGGGCGTGCTGCCCGCCTCGGCGGCGGTGCGCACCTTCTGGAGCCTGGGGCTCGGCGGAGTGCTGATCGGCCTGCTGGGCCTGGCGGTGGAGCCGGTGGGCCGGCTCGCCACCATGAGCTGGCGCGATGGCCTGCTGCTGGTCTACCTGGGGCTCTTCTCCAGCGCCCTGACCTTCTGGCTGATGCAGCGGGCCACCGCGGTGCTGACCCCCGGCGCCATCACCGCCTACGGCTACCTGGTGCCCTTCGTCTCGATGCTGCTGCTGTTCGTCGAGATGCCCTCGCGCCTCGGCTGGGTCTGGCTGCCCGGCAGCGCCCTGGTGCTGCTGGCCATCGGCCTGCTGCTGTGCCATGACCCGGCGGCCGACTGAGTCCGGCGACTATTCGTCCGCCGGCACCGCCAGGCCGGGGTAGCGGGAGCGGATCTCGTCGTAGAGCGGGCGCGGGTCGCCGGCATGGCGACGCGAGAAGTGGAAGGGCACCAGGCACGCCACGCCCGCCGCCGTGGCGATCTCGCCGCAGGCCCGGGCGGTCAGGTGGCCGGTGCGGCGGGCCTGGTCCGCCTCCGCCTCGAGGAAGGGGGCCTCGCAGACCAGGATGTCGGCGTCCTTCGCCAGGGCCTGCAGGCGGCGCCGGTTGGCCGGCGTGTCGCCCAGGTCGGTGGCATAGACCAGCCGCTGGCCGGGGCGCATGTCCAGCAGCTCCGCCGCCAGGGTCGCGGCGGGTCGCGCCGCCTCGCCGGGCGGCTGGATCGGGGCGTCGCCCTGGCCGGCCAGCATCCGCCGCTTGAGCTCGCCGAGCCAGGGGCCGGGCGGCCAGCCTCGCGCCGCCAGCCGCGCCTTGCGCACCCTGGCCCGGGTTTGGGACTCGAAGGCGAAGGCCAGCACCGGCGTGCCGTGGTCGAGGCGCGTCGCCCGCACGCCAAAGCCGGGCTCCTCGAGGAGCAGGCCCCCTTCGGCGGGCCGTGACGGCAGCGTCTCGGGTTCGCGACCGGCCACCAGGGCGTAGCGCCGCAGCCGTTCGCCGTGCAGCTCCGCCACCTCGAAGCGCGGGGCCTTGTCGCCCACCCGATCCCACAGCACGCCGCTCATCAGGCCCTGCACGTGCCCGGCGAGCCCCGGCGGGCCATACAGCCGGCACGCCGGGTAGTCGCCGATGCGCGAGCGCAGCAGCCACGGGAAGCCGCCGATATGGTCGAAGTGGGCGTGACTGATGAAGACGTCGCTGACCTGGTGAGCGAGCCGCGCCGGCAGGCGCCCGGCGTCGCCGAGGTCGAACAGCAGGCTGCGTCGCTGGTGGCGCAGCCGCAGGTGCAGCAGGGGGTCGCCGAAGACGCCGTTGACCAGGGTGGCCACGGCCCGCTCGAGGCGCACCACCGGCCGCGGGCCGCCGTCGGCCGTGGCCGGCGGCAGGCGGCGGGTCAGCTCCGGGAGGGCCACGGCCGGGCGAGCTTGCCGATGGCGGGGGGCGGTCGCCAGCGTGCCGTCACGCTCCCGGTGGGCGTCGCGGATCACCACCGCGGCCACGCTGGCCGAGGGGGGCGCGGCGCGTACCCGCAGGCGATCCGCCGTCAGCTCGAGTACCTCGCCCAGGGCCAGGGTCTCGCCCCGGGCGTCGAGCAGGCCGATCTGACGGCCCCGCCAGGCGCCGGGGGCCGCGCGCGGCGGCGGGGTGCCGAGCACCGCCAGGCCGTCCAGCCTCAGGGTCAGCTCACCGGCGCCGTCCAGCCAGGCCTGCCAGGCCGCGGTGCGGCGCTGCCGGCGCGCCAGCTTCCCCGGGTGGCGGGCCTCGGCGGCGGGGATGAGGCGACGGCTGGGCAGCCCCAAAGCGCGGCATTCGTCCGCGAGGGGGGCGGCGGCACCCTCCGGCACCAGCAGGGCCAGCGCCCGGGCATCACCGACCCCGGCCAGGGCCGGCAGCAACTCGGCGGCCCCGGCGCCGCGCACCACGCCGGGGGCATCGATCAGCAGCGGGCCGGGCGGGCAGTGGGCGGCCAGCCGGCGCAGGGCGTCCACCAGCGGCAGGCGAAAGCGGGCGGCGTCGAGGCTGCACAGCGCGGCCAGCCGTTCCGGGTGCCAGCCCGCGCCTCGCCACACCCCGAGCGCCACGGCCCCCGGCGGGCCGAACCCGGGCAGGCCGGGGTCGACGCTCAGGCAGCGGCAGACCACGCCCCGGCGGGCCAGGGTGGCGGCCGCCGCGGCGGCCAGGGTGGTCTTGCCGGTGCCCGGCGCGCCGGCCAGCAGCACCCGCTGGTGGCGGCGCAGCAGCGCCAGCAGCGGGTGGTCGGCGGACAGCGGGGTCGGCTCCGGCATGGCGCGGGCTCTCCTGGGCGGATAGCTCCAGTGTGGGCGATATCGCGTCCCGACCCCAAGGCGGCGGGCCCCGAGCGGGGCGGCCTCTGGTATACTCCGGGCACTTCATGCCATCGAACCTCAGGAGCCCGCATGACCCGTATCGCCATCGTCGGTGTCGCCGGCCGCATGGGCCGCACCCTGGTCAACGCCGTGCAGCAGGATGCCGAGGCCATCCTGGCCGGCGGCATCGTCGAACCGGGCAGCTCGCTCGCCGGTGCCGATATCGGCGAGCTGGCCGGCATCGGCAAGCTGGGCGTGGCCGCCGCCGACTCCCTGGAGGCCATCGTCGACGACTTCGACGTGCTGATCGACTTCACCGCCCCGCAGGTGACCCTGGCCAACCTGGCCTTCTGCGCTGCCCACGGCAAGCGCATCGTCATCGGCACCACCGGGCTCTCCGACGACGAGCTGGCCGAGCTGGACGGCTATGGTGAGCGCCTGGCCATGGTCTTCGCCCCGAACATGAGCGTCGGCGTGAACCTGACCCTCAAGCTGCTCGAGACGGCCGCCAGGGCGCTCGGCGACGAGGGCTACGACATCGAGGTGATCGAGTCCCACCATCGCCACAAGGTCGATGCGCCCTCCGGCACGGCGTTGAAGATGGGCGAGGTGGTCGCCGAGTCCCTGGGCCGCAGCCTCAAGGAGCATGGCGTCTTCGAGCGGGTCGGCCAGTGCGGGCCGCGCACCGACCGGGAGATCGGCTTTGCGACCGTCAGGGCGGGCGATATCGTCGGCGAGCATACGGTGATGTTCGCCACCGAGGGCGAGCGCATCGAGATCACCCACAAGGCCTCCAGCCGCATGACCTTCGCCAAGGGGGCGGTACGCGCGGCGCGCTGGGTGGCGGACCGGGACAACGGCCGCTACGCCATGCAGGATGTGCTGGGGCTTTGATCCCGAGGCGAGCAGAGCGCACATCATGAGGGGCGCCGGGGACAGGCCGAAGGGGAGGTCCTATGCCAGGAATGGCATCGGTAGCGCCCAGGGAGGGGTTCACAGCGCCTCCCTGTAGGCCTGTCGACGGAACAGCCCCGAACGATAGCTCTGCCTTCTTACCTCTCTGGGGGTAGCCGTCGGGCGCCATTTCCTGTAATATCCCCAAAATTTTGGCCGGGCGCATGGGCGAGAGCCCCCTTCGCTGCGCTTGTTGCTTCGGCCCCGCATTCCGAGCGAATGACAACAAGCGGGATGAAACCGGTCTGCATCGGGTTTCGTCCCGCTTTTTTGCGGCCCGGCCCCGGAGTATTCCTTGACGAGCTGTCTCTTAAAACTTGGGAGGACGTTGCATTGAACAGACCCGCGATACTGGCCTTGGAAGATGGCAGTGTGTTTCATGGCACCGCCATCGGCGCCGATGGGCAAACCAGCGGTGAGGTGGTGTTCAATACGGCCATGACGGGCTATCAGGAAATCCTTACCGACCCCTCCTATACCCGCCAGATCGTCACCCTGACCTATCCGCACATCGGCAACACCGGCATCAATGCCGAGGACGTGGAGTCCGGCGCCATCGCCGCCGCCGGCCTGGTGATCCGCGACCTGCCGCTGCTGGCCAGCAGCTTCCGCTCCGAGCAGACGCTCTCCGACTACCTGGCCGGCCAGAACGTGCTGGGCATCGCCGACATCGATACCCGCCGCCTGACCCGCATCCTGCGCGACAAGGGCGCCCAGAACGGCGCCATCCTCGCCGGTGCCGACGCCGAGGGCGAGGACGCCGTGGCACGGGCCCTCGAGGCGGCGCGGGCCTTCCCGGGGCTCAAGGGCATGGACCTGGCCAAGGTCGTCTCCTGCCAGTCGCCCTACGCGTGGACCGAGGGCGAGTGGACCCTGGGCCAGGGCTATGCCGACACCGCCGAGGCCGAGCGTCCCTACCACGTGGTCGCCTACGACTACGGGGTGAAGCGCAATATCCTGCGCATGCTGGCCTCCCGCGGCTGCCGCCTGACCGTGGTGCCGGCCCAGACCCCGGCCAGCGAGGTCATGGCGCTGAACCCGGACGGCATCTTCCTCTCCAACGGCCCCGGCGACCCGGAGCCCTGCGAGTACGCCATCGCCGCCATCCGCGAGCTGCTCGAGACCGGGGTGCCGATCTTCGGCATCTGCCTGGGTCACCAGCTGCTGGCGCTGGCCAGCGGGGCGAACTCGGTGAAGATGAAGTTCGGCCACCACGGCGCCAACCACCCGGTGCAGGACCTCGACAGCGGCCAGGTGATGATCACCAGCCAGAACCACGGTTTCACGGCCGAGGAGTCGACGCTGCCCGAGACCCTGCGGGCCACCCACCGCTCGCTGTTCGACGGCACCCTGCAGGGCATCGAGCGCACCGACCGGCCGGCCTTCAGCTTCCAGGGCCACCCGGAGGCGAGCCCCGGCCCGCGGGATGTCGCGCCGCTGTTCGACCGCTTTATCTCCATGATGAAGGAACGCCGCTAAGCGTTGATCCTCAGTCACCATCGAGTCCGTCTTTACACCGATTAGCCGCGGGAACCGTCATGCCCAAACGTACCGACATCCAGAGCATCCTGATCATCGGCGCCGGCCCCATCGTCATCGGCCAGGCCTGCGAGTTCGACTACTCCGGCGCCCAGGCCTGCAAGGCCCTGCGCGAGGAGGGCTACCGGGTCATCCTGGTCAACTCCAACCCGGCCACCATCATGACCGACCCGGTGATGGCCGATGCCACCTACATCGAGCCGATCACCTGGCAGGCGGTGGAGAAGATCATCGAGGCCGAGAAGCCCGATGCCGTGCTGCCCACCATGGGCGGCCAGACCGCGCTCAACTGCGCCCTGGACCTGGACAAGCACGGCGTGCTCGAAAAGCACGGCGTGGAGATGATCGGCGCCAACGCCGACGCCATCAACAAGGCCGAGGACCGCGACCTGTTCGACCAGGCCATGAAGCGCATCGGCCTGGAGTGCCCCAAGGCCAAGGTGGCCCACACCATGGACGAGGCCTGGGCGATCCAGGGCGAGCTCGGCTTCCCGGTGATCATCCGCCCCTCCTACACCATGGGCGGTTCCGGCGGCGGCGTGGCCTACAACAAGGAGGAGTTCGAGGAGATCTGCAACCGCGGCTTCGAACTCTCCAACAACCACGAGCTGCTGATCGACGAGTCGCTGCTGGGCTGGAAGGAGTACGAGATGGAGGTCGTTCGCGACAAGAACGACAACTGCATCATCGTCTGCGCGATCGAGAACTTCGACCCCATGGGCGTGCACACCGGCGACTCCCTCACCGTGGCGCCGGCCCAGACGCTGACCGACAAGGAATACCAGATCATGCGCGACGCCTCCCTGGCGGTGTTGCGCGAGATCGGCGTCGAGACCGGCGGCTCCAATGTCCAGTTCGGCATGGACCCGGATACCGGGCGCATGGTGGTCATCGAGATGAACCCGCGGGTGTCGCGCAGCTCGGCGCTGGCCTCCAAGGCCACCGGCTTCCCGATCGCCAAGATCGCCGCCAAGCTGGCCGTCGGCTACACCCTGGACGAGCTGCAGAACGACATCACCGGCGGTCGCACCCCGGCCTCCTTCGAGCCGTCCATCGACTACGTGGTCACCAAGATCCCGCGCTTCACCTTCGAGAAGTTCCCCCAGGCCAACGACCGTCTGACCACCCAGATGAAGTCGGTGGGCGAGGTGATGGCCATCGGTCGCACCTTCCAGGAGTCGCTGCAGAAGGCACTGCGCGGCATGGAGACCGGCAACGACGGCCTCGACCCCAAGGTCACCCGCTTCACCGACGAGACCCTGGCCCACATCAAGGGCGAACTGCAGGCCGCCGGCGCCGAGCGCATCTTCTATGTCGCCGACGCCATGCGTGCCGGCATGAGCCGCGACGAGATCTTCCGCCTGACCAGGATCGACCCCTGGTTCCTGGTCCAGCTCGAGGACCTGGTGCACAGCGAGGCCGAGGTCGCCAGGCGCTCGCTCTCCGAGCTGGACGCCCGCGAGCTGCTGCGCCTCAAGCGCAAGGGCTTCAGCGACGCCCGCCTGGCGACGCTGCTCGGCGTCGCCGAGAAGGAGTTCCGCAAGACCCGCCAGAAGGCCGGCATCCGTCCCGTCTACAAGCGGGTGGACACCTGTGCCGCGGAGTTCGCCTCCGATACCGCCTACATGTATTCCACCTACGAGGAGGAATGCGAGGCCGAGGTCTCCGACCGCCAGAAGATCATGGTGCTGGGTGGCGGCCCGAACCGTATCGGCCAGGGCATCGAGTTCGACTACTGCTGCGTCCACGCCGCGCTCGCCATGCGCGACGACGGCTTTGAAACCATCATGGTCAACTGCAACCCGGAGACCGTCTCCACCGACTATGACACCTCGGACCGCCTCTACTTCGAGCCGGTGACCCTCGAGGACGTGCTGGAGATCGCCGACAAGGAACGGCCCGCCGGGGTGATCGTGCAGTTCGGCGGCCAGACCCCGCTCAAGCTGGCCCGCGAGCTGGAGGCCGCCGGCGTGCCGATCATCGGCACCACCCCGGACGCCATCGACCGCGCCGAGGACCGCGAGCGCTTCCAGCAGATGATCGACAAGCTGGGCCTCAAGCAGCCGCCCAAT
The DNA here is from genome assembly GCF_025725685.1 of Halomonas sp. M4R1S46. Taxonomy (NCBI): domain Bacteria; kingdom Pseudomonadati; phylum Pseudomonadota; class Gammaproteobacteria; order Oceanospirillales; family Halomonadaceae; genus Halomonas; species Halomonas sp. M4R1S46. Next base: position 181,425 of record NZ_CP107008.1, read on the forward strand.
GCCACCGCGCGCAGCTTCGACGAGGCCTTCGCCAAGGCCGAGGCGATCGGCTACCCGCTGGTGGTGCGGCCCTCCTACGTGCTCGGCGGCCGGGCCATGGAAATCGTCTATGACGCCTCCGAGCTCGAGAACTACATGACCCACGCGGTCAAGGTCTCCAACGACTCGCCGGTGCTGCTCGATCACTTCCTCAACGCGGCCATCGAGATCGATATCGATGCCGTCTCCGACGGGGCGCAGGTGGTGATCGGCGGCATCATGCAGCATATCGAGCAGGCCGGCGTGCACTCCGGCGATTCCGCCTGTGCGCTGCCGCCCTACTCGCTGCCCGCGGACGTGCAGGACGAGATGCGCGAGCAGGTCAAGCGCATGGCCGTGGAACTCGGCGTCAAGGGGCTGATGAACGTGCAGTTGGCCTGGCAGGATGGCGAGATCTACGTCATCGAGGTCAACCCGCGGGCCTCGCGCACCGTGCCCTTCGTCTCCAAGTGCATCGGCACCTCCCTGGCCCAGATCGCCGCGCGCTGCATGGCCGGCACCACCCTGGCCGACCAGGGCTTCGAGAGCGAGCGGGTGCCGCACTTCTACAGCGTCAAGGAAGCGGTCTTCCCGTTCGCCAAGTTCCCGGGCGTCGACCCCATCCTGTCGCCGGAGATGAAGTCCACCGGTGAGGTCATGGGCTCCGGCGACACCTTCGCCGAGGCCTTCTACAAGGCCCAGCTGGGCGCCGGCGAGGCGATCCCGGCGCTGGACGGCGAGCGCAAGGCCTTCCTCTCGGTGCGCGATCCGGACAAGGCGGGTGTTATCGAGGTGGCCCGTTCTCTGTTAAAATTGGGGTTCACCCTATGCGCGACCCGTGGCACGGCATCGGCCCTCGAGGCGGCCGACCTGCCGGTGGAGATCGTCAACAAGGTATATGAGGGTCGTCCGCATATCGTCGATCTGCTCAAGAACGACGAGGTCGCCTATATCGTCAATACCACCGAGGGCCGCCAGGCCATCAATGATTCCTCGGTGATCCGCCGCACCGCACTCGCCCGCAAGGTTCCCTATGCCACCACCCTGGCCGGGGCCAATGCCGTTTGTCTGGCACTCGAATACGGCAACGCCATCACCGTGCGGCGGTTACAGGAACTGCATGCAGGAGTCAGTCAATGAACAAGGTCCCGATGACCGTCGTCGGTGAGCAGCGTCTTCGCAAGGAGCTCGAGGAGCTCAAGAGCGAGGCGCGCCCCAACGTGATCGCCGCGATCGCCGAGGCCCGCGAGCATGGCGACCTCAAGGAGAACGCCGAGTACCATGCGGCCCGCGAGCAGCAGGGCTTCATCGAGGGGCGCATCCAGGAGATCGAGGGCAAGCTCTCCAATGCGCAGGTCATCGACGTGACCAAGCTGCCCAAGACCGGCAAGGTGATCTTCGGCGTGACCGTGGAGCTGATCAACCTGGAGACCGACGATGAGGTGACCTACCGCATCGTCGGTGAGGACGAGGCCGACATCAAGGCCGGTCGGATCTCCGTCACCTCGCCCATCGCCCGCGCCCTGATCGGCAAGGAAGAGGGCGACGTGGCGCTGGTGCGCACCCCGGGTGGCGACGTCGAGTACGAGATCGGAAGCGTCGAACACCTGTGACCCCAGCTCGAAGCCTTAGCTGGAAGCGTGAAGAAAAACACCCCCCGCAGCGACGCTGCGGGGGGTGTTTCGATGTGCGCCAGGCATGGCGCGCAGCGCCTGACTGGCGCTGTTCCCGAGGGTGGTGCCTCGGGATGACTTGGGGGTGAAAGTCCCCTGCACGCCCGGCAAGGGGAAGTGCTAGCCGACGGCAAGGGTGTCTCCCGCGAGGGGGAATCTGAAGGCAGCTCGAGGCAAAACGCTGGCCTGACGAACAGGAAGCGGATATGAGGCGTCATGGCGGGGTGAGATGGCATCAATCATCAAAGCCCAGTACTTGCACGGAACGCCATGACGTAAATCCGACAGGCATAAGCGGGAAGGTCGCGCGTCTTACCCTGGGAGGTCTGGTGGTCTGCCACGGTGCTACCGGCGTCGAGAGGCGGCGGGATGGGCCACCAGACGTCAGCAGAGGCCATAGTAAGTGCCGGTTCACCGCGGCACCAAGGGCCGAACATGAAGAACCGCGAGTAGGCGATGACGTCTCGAGGATCGATCATGAAGACAGAAAGCGGCGCTGATACCGCCACCCACCCAGAGGGGCAGGGGCAGCACCCCGAGTCTCGGCCGGTGGGCGTCGAGACGGTCCCGGCGTCGTCATCGTGGACGAAAGCGGAGCCCGCCCCGCTCATGGAGGCCGTGGTAGAGAAGGCTAACATGGCGCGGGCTTACCGGAGGGTGGTCGCCAACAAAGGCGCGCCGGGTGCCGATGGCATGACGGTGGAGCAGTTGGCTGACCACCTGAAACAGCACTGGCCGACGCTGCGCGAGCGGCTGCTGGCCGGTGAGTACCACCCCAGCCCAGTCCGAGCCGTCGAGATCCCCAAGTCCAAGGGCGGGACACGACAGCTCGGCATCCCCACGGTCACCGACCGGCTGATCCAGCAGGCGCTGCTGCAGGTGCTGACGCCGCTCTTCGATCCGAGCTTCTCCGCATCGAGCTACGGCTACCGCCCCAAACGCAGCGCCCAGCAGGCTGTCGCGGCGATGAAGACCCATGTCACGGCCGGCCACCGCTGGGTGGTCGACCTCGACCTGGAAGCCTTCTTCGACCGAGTGAACCACGACCTGCTGATGGCGCGGGTCGCGCGCCGCGTCCGCGACAAGCGGGTGTTGCGCCTGATCCGTCGTTATCTGGAAGCCGGTCTGTTCCAGGACTGCCAGGCCGCGTCACGCCGGCAGGGAACGCCCCAGGGCGGACCGCTCAGCCCGCTGCTGGCCAACATCCTGCTGGATGACGTGGACAAGGAACTGGAGCGCCGCGGTCACCGCTTCTGCCGCTACGCCGACGATATGCAGGTGTATGTCAGGAGTCGGCGAGCGGGCGAGCGCGTCATGGCCAGCCTGAGTGATTTTCTCGAGAGCTCGCTCAGGCTGACGGTCAATCGTGACAAGAGTGCGGTGGAGCGGCCTTGGAACCGGGGGTATCTGGGCTACACGCTGACCCGGCACAAGCTGCCGAAGCTGACGCTGGCCAAGGCCAGCCTGCCACGCTTGATGCAGCGTGTCCGCGAGATCCTCAAGCGTGGCAGGGGACGCCATATTCGGCGCGTCACGAGGGAGTTGGCCCCCGTCCTGCGGGGCTGGGCCAGTTACTTCAGTCTCGTCGATGTGAAGCGCCCGCTGGAAGCGCTGGATGGGTGGATACGCCGCCGGTTACGCGACGTGGTCTGGCGGCAATGGAAACGCCCGCGGACCCGGCGCCGTAAGCTTCTGGCACTGGGTCTGGACGACTATCGGGCGTGGAAGTCAGCCGGGAATGGGCGAGGCCCCTGGTGGAATGCCGGTGCTTCGCACATGAATCAGGCCCTGCCACGGAAGTGGTTCGATCGGCTGGGCCTGATCTCGGTACTCGATACGGTAAGAGGGCTTAGCCGTTCTTCGTGAACCGCCGTGGTACGGAACCGTATGCCCGGTGGTGTGAGAGGACGGGGGAGGCGACTCCCCTTCCTACTCGATTTCTGAAGCTGTCGATCCTGCTGGGCTTCCAGCTCGCGCGAAGCGCGGTGGCTCAGCGCCGGCCGTGGTGCTCCTCGAAGCGCTTGATATTGGAGAGCTTCGGGTTGACCCTGGGGTTGTGGCGGTAGAGCAGGGCGACCTTGCCGATCGTCTGCACCAGCTCACCGCCGCTCGCCGCGACCAGCTCGTCGAGCATGGCGGCGCGCTCGTCGCGCTCGGGCAGGGCCAGCTTGACCTTGACCAGCTCGTGGTCGGAGAGGGCCCGGTCCAGCTCGGCGATCACGCCCTCGGAGAGGCCGTTCTCGGAGACCGTGACCACGGGGTCGAGGTGGTGCCCGATGCTGCGGAATGCTTTCTTTTGTGCCTGTGACAAGCTCATGGTATCTTGATTCTTCCCGGTTGGCGCGCAGCGCACATGGTACGGTGAATCGCTCCGCGGCGAAAGCGCGGCCAGCCTCGCCGGCCGCCAGTCACCCCGGGCCCGCAGGTCAGCACCCCTCCCAGGTCTATTCCGGAAACCGCTCGACCGCCTGTCATCCAGGATCATTCACAGGTGATGCCGTGGCACGTTCCCAAGATTCCCGCCCCAAGCGGCGCGGCGCCAGCAAGAGCAGCGCCGGCTGGCTGAAGGAGCACTTCGACGACCGCTATGTGCAGCAGAGCTGGCAGGACGGCTATCGCAGCCGCGCCAGCTACAAGCTGCTGGCCCTGGACGAGAAGGACAGGCTGCTGCGCCCCGGCATGACGGTGATCGACCTCGGCGCCGCCCCCGGCGGCTGGAGCCAGGTGGCCGCCGAGCGGGTCGGCGACGCCGGCCTGGTCATCGCCTCCGACCTCCTCGAGATGGACGCCCTGGCCGGCGTCGACTTCGTCCAGGGCGATTTCACCGAGGAGAGCGTGCTCGAGGCGGTCCTCGCCCGGCTCGGCGATCGGCCGGTGGACCTTGTGATGTCGGACATGGCCCCCAATATGAGTGGCATGGCCGCCATCGACCAGCCCCAGGCGATGTACCTGGTGGAGCTGGCCCTGGATCTGGCACGCCAGACCCTGTCCCCCGGCGGCGCCTTCCTGGCCAAGGTCTTCCAGGGAGAAGGTTTCGACGCCTACCTGAAGGAGTTGCGCAGCGACTTCACGCGGGTGGTGACCCGCAAGCCGGAGGCCTCCCGCGCGCGGTCCCGGGAGGTCTACCTGCTGGCGGAGGGGTTTCGCGGCTGAGCCGGTGCCCCGTCGGCCCGATAGTCACAGGCTAACGCTTCGATGGCCGGACACGACGGCGTGTCTGTGTCACAGTGAATGCCATAGCCACGGGTGGGCCCGGCCCGCCCCCATGCTGGCTGAACATGTGCTGCTGATGTAGTGTCGAAAGCACCAGGCGTGTTCGGCCGACAGATTCTTGCAATGAGGGTAGTCCCTTGAACGACATGGCGAAGAACTTGATTCTGTGGTTGGTCATCGCGGCAGTGCTGCTGACGGTGTTCAACAACTTCAGCGTCGAGAACGCACCCCAGACGATGAACTATTCCCAGTTCGTCGAGCAGGTGCAGAACCAGCAGGTCGAGAGCGTGACCATCGACGGCTACACCATCAGCGGGGAGCGCACCGATGGCTCCCAGTTCCAGACCATCCGGCCGGCGGCGGACGACCCCAAGCTGATGGATGACCTGCTCGCCCACAACGTCACCGTGGTCGGCAAGAAGCCCGAGGAGCAGAGCCTGTGGACGCGGCTGCTGATCGCCAGTTTCCCGATCCTGCTGATCCTGGGCATCTTCATGTTCTTCATGCGCCAGATGCAGGGCGGTGGCGCCGGCAAGGGTGGCCCGATGAGCTTCGGCAAGTCCAAGGCCAAGCTGCTCTCCCAGGACCAGATCAAGACCACCTTCGCCGACGTCGCCGGCTGTGACGAGGCCAAGGATGAGGTCGAGGAGCTGGTCGACTTCCTGCGCGATCCCACCAAGTTCCAGCGCCTGGGCGGCACCATCCCCCGCGGCGTGCTGATGGTGGGCCCGCCTGGCACCGGCAAGACGCTGCTCGCCAAGTCCATCGCCGGCGAGGCCAAGGTGCCCTTCTTCTCGATCTCCGGCTCCGACTTCGTCGAGATGTTCGTCGGCGTCGGTGCCTCCCGGGTGCGCGACATGTTCGAGCAGGCCAAGAAGCAGGCGCCCTGCATCATCTTCATCGACGAGATCGACGCCGTGGGCCGCTCCCGCGGGGCCGGCATGGGCGGCGGCAACGACGAGCGCGAGCAGACGCTGAACCAGCTGCTGGTGGAGATGGATGGCTTCGAGGCCAACGAGGGCGTCATCGTCATCGCCGCCACCAACCGCCCCGACGTGCTCGACCCGGCGCTGCTGCGCCCGGGCCGCTTCGACCGCCAGGTGGTGGTGCCGCTGCCCGACATCCGCGGCCGCGAGCACATCCTCAACGTCCACCTGCGCAAGGTGCCGCTGGCCGACGACGTCAAGCCGTCGCTGATCGCCCGCGGCACCCCGGGCTTCTCCGGCGCCGACCTGGCCAACCTGGTCAACGAGGCCGCGCTCTTCGCGGCCCGCGGCAACAAGCGCCTGGTCGGCATGGAAGAGCTGGAGCTGGCCAAGGACAAGATCATGATGGGCGCCGAGCGCCGCTCCATGGTCATGACCGAGAAGGACAAGCTCAACACCGCCTATCACGAGTCCGGCCACGCCATCATCGGCCTGGTGATGCCGGAACACGACCCGGTCTACAAGGTGACCATCATCCCGCGTGGCCGGGCGCTGGGCGTGACCATGTTCCTCCCCGAGGAGGACCGCTACAGCCTGTCCCGCCAGCAGATCATCAGCCAGATCTGCTCGCTGTTCGGCGGCCGCATCGCCGAGGAGATGACGCTCGGCCCGAACGGCGTGACCACCGGCGCCTCCAACGACATCAAGCGGGCCACCGAGCTGGCCCACAACATGGTCGCCAAGTGGGGCCTGTCCGAGGAGATGGGGCCGGTCATGTACGACGAGGACGAGTCCCACCAGTTCCTCGGCGGCCCCGGCCAGGGCGGCATGCTGAAATCCGGCGAGACCACCACCAGGCTCGACAAGGAAGTCCGCCGGATCATCGACGAGTGCTACGCCCAGGCCAAGCAGATCCTCGAGGAGAATCGCGACAAGCTGGATGCCATGGCCGAGGCGCTGGTGCAGTACGAGACCATCGACGCCGACCAGCTCAGGGACATCATGGAAGGCCGCAAACCGCGTCCGCCGAAGGACTGGGAGGATGGCAGCCCCGGCGGCGGGTCGCCGGTCACCGGCCGCCCCGAGAGCGAGCCCTCGCCCTCGGACGTCGCCGAGGACGGTGACGGCGAGGATGGGGAGGAGCCGAGCCGTCGGCCCTCCGACCCCCTCGGGGGACCGGCGGGCAACTGACCCGCCGCGACGTGACCATCGGGCGCCCTGCGGGGCGCCTTCGCCGTGGAGAGGGCCGCCCGGCCCTCGCCCCTCACGACACCTTCAGGACGACGATGCACACCACACCCGCGACACCACTGCCCTGTGGCCGGCACCGGCTCGATCTCTCCTTTCCCCGCGTGATGGGGATCCTCAACGTCACCCCCGACTCCTTCTCCGACGGCGGCCGCCACGTGGTCCTCGACGACGCCGTGCGCCGCGCCGAGCAGATGCTGGCCGAGGGCGCCGCGGTCATCGACGTGGGGGGCGAGTCCACCCGGCCCGGCGCCGCGCCGGTCTCGGCCGAGCAGGAGCTGGATCGGGTGGTGCCGGTGGTGGAGGCCCTGGTGCGCGAGCTCGATGCCCTCGTCTCGGTGGATACCAGCACCCCCGAGGTGATGCGCGAGGCCTCGCTCAAGGGGGCGGGGATGATCAACGACGTGCGCAACCTGCGCCGCGACGGCGCCATGAAGGCAGCCGCCACCAGTGGCCTGCCGGTGTGCCTGATGCACATGCTCGGCGAGCCGGGCGACATGCAGGACGCGCCCCACTACGATCGCCCCGTGGAGGAGGCCGTGGCCGACTTCCTGGCGCAGCGCATCGCCGACTGCGAGGCCTCGGGGCTGCGCCGCGAGCGTCTGCTCCTCGACCCGGGCTTCGGCTTCGCCAAGACCGTGGAGCACAACCTGCGCCTGCTCCATCATATGCGGCATCTGGAGCGCTTCGGCCTGCCGCTGCTGGTGGGCATGTCCCGCAAGAGCATGATCGGCAAGGTGCTGGACCGGCCGGTGGAGGAGCGCCTCGCCGGCGGCCTGGCGCTTTCCGCGATGGCGGTGGAGCGGGGCGCACGAATCCTGCGCGTCCACGACGTGGGCCCCCACGTGGACGCGGTGAACATGACCTGGGCCGTCCTCAAGGAAGGGTGCGAGAATGAGTAGACGCTATTTCGGTACCGACGGGATCCGCGGCACGGTGGGCGAGGCGCCCATCACCCCCGACTTCATGCTCAAGCTGGGCTGGGCCACCGGCCGGGTGCTGGCCCGCGAGTCGGGGCAGGCCCGGGTGCTGATCGGCAAGGACACGCGGATCTCCGGCTACATGTTCGAGTCGGCCCTGGAGGCCGGCCTGTCCGCCGCCGGCGTCGACGTCATCCTGCTCGGCCCCATGCCCACTCCGGCGATCGCCTACCTGACCCGGACCTTCCGGGCCGATGCCGGCATCGTCATCTCGGCTTCCCATAACCCCTTCGCCGACAACGGCATCAAGTTCTTCTCCGCCGAGGGGGTCAAGCTGGCCGATGCCGTCGAGGCCGACATCGAGTCGATGCTCGACGAGCCGCTGACCACCGTGGCACCGGATGCCCTGGGCAAGGCCAGGCGGGTGGACGACGCCGCCGGCCGCTACATCGAGTTCTGCAAGTCGACCCTCCCCGAGCGGGTCAGCCTGCACGGCCTGAAGATGGTCATCGACTGCGCCCACGGCGCCACCTACCACATCGCGCCCAGCGTGTTCCGCGAACTGGGCGCCCAGGTCAGCGTGATCGGCGCCGCACCGGATGGCCTCAACATCAACCATGAGGTGGGCTCCACCCATCCCGCCGCGCTGCGCGCCGCGGTCATCCAGCAGGGCGCCGACCTGGGGGTGGCCTTCGACGGCGACGGCGACCGGGTGCTGATGGTCGACGCCGACGGCCGCGAGATCGACGGTGACGACATCCTCTACCTGATCGCCCGGGACCGTCACGGCCGGGGCGATCTGGGCGGCGGGGTGGTCGGCACCCTGATGAGCAACTTCGGCCTGGCCGCGGCGCTGGAGGCCATGGCGATCCCCTTCGAGCGGGCCAAGGTCGGCGACCGCTACGTCATGGAGCGCCTGGCGGCCAACGGCTGGCAGCTGGGCGGCGAGTCCTCCGGGCATATCGTCTGCGGTCATGTGCAGACCACCGGCGACGGCATCGTCTCCGCGCTGCAGGTGCTGTCGATCATGGTGCGCGAGGGGCGGCCGCTGGGCGAGTTGCTGGCCGGCCTGGAGAAGGCGCCGCAGATGCTGGTCAACGTGCGCCTGAGCCCGGGGGCCGACGCCAAGTCGCTGATGGAGGCACCATCGCTGAGGTCCGCCGTGGCGGCGGTGGAGGCCGAACTGGGCGACCAGGGTCGGGTGCTGCTGCGGCCCTCCGGCACCGAGCCGCTGATCCGGGTGATGGTCGAGGGGCGTCCCCATCTGGACGTGGGCGGCCTGGCCCGTCGCCTGGCCGATGACGTCCAGGGCCTGCTGTCCTGACCATGGGAGCCTGTCGGATTTGACCGATCGTCGCGAGACGCCCGGATTTCGAGACAAGTTTATCGATTCGATGAGGCGAATAGCCCGCTATTTAACGAATCAGATCGAATGAAATTGGCCGAAAGCCCGAGTGTCGCAGCAGATCAGCGTTAAGGCCGACAGGCTCCTAGGCCCTGGTTGTCTTGACAGGGCCGCTCCTATACCATTTCGCTCCACCTTGAAAGAGGACCCCCCATGTCGACGCCGCTGATCGCCGGTAACTGGAAGATGAACGGCTCCCTGTCCCTGGTCGAGGGCTTCGGCCGGACCTTCGCCGATGCCACCCTGCCTGAGTGCGTCGACGTGGCGCTGATGGTGCCCTTCCCCTATCTGGAGGCCGCGGGGCGGGCCTGGGGCGACACGCCGCTGGTCGTCGGCGCCCAGACCCTCAGCGACCGGCCCGCCGGGGCCTTCACCGGCGAGGTCAGTGGCGAGATGCTCAAGGAGCTGGGGGCGCGCCTGGTGCTGGTCGGCCATTCCGAGCGGCGGATCCTGTTCGGCGAGGACGATGCCGCCGTGCTGGCCCGGGTGCGGGCCGCCCTGGCCTGTGAACTCACCCCGGTGCTGTGCCTCGGCGAAACCCTCGAGGAGCGGGACGCCGGCCGCACCGAGGCCGTGGTGCTCGGCCAGCTCGAGGCCGTCCTCGAGGGCCTGGGCGTCGGCGAGCGGCCCCGGCTGGTGCTCGCCTACGAGCCGGTGTGGGCCATCGGCACCGGGCGCACGGCCTCGCCCGAGCAGGCCCAGGCGGTGCACGGCGCGATCCGCGCACGCCTGACTGATTACTGTGCCTCCCTGGCCGAGGACATGCGGATCCTCTACGGCGGCAGCATGAAGGCCGCCAATGCCGCCGAGCTGCTCGCCCAGCCGGACATCGACGGCGGCCTGGTGGGCGGTGCTTCCCTTCAGGTCGACGATTTCCTAGCCATTTGTCAGTCAGCAGGTTGAATCCATGCAAGTTGCCATTCTCATGATCCACGTGGCGATCGCCATCGCCTTGGTCGTCCTGATCCTGCTGCAGCAGGGCAAGGGCGCCGATGCCGGTGCCTCCTTCGGCGGCGGCGCCTCCCAGACCGTGTTCGGTTCCCGGGGCAGCGGCAGCTTCCTGTCGCGCGCCACCGGCGTGCTGGCCGCGGCCTTCTTCGCCACCTCCCTGACCCTGGCCTACTTCGCCTCCCAGGCCGGCCAGGCGCCGGAGGAAGCGGGCATCCCCGATGCCGAACTGATCGAGCAGCAGAACGCCGTGCCGACCCTTGACGACGAGGGCAACGGTGTGGATAATGCAGCGCCAGTGCTGGAGGAAAGCGGCAACTGAGTCGCGGATCCGGCCTCCCCTGATGCCGAAGTGGTGGAATTGGTAGACACGCTATCTTGAGGGGGTAGTGACCTTACGGTCGTGCGGGTTCAAGTCCCGCCTTCGGCACCATTTGAAGCCGGCACGGTGATGCTCACCAGGCGCCGGACCTTCAACAGCAGGATTGGCGGAGCGGTGCTTTGTCACTTGACGCAAGAGTCAGGCAGGCATACAATCACCGACCTAGATTGATGCGGGGTGGAGCAGTCTGGTAGCTCGTCGGGCTCATAACCCGAAGGTCATCGGTTCAAATCCGGTCCCCGCTACCATCTTCGAGGCAGGCATGCAGGTGTTTTCGGGGCATGTCAGAGAGCCGAAGTGGTATACAGGTTTCTTGTAAAAGCCCCTTCCTGTGAAGGGGCTTTTTGTTAGCGGCCAGCACGCCGGTCGATATCGGCGACGCTGATCCGGGCAACGCCAATCAGCCACCTGACTTTCCTGTTCACTCCCGGCCAGGTGCCTGATGCAACGGCTGTAGGAGCTTTCTTCCGTGGCAATCAAGGATGCTGCGCTACATGCGCTGATCGAACCGGTGGTCTCGGCCATGGGCTTCGAGCTGTGGGGCATCGACTACCTGTCCCAGGGTAAACATTCCCGCCTGGTGATCTATATCGATCACGACGACGGGGTGAGCGTGGAGGATTGCGCCGATGTCAGCCGCCAGGTCAGCGCGGTGTTCGATGTCGAGGACCCCATCGCCGGCGAGTACCGGCTCGAGGTCTCGTCTCCGGGCATGGACCGGCCGCTGTTCACTCTCGAGCAGTTCGAGCGCTACGCCGGTCATGTGGTGGCCGTGAAGCTGCGCGTGCCCTTCGACGGGCGGCGCAAGTTCCAGGGCCTGCTGGCCGGCATCGAGGGCGACGAGGTGCTGCTGCAGCTCGACGGCGAGGAATATTGCTTTCCCATCGAGAGCATCGACCAGGCGCGGGTCGTTCCGCAGTTCGGTCAGTGAGGTCGGTGCTAAAGGACGGGTTTTCTGGTGAGGCTAAGGCATGAGTAAAGAGATTCTGGCGGTCGTCGACGCGATCTCCAACGAGAAGGGGGTCCCCCGCGAGGTGATCTTCGAGGCCGTCGAGGCGGCGCTGGCCAGCGCGTCACGCAAGCGCTTCGAGGACGTGGAAGCCAGCGTGCGGGTCCACATCGACCGGCAGACCGGCGACTACGAGACCTTCCGGCGCTGGGAGGTCGTGGAGGATGACGACTTCGACGGCCCCGATGCCCAGATCAAGCTCTCCTACGCCGAGCGTCGCGACCCGCCCCTGGGGCTGGGCGACGTGGTCGAGGAGCAGATCGAGAACGCCTCCTTCGGCCGCATCGCCGCACAGACCGCCAAGCAGGTCATCGTGCAGAAGGTCCGCGAGGCCGAGCGCGCCGAGGTGGTACGGCTCTACGCCGACCGCGAGGGCGAGCTGGTCGCCGGCATCGTCAAGAAGACGACACGCGACGGCCTGATCATCGACCTGGGCGAGAACGCCGAGGCCTTCCTGCCGCGCAGCGAGATGATCCCCGGCGAGCGCTACCGCATGAACGAGCGGGTTCGCGCCCTGCTGACCGAGGTCGACCCCGAGGCCCGCGGTGCCCAGCTGATCCTGTCGCGGACCTGTCCGGAACTGATCATCGAGCTGTTCAAGATCGAGGTGCCGGAGATCGCCGAGCAGCTCATCGAGATCAAGGGGGCGGCCCGCGACCCGGGGTCCCGGGCCAAGATCGCGGTCAAGACCAATGACCGCCGTATCGACCCGGTGGGCGCCTGCGTCGGCATGCGCGGCTCGCGGGTCCAGGCGGTGTCCTCGGAGCTGCAGAACGAGCGCGTGGACATCGTGCTGTGGGACGACAACCCCGCCCAGCTGGTGATCAATGCCATGGCGCCGGCGGATGTCGCCTCCATCCTCGTCGACGAGGACGCCCACGCCATGGACGTGGCCGTCGCCGAGGACAACCTGGCCCAGGCCATCGGCCGTAGCGGCCAGAACGTGCGCCTGGCCTCCGAACTCACCGGCTGGCGTCTCAACGTCATGACCGAGGACGAGGCCGAGACCAAGCGCGATCAGGAAATCGACAGCCTGGTCGAGCACTTCATCCAGCACCTGGGCATCGACGAGGACGTGGCACGTCTGCTGGTCGAGGAAGGCTTCACCTCCCTGGAGGAGGTCGCCTATGTCCCGGTGGAGGAAATGCTGGAAATCGAGGAGTTCGACGAGGATCTCATCGAAGAGCTGCGCGCTCGCGCCAAGGACGAGTTGTTGAACCTGGCCATCGCCTCCGAGGAGGAACTCGATGGTGCCCAGCCGGCCGACGACCTGCTGGAGATGGACGGTATGGAGCGTCACCTGGCCTTCATTCTGGCCAGTCGAGGCATCGTCACCATGGAGGACCTCGCCGAGCAGTCCGTCGATGACCTGACGGACATCGAGGGGCTGGACGAGGAGCGCGCCGCGGCACTGATCATGACTGCCCGTGCGCCATGGTTCGAGAGCGAACAGTAAAACGGGTCACGGGCTGAGGAGGGTCGTAATGTCAGAAATGACCGTTAAGGATTTTGCAGTGAAGGTGGGGCGCGATGTACCCCGCCTCCTGGAACAGATGAAAGAAGCCGGGCTCGGCCAGAAGGCCGAGAATGACGCCGTGTCCGAGGAGGACAAGCGGCAGCTGCTCGACTATCTCACCAAGAGCCATGGCGGCAGCGCCGGTGCCGGGGCGAAGAATCGCATCACCCTGACCCGCAAGACGCGCAGCCGCATCAAGTCCGGGGAGCGCGGCAAGAGCATCGAGGTGCAGGTGCGCAAGAAGCGCACCTACGTCAAGCGCGAGGAAGAGAAGCCCGCCGAGGAGCCCCAGGCTCAGGATCACGGCCCGCGTCAGCTGGTCGGTGACATGGCCTCGGCCGAGGCCAAGCGCGAGGCGGAGGCCGCCGAGGAGGCCAAGCGTCGCGCCGCCGAGGCGTCCGCGCGCCAGGCGGCCGAGAAGGTCGAGGCCGAGCAGGCCAAGGCCGAGCAGGCCACGGCCGTGCCGAGCGAGCCGGAGATCCCGGTGCCGGAGCTCGAGACCGCCGGGCCGAGCCCCGAGGAGGCGCCCGCGCCGCCCAAGGAAGGCCGTGCCGAACCGCGTCGTGCCGCGGTCAAGAAGGCCAGCGGCAAGGCCGGCAAGAAGGGGCGTGACGATCGCGACGACGACCGGGGCGACCGCGAGGAGCGGCGTCGCGGCGGCAAGAAGGCCAAGCGCGCCGAGCGTCGCGGCGGTCGCCGTGGCGGCAGCCAGGGCGGCGGCAAGCACGGCTTCCAGAAGCCGACCCAGCCGATCGTCCGCGAGGTCTCGATCCCCGAGTCCATCAGCGTCGCCGACCTGGCCGACAAGATGTCGATCAAGGCCAACGAGGTCATCAAGGCGATGTTCACCATGGGCGCGGCGGTGACCATCAACCAGACCATCGACCAGGACACCGCGGCCATCGTGGTCGAGGAGATGGGCCACAAGCCCAAGCTGGTCAAGGACGATGCCCTGGAGACCGAGGTCCTCGAGGCCATCTCCTACGAGGGCGATGAGATCAGCCGTTCGCCGGTCGTGACCGTCATGGGCCACGTCGACCACGGCAAGACCTCGCTGCTCGACTATATCCGCCGGGCCAAGGTGGCTACCGGCGAGGCCGGCGGCATCACCCAGCACATCGGCGCCTATCACGTCGAGGACGACCATGGCGGCGTGACCTTCCTGGACACCCCCGGCCACGCGGCGTTCACCGCCATGCGGGCCCGCGGTGCCAAGGCCACCGACGTGGTGGTCCTGGTGGTCGCCGCCGATGACGGCGTCATGCCCCAGACCATCGAGGCCGTGGAGCACTCCAAGGCCGCCGGCGTGCCGATGGTGGTCGCGGTCAACAAGATCGACAAGTCGGGCGCCGACCCGGATCGCGTCAAGAACGAGCTGTCGCAGCACGGCGTGATCTCCGAGGAGTGGGGTGGCGACACCCAGTTCGTCCACGTCTCCGCCAAGTCCGGCGAGGGCATCGAGACGCTGCTGGAAGCCATCCAGCTGGTCTCCGAGGTGCTCGAGCTCAAGGCCGTCCCCGAGGCACCCGGCAAGGGCGTGGTGGTCGAGTCGCGCCTCGACAAGGGCCGCGGCCCGGTGGCCACCGTGCTGGTCCAGAACGGCACGCTGAAGAAGGGCGACATCGTGCTCGCCGGCCTGCACTACGGCCGCGTCCGCGCCCTGACCAACGAGCTGGGCCAGCAGGTCGACGAGGCAGGCCCGGCCATGCCGGTGGAGATCCAGGGCCTGGACGGCACCCCCGAGGCCGGTGATGACTTCATGGTCCTGGCCGACGACAAGAAGGCCCGCGAGGTCGCCAACTTCCGTCAGGGCAAGTACCGCGAGGTGCGTCTGGCCCGCCAGCAGAAGGCCAAGCTGGAGAACATGTTCAGCCAGATGGGCCAGGAAGAGGCGGCCAAGCTCAACATCGTGCTCAAGGCCGACGTCCAGGGTTCCCTGGAGGCCATCAAGGGCGCGCTGGAAGAGCTCTCCACCAACGAGGTGCAGGTCTCCGTGGTGTCCTCCGGCGTGGGCGGTATCACCGGCACCGACGCCAACCTGGCGCTGGCCTCCGAGGCCATCGTGGTCGGCTTCAACGTGCGTGCCGACGCCGCGGCCCGCGAGATCATCGAGCGCGAAGGCCTGGAGCTGCGCTACTACAGCGTCATCTACCAGCTGATCGACGAGGTCAAGCAGGCCATGAGCGGCATGCTCGAGCCGGAATGGAAGGAAGAGATCGTCGGCGTGGCCGAGGTCCGCGACGTCTTCCGCGCGCCCAAGATCGGCGCCGTCGCCGGCTGCATGGTGGTCGAGGGCACCGTCCATCGCCACAAGAAGATCCGCGTGCTCCGCGAGAACGTGGTCATCTACGAGGGCGAGCTCGAGTCGCTGCGCCGCTTCAAGGACGACGTCCAGGAAGTGCGCAACGGCATGGAGTGCGGCATCGGCGTGAAGAACTACAACGACGTCCAGGTCGGCGACAAGATCGAGGTCTTCGACCAGGTCAAGGTCGAGCGGACGCTCTAACCGCTCGAGGAGCCGATCATGCGCGAGTTCAAGCGTACCGACCGGGTGGCCGACCAGCTCCAGAAGGAGCTGGCGGTGCTCATCCAGCGCGAGATCAAGGATCCGCGCCTGGGCATGGTCACCGTCAGCGGGGTCACGGTCAGCCGTGACCTCGGCTATGCCGACGTCCACGTGACCCTGCTGGGCGAGCAGGACGCCGAGCGCATCAAGGAGAACCTGACGGTGCTCAAGCGCGCCGCCGGCTTCCTGCGCAGCCAGATCGCGCGGCGCATCAAGCTGCGCCACGTCCCGGAGCTGCGCTTCCACTTCGACGAGAGCGTGGTCCGCGGCCAGCGCCTGTCCTCGCTGATCGACGAGGCGGTGGCCAGTGACCGCGACCGTCACGGCGATGATGCCGGGGACGACGAGGGAGAGCGGGACTGATGGCGCGTCGGCGTCGCGGACTGCCGGTGGACGGCGTGCTGCTGCTGGACAAGCCCCGGGGCGCGTCCAGCAACCAGGCCCTGCAGCGGGCCCGGCGCCTGTTCCAGGCGCAGAAGGCCGGCCATACCGGCACCCTCGACCCCATGGCCACCGGCCTGCTGCCGGTGCTGTTCGGCGAGGCGACCAAGTTCTCCTCCTACCTGCTGGAGGCGGACAAGGTCTATCGCACCCGGGTCGAACTGGGCGTGCTCACCGACAGCGGTGACGCCGAGGGCGAGGTGCTCGAGCGCCGCGAGGTGCCGGGGCTGTCCGCGGCGGACCTCGAGGGCGTGCTCGCGCGTTTTCGGGGCGAGATCGACCAGGTGCCGCCGATGCACTCGGCGCTCAAGCACCAGGGGCGCAAGCTCTACGAGCTGGCCCGCGAGGGCAAGACGGTTGCGCGTGCAGCACGCCGCGTGACGGTGTATGATGCGCGCCTCCTGGCGTTCGAGGGCAGTGCCTTCGACATGGAGGTGCACGTCAGCAAGGGCACCTACATCCGCACCCTGGCCGAGGACATCGGCCTGGCGCTGGGCTGTGGCGCCCATATCAGCGCCCTGCGGCGGCTCAAGACCGGCCCCTTCGAAGCCGCGGGCATGGTCACGCCCGAGGCGCTCGAGGCCCTGCCGGACCAGGCGGCCCGCGAGGCGGTGCTGCTGCCGGTGGACGTGCTGGTGGCGGGACTGCCGCGACTGGCGCTGGACGCCCAGGCGGCGGGCCGCCTGCGGCATGGCCAGACCGCCAGGCTCGATACGGGCGAGCTGCCCGTCGACGGCCTGGCACGACTCTACCACGGCGGGGCCTTCCTGGGGCTCGGCGTGGTGCGAGCGGCGGGGGAAATCGCGCCCCGTCGCCTACTGAGCACCGCCGTGGCGGCGGGCTCGGCATAGAACCCGCCCATCGGGCAGGCGTGGAGACTGCAAATATGCGTGGTCTCCGACATTCATCATTCAGGCATATTGCTTACTGGAGAGACAGATGGCACTGACCGCTGAACAGAAGTCCGAAATCGTCAAGGAATACGGCCGTGGCGATGACGACACCGGTTCCCCCGAAGTGCAGGTGGCCCTGCTGACCGCGAACATCGACGGCCTGCAGGATCACTTCAAGACCAACAAGCAGGATCACCACTCCCGTCGTGGCCTGATCCGCATGGTCAACCAGCGTCGCAAGCTGCTGGACTACCTGAAGCGCAAGGATTTCGAGCGCTATCAGTCGCTGATCCAGCGTCTCGGTCTGCGTCGCTAAGCGACGCCGTCCAGGACGCCGTGAAACGGGCAGCCCCTCGGGGCTGCCCGTTTTGCATTTCAGGGGAAGGGCCTACGTCTGATGTTGCCACTCGGGCTGATCCGGCGACGGGTCTCGAGGGGGCGCTGTAAACCCTTCCCTGGGCGCTAAGACGCCCTGCGGCGCTCTCGCATCCTGCTCCGCTTGCAGGGCCGGTGCTGGCCATCCATGGCCAGCCCGTTCGGAGGAATCCTCCTCACCCACGGCGTAGCCCCCCGCTACGGACGCCTCATCCGGGCCATAGCTTTGGCCGGCGGGCCGCATAACCGGTAGCTCTCGCGGGCGTCAACCCCTAAAATGGGGCCGAGTCGAAACGACCCGAACATGAATCGAAAAGTTGAAGGAAGTCGCCGTGAACCCGGTCAAGAAAACGTTTGAATACGGTCGCAGCACCGTCACCCTGGAAACCGGGCGCATCGCCCGCCAGGCCACCGGTGCCGTGATGGTCACCATGGACGACACCGTGGTGCTGTGCACCGTGGTGGCGAAGAAGGAGGCGAATCCCGCCCAGCCCTTCTTCCCCCTGTCCGTCCACTACCAGGAGAAGACCTACGCGGTCGGCAAGATTCCCGGCGGCTTCTTCAAGCGCGAGGGGCGTCCCACCGAGAAGGAGACCCTCACCTCGCGGCTGATCGATCGTCCGATCCGCCCGCTGTTTCCCAAGGGCTTCATGAACGAGGTCCAGGTCATCTGCTCGGTGCTGTCCACCGACCGCAACCATGACCCGGACATCGCCGCCATGCTCGGCACCTCCGCGGCCCTGGCCGTCTCCGGCGTGCCGTTCAACGGGCCGATCGGCGCCGCACGGGTCGGCTTCAACGACGACAAGGGCTACTTCCTCAACCCCACCGTGGAAGAGCTCGCCACCTCCGAGCTGAACATGGTCGTCGCCGGCACCGAGAAGGCCGTGCTGATGGTCGAGTCCGAGGCGAGCGAGCTGCTCGAGGACGAAATGCTCGGCGCCGTGCTCTACGGCCACCAGGAGATGCAGGTCGCCGTCCGGGCCATCAACGAGCTGGCCGCCGAGGCCGGCAAGCCCAAGTGGGATTGGCAGGCCCCCGCCGAGAACACCGCCCTCAAGGACGCCGTGGCGAGCGGCTTCGAGGCCAAGGTGGGCGAGGCCTACCGCATCACCGACAAGATGGCCCGCCAGGAGGCGCTGTCCGCGCTCAAGGCCGAGGCGGTCGAGCAGCTGGCCGGTGAGGAAGAGGGCCGGTTCGACGCCGACGACGTCAAGGGCGCCTTCGCCGGGCTCGAGAAGCGCGTCGTGCGCTCCCGGGTGGTCAAGGGCGAGCCGCGCATCGACGGCCGCGACCTCAAGACCGTGCGGCCGTTGTCGATCGAGGTCGGCACCCTGCCCAAGACCCACGGCTCGGCGATCTTCACCCGTGGCGAGACCCAGGCGATCGTCATCGCCACCCTGGGCACCCTGCGCGATGCCCAGTTGATCGAGTCGCTGGAAGGCGAGCGCAAGGACCGCTTCCTGCTGCACTACAACTTCCCGCCCTACAGCGTGGGCGAGGCCGGCTTCATGGGTGGCCCCAAGCGTCGCGAGATCGGTCACGGCCGCCTGGCGCGTCGCGGCGTCCAGGCCATGCTGCCCGCCGAGGACGACTTCCCCTACACCATCCGCGTGGTCTCCGAGATCACCGAGTCCAACGGCTCCAGTTCCATGGCCTCCGTGTGCGGCTCCTCGCTGGCCCTGATGGATGCCGGCGTGCCCATGAAGGCGCCGGTGGCGGGCATCGCCATGGGCCTGGTCAAGGACGAGGACGGCTTCGCGGTGCTGACCGATATTCTTGGCGATGAGGACCATCTGGGTGACATGGACTTCAAGGTCGCCGGCTCCTCCGAGGGCGTCACCGCCCTGCAGATGGACATCAAGATCGAGGGCATCAACGAGGAGATCATGGAGCAGGCGCTGCAGCAGGCCCACGAGGCCCGCCTGCACATCCTCGAGCAGATGAACGAGGTGATCGGCCAGAGCCGTGCCGAGGTCTCCGAGAACGCGCCCTCCATGGCCACCATCAAGATCGACCCGGAGAAGATCCGTGACGTCATCGGCAAGGGCGGCGCCACCATCCGCAAGATCTGCGAGGACACCGGCGCCTCCATCGACCTGGATGACGACGGTACCGTGCGCATCTATGCCGAGGACAAGTCCGCGGCCAAGGCGGCCATCGACACCGTGCTGGCGATCACCGCCGAGCCGGAGATCGGCAAGCTGTACCGTGGCAAGGTGGTGCGTATCGCCGACTTCGGGGCCTTCGTCAACATCATGCCGGGCACCGACGGCCTGGTGCACATCTCGCAGATCGTGCCCGAGCGGGTCAACGACGTGCGCGACTACCTCAACGAGGGCGACGAGATCGTGGTCAAGGTGCTCGACATCGACAACCGCAATCGCGTCAAGCTGACCATCAAGGAGATGACCGCCGAGGAGAAGGCGGCGTTCGAGGCCGAGGAGGCCGAGACCGCCCTCTGATCGCAGGGTCATGCGTCGAACGCCCCCGTGGCTCACGCCACGGGGGCGTTCTTGTCTGGGGGCCCGGGACGGGCCCGTGAACGGGCAGGGAAGGGATATGGCACAGACACTACCCAGCGAGCCGACATCGGCCGCCAAGGCCACTACCGCCCGCCGCGACTGGCTGGGCGTGATGGCGGTGATGGTCGGCATCTTCCTGCT
Source organism: Halomonas sp. M4R1S46 (assembly GCF_025725685.1). Taxonomy (NCBI): domain Bacteria; kingdom Pseudomonadati; phylum Pseudomonadota; class Gammaproteobacteria; order Oceanospirillales; family Halomonadaceae; genus Halomonas; species Halomonas sp. M4R1S46. The sequence goes on from NZ_CP107008.1 coordinate 201,624, forward strand.
GGTCACCGCCGAGCAGCTGCCCATCGGCCTGCTCTCCCAGGTGGCCGGCACGCTGTCGGTCACCCCGGGCGTGGCCGGGCTGCTGATCACCGTGCCGGGGGTGGTGGCGGCCTTCGCCGCCCCGCTGCTGCCGGTGGCGGTGGGACGACTGGATCGGCGCCTGATGCTGACCGGCCTGATGGCACTGATGACCCTGGCCAGCCTGCTGGGTGCCGTGGCCGGCAGCTTCGCCGTGCTGCTGGCCACCCGGGTGCTGGTGGGCGTGTGCATCGGCGGCTTCTGGGCCATCGCCGGGGGGCTGGCGTCGCGCCTGGTGGCGCTGGAGCAGGTGCCCCGGGCCATGGCGGTGATCTTCAGCGGCGTGGCCGGCGCCTCGGTGCTGGGGGTGCCGGCGGGCAGCTGGCTCGGCGAGCAGACCGACTGGCGCATCGCCTTCGCCGCCCTGGCCGGCCTGAGCCTGGCGGTGACCGTGGCCCTGTGGGCGCTGTTGCCGCGCCTGCCGGCCCGGCAGCCGGTGCGCCTGGCCAGCCTGGGCGGGCAGTTCGCCAGCCGCGGCGTGCGGGTCGGGGTGAGCGTCACCGCGCTGATCGTGGTCGGCCATTTCGCCGCCTATACCTTCATCAGCCCGATCCTGCAGGACATCGCCGGGATTCCCCTGGCCAGCGTCAGCGGCCTGCTGCTGCTCTATGGCGGCGCGGGGCTGGCGGGCAACTTCCTCGCCGGCAGCGCCGCCGGGCGGCATCCCTATCGCACCGTACTGGTCATCCCGGTGCTGCTCGCCGTCGCGACCCTGGCCTTCCCCTGGCTGGGTCGCCAGGCCCCCATGGCGATCGCCCTGCTGATGCTGTGGGGGGCGGTGTTCGGCAGCATCTCGGTCAGCCTGCAGACCTGGATCCTCAAGAGTGCGCCCAACGCCGAGGCCGCCACCGCGCTGATGGCCTTCGTCTTCAACCTGGCCATCGGCGTCGGCGCCCTGGCCGGCGGCCAGGTGGTGGACAGCATCGGCCTGTCGGGCGTGCTGCTGGCCGCCGGTGGCCTGTTCACCCTCGCCGCGGGGATCGTCGCCCGGACCCCGTCGCGGGTGGTGGGACGGTCCTGACACGACAAAGCCCCCGCCGAGGCGGGGGCTTTCCGTGAGGACATGCCGTGGGGCGGGCCGTCGGCGCCGCCCCGTCTTGGCAGGCCGGCCTAGCGCTCGATGGCCAGCGCCACGCCCTGGCCGCCGCCGATGCACAGGGTCGCCAGCCCCTTCTTGGCGTCCCGGGCGATCATCTCGTGGACCAGGGTCACCAGGATGCGACAGCCGGAGGCGCCGATGGGGTGGCCCAGGGCGATGGCCCCGCCGTTGACGTTGATCCTGTCGGTGTCCCAGCCGAGCTCCTTGTTGACCGACAGCGCCTGGGCGGCGAAGGCCTCGTTGGCCTCGACCAGGTCCAGGTCGTCGAGGCTCCAGCCGGCCTTCTCCAGGCAGCGGCGAGTCGCGGGAGCCGGCCCGATGCCCATGATCGAGGGGTCGACGCCGGCGTTGGAGTAGGCCTTGATGCGGGCCAGCGGCTCCAGCCCCAGGGCCTTGGCCTTCTCGGCGGAGCACAGCATGACCACGGCGGCGCCGTCGTTGATGGAGGAGGCGTTGCCGGCGGTGATGGTGCCGTCCTTCTTGAAGGCAGGACGCATGGTGCCGAGCTTTTCGGCCGTGACGTCACGGGGCCCCTCGTCGGTGTCGAAGACCAGCGGGTCGCCCTTGCGCTGGGGGATCTCCACCGGGACGATCTGGCCCTTGAACTTGCCTTCCTTGATGGCCGCCGTGGCCTTCTGCTGGGAGGCGGCGGCGAATTCGTCCATCGCCTCGCGGGTGATGCCGTACTTCTCGGCCAGGTTCTCCGCGGTGATGCCCATGTGGTAGCCGTTGAAGGCGTCCCACAGGCCGTCGTGGACCATGGAGTCGATGGCCTTCCAGTCCCCCATGCGCTGGCCGGTGCGCGAGTTGGGCAGCACGTGGGGCGACAGCGACATGTTCTCCTGCCCGCCGGCCAGGATCAGTTCGGCGTCCCCGCAGAGGATCGCCTGGGTGGCCAGGTGCAGGGCCTTGAGGCCGGAGCCGCAGACCTTGTTGATGGTCATCGCGGGGACGGCATCGGGCAGGCCGGCCTTGATGGAGGCCTGGCGCGCCGGGTTCTGGCCTGTGCCGGCGGTGAGGACCTGGCCGAGCAGGACCTCGTCCACCTGGTCGGGGGCCACACCGGTACCGGACAGGATGTCCTTGATGACATGGGCGCCGAGGTCGCTGGCGGGGACGCTGGCCAGGGAGCCACCGAAGGAGCCGACGGCGGTACGGCGCGCGGCAACGATCACCACTTCTTGCATGGGGTTACTCCTGAAGTTCAACGGACGGGCGTCCATTCAGCATAGGGGACGCTTGTGCACTGCGGCAATCCCCCGGGGGGAGGAAAAGCGCGAAACTTCAGTATAGGCGAGCGGGAGGGGCCGGGGAGCACCCCGGCGAGGCTCAGGCCAGTTGCACCGGCATGGCGCAGGAGCCCTCGTAGTCGAGGACGGCGTGGGTGACGCGGGCCATGTGCAGCTTGGCCTTGAGCATGGTGGTCGGCAGGGGGCCATTCCTTGCGTGGCCGGTGTCCGGGCCCTCAGCGGGGCAGGGTCAGCGACAGGTTGTCGATCAGTCGGGTCGGGCCCAGGCGCGCCGCGACCAGCAGCACGGCCTCGCGCGTCGTCTCGACGACCGGGCCCAGGTCGGCGGCGCGCAGTTCCAGGTAATCGGGGGCGAAGCCCGCCTCGCGCAGGCGGGCGAGGCCGGTCGCGAGGGCCGCGGCCGGCGCCTCGCCCGCCTCCAGGGCCTGGCGCAGCTCGACCAGGGTCCGGTGCAGGCGGGGCGCCACGGCGCGCTGGGCGTCGCTCAGGTAGCCGTTGCGCGACGACAGGGCCAGCCCGTCCGCGGCGCGCACGATGGGCACGCCGACCACCTCCACCGGCAGGTGCAGGTCGTCCACCAGGCGGCGGATCACCGCCAGCTGCTGGTAGTCCTTCTCGCCGAAGCAGGCCACGTCGGGCTGCACCAGATTGAAGAGCATGGTCACGATGGTCGCCACGCCGTCGAAGTGACCGGGACGCGCCCCGCCGCACAGCCCCTCGGAGACCTCCGGGACGCTGACTCGGGTCTGGGCGGCGAGGCCGCGGGGGTAGAGCGTGGCCTCGTCGGGGGCGAACAGCAGGTCGCAGCCGGCCGCCTCGAGCCGTGCCCGGTCCTCGGCGAGGGTGCGCGGGTAGGCGTCCAGATCCTCGCTGGGACCGAACTGCATGGGGTTGACGAAGATGGTCGCCACCACCACGTCGGCCCGGCGCCGGGCTTCGGCGACCAGCGCCAGGTGGCCGTCGTGGAGGTTGCCCATGGTCGGCACCAGGCCGATGGTGCGGCCCGCGCGACGGTGCGCGGCCAGGCGCTCGCGCAGCGCCGGGATCTCGTGCAGGGTGCGCATCAGAAACAGTGCTCCTCGGCGGGGAAGCGCCGTGCCTTGACGTCCTCGTGGTAGCGCCGGAAGGCGTCCTGGATGTCGTCGGCCTCTGCCATGTAGTTCTTCACGAAGCGCGGGCTGCGCCCGGTGGTCACGCCGAGCACGTCATGCATCACCAGTATCTGGCCGTCCACGTCCGGGCCGGCGCCGATGCCGATCACCGGCACCTCGAGGGCCTCGGCCACGGCGCGGCCCAGGCTCGCCGGCACGCACTCGAGCAGGATCACCGAGGCGCCGGCCTCGACCAGGGTGCGGGCATCCTCGAGGATGCGGCTGGCCTGGTCGGCATTGCGGCCCTGCACCTTGTAGCCCCCCAGCTGGTAGACGGTCTGCGGGGTCAGCCCCAGGTGGGCGCAGACCGGCACGCCGCGGCGGGTCAGCTCGCGGATGCCGTCGGCCATCCAGGCCTCGCCCTCCACCTTGACCAGCTCGGCCCCGGCGCGCATCAGCTCGCCGGCGTCCTGCAGCAGGCGCTCGGTGCTCGTGTTGCTCATGAACGGCAGGTCGACCATCAGCAGGCTCGCACCCTTGCCGCGCGCCACGCAACGGGTGTGATAGCAGACATCCCCCAGGGTCACCGGCAGGGTGCTGGCGTGCCCCTGCAGGACCATGCCCAGGGAATCCCCGACCAGCAGCACCTCGACCCCGGCCTGATGGGCGGCATGGGCGAAGGTGGCGTCATAGGCGGTCAGGCAGCTGAAGGGCTCACCGGCGCGCTTGGAGGCCTGCAGCGTGCTCAGGGTGACGGTTTTCATGGCGTGTTCTCGTGTCGTCGGTGGGGCGTCTCGGGGCCCCTGTGTAACCCGCAATTGTTACCCGAACCCGGCAGAGGTGTCGATAGGTAACACCATGCGCGGTGCCCTCAGGGCGAGGGTAACACCTGGCGCAGGTCCCGGCGGTCCAGGGTCTCGGCCAGGGCATCGACTCGGCGACCATCCGGCAGGCGCATCCCCGGAGCCAGCTCGGCCAGGGGCACCAGCACGAAGGCGCGCCGCACCATCTCCGGGTGGGGCAGGGTCAGCCGCGGTGTCGACAGCTGCCGGTCATCGTAGAGCAGCAGGTCGAGATCCAGGGTCCGGGGCCCCCAGCGGCGGGCGCGGACCCGGCCGTGACGCTGCTCCAGGGCCTGCAGCTGGTCGAGCAGGGCCAGCGGCGACAGGCGCGTCTCCAGTTCGGCCACCGCATTGACGAAGTCCGGCTGGTCGGCGGGGCCGACCGGACGACTGGCATAGCGCCGCGAGGCTCGCCGACGGCGGGTCAGCGGCAGGGCGTCGAGTTCGGCCAGGGCGCGCTCGACATGCTCGTGGGGGCCGTCGAGATTGCTGCCCAGGCCGATCCAGGCGAGATGCACAGGGCTCATTCGTCGGTCGGGGGCTTGCGCGGCTTGCGACGGCGGCGACGACGCTTGCGCGGGGCGCCGCTGCCGGCCGGATCGGCGCCCACCTTGCTGAGCAGGCGGCGCTGCTCGTGCTCGTCGGCGTCCTGGAAGGCGGTCCACCAGTCGCCGAGTCCGGGCGCCAGCTCGCCGGCGGCCTCGCGGACCAGCAGGAAATCGTAGGCGGCGCGGAAGCGCGGGTGCTCGCGCGTCTGGAAGACCCGCTTGCCGCGGCGCAGCGGCAGGCGCTGCTGCAGGTCCCAGATGTCGCGCATCGGCAGGCTGAAGCGCTTGGGAATGGCGACGTGCTGCAGCTGGCGCGAGATGACCTGCTGGGAGGCCGCCTGCAGGGCCGGGATAGGCGGCATGCCGTCGTCCTCGTGGGCGCGTTGGCGCAGCTGTACCGGCCCCCAGAGCAGGGCCGCGAAGAGGAAGGCCGGGGTCACCGGGCGCTCCTCGTGGACGCGGCGGTCGGTGCTGGCCAGGGCCCGCTCCACCAGCGGCTCGGCCCATTCCAGTTCGGCCATGGCCTCATCGGCCTCGGGGAACAGCATGGCGAACAGGCCATAGTCGCGCAACAGCCGGAAGGTCTCGACGCCGTGGCCGCTCATGAACAGCTTGAGCACTTCCTCGAACAGCCGGGCCGGCGGCACCTGGAGCAGCAGGGGGGCGAGTTCGTGGACCGGCGCCTCGGTGGCCGGGTCCAGGTGGAAGTCGAGCTTGGCGGCGAAGCGCACGGCCCGCAGCATGCGCACCGGGTCCTCGCGATAGCGCGTCGCCGGATCGCCGATCAGCCGCAGGGTCCGCGACTCGATGTCGCGCACGCCGTCGGCGAAGTCGTGGATCGAGAAGTCGGCGATGTTGTAGTAGAGGGCGTTGATCGTGAAGTCGCGGCGCAGGGCGTCTTCCTCGATGTTGCCCCAGACGTTGTCGCGCAGCAGCATGCCGTCGTCGGACTGCTGGGCGATATGGTCGCCATGGTCGTCGCCGGGCTTGCCGCGGAACGTGGTGACCTCGATCACCTCGCGGCCGAAGCGGACATGGACGATGCGGAAGCGGCGGCCGATGAGGCGCGAGTTGCGAAACAGGTCCCGGACCTCTTCCGGCGTGGCGTCGGTGGCCACGTCGAAGTCCTTGGGCATGCGGCCGAGCAGCGAGTCGCGGATGCAGCCGCCGACCAGGAAGGCCTCGTGCCCGGCGTTGTGCAGCCGGTAGAGTACCTTGAGCGCGGCATCGCTGAAGTGCTGGCGCGATACCGGATGCTCCTGGCGGGGGATGATGCGAAGCACGGGGTTGCCGGCCGACGCATCCTGAGGGCCGAACAGCGACCTGATGTGCTCGCCCGGGCTCTGCAGAAAGCGGGTAAAACCTTTGATCATGCGGCGTTATCGACTCGCGGGGGTACGAAAAGCGTTGAGTGTAGCGGACGGCCGACACCTTGCAAAGCATGGGGGCCTCTGGCAACGGGGCCACACAAGCAAAGGGGGAGGCCATTGGCCTCCCCCGTCAAGCAAGGTGCAGCATCCCTGCTGCTGATTCTTCTTCGTGATGGCGCATCGCCTTGAATACGCACCACAGTCACCAAGGAGTTTTCAGGCAAGCAATGTTGTTGTCGTTGTTGACGCTCCTGACGGCGACCGCCTCGTATTCAAAACAATAATCCAACCACGACGGCATGGGGTCATGCCTTCCCCCGACGTCTTGTCGTTGTTGACGGGGGTGCACCACGGCGGCCCTTGTTGTTGTGTGGCCGGTGGCGGTGCGTCGCGTCCTGCTTCCGGGCTTCGAGCGTGTTGTTGTTGTTGACCTCGAAGGACTCGCGCTCTGTGTCGCTGTTGTGCTTGTTGTCGACATCGCGCTCAAACGTCGCGGGCCCGGGGTCTTGTCGTTGTTGTCGGGTCGGGCCCCAGTCACCTCGCCTCGACCTTGTTGTTGTTGGGGGTCGAGGGTGACATCCGGAAATTGTTTTTCTTGCCCTGGAATGTTGCAGAGGTCGTGCCAGTATCTGAAAAATGCTTTAAAAACATGATATTGCTATTTGAGTCACTAAGGGCATGCCGAGCGAACGGGCCTTGTGTTACCCGATCGGCGCCATCCTGGGGCAATGGGTGTGTGGGAAGGTAACAGATGGTGCGGATGGGCTCGCCGAGGCCCCCACAACGGCGCCCGCGGCAGGAGCCGCGGGCGCTAGCACTTTGGTCGAGTTGACACGATCGAGGCGTTGCGAAGGCCGTCAGCCGGCGCTGCGCCTCGGCCCCTTCTTGCGGGGAATCCCCAGCCGCTGGCGGCGCTCCCAGAGGCACTTGCGACTGATGCCCAGCTTCTGGGCCAGTTCGGTCTCGCTCATCTGGTCCTGGTGCTCGAGCACGAAGTGCTGGAAGTAGTCCTCCAGGGACAGGTCCTCCTCGTCGGGCGCCGGCTGCTCCTCGCCGTCGGACTCGCCGCCGGTCGCCGCCGGCCCGGGGGCGACCGGCGGCTCGGGGGGGCGGGTCGCCGGGGTCGGCCGCGGTCCCGGGGAGAGCCCCAGGTCGTCGGGGTGGATCAGGTGGCCCTCGGCGAGGATGACGCCGCGCTCGAGGGCATTCTCCAGCTCGCGCACATTGCCCGGCCAGGGAAAGTCGCGGATGACCCGCCGGGCGGCCCGGGACAGGCGCAGTCCCTCCCGGTCATGTCGCCGGCAGGCCTTGTCGAGCAGTACGTCGGCGATCTCCAGGATGTCGTCCTCGCGGTCGCGCAAGGGCGGCAGATCGATCTGCATCACGTTGAGGCGATAGTAGAGGTCGAGGCGGAACTCGCCGGTCTTCGACAGGGCGCGCAGGTCGCGGTGGGTGGCGGCGATCAGGCGCACGTCGACGTGGCGGGTCTCCACCGAGCCGATCTTGCGGATCTCGCCTTCCTGCAGGACGCGCAGCAGGCGGGCCTGGGCATCCAGGGGCAATTCGCCGATCTCGTCGAGGAAGAGGGTGCCGCCGTCGGCGGCCTCCACCAGGCCGGTACGCGCGGCGCTGGCGCCGGTGAAGGCGCCCTTCTCGTGGCCGAACAGCTCGGACTCGATCAGCGTCTCGGGAATCGCGGCGCAGTTGACGCAGACCAGGGGGGCGGCGGCGCGCTTGCTCTGCTGGTGGATGGCCCGGGCGACGAGCTCCTTGCCGGTGCCGGACTCGCCCTGGATCAGCACGGTGACGTCGGCCGGGGCGGTCTTGCGGATGCGGGTGTAGACCGCCTGCATGGCCGGGCAGTTGCCGATCATGGTCTGGCGCCGGCCGCCGGGCTCGGTGATGTCGGGGGGCTCGGCGCGGTGGGTGGCCTGCTGGTGCAGGACCCGGGCGACGGTCTCGAGCAGCTCGTCGTGGTCGAAGGGCTTGGCCACGTAGTCCACGGCACCGAGCTTCAGGGCCTCCACCGCCGAGCGCATGCTGGCGTAGCTGGTCATGATCAGCACCGGCACCGGCGCGGCCCGGGCGATCAGCTCGGTGCCGGGCTCGCCGGGCAGGCGCAGGTCGCTGATCACCAGGTCGAAGCGCTGGGGGTCGAGGTCCAGGGCCTCGGATACGGCGCCGGCCTCGCTGACCGTGTGGTCATGGCGCTCCAGCAGCCGCCGCAGGGCGCTGCGAATGATGGCTTCGTCTTCAACGATCAGGATCCGACTCATCGGGGGGTTCACCATCCTCTTGGTTGAGCGGCAGCCACAGCTGGATGCGGGTGCCGGTCGCCTGTTCGGCGGGAGGGGACTCGATCTCGATCTGGCCGCCATGCTCGGCGACGATGCTGTAGACCAGCGGCAGGCCGAGGCCCGTGCCCTCACCGGCTGGCTTGGTGGTGGTGAAGGGCTCGAACAGGTGATCGCGCACCCGCTCGTCGATGCCGTGGCCCTCGTCGGTGACGCTGACCAGCAGCCAGCCCGCCCGGGGCTCGGCATCGATGACCACCCGGCCGCCCGGCTCGCTGGCATCGCGGGCGTTGCCGACCAGGTTGATCATCACCTGCTGCAGGCGCTGGCTGTCGCCGAGCACCTCGAGGGCCGGCGGGCAACGGTTCTCGTAGTGGACATCCTCCCCCGAGCGGGCGAGGCGGATCAAGTGCAGGGCCTCGTCGGTCACGGCGGCCATCGACACCGGGGCGAAGGGGGTGCCGGCGACGTGACGCCCGCCATGGGCGAAGCCCACCAGCGAGCCGACGATCCGCGAGACCCGGTCGGTGAGCTGCTGGATCTGGTCGGCGGTCTCCAGCAGCGCGGGGTCGTCGGTGTCGTAGCGCAGGTTCTGGGCCAGCGAGGAGATGCCGGTGATGGGGTTGCCGATCTCGTGGGCCACGCCGGCGGCCAGCTGGCCGATCGAGGCCAGGCGGGCGGCGTGGACCAGCTCGTCCTCCAGCCACTTCATCTCGCTGTGATCCTCCACCAGGATGACGTTGCCGCCGGGCTCGTGTCGGGCCTCGTGCAGCTCGGCCTTGTGCAGGCTCAGGTAACGCAGGCCCTTGGCCAGGGTCACCGGCTGCTTGTAGAGGTGGCTCGCGGGCTCGGCCAGGATCTGGCCGAGCAAGGCGTTCCAGGGGGGCGGCAGGGTGTCGCGATGGGCGCCGATCACCGATTCCCCCTCGATGCCGGAGAGCTCGGCCAGGGCGTCGTTCCACATCAGCAGCTCGCCATCCTCGCCGAAGGCGCACAGCCCCACCGGCAGGCGGGTCAGGGTGCGCCGGTGGTAGCGACGCAGGCCGTCGAGCTCCCGGGCCAGGCCGGTGAGCCGCGAGCGATAGGCCTCCAGGCGGCTCTCGACGAAGTGGATGTCCTCGGTAGCATCGGGGCCGTCCTGGCGATAGGGCAGGAAGCGGTCGACGATGTCCTGGGCCACCGAAGGCCCCATCAGGCCGGAGAGGTTGGCCTGGATGCGGTCGCGCAGGCGGCGCAGGGCATAGGGCCGGCCGTCCAGCGGCGACAGCTTGAGCGCCGTCAGGGCGCGGTCGACCTCGCGGTTGGCGACCTCCTCGCCCAGGGCGCGGGCCAGGTGATGCTTGATCTCCTCGCCGTTGGCGGCCACCAGCGGCAGGCGCATGGGGCGGATCACCGCGTCCACCGAGCAGGCCTCGGCGGCGGCGCGCTCGCCGGCCGAGGTGCGGGTGGCCAGGGAGACGAGGATGAAGGTCAGGATGTTCGCGGCCAGCGAGACCAGGGTCACGACGTACCAGTCGGGGTCGCCGGCCAGCACCTCGAGGCCCGGGGGCAGGATCACCAGCGGCGGAAACTGGCTGAGCAGCGGCACCCAGAGCCCGGCGAGCCACACCAGCACGCCCGCCGTGAGGCCGGAGACCATGCCCTTGCGGTTGGCCCCGGGCCAGTAGAGCAGCGCCAGCATGCCGGGCAGGCACTGGGCCATGCCGATGAAGGAGGCCAGGCCCAGGGTCGAGAGGTCGTGGTGCACGCCCACGGTACGGTAGAACACCCAGCCGCCGAAGATCACCGCGGCGATCAGTCCCCGGCGCAGCCAGCGCAGCCAGCGGTAGAGGTCGGGCTGGTCGACCGGCGGGTGGGCCACCAGTACCAGGTGGTTGAGGACCATCCCCGAGAGCGCCAGGGAGATGATGATCATGGTGCCGCTGGCCGCGGCCAGGCCGGCGATGAAGGCCAGCGCGCCCACCCACCAGGACGAGGAGAGCGTGAAGGCCAGGTAGGCGGCACCGGCGCCGGCGGTGTCGACGCCCAGTCGCTGGGCGCCCCACAGGATCAGCGGCACCGGCAGCGCCATCAGCAGCAGGAACAGCGGCAGCGCCCAGCCGGCCTGGAGCAGGGTGCGCCGGTTGAGGGTCTCGGCGAAGGTGATATGGAACATGTGCGGCATCAGGAAGGCCGCGGCGAAGAACAGCAGCAGCAGGGTGCGCCACTGGGCGGGGTCGAGGTGGGCGGTCTCCGCCTGGGCGGGATGGCCCGGGCCGTCGAGCCAGGCCTGGAGGTCGGCGGGCCCGTCGAAGATGCCGTAGAGCGCGAAGGCGCCGAGGGCCAGCATGGCGCCGAGCTTGACCACCGACTCGAAGGCGATCGCCGCCAGCAGGCTGTCATGGCGGGCATTGAGATGGCTGTGCCGGGCGCCGAAGAGGATCGCGAATAGCGCGATCAGGCTGCAGAAGCCGAGCGCCAGCCACTCGGGGGAGCCGGCCCCGGACAGCAGGTGGATGGCGTTGCCCATGGTCTGCACCTGCAGCGCCAGCAGGGGCAGCACCGCCAGCAGGCTCACCAGGGTGATCAGGGTGCCGACCCAGCGCGAGCGGAAGCGGAAGGCGAAGAGGTCGGCCAGCGAGGCCAGCTGGTAGGTGCGGGTCATGCGCTGGATGGGCACCAGCAGCACCGGGGCGAGCAGGAAGGCCCCGGCCGCGCCCAGGTAGTAGGCCAGGTAGCCGAAGCCGCTGCGGCTGGCCTGCTCGATGCTGCCGTAGACCGCCCAGGCGCTGGCATAGACGCCCAGTGCCAGGGTGTAGACCGCCGGATGGCGGACCAGGCGCGTCGGCAGCCAGCCGCGCTCCACGGCCAGGGCGCAGAGGAACAGCAGCAGGAGGTAGCCGACACCGAGGGCCAGCAGGCTGGCGAGGCTCGCAGTCATCGAGGGGTCTCCCTAGTGCCGCTCGTCGAGCTTGCGTTTCTGTTCCAGCCACAGGGTCAGCGCGATCAGCACCCCCCAGATGACGAAGGGGCGGTACCAGGCGACCCCGGGGTTGCCCCAGCCGCTCATCAGCAGCGGCGAGAGCAGGTAGCCGCCGAAGACCAGGAACAGCATGATGCGATAGACGTACACGGGCCTCTCCTCAGGGCGTGGCGGCGTCGTCCGGCAGGGCACGCTCGAACTCGGCGCGCAGGCGCTCCGGCTCCCAGCGGGCGATGGCCCAGTCGAGCTGCTCCGCCACCGGGGCGATGGCCAGCTCGGCGGGCGGGGCCTGGTCCAGGACGTCCAGGGCCCGGTGCAGCAGGGGACGCACCGCGGCGTCCGCCTCCGGCAGGGCGGGGGCCATGTTCTGCTTCGATAGCTTCTGGCCGTCGCCGCCCAGGATCAACGGCAGGTGCAGGTAGCGGGGCGTCGGCAGCCCCAGGGCCGCCTGCAGTTGGCGCTGCCAGGGCGTGTTGTCGAGCAGGTCGGCGCCGCGGACCACGTCGGTGATGCCCTGGTCGGCGTCGTCCACCACCACGGCCAACTGGTAAGCCCAGAGGCCGTCCTTGCGCTTGAGCACCACGTCGCCGAGCGCGTCCGGGTCGAAGGTCTGGCGGCCGAACAGCCGGTCCTGCCAGGTGACCGGGCGCTGCCCCAGGTCGCTGCGCAGCCGCCAGGCCACCGGCTGGCCGGGCTCGCTGACGCCCCCGCGGCACCAGCCCGGGTAGATCGGATACGCCCGCCACTGCCTGCGCGAGCAGCTGCAGGGATAGGCCAGGCCCAGCGCCTCGAGGCGTGCCAGGGCCGCCGCATAGGCGGCGTCGCGGTCGTGCTGCCGGGTCACCGGGCCGTCCCAGTGCAGGCCGAAGGCCTCCAACTGGCGCAGGATGGTGTCGGCGGCCCCGGGGGGGCAGCGCGGCGGATCGATGTCCTCGATGCGGACCCCCCAGCGACCGTCCACATGGCGGGCGTCGAGGAAGCTGGCCAGGGCCGCGATCAGCGAGCCGAAGTGCAGGGGCCCCGAGGGCGTCGGGGCGAAGCGGCCGCGGTAGGCGTTCATGGACGGCTCCGGGGCGAGAGGGCGAACATGCGGACGGGCACCCGGGGGTGCCCGTCGTGAGGCCGGCATCGGCGCGGGACCTCAGCCGCCGAGCTGCTTCTCCTTGAGCTCGGCCAGGGTCTTGCAGTCGACGCACAGGGTCGCGGTGGGACGGGCCTCGAGGCGGCGGATGCCGATCTCGACGCCGCAGGCGTCGCAGAAGCCGTAGTCGTCCTCGTCGATCTTGTCGATGGTCTCGTTGATCTTCTTGAGCAGCTTGCGCTCGCGGTCGCGGGTGCGCAGTTCGAGGCTGAAGCCCTCCTCCTGGGTCGCCCGATCGGCCGGGTCGGCGTAGTTGTTCGCCTCCTCCTGCAGGTGGCGAACCGTGCGGTCCACCTCCTCCATCAGCTCCTGTTTCCAGCCCAGCAGGATCTGTCGGAAGTGCTCGAGCTGCTTCTCGTTCATGTACTCTTCACCCGGCGCCGGCTCGTACGGGGTGAATTTCTTGGGCGCTTCCATCTTCTTTTCTGCTACTGGCATGGGACTGCCTCGTTACTTGAGTGACTGCTGATCAATACCCGCCGCGGTGCTAAGGTATCTCACGCCAAAGGGATGCTTGTTTAGCGAAAAAACTCGGGCTTTGCAACACCTCCCTGGATGAGGACTGCGTCGACACTCCAAAAGTCGTAACATGCAGAGTTTGACTATGGCAGGCCGGAAAGATGCCCGCCATGCTGGCGTGTCGTCGACGGGCCAGCCGTACCGTGCAAGGAGACCCCCATGCCCTGGAGCTCGCGCCTCGACGCCGTTGCCCCCTTTCGCGTGATGAGCCTGCTGGAAAGTGCCCAGGCCCGGGAGGCCGCGGGCCATGACGTCATCCACCTGGAGGTGGGCGAGCCGGACTTTCCCACCCCCGAGCCGGTACTGGCGGCGGGCCAGCAGGCGCTGGCCCGGGGCCAGACCCGCTACACCCCGGCCGCCGGGCTGCCGGCCCTGCGCGAGGCCATCGCCGGGCACTATGCCCGCCACTTCGGCGCCGAGGTCGACCCGGCGCGGATCATCGTCACCCCCGGGGCCTCCGGGGCCCTGCTGCTGGCCAGCCAGTTGCTGGTCGAGGCCGGCGACCGGGTGCTGATGGCCGATCCCACCTATCCCTGCAACCGCCACTTCATGGCGCTGGCCGGGGCCGAGGTCGACGCCGTGCCGGTGGGGCCGGCGAGCGGCTGGCAGCTGGACGCCGAGCTGGTGGCGCGCCACTGGGGCGAGGCCACGCGGCTGGCGATGCTGGCCTCGCCCTCCAATCCCACCGGCCACATGCTCGATGCCGCGGAGCTCGCCGCGGTCGCCGGGACGGTGTCGGCGCGCGGCGGTCACCTGCTGGTGGACGAGATCTACCAGGGGCTCTCCTACGAGCTGGCCCCGCTCTCGGCCGCCGCCATCGCGCCCGAGGCCTTCGTGGTCAACAGCTTCTCCAAGTACTTCGGCATGACCGGCTGGCGCCTGGGCTGGCTGGTGGCCCCCGAGGCGGCCGTCGAGCCGCTCACCCGGCTGGCCCAGAACGTCTTCCTGGCCGCCCCCACCCCGGCCCAGCACGCCGCCCTGGCGGCCTTCAGCCCCGAGTGCCGCGAGCTGCTGGAGGCGCGCCGCGGCGAGCTCGAGCGGCGCCGCGATGCGTTGTTCGCCGGCCTGGCGGGCCTCGGGCTGGCGCCGGATCTGCCGCCCCAGGGGGCCTTCTACCTGTGGCTCGACATCGCCCGCTACAGCCGCGACAGCGAGGCCTTCTGCCGGCGCCTGCTGGAGGAGGAGAACGTCGCCATCACCCCGGGCACCGACTTCGCCGTGCAGGGCGGCGAGCACCATGTGCGCATCGCCTTCACCACCAGCAGCGCCCGGCTGGAGGAAGCGGTGGCGCGCCTCGGGCGCTTCCTGGGCCGGCAGGGGGGCGCCTGATGCGCTATCCGGCGCTGGTGCCCGGCACCCTGCTGCGACGCTACAAGCGCTTCCTGGCCGACGTGCGCCTCGACGACGGCCGCGAGGTGGTCGCCCACTGCCCCAACACCGGCTCCATGCGCGCGGTCGATGTCCCGGGCTGCCGGGTGTGGCTGTCGCCCAGCGACGATCCCCGGCGCAAGCTGGCCTGGACCTGGGAACTGATCGAGTTGCCGCAGCCGGATGGCGCCACGGCGCTGGCCTCGGTGCACACCGGCCGGGCCAACCGCATCGTCGAGGAGGCGCTGGTGGCCGGGGGCATCGAGGAACTGGTCGGCCTGGGCACGCTGACGCGCGAGGCCCGGGTCGAGGGTGCCCAGCGCGCACGACTGGATTTCCGGCTGGAGGCCGGGGACGGCGCGGTGGCCCATGTCGAGGTCAAGCAGGTGACGCTGCGCGAGGGGGACGGTCACGGCTACTTCCCCGACGCGGTCAGCGAGCGGGGGCGCCGGCACCTCGAGGTGCTGGCGGGGCTCGCCGCCGCGGGGCAGCGCGCCGTGCTGCTGTTCTGCGTGGCCCACGAGGGCATCGACAGGGTGGCCCCGGCGGCCCACCTGGACCCGGCCTATGCCGAGGCGCTGCGGCGGGTCGCGGCCCAGGGCGTGGAGGTGCTGGCCCGGCGCTGTCGTTTCGCCCGCGAGGACGGCCGGCCGTGCGCCGTCGCGCTCGGCGAGTCGTTGGCGGTGGATCTGGGGCGCGACCTGCCCCAAGCCTAGCGGTCGATATAGAAGCGCTGGATGAAGCTGACGTCGACCGGGGCGGCATTGCGGTCGGGGGCCACCTCGAGCTCGAAGCGCATCGGCTCGCCCTCGTGGATGCGGAAGGTGGCGATATGGTAGACGCTGTCGCCATCCCGCACGGTACGAAAGCGCAGCGGCAGGGGCTGGCCGGTCAGGCCGCTGACCTGGCCGTCGACCCGGGCATTCACCGCACGAGGCGCGCCCTCGTCCTGCTCCTGCAGCACGCTGACGTTGAGCATCCCGGTGACGCGGCTGCGCTGGATGCCCGCCGCCGTCGCCACCTCGGGGGCGAGGAAGCTGGTGTTCAGGGCGTTGTAGTGGATCTGGTAGTCGCCGACCTGCTCGAACTGCTGAGCCTGGGCCAAGGGCGCGGCCAGCAGCAGGCCGGTGGCCAGTGCACCCAGGGTCTGTCGAATCGTCATGCCGTCTGCCCTCCCGTCGCGAAATCC
The DNA here is from genome assembly GCF_025725685.1 of Halomonas sp. M4R1S46. NCBI lineage: Bacteria > Pseudomonadati > Pseudomonadota > Gammaproteobacteria > Oceanospirillales > Halomonadaceae > Halomonas > Halomonas sp. M4R1S46. Next base: position 217,375 of record NZ_CP107008.1, read on the forward strand.
GTGCTCGTGCGTCATCCGCCGGCTTGGCCCGGCTGGCGGGCCACCCGGAAGATGGCGATCTCGCCGAACAGGTTGGGCCACCACCGCGAGGTCCAGTGCCCCTCGTGGTCGCCGATGCCCACCGCCCGGTCGACGATTATCAGACCCTTGTCCCTGCACAGGTGTTCAAAGTCATTGAACGTCGACAGGTGGATGTTGGGCGTGTCGTACCAGGCATGGGGCAGCGACTTGGAGACCGGCATGTAGCCGCGCAGGCCCAGGTAGGCGCGGTGACGCCAGTAGGCGAAGTTGGGGAAGGTGATGATGCACTCCCCGGCGACCCGCAGCATCTCGTCGAGCATGCGGTCGGGACGGCGCAGGGCCTGCAGAGCCTGGGTCATCACCACCAGGTCACAGGCATCGTCCTCGAAGTTGGCCAGCCCCTCGTCGAGGTTCTGCTCGATGACATTGACGCCGCGGGCCAGGCAGGCGGTGATGCCCTCGTGGTCGATCTCCAGCCCGTAGCCGGTGACGCCCTTGTCGCGGGCCAGGGCGGCCAGCAGGGTGCCGTCGCCGCAGCCCAGGTCGAGCACTCGGGCGCCCTCGGGCACCCAGTCGTGGATCCGTTTCAGGTCGGCGCGCATCATGGGCGGTCCTCCAGGCCCTGGTCGCGGGCCACGCGCTGCATGAAGGCGGCGAACACCGCCTGGTAGCGGGGTTCGGGCAGCAGGAAGGCATCGTGACCGTGGGGCGAGTCGATGTTGGCGTAGCTGACCGACTTGCCGGCACGGACCAGGGCGTTGACCAGCTCCCTGGAGCGCCACGGCGGGAAGCGCCAGTCGGTGGAGAAGCTGATCACCAGGAAGGGGCAGTCGGCCGGGGCCACGGCCGCCGCCAGATCGCCGCCGTGGGCCGCGGCCGGATCGAAGTAGTCCAGTGCCTTGGTCATCAGCAGATAGGTATTGGCATCGAAGGACGTCGAGAAGGTGTCGCCCTGGTAGCGCAGGTAGGACTCCACCTGGAACTCCACGTCATAGCCGAAGTTCAAGTCCTCGCTGCGCAGGTCGCGGCCGAACTTGCTGCCCATGGCGTCTTCCGACAGGTAGGTGATGTGACCCACCATGCGGGCCAGCTTGAGGCCGCGTCGGGGCAGGGTGCCGTGCTCGGCGTAGTGGCCATCGAAGAAGTCGGGGTCGGAGCGGATGGCCTGGCGGGCCACCTCGTTGAAGGCGATATTCTGGGCCGAGAGCCTGGACGTCGCGGCGATCACCACGGCGTTGGCGATGCGCTCGGGGTAGCTCAGCGTCCACTGCAGCACCTGCATGCCGCCCAGGCTGCCGCCGACCACCGCGGCGAAGCGCTCAATGCCCAGGCGGTCGGCCAGCCGGGCCTGGCTGTGCACCCAGTCGCCCACCGTCATCATCGGGAAGTCGGGGCCCCAGGCCTCGCCGGTCTCCGGGTTGAGGCTGGTGGGGCCGGTGCTGCCGTGGCAGCCGCCGAGGTTGTTCACCGAGACCACGAAGAAGCGGTCGGTGTCGATCGACTTGCCGGGCCCGATATGGGCGTCCCACCAGCCGGGCTTGCGCTCGTCCCGAGAGTGGTAGCCCGCGGCGTGGTGGTGCCCGGAGAGGGCGTGGCAGATCAGGATGGCGTTGCTGCGCTCGGCATTGAGGGTGCCGTAGGTCTCGTAGACCAGGTCATAGGCCTGCAGCGTCTTGCCGCAGGCCAGGGCAAGCGGGTCGTCGAAGTGCGCCTTCTCGGGCGACACCAGGCCGACCGAATCGCGGGGAAGCTCGGTCATCTAGCGTATCGTGTCCAGTCGTTGTTATGGCGTTGGCTCAGAGGCCGACCAGGGCGCCGACGATGCCGGCGGCGCGGATCAGCGAGCCCACCACGATACCATCGATGAGGCTGATGGCGATGAACACCACGATGGGCGAGAGGTCGAGCATGCCCAGCGGGGGGATCACCCGCCGCACCGGGGCCATGATCGGCTCCACCAGCTGCATGATCAGGATGGCCCCGGGGTGGCTGGCGCGGGGCGCCACCCAGCTGAGGATGATCATCACGATCAGCGCGAAGAAGTAGATCTTGAGGATGGCGTTGGCCAGCGCCGCCACGGCGCCGATGGCCAGGTCGTCCACCGGGGCCATGCCGTAGCCGGCGATCTGCAGGATGGCGATGATGGCCACCAGCTTGATCACCAGGCCGCAGGCCAGGGTGGCCAGGTCGAAGCGGCCCATCACCGGGCCCAGGAAGCTCTGGAAGGGGCGCACCGCCGGCTGGGTGATCTTCACCACCGACTGGCTGATGGGGTTGTAGTAGTCCGCCCGGGATGCCTGCAGCAGGAAGCGCAGCATCAGCAGGAACAGGTAGATGTTGACGAGAGTGTTGACCAGCAAGAGGCCGGCGTTTCCCAGTTGACTGCCCATCAGGGCTCCTCCATGTCGCGTGTTTGCTTACCGGCTCAGCGCTTGCCGAGTTCCTCGGCCATCTCCCGGGCGCGCTCGGCGCAGGCGGTCATGGCCTGCTGCATGATGTCGCGCAGACCCGCGTCCTCCAGGTGCTCGATGGCGCGTTCGGTGGTACCCCCCGGCGACATCACGTTGCGCTTCAGCTCGCCGGGCGTCTTGTCGCTGGCCATCGCCATGCGCGCCGCACCCAAGGCGGTCTGCATGGCCAGCCGGCGGGCGGTGTCCGCGGGCAGCCCGAGCCTGGCGCCGGCCTCCTCCATCGCCTCGAACATCAGGAAGAAGTAAGCCGGGGCGCTGCCGGACACGGCGGTCACGGCCTCCAGCAGGGCCTCCTCCTCGACCCACTCGACCAGGCCCACGGCCTCGAGCAGCTCGGTGGCCAGCCGGCGCTGGGCCTCACTGACCCGCGAGTTGGCGTACAGGCCGGCGGCGCCGGCGCCGACCAGCGAGGGGGTGTTGGGCATGCAGCGCACCACGGCGAGCTCGCCGCCGAGCCAGGTCTCCAGGGTCTCCGCCGGCAGGCCGGCCGCCACCGAGATGATCAGCGGCTTGCGCGCCTGGACGGCATCGCGCATGGCGCTGCAGACGTCGTGCATGATCTGCGGCTTGACCGCCAGGACCACCACATCCGCGTGGGCCACCGCGGTGGCGTTGTCGGTCTCGGTATGGATGCCGAGTTTCTCGCGGACCGGGGTCAGGGCTTCCTCGTGGGGGGCGGTGGCGGTGATGGCCTCGCGGGGATACCCGCTGTCGATCATCCCGCCGATGATGGCGCTGGCCATGTTGCCGGCGCCGATGAAGGTGACTTGGCTTGCCATGGTGTTGTCCTGTCTGGGTCGACGAGTGGAGCCGCCGGCGGGCCGGCGGCGTCGTGGGCTATCGGTCGTTGGTCTCGGGCCGCCGGCGTTCACCGAAGATGGCCGTACCGAGTCGTACCAGGGTGGCGCCTTCCTGCACCGCGGCCTCCAGGTCGCCGCTCATGCCCATCGAGAGGGTATCGAGGCCGGCGTCCGGGAAGCGTGCGCGCAGCGCCGCCAGGGCCTCGCGCAGGCGGGCGAAGGGCGCGCGCTGGGCCGCCGGCGTATCCGCCGGGGCCGGGATCGCCATCAGCCCGCGCAGCGCGAGCCGGGGCATCGCCAGCACGGCCTCGGCCAGCGCCGGCAGCTCCTCGAGCGTCACCCCGGACTTCGAGGCCTCGCCGCTGATGTTGACCTGCAGGCAGACATTCAGCGGCGCCAGGCCTGGCGGGCGTTGATCGTTGAGACGCCGGGCGATCTTCGCGCGGTCTACGCTATGTACCCAGGCGAAGCGTGCGGCCACGTCACGGCTCTTGTTGGACTGCAGGGGGCCGATGAAATGCCAGACGATGTCGTCGAGGTCGGCGAGCTCGGCCTGCTTGTCCAGGGCCTCCTGGACGTAGTTCTCGCCGAACTCGCGCTGGCCGAGCCGCCAGGCCTCGCGGATCCGGGCGGCGGGCTTGGTCTTGCTGACCGCCAGCAGCCGCGCCGCATCGGGGGCGCGGCCGGCATCGGCCAGCGCCGCCGCCAGGCGGTGGCGGGCGGCGGTCAAGGAATCGGAAAGTACCAGATCCGTCATGTCGCGAGGTCTGTCATACTAAGAGCACCTTATCCCGGGAGCGGGGGAAACGCATGGATATTACCGAACTGCTGGCATTCTCGGCAAAGCAGAACGCCTCGGACCTGCATCTGTCGGCGGGTCTGCCGCCGATGATTCGTGTCGATGGCGATATCCGCCGGCTCAACGTGCCGGCCATGGAGGACCGGGAGGTCCGCAAACTGATCTACGACATCCTGGCCGATCGCCAGCGCCGGGACTTCGAGGAGTTCTGGGAGACCGACTTCTCCTTCGAGGTGCCGGGCGTCTCGCGCTTTCGTGTCAACGTCTTCAACCAGGCCCGCGGCGCCGGGGCGGTGTTCCGTACCATTCCCTCCGAGGTGTGGACCATGGAGGACCTGGGCATGGGCGATGTCTTCCGCCGCCTGTCCATGCTGCCCCGGGGCCTGGTGCTGGTGACGGGTCCCACCGGCTCGGGCAAGAGCACCACGCTGGCGGCGATGATCGACTACGTCAACGAGAACCGCTTCGAGCACATCCTCACCATCGAGGACCCGGTGGAATTCGTCCATCGCAGCAAGCGCTGCCTGGTCAACCAGCGCGAGGTGCATCGCGACACCCACGGCTTCGCCCCCGCCCTGCGCAGCGCCCTGCGCGAGGACCCCGACGTCATCCTGGTCGGCGAGATGCGCGACCTCGAGACCATCCGGCTGGCGCTGACCGCGGCCGAGACCGGCCACCTGGTGTTCGGCACCCTGCACACCACCTCGGCGGCCAAGACCATCGACCGGATCATCGATGTCTTCCCCGGCGACGAGAAGGCCATGGTGCGTTCGATGCTCTCCGAGTCGCTGCAGGCGGTGATTTCCCAGGCGCTGCTCAAGCGCCAGGGCGGCGGCCGGGTCGCGGCCCACGAGATCCTCATTGCCACCGCGGCGGTGCGCAACCTGATCCGCGAGGACAAGGTGGCGCAGATCTACTCGGCGATCCAGACCGGCGGCAACCTGGGCATGCAGACCCTCGACGCCTCCCTGGCGCGTCTGGTGGCCGACAACGTGGTGGCCCGGGAAGAGGCCCAGGCCAAGGCCAAGGCCGTCTTGGCGAGCTGAACGGGTGACCGGCAAGGAGTCCTGATATGACCGCAAAAGAATGGCTGTACCAGCTGCTGGATATCATGATCGAGAAGGATGCCTCGGACCTGCTGATCTCCGTGGGCGCACCGCCGACGCTCAAGATGGCCGGCAAGCTGACGCCCATGGGCAATCAGGGGCTGAGCAACGACCAGGTCCACGAACTGGTGGCGGCCTCGATGCCGGAAGCGCCTCTCCAGCGCTTCATCGACGAGCACGAGGCCAACTTCGCACTCAGCCTGGAGGGCCGGGGTCGCTTCCGGGTCAGCGCCTTCCAGCAGCGCAACCAGCCGGCCATGGTGATCCGCCGCATCGCCTTCGAGATCCCGCACCTGGAGGAGTTGTCGCTGCCCACGGTGCTCGGTGAGCTGGCCAACCACAAGCGCGGCCTGGTGTTCGTGGTCGGAGGCACCGGCACCGGCAAGTCGACCACCCTGGCCTCGATGATCCAGCAGCGCAACGAGACCATCGGTGGCCACATCATCAGCGTCGAGGATCCCATCGAGTACGTGCATCCGCATCGCCGCGCCATCATCAACCAGCGCGAGGTGGGCATCGACACCGACTCCTACGAGGTGGCACTGAAGAACACCCTGCGCCAGGCCCCGGACGTCATCCTGATCGGCGAGATCCGCACCCGGGAGACCATGGAGCATGCCCTGACCTTCGCCGAGACCGGGCACCTCTGCCTGGCGACCCTGCACGCCAACAACGCCAACCAGGCGCTCGACCGGATCATCCACTTCTTCCCCCACGAACGGCACGAGCAGGTCTGGCTCGACCTGTCACTGAACCTGCGCGCCATCGTCGCCCAGCAGCTGCTGCCCACGATGGATGGCGGGCGCTGCCCGGCCATCGAGGTCATGCTCAAGTCGCCGCTGATCGGTGACCTGATCCGCAAGGCCGAAGTGTCCGAGGTCAAGAACATCATGGCTCGCTCCCGGGACCAGGGCATGCAGACCTTCGACCAGGCGCTCTATGACCTCTTCAAGCAGGGGCGCATCTCCGAGGAGGTGGCGCTGGTCCACGCCGATTCGGCCAACGACCTGCGCATGATGATCAAGTACGGCGACGGGCGGGGCGAGGGCCTGGCCGAAGCCAAGCAGGCGGCCAGCCACCTCTCGCTGCGCGGCGAGGACGACTACTGAGTGTTCCTTTCAAAACCCGACTGATGGAAGTAGTGGGCTTTTCCGGCGACAAGCCCCGGAGTGCCGGACCATCGCGAGGGCGCTGTGAACCCGTCCATGGGCGCTACCGACGCCCTGCTGCGCTCTCGCGTCCCGCTCCAGCTTGCAGGTCCGGTGCTGGCCATCCATGGCCAGTCCGTTCGGAGCCGTGCTCCTCACCCTTGGCGTAGGACCCTCGCTTCGCCTTGTCCCCAGCGCCCATTGCTATCAAGTGTCGAGAAATGCTTTAGGACATTCGGCGCGGCGTCTCAGGGGGCGTAGACGCCGCCCAGTACCCGCGGCCCGGTGGCACCGGTGACCGAGGGCAGGTTGCCCGGCAGGCCCTCGAGGCGGCGCCAGGCCAGCCAGGCGAAGGCCGCGGCCTCGAGCCAGTCGGCGGGCCAGCCCAGGTTGCGGCTGTCCTCCAGGGGCGTCTCGGGGAGCCGGCGCGCCAGGCGCGACAGCAGGTCGGGGTTGTGGGCCCCGCCGCCGCAGGGGATCAGGCGGCCGGCGGCAGGCGCCGCCAGTGACTCCCGCGCCATCTCGATGCCCATGGCCACGCTGACGGCGGTCAGCTCGGCCAGGGTCGCCTGGACATCCGCCGGCGCCTCCCCGCCCGACAGCCGCGACGCCAGCCAGTCCAGGTGGAACACCTCCCGGCCGGTGCTGCGCGGCGGCGGGCGGTGGAAGAAGGGGTCGCCGAGCAGACGCTCGAGCAGCGCCTCGTCGACCCGCCCCGAGGCCGCCCAGGCGCCGCCCTCATCGAAGCGTCCGCCCCGATGGCGAGCGTGCCAGGCATCCAGCAGGGCGTTGGCCGGTCCGGTGTCGAAGCCCAGCGGCGGGCGCTCGTCCCCGGCCGGGGGTAGCAGGGTCAGGTTGGCGAAGCCGCCCAGGTTGAGCACCAGTCGCCACTCGTCGGCGGAGCGGAACAGCGCCTCATGGAAGGCCGGTGCCAGCGGGGCGGCCTGGCCACCGGCGGCCAGATCGCGGCGGCGGAAGTCGGCGACCACCCGGCAGCCGGTGAGCTCGGCCAGCAGGCTGGGGTTGTCGAGCTGCAGCGTGTAGGCCGGCCCCGCGCCATGGCCCCAGGGGGCATGCTCGATGGTCTGGCCATGGCTGCCGATGGCGGCGATCGCCGAGGCGGTGGTGTCGCTGGCGGCCAGCAGCCCCGCCACCGCCTCGGCCTGCAGCTCGCAGAAGGCCTGCTCGGCGGCGGCGAGCTCGGCGAAGCTCACGCGCTCGGCATGGCACAGCTGCCACAGGGCGTCGCGCAGCGTGGTCGGCATCGCCGCGCCATGGGTGGCCACCAGGCGGGGCGGGGTGTCTGCGGCGATGTCGACCAGGGCGGCATCGATGCCATCCAGGCTGGTGCCGGACATCAGGCCGATGAACAGGGGCATGGGGGACTCCCGAAGGGCTCAACCGTCGATGGCTGGCATGATAACATTCCCCACCATTCCCATAGTCCATCGCCGCCCCAACACGGGCCGCCCTGCCGAGTGGAGAGGAGAGCATGTCCGATGTCGCCGACGCGCTAGCGTTGCTCAAGCGTGGTACCCACGAGATCCTGCTCGAGGACGAGCTGGAGAAGAAACTGGCCTCCGGCCGCAAGCTGCGCATCAAGGCGGGCTTCGATCCCACCGCCCCCGACCTGCACCTTGGGCACAGCGTGCTGCTCACCAAGATGCGCCAGTTCCAGGATCTCGGCCATGAGGTGATCTTCCTGATCGGCGATTTCACCGGGCGTATCGGGGATCCCACCGGCAAGAACGTCACCCGCAAGCCGCTCACCGAGGCCGAGGTCAAGGCCAATGCCGAGACCTACAAGGAGCAGGTGTTCAAGATCCTCGATCGCGACAAGACCGAGGTGCGCTTCAACGCCGAGTGGTTCTCCGCGATGAGCGCCGCCGACATGATCGAGCTGGCCGGGCAGAGTACCGTCGCCCGCATGCTGGAGCGCGACGACTTCGAGAAGCGCTACAGGTCCGGGCAGTCCATCTCCATCCACGAGTTCCTCTACCCGCTGGTGCAGGGCTACGACTCCGTGGCGCTGGAGGCCGACGTCGAGCTGGGTGGCACCGACCAGAAATTCAACCTGCTGATGGGCCGCGAGATCCAGAAGCACTTCGGTCAGGAGTCTCAGGTGGTCATCACCATGCCGCTGCTCGAGGGCCTCGATGGCGTGCAGAAGATGTCCAAGTCGCTCGATAACTATGTGGGCGTCGACGAGGCGCCGGGCACCATGTTCAACAAGCTGGTCTCCATGCCCGACAGCCTGATGTGGCGCTACTTTGAACTGCTGTCCCTGAAGAGCAACGAGGAGATCGATGCCCTGAAGCGCGACGTCGAGGGCGGCGCCAACCCTCGCGACATCAAGATGGAGCTCGCCCGGGAGCTGATCGGTCGCTACCACGGCGAAGAGGCCGCGGCGAATGCCCACCGCAGTGCCGGCAACCAGCTGGCCGAGGGCGAGCTGCCGGAAGACCTGCCGGAGGTGGAAGTCGACTTCGAGGGCAACGCCCAGGCGCCCATCGCCGCGGTGCTCAACCGGGCCGGGCTGACCAGGAACAGTGCCCAGGCCAAGGACATGCTCGGCAACGGTCGGGTCAAGGTCGATGGCCAGGTGGTGGCCCGGGACCACATGCTCGAGGGGGGGCGCAGTTATGTCATCCAGGCCGGCAAGAAGCGCTATGCCCGGGTGACGATCGCCTGATATCGCCGCTTTCGATGTCGCTGAACGCCCGCCCCGTGCGGGCGTTCGTGTCTGTGGCGGCAGGCATGACATATCCACAACGGGTGGCGGCCGAAACCGGCTGTGGATAGCAGGTTCCGGGTGTGGTTGTCATCGCCTCTTCATGCCCTCGACACGCGGCGGAAACTTTTTCGCCGCAGGGCTTGCGTCCTCCCCGGAGAATCCGTAAAGTACGCATCCGCTGCCGGCGACGGGCAACGTTGCAGGCGGTGATGAGTGGCAGAAGTGCTTGTTTCTTCAAGGGTTTTTGAGAAGAATCGGTTGACAGGTTCGCCGGAAGCGGTAGAATGCACGCCACTCGATCGGCAGTCACTCCACGACGGAATGACGCTTCGGTCGCCCGGATCGCTTCCTCGGAAGCCGTCGAAAAGGGCTTGACGCGAAACGCCGATCACGTAGAATACGCCTTCCTTGCAGGGCGCCGGGCAAGACGGCCAGTTTGGTCGGCACGGCAACGCAAGATGCTCTTTAACAATCGATCAGGTAATTCATGTGGGCGCTTGTCGAGATGTCGGTGACCAGTCACTGAATATCAAGGCAAGCGACTCGTCAAACGAGACGTTTGAACCTTGAGCCAAGTTTGGTGCACTCAATGCACTATCAAGCTTTGAAACTGAAGAGTTTGATCATGGCTCAGATTGAACGCTGGCGGCAGGCCTAACACATGCAAGTCGAGCGGAAACGATGGAAGCTTGCTTCCAGGCGTCGAGCGGCGGACGGGTGAGTAATGCATAGGAATCTGCCCGGTAGTGGGGGATAACCTGAGGAAACTCAGGCTAATACCGCATACGCCCTACGGGGGAAAGCAGGGGCTCTTCGGACCTTGCGCTATCGGATGAGCCTATGTCGGATTAGCTGGTTGGTGAGGTAATGGCTCACCAAGGCGACGATCCGTAGCTGGTCTGAGAGGATGATCAGCCACATCGGGACTGAGACACGGCCCGAACTCCTACGGGAGGCAGCAGTGGGGAATATTGGACAATGGGCGAAAGCCTGATCCAGCCATGCCGCGTGTGTGAAGAAGGCCCTCGGGTTGTAAAGCACTTTCAGTGAGGAAGAACGCCTTCGGGTTAATACCCCGGAGGAAGGACATCACTCACAGAAGAAGCACCGGCTAACTCCGTGCCAGCAGCCGCGGTAATACGGAGGGTGCGAGCGTTAATCGGAATTACTGGGCGTAAAGCGCGCGTAGGCGGCGTGATAAGCCGGTTGTGAAAGCCCCGGGCTCAACCTGGGAACGGCATCCGGAACTGTCAGGCTAGAGTGCAGGAGAGGAAGGTAGAATTCCCGGTGTAGCGGTGAAATGCGTAGAGATCGGGAGGAATACCAGTGGCGAAGGCGGCCTTCTGGACTGACACTGACGCTGAGGTGCGAAAGCGTGGGTAGCAAACAGGATTAGATACCCTGGTAGTCCACGCCGTAAACGATGTCGACTAGCCGTTGGGGTCCTTGAGACCTTTGTGGCGCAGTTAACGCGATAAGTCGACCGCCTGGGGAGTACGGCCGCAAGGTTAAAACTCAAATGAATTGACGGGGGCCCGCACAAGCGGTGGAGCATGTGGTTTAATTCGATGCAACGCGAAGAACCTTACCTACCCTTGACATCGTGCGAACTTGGTAGAGATACCTTGGTGCCTTCGGGAGCGCACAGACAGGTGCTGCATGGCTGTCGTCAGCTCGTGTTGTGAAATGTTGGGTTAAGTCCCGTAACGAGCGCAACCCTTGTCCCTATTTGCCAGCGATTCGGTCGGGAACTCTAGGGAGACTGCCGGTGACAAACCGGAGGAAGGTGGGGACGACGTCAAGTCATCATGGCCCTTACGGGTAGGGCTACACACGTGCTACAATGGCCGGTACAATGGGTTGCAAAGCCGCGAGGTGGAGCTAATCCCATAAAGCCGGTCTCAGTCCGGATCGGAGTCTGCAACTCGACTCCGTGAAGTCGGAATCGCTAGTAATCGTGAATCAGAATGTCACGGTGAATACGTTCCCGGGCCTTGTACACACCGCCCGTCACACCATGGGAGTGGACTGCACCAGAAGTGGTTAGCCTAACTTCGGAGGGCGATCACCACGGTGTGGTTCATGACTGGGGTGAAGTCGTAACAAGGTAGCCGTAGGGGAACCTGCGGCTGGATCACCTCCTTAATCGACGACGTCGCCGGCACTCGGCAAGTGTCCACAATGAATTACCTGATCGGCCAGAGCAAAGACTGTTTGGGTCGCGGACCCAGTGGTTAGTCGCCGGGTCTGTAGCTCAGTTGGTTAGAGCGCACCCCTGATAAGGGTGAGGTCGGCAGTTCAAGTCTGCCCAGACCCACCAAATTTGCGCAATACGTCGTTGCTTTCCACCTCGTGTAGCAGGCTACACGTCGGCGAAAAGCGCCTCGTCTTGCACAAATTTCCCTATAGGCAACGGGAAGTCAGAGGGGCCTTAGCTCAGCTGGGAGAGCGCCTGCCTTGCACGCAGGAGGTCAGCGGTTCGATCCCGCTAGGCTCCACCACTCTCAACCCCCGACAGTCCTTGAAGTTTTAAGCTAGACGCTGAATGTGTCGCCTCGATGACGGGGTTCACTTACAGCTTCCAGCTTAAAGCTTCCAGCTTTAAATGCTCTTTAACAATGTGAATCATGCTGACAACGTTCTTTCGAAAGAAAGGACACGAGATACGTCTCAAGCGTATCCGGCAATTGTCGTGTTGTCATCGCGGATCAGACCCCTTGGGGTTATATGGTCAAGCGATGAAGCGCATACGGTGGATGCCTAGGCAGCCAGAGGCGATGAAGGACGTGGAAGCCTGCGATAAGGTTCGGCGAGGTGGCAAACAACCTGTGACCCGGACATTTCCGAATGGGGAAACCCACCCAGGGTAACCTGGGTATCCCACACTGAATCCATAGGTGTGGGAGGCGAACCGGGGGAACTGAAACATCTAAGTACCCCGAGGAAAAGAAATCAACCGAGATTCCCCCAGTAGCGGCGAGCGAACGGGGACCAGCCCTTAAGCAGGTGACTGATTAGGCGAATGAGCTGGGAAGCTCAACGATACCGGGTGATAGTCCCGTAGCCGAAAATCTGATCCTGTGAAATCGAGTAGGTCGGGGCACGTGAAACCTTGACTGAAGACGGGGGGACCATCCTCCAAGGCTAAATACTCCTGGCTGACCGATAGTGAACCAGTACCGTGAGGGAAAGGCGAAAAGAACCCCGGAGAGGGGAGTGAAATAGATCCTGAAACCGTATGCGTACAAGCAGTGGGAGCCGATTCGTTCGGTGACCGCGTACCTTTTGTATAATGGGTCAGCGACTTATTTTCAGTGGCGAGCTTAACCGTATAGGGGAGGCGTAGGGAAACCGAGTCTTAACTGGGCGACCAGTCGCTGGAAATAGACCCGAAACCGGGCGATCTATCCATGAGCAGGTTGAAGGTTGAGTAACATCAACTGGAGGACCGAACCAGGATCTGTTGAAAAAGATTTGGATGACTTGTGGATCGGAGTGAAAGGCTAATCAAGCCCGGAGATAGCTGGTTCTCCTCGAAAGCTATTTAGGTAGCGCCTCACGTATCACCGCCGGGGGTAGAGCACTGTTTCGGCTAGGGGGTCATCCCGACTTACCAACCCGAGGCAAACTCCGAATACCGGTGAGTGGCAGCGTGGGAGACACACAGCGGGTGCTAACGTCCGTTGTGAAAAGGGAAACAACCCAGACCGTCAGCTAAGGTCCCGAAATCCTGGTTAAGTGGGAAACGATGTGGGAAGGCTTAGACAGCTAGGAGGTTGGCTTAGAAGCAGCCATCCTTTAAAGAAAGCGTAATAGCTCACTAGTCGAGTCGGCCTGCGCGGAAGATGTAACGGGGCTCAAACCAGGTACCGAAGCTACGGGTGCGTCGAATGACGCGCGGTAGAGGAGCGTCGTGTACGCCGACGAAGGTCTGTCGAGAGGCAGGCTGGAGGTATCACGAGTGCGAATGCTGACATGAGTAACGACAAGGGGAGTGAAAAACTCCCCCGCCGGAAGACCAAGGGTTTCTGTTCGACGCTAATCGGAGCAGAGTGAGTCGGCCCCTAAGGTGAGGCCGAAAGGCGTAGCCGATGGGAAACGGGTCAATATTCCCGTACCTCACAGTATTGCGATGGGGGGACGAAGAAGGCTAGGTGAGCCAGGCGTTGGTTGTCCTGGTGAAAGTCAGTAGGCTGGGGATTCAGGCAAATCCGGATCCCTAAGGCCGAGAGACGAGACGAACAGACTACGGTCTGGAAGTCATCGATGCCACGCTTCCAGGAAAAGCCTCTAAGCTTCAGATACTGTGGGACCGTACCCCAAACCGACACAGGTGGTCAGGTAGAGAATACCAAGGCGCTTGAGAGAACTCGGGTGAAGGAACTAGGCAAAATGGTGCCGTAACTTCGGGAGAAGGCACGCCGCATTAGGGTGAGGGTCCTCGCGACCGGAGCCCGACGCGGTCGAAGATACCAGGTGGCTGCAACTGTTTATTAAAAACACAGTACTCTGCAAACGCGTAAGCGGACGTATAGGGTATGACGCCTGCCCGGTGCCGGAAGGTTAATTGATGGTGTTAGCTTCGGCGAAGCTCCTGATCGAAGCCCCGGTAAACGGCGGCCGTAACTATAACGGTCCTAAGGTAGCGAAATTCCTTGTCGGGTAAGTTCCGACCTGCACGAATGGCGTAATGATGGCCACGCTGTCTCCACCCGAGACTCAGTGAAATTGAAATCGCAGTGAAGATGCTGTGTACCCGCGGCTAGACGGAAAGACCCCGTGAACCTTTACTACAGCTTCACACTGGACGCTGATGTTGCTTGTGTAGGATAGCTGGGAGGCTTGGAAACCCGGACGCCAGTTCGGGTGGAGCCGACCTTGAAATACCAGCCTGGCATCATTGGCGTTCTAACTCAGGTCCGTGATCCGGATCGAGGACCGTGTGTGGTGGGTAGTTTGACTGGGGCGGTCTCCTCCCAAAGCGTAACGGAGGAGCACGAAGGTACCCTCAGCACGGTTGGAAATCGTGCAATGAGTGCAAGAGCATAAGGGTGCTTAACTGCGAGACAGACACGTCGAGCAGGTACGAAAGTAGGTTCTAGTGATCCGGTGGTTCTGTATGGAAGGGCCATCGCTCAACGGATAAAAGGTACTCCGGGGATAACAGGCTGATACCGCCCAAGAGTTCACATCGACGGCGGTGTTTGGCACCTCGATGTCGGCTCATCACATCCTGGGGCTGAAGTCGGTCCCAAGGGTATGGCTGTTCGCCATTTAAAGTGGTACGCGAGCTGGGTTTAGAACGTCGTGAGACAGTTCGGTCCCTATCTGCCGTGGGCGTTGGAGATTTGAGAAGCGCTGCTCCTAGTACGAGAGGACCGGAGTGGACGTACCTCTGGTGTTCCGGTTGTCATGCCAATGGCACTGCCGGGTAGCTAAGTACGGACGGGATAACCGCTGAAAGCATCTAAGCGGGAAGCCCCCTTCAAGATGAGATCTCCCCGAGGCCTCGAGCCTCCTGAAGGACCCAGCAAGACCAGCTGGTTGATAGGTCGGATGTGGAAGCGCTGCAAGGCGTTGAGCTAACCGATACTAATTGTCCGTGAGGCTTGACCATATAACACCCAAGCGGTCTGTCGATGACAGCCGACAAGGGCCGGGTACGACGAGACGACTCGCGTCAGCATGATTCGCATCCTTTTTCGCCTGACGACCATAGCGTGCGGGAACCACCTGATCCCTTGCCGAACTCAGCAGTGAAACCGCTCAGCGCCGATGGTAGTGTGGGGTCTCCCCATGCGAGAGTAGGTCATCGTCAGGCACTTATTCCGAGAAACCCCCGGTCGCGACAGCTGCCGGGGGTTTTTCATGTTGGGCCGATAGCACCGGCAAGGGGCTCCCCATGGAGAGTCCCGGAGCGCCGGCCGAATCATCGTCAGGCACTTATTCCGGAAAAGCCCCGGCCTCGAAAGAGGTCGGGGCTTTTTTACGTTCAGGCACCTACTCCGAGACAATCCCCCGAGCTTATTGAGCTCGGGGTGTTTTCATGTCGGTACGATACCCGCGACAAGGGTCTCCCCGAGCCCGTTGGCCGTGAGCGAACGGGAACCGCTTCAGCGGGCTCGTAGGGCCTACCGACCCTGGTCGCGAGAGCTCCAGCGAAGGCCCTGGGCTCGGCCGTGAACGGGGAGGGTAGGGCGACGTCGTCAGCGCCTCGCATGGCCCCTGTGAGCCGCTCTGGGTCCGGTGGTGTACGACCGCGAGAACGTGGGCGCTGGTAAGGCGGCGAGACGCGTGCCAGGGGGAGGGGCGCATGGCGACCAAAGGGGGATTGCGATTGGCGCCGAGCACCCGGATTTCCGGGCTTGCGTCTGTTCCGATAGAATATGGCTTTTTCCCGTCTGGGGCATGCGCATGACCATCGGTGACCTGATCCGCCTGTTGAGTGACGGCGAGTTCCATTCCGGCGAGCAGCTGGGCGAGCGCCTGGGGGTCTCGCGCGCCGCGGTATGGAAGCAGCTGCGCAAGCTCGAGGCCCTGGGCATCCCCATGGAAGCGGTCAAGGGCCAGGGCTACCGGTTGGCCGAGCCCCTGGAGCTCCTGGACGGTGGCGTCATCGTGGCCGGCCTGTCCCGGGGCGTGCGTCAGCACGTGACCCGGCTGTTCGTCGAGGAGACGCTGCCGTCGAGCAACCAGTTCCTGCGTGAGCGCTTCGCCCAGGGGGCGGGGCACGGCGAGGTCTGCCTGGTGGAGCAGCAGAGCGCCGGCAAGGGGCGGCGGGGGCGCACCTGGGTGACGCCCTGGGGGCGGACCCTGATGCTCTCGGTAGGGTGGCGCTTCGAGTCCGGTGTGGCGGCCCTGGAGGGGCTCAGCCTGGCGGTCGGTGTGGCCCTGGCCAGGGTGCTTGAGGCGCACGGTGTCAGGCCGCGACTCAAGTGGCCCAATGATGTGCTGCTCGAGGCGGAGGCCGGACGGCTGGGCAAGCTGGCGGGCATCCTGGTGGAGATGAGCGGGGATGCCGCCGGTCCCTGCGAGGTGGTGGTCGGCATGGGGATCAATGTCGATCTTCCTGCGGCCTTCCGCGAGACCATCGAGCAGCCGGTGGGGGCGGTTCATGACCAGGCGCCGGGCCTCTCCCGCAACCGGCTGGCCGTCGAGTTGCTGGACGTGCTGATGCCGCTGATGGCCACCTTCGAGCAGCAGGGCTTCGCGGCCTGGCAGGAAGAGTGGAACCGCCGGCACGCCTTTGCCGGGCGAGAGGTGGACGTCATTCGCGGTGAGCGCCGGGAGCCGGCAGTCGCCGAGTCCGTGGACGCCTCGGGTAACCTCTGGGTGCGCAGTGCCGGGGGACATGAACGGCTCGCCGGGGGAGAGATCAGCATACGGGGGCATGGATGATCCTGGATCTCGACATCGGCAACACCCTGTCGAAGTGGCGCCTCAAGGATGCGGACAGCAGCGAGATTCGCTCACGGGGGGCGGTGTGGACTCGGGAGGAATGGCGGCCCGGGGCGGATATCCCTGACCTGGACGTGGTCGAGGCGGTGCGGATCTCCAGCGTGGCCCGCCAGGCCGTGCTGGCCCAGACCGTGACCCTGCTGCAGAGCCGGGTGGGGGGGGTGCACGTGGCCCGCTCGCGCCCCGAGGCGCTGGGGGTGACCAACGGCTATCGGGAGCCAGGACGGCTGGGGGTGGACCGCTGGATGGGAGTGCTGGCGGGCTATCAGCTCGCCGGCGGCTGCTGCAGTGTGGACTGCGGCAGCGCCATCACCGTGGACTTCGTGCTGCCCGGCGGTCGGCATCTGGGCGGCTACATCCTGCCGGGCCTGCGGCTGATGAAGGAGAGCCTCAAGCTCGGCACCCGCAACGTGGCCATCGACCCCGACAGCGAGGCCGACGAGCTGCTGGCCCCCGGCACGCGCACCGTGGAGGCGGTCAATCACGGCATCTACATGGCCGCGGTGAGTGCCGTGAACCGGATCTACAGCGAGGTCTGCGATCGCGAGAACGTGGCCCTGCCGATGCTGCTCACCGGCGGCGATGCGCGAGTGGTCTCGAGGGGCATCCAGGTGCCTCATGCGGTCTGGCCGGACATGGTCTACGGTGGGCTTGAGGCCAGTTTTCCGCTGACCGCCGCCGAGCGGGCCGGGCGCATGGCCGGGGCGCCGCTGGTGCCGCGGCCGGTGTCGCTGGAAAAGATCCGTGCCGGGCTTGCATTCTCCATGCTGCTTTGACACAATGCGCCGCGTTCCGGAGAGGCGGGGCCGCCACGGCGGTCAAGTCCGGTCAGGAAGATTGAGAAAACAATCACTTGACACCGAGAGCCGAGGCGGTAGAATACACCGCCAGTTGGAGGGGTTCCCGAGTGGCCAAAGGGAGCAGACTGTAAATCTGCCGCGAAAGCTTCGAAGGTTCGAATCCTTCCCCCTCCACCAGATTTTCGCCGCCCTCGCCGGTGCGGAGGTGGAAAAGAGAGTGGGCAGGCGGGCATAGTTCAATGGTAGAACCTCAGCCTTCCAAGCTGATGATGCGGGTTCGATCCCCGCTGCCCGCTCCAGGTTTGACGGCACTCAGTGCCGAGCGGTAACGCTCATGTAGCTCAGGGGTAGAGCACACCCTTGGTAAGGGTGAGGTCGACGGTTCAAATCCGTCCATGAGCTCCACATCGAAAAGGCGAGCCGAGGCTCGCCTTTTCTCTTTCTTCCCGGCGTGGCTGAATGCCGGAGAAGGGGTTGCCAGGCAAAGCGGCTTCCGCTATGATGGCGCCCGCTGTCGCTCAGGTCGCTTGCAAAGGGCGGTCGCGGAAGCAGATACAGGCCAGTAGCTCAATTGGCAGAGCAGCGGTCTCCAAAACCGCAGGTTGGGGGTTCGATTCCCTCCTGGCCTGCCAGTCTTCCCCAGGCTGGCGAGATCCCATATACTTTCATGTTTCGATTGCCGCACCCTGAGGAGTCTCGTTTTCATGAAGCATAACGCCGAGGTGCAGGAGTCGCGCCACGACGGGCTCAAGTGGGCGGTTGTCGTCACTCTGCTGGTTCTTGCCGTCGTCGGCAATACCTATTTTGCCGATCAGGCGCTTCTCTATCGTGTGCTCGGTGTCGTCGCCCTCAGCGTGGTGGCGGCGCTGGCGGCGTTGACCACCACGAAGGGGCGTGAGCTGCTCGAGCTGGCCCGCAGCGCGAAGAAGGAAATTCAGCGCGTGGTCTGGCCGACCCGTCCCGAAACCGTGCAGACCACCGCCATCGTGCTGGTGGCCGTGCTGGTGGTGGGGCTGATGCTGTGGCTCATCGACACTCTTCTTGGCTGGGCGATGTCCGGCGTCATTGGTTAGGAGTCTTCATGTCCAAGCGTTGGTACGTCGTTCACGCCTACTCCGGCTTCGAGAAGCATGTCATGCGCTCGCTCAACGAGCGCGTGAAGATGTATGGCATGGAGGACCGTTTCGGCGAGATCCTGGTGCCCACCGAAGAAGTCGTCGAGATGCGTGACGGCAAGCGCCGCAAGAGTGAGCGCAAGTTCTATCCCGGCTACGTGCTGGTCGAGATGGAGATGGACGACGAGACCTGGCACCTGGTCAACGAGACCCCCCGCGTGATGGGGTTCATCGGTGGCACCAAGGAGAAGCCGGCCCCCATCACCCAGCGTGAGGCGGATGCCATTCTCAGCCGGGTCAAGGACGGCACCGACAAGCCGCGGCCGAAGACCGTGTTCGAGCCGGGCCAGTCCGTGCGCGTCATCGACGGCCCCTTCGCCGACTTCAACGGCGTGGTCGAGGAAGTCAACTACGACAAGAGCCGTGTGCAGGTCAGCGTGCTGATCTTCGGCCGGTCCACGCCGGTCGAGCTGGAGTTTGCCCAGGTCGAGAAGGAATAAGCCCTCTCGTCCGGGCGCGTTTTCGTGGCGGTCGCCGAGGCGGCCGCGTAACCCGGGGAGCCGCAAGGCGCTACTACCCATCTGGAGTTCATCATGGCCAAGAAAGTCCAGGCTTACATCAAGCTGCAGGTCGCAGCCGGTAAAGCCAACCCGAGTCCCCCCGTGGGCCCCGCGCTGGGCCAGCACGGCGTCAACATCATGGAGTTCTGCAAGGCGTTCAACGCCGAGACCCAGGACATCGAGCCGGGTCTGCCGACTCCCGTGGTGATCACCGTCTATTCCGACCGCAGCTTCACCTTCGTCACCAAGACCCCGCCCGCAGCGGTCCTGCTGAAGAAGGCCGCCGGCATCAAGTCCGGCTCCGGTGAGCCGAACAAGACCAAGGTCGGTACCGTGACCCGCGAACAGCTCGAAGAGATCGCCAAGACCAAGGAGCCGGACCTGACGGCTGCCGATCTCGACGCCGCGGTGCGTACCATTGCCGGTAGTGCCCGCAGCATGGGCCTGAACGTGGAGGGTCTCTGATCATGGCTAAGCTCAGCAAGCGCGCGACGCAGATTCGCGAGAAAGTCGACCCGAACAAGGCGTACTCCCTGGAAGAGGCCGTGGCCCTGCTCTCCGAGCTGTCCACCGTCAAGTTCAAGGAGTCCCTGGACGTCGCCATCAACCTGGGCGTCGATCCGCGCAAATCCGACCAGGTCGTGCGTGGCGCCACCGTCATGCCCAACGGTACCGGCAAGGACGTGCGTGTCGCCGTCTTCACCCAGGGTGCCAACGCCGACGCCGCCAAGGAAGCCGGTGCCGACATCGTCGGCATGGACGACCTGGCCGAGCAGGTCAAGAAGGGCCAGCTCGACTTCGACGTGGTCATCGCCTCGCCGGACGCCATGCGCGTCGTCGGCCAGCTGGGTCAGATCCTCGGCCCGCGTGGCCTGATGCCCAACCCCAAGGTCGGCACCGTGACCCCGGACGTCGCCACCGCGGTCAAGAACGCCAAGGCCGGCCAGGTGCGCTTCCGTACCGACAAGAACGGCATCATCCACACCACCCTCGGCAAGGTCGATTTCGACGCCGCCTCCATCCAGGGCAACCTGGAGGCGCTGATCGCCGACCTCAAGAAGCTCAAGCCGAGCACCTCCAAGGGTGTGTATTTCAAGAAGGTCTCCCTGTCCACCACCATGGGCCCGGGCCTGACCGTCGACCACTCCGCGTTCGTGTAACGCCGAGTCCGACAACCGAGCAAGAACTTTGCGGTCCCCGTGCACGGTCTCGACAAGAGCCGGCGGGGCACCGTCAAAGACCGCAGGTGCCGCCTCGCTCGCAGAGGCGGCTTAATCATCCCTCGAGGAGGCCTGCGCAGATGGTGTGGCCGCCAGATGTCTGGTGAGCACCATCACCCAGGACTCCCGGTTCCCGACCGGGAGAGATGGTAACCACCGGAACTCTCTTGTGAGATTCCGGCACGAAGGAGTGATCACCGTGCCACTAGCACTCGAAGGCAAGAAGGCCATTGTTGCCGAGGTCAGTGAGGCGGCCAAGGATGCTCTCTCCGTCGTCGTTGCCGATTCTCGTGGCGTCGCGGTCAGCAAGATGACCGACCTGCGCAAGCAGGCCCGCGAGAATGGCGTGCAGATCCGTGTTGTGCGCAACACCCTGGCACGCCGCGCCCTGGCAGGCACCCAGTGGGAATGCCTGAACGAAAGCTTCGTGGGTCCGACCCTCCTGGCCTTCTCCACCGAGCATCCGGGCGCTGCCGCCCGCCTGTTCAAGGAGTTCGGCAAGGACGAGAAGAGCTTCGAAGTCAAGGCGCTGGCCTACGAAGGCGAGTTCATCCCGGCGAGCGATCTCGATCGCCTGGCGACGCTGCCGACCTATGACGAGGCAATCGCCAAGCTGATGTCCGTCATGAAGGAAGCGTCTGCCGGCAAGCTGGTCCGTACCCTCGCCGCGCTGCGTGACCAGAAGGAAGAGGCCGCCTGAACGGCGAACTCGAGCCCGCAGCGAGAATCGAACATTGAATCAGCGAGTCATCGGTGCGCCGAGACTCCCGCAAAGTTAGGAACGTGAAAATGGCACTGACCAAAGAAGACATCATCAACGCCGTCGCCGACATGTCCGTGATGGAAGTCGCCGAGCTGATCGAAGCGATGGAAGAGAAGTTCGGCGTGACCGCCGCGGCGGCCGTCGTGGCCGGCCCGGGTGGCGGTGAAGCCGCTGTCGAGGAAGAGCAGACCGAGTTCGACCTGGTGCTGACCGGCGCCGGCGAGAAGAAGGTCAACGTCATCAAGGCCGTCCGCGAGATCACCGGCCTGGGCCTGAAGGAAGCCAAGGGTGCCGTCGACGGCGCGCCGGCGACCATCAAGGAAGCGATGTCCAAGGACGACGCCGAAGCAGCCAAGACCAAGCTGGAAGAAGCCGGCGCGAGCGTGGAGCTCAAGTAATCCTTGTGCCCACGGCTTCACGCGCTGCGTAAGCTTCCACGGCTGGTGGCGGGACGCCCGCTGCCGGCCTTTTTCTGTTGTTACTAGCCGGTCGCCCCCTGGGCCACCGCTAGCCGAATTCCGACGGCGAGTCTCCATGTGGAGGCTTGCCGTCAGCGCCTGACGGAGCCGCGCCCGTCGGGTGGCGCCGACACGCATCGGTCACCCATGGTGAACAAGCTGGGGAATACAGATGGCTTACTCATACACTGAGAAAAAACGCATCCGCAAGGATTTCGGCAAACTGCCCCAAGTGATGGATGTGCCTTACCTGCTGGCCATCCAGCTTGATTCCTACTACGACTTTCTCCAGCAGGATCGCTCACCCGAAGAGCGCCTCGAGATCGGCCTGCATGCCGCCTTCCGCTCCGTGTTCCCGATCGAGAGCTTCTCCGGCAACGCCGCCCTGGAGTACGTCAGTTATCGTTTCGGTACTCCGGCGTTCGATGTCAAGGAGTGCCAGCTGCGTGGCGTCACCTACTCGGCTCCCCTGCGCGTCAAGGTCCGTCTGATCATCTACGACAAGGACTCGTCGAACAAGGCGATCAAGGACATCAAGGAGCAGGAAGTCTACATGGGGGAGATCCCCCTGATGACCGAGAACGGCACCTTCGTCGTCAACGGCACCGAGCGCGTCATCGTCTCCCAGCTACACCGCTCGCCGGGCGTGTTCTTCGATCACGACAAGGGCAAGAGCCACTCCTCCGGCAAGCTGCTGTATTCCGCCCGGGTGATTCCTTACCGCGGCTCCTGGCTGGACTTCGAGTTCGACCCGAAGGACAACGTCTTCGTGCGCATCGACCGTCGTCGCAAGCTGCCGGCGTCCGTGCTGCTGCGCGCGCTGGGCATGAGTGCCGAGGAGATCCTCGACGAGTTCTTCGAGACCAGCACCTTCCACATCGAGAAGTCCGGCTTCTCCGTGGACCTGGTGCCGTCGCGCTTGCGCGGCGAGACCGCGACCTTCGACATCAAGGATGGTGACGGCAACGTCATCGTCGAGGAAGGCCGTCGTGTCACCCAGAAGCACATCCGCCAGCTGGAGAAGGCCGGCCTCGAGCGTCTCGAGGTGCCGATGGACTACCTGTTCGGCAAGACCCTGGCCAAGGACCAGATCAACCCCGCCACCGGCGAGCTGATCTGCCCCTGCAACACCGCGATCACCCCGGAGCTGCTGGAAGGCATCGGCCAGGCGGGCATCACCACCCTCGAGACCCTGTACACCAACGATCTCGACTGTGGCCCCTTCATCTCCGACACCCTCAAGCTGGACACCACCGGCTCCCAGCTCGAGGCGCTGGTCGAGATCTACCGCATGATGCGCCCCGGCGAGCCGCCCACCAAGGAAGCCGCCGAGACGCTGTTCAACAACCTGTTCTTCACCGAGGACCGTTACGACCTGTCCGGCGTCGGTCGCATGAAGTTCAACCGCCGCCTGCGTCGCGACAGCGACACCGGGGCCGGCGTGCTCGACCGCCGCGACATCCTCGACGTGCTGGGCGAGCTGATCAGCATCCGTAACGGCTTCGGCGACGTCGACGACATCGACCACCTGGGCAACCGCCGCATCCGCTGCGTCGGCGAGATGGCCGAGAACCAGTTCCGCGTCGGCCTGGTGCGCGTCGAGCGCGCGGTCAAGGAACGCCTGTCCATGGCCGAGAGCGAAGGCCTGATGCCCCAGGACCTGATCAATGCCAAGCCGGTGGCGGCCGCGGTCAAGGAGTTCTTCGGCTCCAGCCAGCTGTCCCAGTTCATGGACCAGAACAACCCGCTGTCCGAGGTCACGCACAAGCGCCGCGTCTCCGCCCTCGGCCCGGGCGGCCTGACCCGCGAGCGGGCCGGTTTCGAGGTGCGTGACGTCCACGCCACCCACTACGGCCGGCTGTGCCCCATCGAGACCCCGGAAGGGCCGAACATCGGCCTGATCAACTCGCTCGCCACCTACAGCCACACCAACAGCTACGGCTTCCTCGAGACGCCGTACCGCAAGGTCGTGGGCAGCCAGGTGACCGACGACGTGGTGCACCTCTCCGCCATCGAGGAGGGCGACTTCGTCATCGCCCAGGCCTCTGCCACCGTGGACGAGGGCGGCAAGCTGGTCGACGACCTGGTGCAGGTCCGCCACAAGGGCGAGACCACCTTCATGCGCCCCGAGCAGGTCACCCTGATGGACGTGTCGCCGCGCCAGGTGGTGTCCGTGGCCGCGGCCCTGATCCCCTTCCTTGAGCACGATGACGCCAACCGCGCCCTGATGGGGGCGAACATGCAGCGCCAGGCCGTGCCGACCCTGCGTGCCGAGAAGCCCCTGGTGGGCACCGGCATGGAGCGCTTCGTGGCTCGCGACTCCGGCGTCTGCGCCGTGGCCCGGCGTGGCGGCGTCATCGACTCGGTCGACGCCAAGCGCATCGTGGTGCGGGTCAACGAGGACGAGATCATCGGCGGCGAGGCCGGCGTCGACATCTACAACCTGACCAAGTACCTGCGCTCCAACCAGAACACCTGTCAGAACCAGCGCCCGATCGTGCGCCCGGGGGACAGCGTGGCGCGGGGCGACATCCTGGCCGACGGCCCGTCCGTCGACATGGGCGACCTGGCCCTGGGCCAGAACATGCGCATCGCCTTCATGCCGTGGAACGGCTTCAACTTCGAGGACTCCATCCTGCTCTCCGAGCGGGCGGTCCAGGAGGACCGGTTCACCACCATCCACATCCAGGAGCTGACCTGCGTCTCCCGCGACACCAAGCTGGGCGCCGAGGAGATCACCTCGGACATCCCCAATGTCGGCGAGTCGGCGCTGTCCAAGCTGGACGAGGCAGGCGTGGTCTACATCGGTGCGGAAGTCGGTGCGGGCGACATCCTGGTCGGCAAGGTCACGCCCAAGGGCGAGACCCAGCTGACCCCGGAGGAGAAGCTGCTGCGCGCGATCTTCGGCGAGAAGGCCTCCGACGTGAAGGATACCTCGCTGCGCGCCCCGACCGGCATGAAGGGTACCGTCATCGACGTCCAGGTGTTCACCCGTGACGGCGTGGAGAAGGATTCCCGGGCGCTGTCCATCGAGCAGATGCAGCTCGACGAGGTGCGCAAGGATCTCCAGGAGACCTACCGCATCGCCGAGGATGCGACTTTCGAGCGCCTGCAGCGCACCCTCGTCGGCCAGGCCGTCAACGGTGGCCCCAAGCTCAAGAAGGGCGACGTGCTCACCGACGACTACCTCGAG
Organism: Halomonas sp. M4R1S46; assembly: GCF_025725685.1. NCBI lineage: Bacteria > Pseudomonadati > Pseudomonadota > Gammaproteobacteria > Oceanospirillales > Halomonadaceae > Halomonas > Halomonas sp. M4R1S46. The sequence continues at coordinate 242,021 of NZ_CP107008.1, forward strand.
GAGCTGCCGCGCCAGCAGTGGTTCAAGCTGCGCATGCAGGACGAGTCGCTCAACGAGCTGCTGGCCCAGGCCGACGAGCAGCTGGAGAACCGTCGCAAGGAGATGGACGAGCGCTTCGAGGACAAGAAGCGCAAGCTCACCCAGGGCGACGACCTGGCGCCGGGCGTGCTGAAGATCGTCAAGGTCTACCTGGCGATCAAGCGCCGTCTGCAGCCGGGCGACAAGATGGCCGGCCGTCACGGCAACAAGGGTGTCATCTCGGCGATCATGCCGATCGAGGACATGCCCTTCGACGACAACGGCGAGCCCATCGACGTGGTGCTCAACCCGCTGGGCGTGCCGTCGCGGATGAACGTCGGCCAGATCCTCGAGACCCACCTGGGCATGGCCGCCCGCGGCCTCGGGGTGAAGATCGAGCACATGCTGCGCAATGCCCGCGAGCAGCAGGTCGGCGAGATCCGCGAGTTCCTGAGCAAGGTCTACAATACCGACTCGAGCACCCGGGTCGAGGACCTCGACTCGCTGACCGACGACGAGGTCATCGCCCTGGCGAAGAACCTCAAGGCGGGCGTGCCCATGGCCACGCCGGTGTTCGACGGTGCCCGCGAGGGCGAGATCAAGCACCTGCTGAGCCTGGCCGACCTGCCGGACTCCGGTCAGATGACCCTCTATGACGGGCGTACCGGCGATGCCTTCGACCGCCCGGTCACCGTGGGTTACATGTACATGCTGAAGCTCAACCACCTGGTGGACGACAAGATGCACGCACGTTCCACGGGCTCCTACTCGCTGGTCACCCAGCAGCCGCTGGGCGGCAAGGCCCAGTTCGGTGGTCAGCGTTTCGGGGAAATGGAGGTCTGGGCCCTGGAAGCCTATGGCGCGGCCTACACCCTCCAGGAGATGCTCACCGTCAAGTCCGACGACGTGGAGGGTCGCACCAAGATGTACAAGAGCATCGTGGACGGCGACCACACCATGCAGGCGGGCATGCCGGAATCCTTCAACGTGCTGGTGAAGGAAATCCGCTCGCTGGGCATCGATATCGAACTGGAGAGCTGAGGCTGCCGCGACGGCGCTTCACAGAATGACGGTCCGCGGGGGCGAAGGTGCCCCCGCCCATGACAACTCCGCAGCGGAGCCGACCCCATGAAAGATTTGGTGAAAGTCCTCAAATCGCAGTCTCAGTCCGACGAGTTCGACGCGATCAAGATTACCCTGGCGTCGCCGGACATGATTCGCAGCTGGTCCTTCGGCGAGGTCAAGAAGCCCGAGACCATCAACTACCGGACCTTCAAGCCGGAGCGCGACGGCCTGTTCTGCGCCAAGATCTTCGGCCCGGTCAAGGACTACGAGTGCCTGTGCGGCAAGTACAAGCGCATGAAGCACCGCGGCATCATCTGCGAGAAGTGCGGCGTGGAGGTCACCAAGGCCGCCGTGCGCCGCGAGCGCATGGGCCACATCGAGCTGGCCAGCCCGGTCGCCCATATCTGGTTCCTCAAGTCGCTGCCGTCGCGCATCGGCATGTTCCTCGACATGACCCTGCGCGACATCGAGCGCGTGCTCTACTTCGAGAGCTTCATGGTCGTCGACCCGGGCATGACCACCCTCGAGCGTGGCCAGCTGCTCAACGACGAGCAGTACTTCGAGGCCCTCGAGGAGTTCGGTGACGACTTCGATGCCCGGATGGGCGCCGAGGCCGTCCAGGCCATGCTCAAGGACATCGATCTCGAGGAGGAGATCGAGCGGCTGCGCGAGGAAATCCCGCAGACCAACTCCGAGACCAAGATCAAGAAGCTGTCCAAGCGCCTGAAGCTGCTCGAGGCCTTCCAGGGCTCCGGCAACGACCCGGCCTGGATGGTCATGGAAGTGCTGCCGGTGCTGCCGCCGGACCTGCGGCCGCTGGTGCCGCTGGACGGTGGCCGCTTCGCGACCTCGGATCTCAACGATCTGTACCGTCGCGTGATCAACCGCAACAACCGCCTCAAGCGGCTGCTCGACCTCAACGCGCCTGACATCATCGTGCGCAACGAGAAGCGCATGCTGCAGGAGGCGGTCGACGCCCTGCTCGACAACGGCCGCCGTGGCCGGGCCATCACCGGCTCCAACAAGCGTCCGCTGAAGTCGCTGGCCGACATGATCAAGGGCAAGCAGGGCCGCTTCCGCCAGAACCTGCTGGGCAAGCGCGTCGACTACTCCGGCCGCTCGGTGATCACCGTGGGCCCGACCCTGCGCCTGCACCAGTGCGGCCTGCCCAAGAAGATGGCGCTGGAGCTGTTCAAGCCGTTCATCTACTCCAAGCTGCAGAGCCTCGGCCACGCGTCCACCATCAAGGCCGCCAAGAAGATGGTCGAGCGCGAACTGCCCGAGGTGTGGGACATCCTCGCCGATGTCATCCGCGAGCACCCGGTGCTGCTCAACCGCGCCCCGACCCTGCACCGCCTGGGCATCCAGGCCTTCGAGCCGCTGCTGATCGAGGGCAAGGCGATCCAGTTGCACCCGCTGGTGTGTGCCGCCTACAACGCCGACTTCGACGGTGACCAGATGGCGGTCCACGTGCCGCTGACCCTGGAGGCGCAGCTGGAAGCCCGTGCGCTGATGATGGCCACCAACAACGTGCTGTCACCGGCCAACGGCGAGCCGATCATCGTGCCGTCCCAGGACGTGGTGCTGGGCCTGTACTACATGACCCGCGAGAAGATCAATGCCAAGGGCGAGGGCATGGTGTTCGCCGACCTCAACGAGGTCGAGCGCGCCTTCGGCACCCAGAGCGTGGCGCTGCACGCCCGCGTCAAGGTCCGCCTCGACGAGGTGGCGATCGACGAGGAGAGCGGCGAGCAGAGCCACAGCCGCACGATCTATGACACCACCGTGGGTCGCGCGCTGCTGTTCCGCATCCTGCCGGATGGCGTGCCCTTCGAGCTGATCGACCAGCCGATGAAGAAGAAGGCCATCTCCAGGCTGATCAACGAGGTGTATCGCCGTGCCGGCCTCAAGCCGGCGGTGATCTTCGCCGACCAGCTGATGTACACCGGCTTCCGCATGGCCACCTGGTCCGGCGCCTCCATCGGCGTCAACGACTTCGTCATCCCCGATGCCAAGGCCGAGATCGTCGATGCGGCCGAGGACGAGGTCAAGGAGATCGAGGATCAGTTCTCCTCCGGTCTCGTCACTGCCGGCGAGAAGTACAACAAGGTCATCGACATCTGGGCGCGGGCCAACGACCAGGTCGCCAAGGCGATGATGGCCGGCATCTCCAAGGAGAGCGTGGTCGATCGCGAGGGCAACACGGTCGAGCAGGACTCCTTCAACAGCGTCTTCATCATGGCCGACTCCGGCGCCCGGGGTAGTGCCGCCCAGATCCGTCAGTTGGCGGGCATGCGTGGCCTGATGGCCAAGCCGGACGGCTCGATCATCGAGACCCCGATCGTCGCCAACTTCCGTGAAGGCCTGAACGTCCTGCAGTACTTCATCTCGACCCACGGCGCGCGCAAGGGGCTGGCGGATACGGCACTCAAGACCGCCAACTCCGGTTACCTGACCCGCCGCCTGGTCGACGTGGCCCAGGACATGGTCATCACCGAGGCCGACTGCGGCACCGAGAACGGCCTGACCCTGCACCCGGTCATCGAGGGCGGCGACATCATCGTCTCCCTGGCGCAGCGGGTGCTGGGCCGCGTGGTCGCCCAGGACGTCATCGATCCGGCCACCGAGGAAGTGCTGATCCCGCGCGACACCCTGCTCGACGAGGCCTGGTGCGCCGAGCTCGACACCATGGGTGTCGACGAGATCGTGGTGCGCTCGACGATCACCTGCGCGACCAGCCACGGGGTCTGCTCGTCCTGCTACGGTCGCGACCTGGCGCGCGGTCACCAGGTCAACATCGGCGAGTCCGTGGGCGTCATCGCCGCCCAGTCCATCGGCGAGCCGGGCACCCAGCTGACCATGCGGACCTTCCACATCGGCGGGGCGGCCTCCCGGGCCTCCGCGGTGGACAGCGTTCAGGTCAAGCACGGCGGCCGGGTGCGTCTGCACAACATCAAGCACGTCGAGCGCAGCGACGGCAAGCTGGTGGTGGTCTCCCGCTCCAGTGCCCTGGCGGTGGCCGACGATCACGGCCGCGAGCGCGAGTACTACAAGCTGCCCTACGGCGCCGAGCTCTCCGTCAAGGACGGCGAGGCGGTCGACGCCGGCCAGGCGGTGGCCAAGTGGGATCCGCACACCCACCCGATCATCGCCGAGGCCGAGGGCCAGGTGCAGTACGCCGACATGGACGAGGGCGTCACCATCCACCGCAGCGTGGACGAGATGACCGGCCTGTCCTCCATCGAGGTCATCGAGTCGGCGGCCCGCCCCATGGCCGGTCGCGACAAGCGCCCGATGATCCTGCTGGCCGACGAGAGCGGCAAGCCGGTCACCGTGTCCGGGTCCGATACCCCGGTGCAGTACCTGCTGCCCGGCAAGGCGATCGTCACCGTCGACAACGGCTCGCACATCGGCGTCGGCGAGGTGGTGGCCCGTATCCCGGTCGAGGCGACCGGCAACAAGGACATCACCGGCGGTCTGCCGCGGGTCGCCGATCTGTTCGAGGCCCGCAAGCCGAAGGAGCCGGCGATCCTCGCCGAGATCAGCGGCACGATCAGCTTCGGCAAGGAGACCAAGGGCAAGCGTCGCCTGACGATCACCCCGGAAGACGGCGATCCGTTCGAGATGCTGATCCCGAAATGGCGCCAGATCGCGGTGTTCGAGGGCGAGACCGTCGAGAAGGGCGAGGTCATCTCCGACGGCCCGAGCAACCCGCACGACATCCTGCGCCTGCTGGGCATCGCCGAACTGGCCAAGTACATCGTCGCCGAGGTGCAGGACGTCTACCGCCTGCAGGGCGTGGGCATCAACGACAAGCACATCGAGGTGATCGTGCGTCAGATGCTGCGCAAGGTGGAGATCACCGACGCCGGCGATTCCGACTTCATCCCCGGCGACCAGGTCGAGCTGGTCCGCGTGCTCGAGGAGAACGCGCGCCTGGAGAAGGAGGACAAGTTCCCGGCGAAGTGCCAGCGCCTGCTGCTGGGCATCACCAAGGCCAGCCTGGCCACCGAGTCGTTCATCTCCGCGGCCTCCTTCCAGGAGACCACGCGGGTGCTGACCGAGGCGGCGGTCACCGGCAAGCGCGACTACCTGCGCGGCCTGAAGGAGAACGTGGTGGTGGGACGCCTGATCCCGGCCGGTACCGGCCTGACCCACCACGCGGAGCGTCGCCGCAAGCGTGAAGACGCCGAACGCATGCTCCACCCGTCGGCCTACGACGTCGAGCAGGAGCTGGGCGCCCAGCTGACCGCGCTCGACTCGGACGACGACGAGATCTGACGCCGTCCCCGGCTGCACGGCGCGCCGCCTCCCGGCGGGCGCCGTGCTTGACGGCCGGCGGCGTCAGCCATTAGAATGCGCAGCCTTTAACAGTGGGGCGGGTGCGCCCGCGCCACTGGGAAAGGCAAGGCAACCCATTGGAGTCAGCTACACACCATGGCAACGATCAATCAGCTCGTGCGCAAGCCGCGCAAGCGCCAGGCCGCCAAGAGCGACGTGCCGGCGCTGCAGGCCTGCCCGCAGAAGCGCGGCGTCTGCACCCGCGTCTACACCACCACCCCGAAGAAGCCGAACTCGGCCCTGCGTAAGGTCTGCCGCGTGCGCCTGACCAACGGCTTCGAGGTGTCCTCCTACATCGGCGGCGAAGGCCACAACCTCCAGGAGCACTCCGTGGTCCTGATCCGTGGCGGCCGAGTGAAGGACCTTCCGGGTGTGCGTTATCACACCGTCCGCGGTGCCCTGGATACCTCTGGCGTCCAGAACCGTAAGCAGGGTCGTTCCAAGTACGGTACCAAGCGTCCGAAGGCCTAAGCGCCGGGACCCGTATCGGCTGCGGCCATTAACGAACACATCATTGTCACGGTCTGATAAGAGTAAGGTCGAGCGCCCGTCGGGTCGTCTCGGGTTTACCTGAAGGACCCTTCGATAGAGGGCTTATCATGCCTAGAAGAAGAGTTGCGGCCAAGCGCGAGATCCTGCCGGATCCCAAGTTCGGAAGCGAGCGCCTGGCGAAGTTCATGAACCACCTGATGGTCAGCGGCAAGAAGTCCGTAGCTGAGCGCATCGTCTACGGTGCGCTGGACAGGGTTGCCGAGCGTAGCAAGGAAGAGCCGCTGGAGATCTTCGACAAGGCGCTGGAAACCATCCAGCCCATGGTCGAGGTCAAGTCCCGCCGCGTCGGCGGCGCGACCTATCAGGTGCCGGTCGAGGTGCGCCCGTCCCGCCGCCAGGCGCTGGCCATGCGCTGGCTGGTGGACGCCGCCCGTCGTCGCGGGGAGAAGACCATGGTGCAGCGTCTGGCGGGCGAGATGCTGGATGCCGCCGAAGGTAAGGGTTCGGCCGTCAAGAAGCGTGAAGACGTGCATCGCATGGCAGAGGCCAACAAGGCCTTCTCTCACTACCGCTTCTAAACCGCATCGCCAACCAACGGGAGTTACATCGTGGCTCGCAAGACTCCGCTTAAGCGTTACCGCAATATCGGTATCGTAGCCCACGTCGACGCCGGTAAGACGACCACTACCGAGCGCGTCCTGTTCTATACCGGTCTGTCCCACAAGGTCGGCGAGGTCCATGAGGGCGCCGCCACCATGGACTGGATGGAGCAGGAGCAGGAGCGTGGCATCACGATCACCTCTGCGGCGACCACCTGCTTCTGGCAGGGCATGAACAAGCAGTTCGATGAGCACCGCATCAACATCATCGACACCCCCGGGCACGTCGACTTCACCATCGAGGTGGAGCGTTCCCTGCGTGTTCTCGACGGGGCCGTGGTGGTGCTTTGCGGCAGCTCCGGCGTGCAGCCGCAGACCGAGACCGTCTGGCGTCAGGCCAACAAGTACGAAGTCCCGCGCATGGTGTTCGTCAACAAGATGGACCGTGCCGGCGCCGACTTCTTCATGGTCGTGGACCAGCTGAAGACCCGCCTGGGCGCCAATGTCGTGCCGATCCAGATCAACTGGGGCGCCGAGGACGACTTCAAGGGCGTCGTCGACCTGATCCAGATGAAGGCCATCCTCTGGGATGAGGCCAACTTCGGCATGAACTACGACCTCGTCGACATCCCGGCCGAGCTCCAGGAAACCGCCGAGACGTACCGCGAGCAGATGGTCGAGGCGGCCGCCGAGGCCTCCGAGGAGCTGATGGACAAGTACCTCGAGGAAGGCGACCTGCCTGTCGAGGACATCAAGGCCGGCCTGCGTCGTCGTACCCTCGACAACGAGATCGTGCTGGTCACCTGTGGCTCCGCGTTCAAGAACAAGGGCGTGCAGGCCGTGCTCGATGGCGTCATCGAGTACATGCCGTCACCCACCGAGGTCAAGGCCATCGAGGGTGAGCTGGACGACAAGGACGGCACCATCGCCACTCGCGAGGCGGACGACAATGCGCCCTTCGCCGCGCTGGCGTTCAAGATCGCCACCGACCCCTTCGTCGGCACCCTGACCTTCATCCGCGTCTACTCCGGCGTGCTGAAGTCCGGCGACAGCGTCTACAACTCCGTCAAGCAGAAGAAGGAGCGCGTCGGCCGTATCGTGCAGATGCACTCCAACTCCCGCGAGGAGATCAAGGAAGTGCTGGCCGGCGACATCGCCGCCTGCATCGGCCTGAAGGACGTCACCACCGGTGACACCCTGTGCGACCTGAACGACAAGATCGTCCTGGAGCGCATGGAGTTCCCGGACCCGGTGATCTCCGTGGCCGTGGAGCCGAAGTCCAAGGCCGACCAGGAGAAGATGGGCGTGGCGCTGGGCAAGCTGGCCCAGGAGGACCCGTCCTTCCAGGTCAAGACCGACGAGGAAACCGGTCAGACCATCATCTCCGGCATGGGCGAGCTGCACCTGGACATCATCGTCGACCGCATGCGTCGCGAGTTCAAGGTGGACGCCAACATCGGCAAGCCGCAGGTCGCCTACCGCGAGACCATCCGCAAGAGCGTCGAGCAGGAAGGCAAGTTCGTGCGCCAGTCCGGTGGCCGCGGTCAGTACGGTCACGTGCATCTGCGCATCGAACCGTTGACGGCCGAGGACAAGGGCGAAGATGAAGACATGCACTTCAAATTCGCTTCTGAAATCGTCGGCGGCGTGGTTCCCAAGGAATACGTGCCGGCCGTCGAGAAAGGGGCCTATGAGCAGCTCCAGAACGGTGTCATCGCGGGCTACCCGATGATTGACGTCAAGGTTACGCTGTTCGACGGTTCCTACCATGACGTGGACTCGAACGAGACCGCGTTCAAGGTCGCCTCTTCCATGGCGATCAAGGAAGGCGCACCCAAGGCCAAGGCCGTGCTGCTCGAGCCGGTGATGAAGGTCGAGGTCGTGACACCCGAGGAATTCATGGGCGATGTCATGGGCGACCTGAACCGTCGTCGGGGCCTGGTCCAGGGTATGGATGACTCCTCCATGGGCAAGGTCATCCGCGCCACCGTTCCGCTGGCTGAGATGTTCGGTTACGCAACCGACCTGCGTTCTCAGACCCAGGGCCGCGCAAGCTACACCATGGAGTTTGCGGATTACGAAGAGGCGCCGTCCAGCGTCGTTGAAGCCGTCATCAACCAGAACGGTTAACCGTTAGCTAACGTAAAGAGGTCATAGCAGTGGCTAAGGAAAAATTTGAACGTTCCAAACCGCACGTCAACGTCGGCACCATCGGTCACGTCGACCACGGCAAGACCACGCTGACTGCGGCCCTGACTCGCGTTTCCGCGGAAGTCTTCGGTGGCGACGCTCGCGCGTTCGACTCCATCGACAACGCTCCGGAAGAGCGTGAGCGCGGCATCACCATCGCCACCGCCCACGTCGAGTACCAGTCCGAAGTGCGTCACTACGCGCACGTCGACTGCCCGGGGCACGCTGACTACGTCAAGAACATGATCACCGGTGCGGCCCAGATGGACGGTGCCATCCTGGTGGTGTCCGCCGCCGACGGCCCCATGCCGCAGACTCGCGAGCACATCCTGCTGTCTCGCCAGGTCGGCGTGCCGTACATCGTCGTGTTCCTGAACAAGGCCGACATGGTCGACGACGAGGAGCTGCTCGAGCTGGTCGAGATGGAGGTTCGCGAACTCCTGAGCGAGTACGACTTCCCGGGTGACGACACCCCGATCATCACCGGTTCCGCCCTGATGGCCCTGGAAGGCAAGGACGACAACGGCATGGGCACCACCGCCGTTGCCAACCTGATCAAGGCCCTGGACGAGTACATCCCGGAGCCGGAGCGTGCCATCGACCAGCCGTTCCTGATGCCGATTGAGGACGTGTTCTCCATCTCCGGTCGCGGTACCGTGGTCACCGGTCGTGTCGAGCGCGGTGTCATCAAGGCCGGCGAGGAAGTCGAGATCGTCGGCATCAAGGACACCACCAAGACCACCGTCACCGGTGTCGAGATGTTCCGCAAGCTGCTCGACGAAGGTCGTGCCGGTGAGAACGTCGGCGCCCTGCTGCGCGGCACCAAGCGTGACGACGTGGAGCGTGGTCAGGTCCTGGCCAAGCCGGGCACCATCACCCCGCACACCAAGTTCGAGGCCGAGGTCTACGTGCTGTCCAAGGACGAGGGTGGTCGTCACACTCCGTTCTTCAAGGGCTACCGTCCGCAGTTCTACTTCCGTACCACCGACATCACCGGTACCTGTGAGCTGCCGGAAGGCGTCGAGATGGTCATGCCGGGCGACAACGTCAAGATGGTCGTCAGCCTGATCGCCCCGGTCGCCATGGACGAAGGCCTGCGTTTCGCCGTTCGCGAAGGCGGTCGTACCGTCGGCGCCGGCGTCGTGGCCAAGATCGTCGAGTAAGCGTCACGCGACTCGAGAGATCGAAGGGGGCTCCGCAAGGGGCCCCCTTTCTGCGCACCGTCACGAGGGGTTTGACTCTCGTTGGCGGCGCGCCTATAATGCGCATCCTTTGAATGCGTGGGTTGACGGCTCGCGCCGTCAAGATCCATTGGAGTTTAGGGCAAATGCAGAACCAGAAGATTCGCATTCGGTTGAAGGCTTTCGACCATCGCCTGATCGACCAGTCCGCCGCGGAGATCGTTGAAACCGCCAAGCGTACCGGCGCCCAGGTTCGGGGTCCGATTCCTCTGCCGACCAATCGCGAGCGCTACACCGTGCTGGTGTCTCCGCACGTGAACAAGGACGCTCGTGACCAGTACGAGATTCGTACCCACAAGCGGGTGCTCGATATCGTCGAGCCCACCGAGAAGACCGTCGATGCCCTGATGAAGCTCGACCTCGCCGCCGGCGTGGACGTGCAGATCAAGCTCGACTGATACCACACTAGACACTCGCGGCCCAGCGTTCACTCCAGGGTGTCCAGCAGCCGCCGCGCCGGGATGGCGCTACACAACGTGCTAGTGGAATGCTCTGGAAAGGGCAGCCATAGCGGGTGATAGCCCCGTACACTATAGGAGACTGAGAATGACTATCGGTTTAGTCGGCAAGAAGGCCGGGATGACCCGTGTCTTCACCGAAGACGGCGCTTCCGTGCCCGTGACCGTTATCGAGGTTGAGCCTAACCGCGTCACTCGCGTGAAGTCTGTCGAGTCCGACGGCTACGCGGCGGTGCAGGTCACAACCGGTTCCCGCAAGGCCAAGCATCTGTCGAAAGCCCAGGCCGGGCAGTACGCCAAGGCAGGTGTCGAGGCCGGTCGTTCGCTGATGGAGTTCCGCCTGGACGATGGCGCCGAGGCTCCGGAAGTGGGCGGCGAACTCACCGTATCCCTCTTCGAAGCTGGTCAGAGCGTCGACGTGACCGGCACCTCCAAGGGCAAGGGCTTCCAGGGCGCCGTGAAGCGCTGGAACTTCCGCACCCAGGACAACAGCCACGGCAACTCCCTGGCCCACCGTGCACCGGGTTCCATCGGCATGTGCCAGACCCCGGGCCGCGTGTTCAAGGGCAAGAAGATGGCCGGCCAGCTGGGCAACGTCCGCTGCACCGTCCAGAGCCTGGAAATCGTCCGCGTCGATGCCGATCGCAACCTGCTGCTGATCAAGGGTGCCGTGCCCGGCGCCACCGGCAGTGATGTGATCGTGCGCAGCGCCGTCAAAGCAGGCTGAAGGGGAGTTTACCGATGAATCTGAATCTTGCAGGTGCAGGCGCCGGTACCGTCGAGCTGTCCGACGCCACCTTTGGCAAAGAATTCAACGAAGCGCTCGTGCACCAGGTCGTCACCGCCTATCTGGCCGGTGGTCGCCAGGGCACCCGCGCCCAGAAGAACCGTTCCGACGTGCGTGGCGGCGGCAAGAAGCCGTGGCGCCAGAAGGGCACCGGTCGTGCCCGTGCCGGTACCATCCGCTCGCCGATCTGGCGCAGCGGCGGCGTGACCTTCGCGGCCCGTCCGCAGGACTACACCCAGAAGGTCAACCGCAAGATGTACCGCGCGGCCATGCGCTCGATCCTTTCCGAGCTGGTTCGCCAGGAGCGCCTGGTGGCCGTGGATGCCTTCGCCGTCGAGACCCCCAAGACCAAGCAGCTGGTCGCCAAGCTCGATGAGCTGGGTCTGGAGAAGGTGCTGATCGTCACCGAAGAGGTCGACGAGAACCTGTACCTCGCCGCCCGCAACATCCCCAACGTGGATGTGGTGGACGTCGCTGCCGCCGATCCGGTGAGCCTGGTCGCCTTCGACAAGGTGCTGGCCACCGTCTCCGCTCTGCGCAAATTCGAGGAGAAGCTGGCATGAACCAGGAACGTGTATTCAAGGTGCTGCTGGGTCCGCACGTGACCGAGAAGGCCGCCATGGCCGCCGAGCGCAACCAGTACGTGTTCAAGGTGGCAAGCGACGCGACCAAGCCCGAGATCAAGACCGCCGTGCAGGAGCTGTTCGGCAAGAAGGTCGACCGCGTTCAGGTGCTGAACGTGAAGGGCAAGACCAAGCGCACCGCGCATGGGACTGGTCAGCGCAAGGGTTATCGCAAGGCGTACGTGACACTGGCCGCCGGCGAGACGCTTGAAGACTTCTCTGGCGCCGAATAAGGGCAGGAGCACGGATCATGGCAATCGTCAAGACTAAACCCACATCCGCCGGTCGTCGCCACGTCGTCAAGATCGTCGGCGAGGAACTGTACAAGGGCCGCGCCTACGCGCCGCTGCTCGAGAAGCAGTCCAAGTCCGGTGGCCGTAACAACAACGGTCGCATCACCACCCGCCACGTGGGCGGTGGTCACCGTCATCACTACCGTGTCATCGACTTCAAGCGCACCAAGGATGGCGTTCCCGCCGTCGTCGAGCGCCTGGAGCATGACCCGAACCGTAGCGCCCACATCGCGCTGCTGAAGTACATGGACGGCGAGCGTCGCTACATCATCGCCCCGCGTGGCGTGAGTGCCGGCGACCGTCTCGAGTCCGGCGTGAACGCAGCGATCAAGAAGGGTAACGCCCTGCCGCTGCGCAACATCCCGCTGGGTTCCACCGTGCACTGCATCGAGCTCAAGCCCGGCAAGGGCGCCCAGCTCGCCCGCAGCGCCGGTACCAGCGCTCAGCTGGTCGCCCGTGAAGGCAACTACGCCACCCTGCGTCTGCGCTCCGGCGAGATGCGCAAGGTGCTGGCGGAATGCCGCGCGACCCTGGGTGAAGTGAGCAACTCCGAGCACAGCCTGCGTCAGCTTGGCAAGGCCGGTGCGAAGCGCTGGAGAGGCGTGCGCCCGACGGTTCGCGGCGTGGCCATGAACCCGGTGGATCACCCGCACGGCGGTGGTGAAGGCCGCACCAGCGGTGGTCGTCACCCGGTGTCTCCGTGGGGTATGCCCACCAAGGGCCACAAGACCCGCAAGAACAAGCGCACCGACAAGCTGATCGTCCGTCGCCGCAAGGCCCGGAAGTAAGATCCAACGCCAAGACATCAAGAGGTAACGGCTGTGCCACGTTCACTGAAGAAAGGTCCTTTTATTGACCTTCATCTGCTGAAGAAGGTTGAGACTGCAGTGGAGAAGAACGACCGCAAACCGATCAAGACCTGGTCGCGTCGTTCGATGATCCTGCCCAACATGGTCGGGCTCACCATTGCAGTCCATAACGGTCGCCAACACGTCCCGGTGCACGTCTCCGAGGAAATGGTTGGCCACAAGCTGGGCGAATTCGCTGCCACCCGCACCTATCGCGGTCATGCGGCGGACAAGAAAGCCAAACGGTAAGCCAGAGAGGATTAGAGATGGAAGTCACAGCAAAGCTGCGTGGCGCTCGTTTATCCGCCCAGAAGGCCCGTTTGGTGGCTGACCAGGTGCGCGGTAAGCCGGTCGCCGAGGCGCTCGACCTGCTGACCTTCTCCCCGAAGAAGGCCTCCAAGCTGGTCAAGAAGGTGCTGCAGTCCGCCATCGCGAATGCGGAAGAAAACAACGGCATGGATATCGACGAGCTGCGTGTCTCGACCATCTGCGTCGATGAGGGCATGACGCTCAAGCGCATCCGGCCGCGCGCCAAGGGCCGCGCGGACCGTATCCTGAAGCGCACCTGCCACATCACCGTCAAGGTAGCCGAGAAGTAGGAGTCGACCAGATGGGTCAAAAAGTCAATCCGACAGGCATCCGCCTGGGTATCGTCAAGGACCATGCCTCGGTCTGGTATGCCGAGCGCGGCGCCTATGCCGACAAGCTGAACAACGATCTCGAAGTGCGTCGCTTCCTCGAGGAGCGCCTGAAGAATGCGTCCGTGAGCCGCATCACCATCGAGCGTCCGGCCAACAACGCCCGTATCACCATTCACACTGCCCGTCCGGGCATCGTGATCGGCAAGAAGGGCGAGGACGTCGACAAGCTGCGTCGCGACGTCACCGCGATGATGGGCGTGCCGGTGCACGTCAACATCGAGGAAGTTCGCAAGCCGGAGCTGGATGCCCAGCTCGTCGCGCAGAACATCGCCGGCCAGCTCGAGCGTCGTGTCATGTTCCGTCGCGCCATGAAGCGCGCCGTCCAGAACGCCATGCGCCTGGGCGCCGGTGGTATCAAGGTGCAGCTCTCCGGTCGCCTCGGCGGCGCCGAGATCGCCCGCACCGAGTGGTACCGCGAGGGTCGCGTTCCGCTGCACACCCTGCGTGCGGACATCGACTACGCCACCTACGAGGCCAAGACCACCTACGGCATCATCGGTGTCAAGGTCTGGGTCTTCAAGGGTGAAATCCTCGGGGGCATCGAGGAGGTCCGCGCCAAGGCCAAGCAGCCGCAGAGTGCGCCCTCCAAGAAGAAAGGTTCCAGGTAAGGGGAGAGCGAGTCGATGTTACAACCCAAGCGTATGAAGTTCCGCAAGGTGCAGAAGGGCCGCAACCGTGGCCTGGCGCATCGCGGCAGCAAGGTGAGCTTCGGCGAGTATGGCCTCAAGGCCACCGGCCGCGGCCGCGTCACCGCCCGCCAGATCGAAGCCGGTCGTCGTGCGATCACCCGTCACGTCAAGCGTGGCGGCAAGATCTGGATCCGTGTCTTCCCGGACAAGCCGATTTCCAAGAAGCCGCTGGAAGTCCGGATGGGTAAGGGTAAGGGCTCCGTCGAGTACTGGGTCGCACAGATCCAGCCCGGCCGTGTCCTGTACGAGATCGAAGGCGTTTCCGAGGAGCTGGCTCGCGAGGCATTCGCCTTGGCCGCCCAGAAGTTCCCGGTCTCCACCACCTTTGTGAAACGGACGGTGATGTGATGAAAGCCCAGGAAATTCGTGAAAAGTCAGCCGAGCAGCTCCAGGAGCAGCTCTTCGAACTCCTCCGCGAGCAGTTCAACCTGCGCATGCAGAAGGCCACCGGCCAACTGAGCCAGACTCATCTGCTCAAGCAGGTTCGTCGGGATATCGCCCGCGTGAAGACTGTGCTCAACGAGAAGGCAGGTGTCTGAGATGGCCGAAGAAAACAAAGCCCGTACGCTCACTGGCAAGGTGGTGAGCGACAAGATGGACAAGTCCATCGTCGTGATGATCGAGCGTCGTGAGCGCCACCCGATCTACGGCAAGTACGTAAAGCGCTCCTCCAAGCTGCACGCCCATGACGAGGCGAACCAGGCCAAGGCCGGTGACACGGTATCCATCGAGGAATGCCGTCCGCTGTCCAAGAAGAAGGCCTGGACCCTGGTCGAAGTCGTCGAGCAGGCCAAGGGTTGATCGGTCGAGGCCGATCCAATCAGTGCAGTCAGATTAGGTTTGGAGAAAACCGATGATTCAGACTCAGACAATGCTGGATGTCGCAGACAACAGCGGGGCGCGCCGGGTGCAGTGCATCAAGGTGCTGGGCGGTTCACACCGTCGCTACGCCCGCGTCGGCGACATCATCAAAGTCACGGTGAAGGAAGCCATCCCGCGTGGCAAGGTCAAGAAGGGCCAGGTCCTCAAGGCGGTGGTGGTTCGCACCCGTAGTGGCGTCCGTCGTAACGACGGTTCGCTGATCCGCTTCGATGGAAATGCGGCGGTTCTGTTGAACAACACCAACGAGCAGCCGATCGGTACCCGTATCTTCGGGCCGGTGACCCGTGAGCTTCGTAACGAGAAGTTCATGAAGATCATTTCCTTGGCGCCTGAAGTGCTGTAAGGAGCGAGGCGGATATGCAAAAGATCAAACGTGACGACGAAGTGGTCGTCATCGCCGGGAAGGACAAGGGCAAGCGTGGCACGATCAAGCGCGTCCTCAAGGACGACCGCTACATCGTGTCCGGTGTGAACATGATCAAGCGTCACACCAAGCCCAATCCCATGGCGGGTAATCAGGGCGGTATCGTCGAGCGCGAGGCTCCGATTCACGCGTCCAATGTTGCCATCTTCAATCAGGAGACCGGTAAGGCGGATCGCGTCGGCTTCCAGGTTAAGGAAGACGGTACCAAGGTACGTATCTACAAGTCGACGCAAGCGCAGATCGACGCCTAACGCGAGTCGGGTAGCAAAATGGCGAACTTGAAAGAACGTTATCAGAACGAGGTGGTGGCTCAACTCAAAGAGCAGTTCAGCTACGCCAACGTGATGCAGGTACCCCGGGTCACCAAGGTGACTCTGAACATGGGTATCGGCGAGGCGACCAGCGACAAGAAGCTGATCGACAACGCCATCGGTGACCTGGAGAAGCTCTCCGGTCAGAAGCCGCTGGTGACCAAGGCACGCAAGTCCGTCGCGGGCTTCAAGGTGCGTGAAGGCTGGCCGATCGGGATCAAGGTGACCCTGCGCTCCGAGCGCATGTGGGACTTCCTCGATCGCCTGGTGAATATCGCGATCCCCCGCGTTCGTGACTTCCGTGGTCTCAACCCGAAGTCCTTCGACGGTCGTGGCAACTACTCCATGGGGGTGCGTGAGCAGATCATCTTCCCGGAGATCGAGTATGATAAGATCGACCGGATTCGTGGTCTGGATGTCACCATCACCACCACCGCCAACACCGATGAAGAAGGTCGTGCGCTGCTGAGCGCATTGAACTTCCCGTTCAAGAAATAAGGGTGGGATCATGGCAAAGAAAAGCATGGTAGAGCGTGAAGCGAAGCGCGCGAAGCTGGTGGCGAAGTATGCCGCCAAGCGCGCCGAGCTCAAGGCGATCATCCAGGACGTGAACGCTTCCGACGAAGAGCGCTTCGACGCGCAGCTCAAGCTGCAGCAGCTGCCGCGTGACTCCAGCCCGGTGCGCAAGCGCAACCGCTGCCGCGTCACCGGCCGTCCGCACGGCTACTACAACAAGTTCGGCCTCGGCCGCAACAAGCTGCGTGAAGCCGCCATGCGTGGCGATGTGCCCGGACTCAAGAAGTCCAGCTGGTAACGCCACGTAGAATCATCAGGAGCGCAACGTAAATGAGCATGCAAGACACTCTGGCGGATATGTTCACCCGTATCCGCAATGCGCAGATGGCCACCAAGGAGACGGTTTCCATGCCGTCCTCCAAGCTCAAGGTCGAGGTGGCCCGCGTGCTGAAGGAAGAGGGTTATGTCACCGACTACAGCGTCAGCGACGTGGCCAAGCCCGAGCTGACCGTGATCCTCAAGTACTTCGAAGGCAAGCCGGTCATCGAGCACCTGCAGCGGGCCTCCAAGCCGTCACTGCGCAGCTACAAGGGCAAGGACTCCCTGCCCAAGGTTGCCGAGGGCCTGGGGATCGCGATCGTCACCACCTCCAAGGGGGTGATGACCGACCGCGCGGCTCGCCAGGCTGGTGTCGGTGGTGAAGTCATCTGCACCGTATTCTAGGAGTTTGGAATGTCCCGCGTAGCCAAATATCCGGTTAAACTGCCCAGCGGCGTCGAGTTCAAGCTCGACGGTGACCAGCTGTCCGTCAAGGGCAGCCAGGGCACGCTGTCCATGACCGTCCACCCCGACGTGGTGGTCGCTCAGGAGGAGGGTCAGCTGACCTTCCAGCCGAGCGAATCCGCCAAGAGCTGGGCGATGGTCGGCACCACCCGTGCCCTGGTCCAGAACCTGGTCACCGGTGTGTCCGAAGGCTTCTCCCGGAGCCTCGAAATCAACGGCGTCGGTTATCGTGCCCAGGCCAAGGGCCAGACGCTCAACCTGACACTGGGCTTCTCCCACCCGGTCGACTACGAACTGCCTGAGGGTGTCACGGCGGAAACGCCGAAGAACACCACCATCGTGCTGAAGAGCGCGGACAAGCAGAAGCTCGGCCAGGTTGCCGCGGAAATCCGCGCCTTCCGTCCGCCCGAGCCCTACAAGGGCAAGGGTATCCGGTACGGCGACGAGCAGGTCCGCCGCAAAGAAGCCAAGAAGAAGTAAGGCAGGGTTATGAACGCGAAGAAAGAATCTCGTCTCCGTCGTGCCCGCCGCGCTCGCGCCAAGATCCGCGAGCTGGGCGTGTATCGCCTGTGCGTCAACCGTACCCCGCGCCACATCTACGCGCAGATCATCTCGCCGGATGGTGGCAAGGTCCTGGCCAGCGCTTCCACGCTGGACAAGGCCCTGCGCGAGGGTACGACCGGCAACGTCGACGCCGCCTCCAAGGTGGGCGCGCTGATTGCCGAACGCGCCAAGCAGGCTGGCATCACCCAGGTGGCCTTCGATCGTGCCGGTTTCAAGTACCACGGCCGAGTCAAGGCCCTGGCCGACGCCGCTCGTGAAGGCGGCCTGGAATTCTAAAGGGTTTTACGATGGCGAAGAACGAACAGCAAAGCGGAGATCTGCAGGAGAAGCTCGTGCAGGTCAACCGTGTCGCCAAGGTGGTCAAGGGGGGTCGGATCTTCGGCTTCACCGCTCTGACCGTCGTCGGCGACGGTAACGGTCGTGTCGGCTTCGGCCGCGGCAAGGCACGCGAAGTGCCGGTCGCGATCCAGAAGGCCATGGACCAGGCGCGTCGCAACATGGTCAAGGTCAACCTGACCGGCGGCACCCTGCAGTACCCGGTCAAGGCCCGTCATGGCGCCTCCAAGGTGTACATGCAGCCGGCCTCCGAGGGTACCGGGATCATCGCCGGCGGTGCCATGCGCTCCGTGCTCGAACTGGCCGGCGTCCATGACGTCCTGGCCAAGTGCTACGGCTCCACCAACCCGGTGAACGTGGTGCGGGCGACCGTCAATGGTCTGGCCTCCCTGCAGTCGCCGGAAGACGTGGCCGCCAAGCGCGGTCTGTCCGTCGAAGCGATCACGGGGTAAGGTCCATGTCAGCAACACTCAAGGTTACCCAGACCCGCAGCACCATCGGCGTGTTGGCCAAGCACAAGGCCACCATGAAGGGCCTCGGCCTGCGTCGCATCGGTCACACGGTCGAACTGGAAGACACCCCTGCCGTCCGCGGCATGATCCACAAGGTCAACTACCTTGTGCGTGTTGAGGGAGAGTAATCCATGAAACTCAATAGCCTGAGCCCGGCCCCGGGCTCCAAGCACGCCGAGAAGCGCGTCGGCCGTGGCATCGGCTCCGGTCTGGGCAAGACCGGCGGCCGTGGCCACAAGGGCCTCAAGTCGCGCAGCGGCGGCAGCGTGAAGCCCGGCTTCGAGGGCGGTCAGATGCCCCTGCAGCGTCGTCTGCCGAAGTTCGGTTTCACCTCCGCCAAGTCGCTGGTCTCCGAGGAAGTCCGCCTGGCCGAACTGGCCCGGGTCGAAGGTGACGAGGTCACCCTGGACACCCTCAAGCAGGCCAACGTGCTCAAGGACGCCACGCAGCATGCCAAGGTGATCCTTTCCGGCGATCTGAACAAGGCGGTCACCGTGCGCGGCATCAAGGTCACCAAGGGTGCCCGTGCCGCGATCGAAGCCGCCGGCGGCAAGGTAGAGGACTAAATGGCCAAGTCAGGAAACATGCCGGCGATGGGCAGCGGTCTGAGTGAACTCTGGGCGCGTCTGCGCTTCGTGCTCCTCGCCATCGTGGTCTACCGTATTGGTGCCCACATTCCCGTTCCCGGTATCAATCCTGACCAGCTTGCTGCCTTGTTCAGGGAGCAGCAGGGCACCATCCTGGGCATGTTCAACATGTTCTCGGGCGGTGCCCTGGAGCGCATGAGTATCCTCGCCCTGGGCATCATGCCTTACATCTCGGCGTCGATCATCATGCAGCTGCTGACCGCGGTCTCGCCTCAGCTCGAGCAGCTGAAGAAGGAGGGTGAGGCCGGCCGTCGCAAGATCAGCCAATACACGCGCTACGGTACCGTGCTCCTGGCCTTCATCCAGGCCACCGGCATGTCGGTGGGCCTGGCCAGTCAGGGCATCGCCTACACGGCCGACTTCAGTTTCTATTTCACCGCCGTCGTGACCTTCGTGTCCGGGGCGGTGTTCCTGATGTGGCTGGGCGAGCAGATCACCGAGAAGGGCATCGGCAACGGCATCTCGCTGCTGATCTTCTCGGGGATCGTCGCCGGTCTGCCCGGTGCCGTGGGCCAGGCCTTCGAGCTGGCCCGCAACGAGGGTGCCTGGAACGTGCTGCCGCTGCTGGCGCTGTCTATCCTGGGCATCGCCACCGTGGCCTTCGTGGTGTTCATCGAGCGCGGTCAGCGCCGCATCACGGTGAACTACCCGCGTCGCCAGGTCGGCAACAAGATGTATGCCGGGCAGAGCAGCTACCTGCCGCTCAAGGTGAACATGGCGGGCGTGATTCCGGCGATCTTCGCCTCGAGCATCCTGCTGTTCCCGGCCTCGCTGGGGCAGTGGGTCGGTGCCGGGGACGGCATGGAATGGCTGCAGCGCGCATCCCAGGCCCTGGGGCCGGGACAGCCGCTGTACATCTTGCTTTTCGCTGCGGCGGTGGTATTCTTCTGCTTCTTTTACACAGCGCTGGTCTTCAACCCCAAGGATGTCGCCGACAACCTCAAGAAGTCGGGGGCCTTCCTGCCGGGCATCCGCCCCGGCGAGCAGACCGCTCGCTATGTCGACAAGGTCATGACCCGTCTGACCCTGTTCGGTGCCCTCTACATCACCGCGGTTTCCCTGATGCCCCAGTTCCTGATCGTGGCCTGGAACGTGCCGTTCTTCTTCGGCGGTACCTCGCTGCTGATCGTGGTGGTGGTGATCATGGACTTCATGGCCCAGGTGCAGTCGCACCTCATGTCGCACCAGTATGACTCGGTGATGAAGAAGTCCAACCTGAAAGGCTACGGTAGCGGCGGCATGATGCGCTGAGGCGCCGCTGGCGAATTGGCGCGCCGCGAGCTGAACCGTTGGCTCGCGGCGCGAGCCAACTATGGAGATGGAACGATGAAAGTTCGAGCTTCCGTGAAGAAAATGTGCCGCAACTGCAAGATCATTCGTCGCAATGGCGCCGTGCGCGTCATCTGCAGCGAGCCGCGGCACAAGCAGCGCCAGGGCTGATTCCTGACGCTGTACTGAACCGGCGCCGGCATGCCCCTTGCCCTTTGTCAGGGAAAGGGGTATGCTGTTGCGCCTTTTGTAGATGATCCAACGAGCAAGCCGCTCAAATTTCGGAGTAAGCTGATGGCCCGTATTGCAGGCGTCAATATCCCGGACAACAAGCATGCGGCGATCTCGCTGACCTATATCTTCGGGATTGGCCGTACTCGCGCGCAGGACATCTGTGTCGCGGCCGGCATCGCGTCGACCACCAAGATCCAGGACCTGTCCTCTGAGGAAGTGGACACCCTGCGTAGTGAAGTCGGCAAGTACACCGTTGAAGGCGATCTTCGTCGTGATGTGACGCTGAATATCAAGCGTCTCATGGACCTGGGTTGCTATCGTGGTCTGCGTCATCGTCGTGGTCTTCCGCTGAATGGTCAGCGTACCAAGACCAATGCGCGCACCCGTAAGGGCCCGCGCAAGCCGATCCGCAAATAACACGCACGTTCTGGCGTAACGACAGGAATAGACATCAACATGGCTAACCCGCGTAGCAACCGTAAGAAGGTTAAAAAGCAGGTCGTGGATGCCGTCGCGCATATCCACGCCTCTTTTAACAACACGATCATTACGATCACAGACCGCCAGGGCAACGCTCTCTCTTGGGCGACAGCCGGTGGTTCGGGTTTTCGTGGTTCTCGCAAGAGCACCCCGTTCGCTGCTCAAGTGGCAAGCGAACGTGCAGCGACCGCTGCAGCCGAGTATGGTGTGAAAAACGTCGACGTGCTGGTCAAAGGCCCCGGTCCGGGTCGTGAATCCGCCGTGCGTGCACTGAATGCCGCCGGCTTCCGCGTGCAAAGCATCACCGACGCGACGCCCATTCCCCACAATGGCTGCCGTCCGCCGAAGAAACGCCGCGTTTAAGGAGACAGATTCATGGCTCGTTATATTGGACCGAAGTGCAAACTGTCTCGTCGTGAAGGCACCGACCTCTTCCTCAAGAGCGGTGTCACTCCCTTCGAGAAGAAGTGCAAATCCGAGCAGATCCCGGGTGTGCACGGCCAGCGTCGTCAGCGTATTTCCGACTACGGCTTGCAGCTTCGCGAGAAGCAGAAAGTACGTCGCATGTACGGCGTGCTCGAGAAGCAGTTTCGCAACTACTACAAGGAAGCGGCCCGCCTGAAGGGCGCGACCGGTGAGCTGTTGCTGCAACTGCTCGAATCCCGACTGGACAACGTCGTCTACCGCATGGGCTTCGGCGCCACGCGTTCCGAGGCGCGTCAGCTGGTCAGCCACAAGGCGATCGCCGTCAACGGCAAGACCGTCAACGTGGCGTCCTACCAGGTCAAGCCGGGTGACGTGGTCTCCGTCCGCGAGAAGGCCAAGAACCAGGCGCGTATCCAGAACGCCCTGGGCATCGCCGCCAACCGTGGCGATGTGGCCTGGATCGAGATCGATGCCAAGAAGATGGAAGGCACTTTCAAGGCTCTGCCTGAACGCGGTGACCTGTCTGCCGACATCAACGAAAACCTGATCGTCGAGCTGTACTCGAAGTAAGCGGCCCTGCCGCGGCGCTCCCCGGCGACGGGGAGCGGCCTTCAGTACCGAGTATCCGTTTGGCAGCCTGAAAGGTATTCATAATGCAGCGTTCAGTGACAGAGTTTCTCCGTCCTCGCGACATCAAGGTCGAAGAGATCAGCGCACACCACGCGAAGATCGTGCTGGAGCCCTTCGAGCGTGGTTTCGGCCACACCCTGGGGAATGCACTGCGTCGCATCCTGCTCTCGTCCATGCCCGGCTGCGCCGTGGTGGAAGCCGAGATCGCGGGGGTCGACCACGAGTACAGCGCGATCGAGGGCGTCCAGGAAGATGTCATCGAAATCCTCCTGAACCTCAAGGACGTGGCGCTCAAGATGCACAGCCGCGACGAGGCGGTGCTCTCGCTGAACAAGCAGGGCCCGGCCGTCGTGACCGCGGGTGATATCGCCCTCGACCATGATGTCGAGATCGTCAACCCCGAGCACGTCATCGCGCACGTCAACGAGGGCGCCGAGCTGAAGATGCAGCTCAAGATCGCCCGCGGCCGTGGCTACGAGCCGGCGGACGTTCGTGGCGAGGCGGACGACGAGTCTCGTGCCATCGGCCGCCTGCAGCTGGATGCGACCTTCAGCCCCGTGCGTCGGGTTTCCTACTCCGTCGAGGCCGCGCGTGTCGAACAGCGCACCGACCTCGACAAGCTGATCATCAACCTGGAAACCGACGGCACCCTGGATCCGGAAGAGGCGATCCGTCGCAGCGCGACCATCCTGCAGGAGCAGCTGGCCGCGTTCGTCGATCTGGAAGCCGACAAGGAACAGGAAGTGGAGGAGGAAGAGGATCACATCGATCCGATCCTGCTGCGCCCCGTAGACGATCTCGAGTTGACCGTCCGCAGTGCCAACTGCCTGAAGGCCGAGAACATCTACTACATCGGGGACCTGATTCAGCGCACCGAGGTGGAGCTGCTGAAGACCCCGAATCTCGGCAAGAAGTCCCTGAATGAGATCAAGGACGTGTTGGCCGCCCGCGGTCTGTCCCTTGGCATGCGGCTGGAGAACTGGCCGCCGGCTAGCCTGAAGGACGACAAGGCCTCCGCGTGAGCGTCGACTCGAGTCCCAGTTTGGTAAGGAATCACAACCATGCGTCATCGTAAGAGTGGTCGTCACCTGAATCGTACCAGCTCGCACCGCCAGGCCATGTTCAAGAACATGAGCGTGTCGCTGGTCGAGCACGAAGTGATCAAGACAACCCTGCCCAAGGCCAAGGAGCTGCGTCGCGTCATCGAGCCGCTGATCACCCTGGCCAAGCAGGACAGCGTCGCCAACCGTCGTCTGGCCTTCAGCCGTACCCGTTCCAAGGAAGCGGTCGGCAAGCTCTTCAACGAGCTGGGTCCGCGTTACGCCGAGCGTCCGGGCGGTTACGTCCGTATCCTCAAGTGCGGTTACCGCACCGGCGACAACGCCCCCATGGCCTACGTCGAACTGGTCGACCGTCCGGTCGTCGAGGAAGCCGCCGAGGAGTGATCCTCGCCCGGTGACCGCCGAGGTCCGGCAGCGCAAACCGGCTCCCCAGGGAGCCGGTTTTTTTATGTCAGGGGCGAGGGGTAAGGAGTGAGGGGTAAGGAGGCGCGGTGTAACCGCCCGGTGAACACACCTTACGCGGAAGGCCATGGCCGGCGACATTAGGTGCCCATCTATTGTTACGTGGGTACCTATTCATGACTACGCCAAGCACCGAGCGTGAGATCCGCCGCCGTCGTCGCTACGCCCCTTCATTCAAGGCCAAGATCGTCGCGGCCTGCCTGCAGGGCGATGCCTCGATTGCCCAAGTCGCCCTGCAGCACGGGCTCAACACCAACCTCGTCCAGACCTGGATCCGCAAGGCCAAGCGCCAGAGCCAGTTGCCGGCCGTGCCGGACTTCGTGCCACTCCCGGTGCCGCCAGCAGCGGGTGACCTGCCAGCGCCGACCACCATCGCCGGGGAGATCCGCATCGAGCTGCCCTCGGCGCGAGGCACGATCACCGTGCATTGGCCGATCACCGAGGCGGCCCAGTGCGTGCAGTGGTTGAAGGGACTGCTGTGATGATCCGCATCGACGAGATCTGGCTGGCCACCGAGCCGCTGGACATGCGCGCCGGCCCCGATACGGCGCTGGCCAGGGTGGTCAAGGTATTCGGTGCCGCCCGGCCTCACTGCGCCTATCTGTTCGCCAACCGGCGCGGCAACCGCATGAAGGTGCTGGTTCACGATGGCCTGGGGGTCTGGCTGTGCGCCCGGCGTCTGAACCAGGGCAAGTTCCACTGGGCCGGAAACTGGCACGGCGATCGGGTCGAGTTCTCTGCCGAGCAGGTCAGCGCCCTGGTGCAGGGATTGCCCTGGCAACGCCTCGGCGCCGGCGGCGTGATCTCGGTCGTGTGAGGAGCGGCACAGACGCGATGGCCAGGCTATTCGCGGATGCGCTAATCCCGCTCCCGCCCGAGGGCTGGCATACTCAGCGGATGAAGACGCCGCCCGATCTGTCCCAGCTCTCTCCCGATCAGCTCCGCCACTTGGCGGCAACGCTGATGACGCAGGTCGAGCAGCAAGATGAAGTGGTCCAATTGGAGCGGACACCCCGATAAGCCTCATAATGGGGGCAATGGAGGTGTTCATGACCAAGAAGACTCGACGTCGGTATTCCGATGAATTCAAGGCGGATGCGGTGAGCCTGGTGACCGAGCAGGGGTATTCCGTATCCGAGGCCGCCCGGCGCCTGGGGGTTGACCGTAGCCTGTTGGATCGTTGGTGCCGCAAGTACCGTCAACAGGCTTCAGACACCTCGAGCCGGCAAGCGGATGATCGCGACGCCGAGATCAAGAAGCTCCGCGAAGAAGTTCGTAAGCTTCAGATTGAAAAGGATATTTTAAAAAAGGCGGCGGCCTTCTTCGCCAAAGAGTCGAGCTGAGATACCAGTTCATCGAGTCGGAGAAGGCCACCTATCCCGTGGCCGTGTTGTGTCGAGTCATGCGGGTCAGCCGGAGCGGTTTCTATGCCTGGCGACGGCGTGGCCCTGATGACCATCGCCAGGCCCGGCACCGCGAGGTCAGAGAGATCCATCGTCGTAAGCGCGGCAGCTACGGCAGCCGCCGCATGGCCAGAGAGCTGCGACGCCGTGGCTACCAGGTCGGTCGTTACCAGGCCCGCAGCCTGATGCGGGAAGCAGGCGTAGAGTCACGGCAGCGCCGCCGCTGGCGCCATACGACCGACAGTCAGCACACCCTGCCGGTGGCGCCTAACCTGCTGAACCGCCAGTTCACGGTGGCGGCACCGAACCGGGCCTGGGTGGCCGATATCACGGCGATCTGGACGCTGGAAGGATGGCTCTATCTGGCGGCGGTGCTCGACCTCCACGACCGGCAGCTGGTGGGCTGGGCAATGGCGGACCACATGCGCACGCAGTTGGTCCTGGACGCCTTGGAGATGGCCGTGGGTCGCCGGCAGCCCGAGAGCGGGTTGATCCATCACAGCGACCGCGGCAGTCAGTACGCGTCACGTGATTACCGCGCCACGCTGGATCGGCACGAGTTCCAGGCCTCGATGAGCCGCAAGGGGAACTGCTGGGACAATGCCGTCATGGAGCGCTTCTTCGGCTCACTGAAGAGCGAGTGGCTGGCTGACCAGCGCTACGGGAGCCGCCAGGCAGCACGGCGTGACGTCGTCGAATATATCGAGATGGAGTACAACAGTTGCCGGCTCCACTCGACTCTCGGCTACCAGTCGCCGAGGGAGATCGAACTGGCAGCGGCAGCTTGAAAATGTGTCCGCTCTGACTTGACCAGAACAAGAGCAGGTTCTGGCGCAGAGTCAGAAAACGCTGCGACACACCGAGCAGGTCAACCAGAAGCTGACCTATGAACTGGCGTTGCTCAAGCGTCACGCCTTCGGCAAGCGCAGCGAACAGCTCAACGTCCTGCAGATCAGCCTGCTGGACGAGGTGGTGGATGCCGACATCGCCGCCATCGAGGCCGAGCTGGAGGCGCTGAACCTCACCCCCGCCGCGCCGGCGGTGAAGAAGACCCCCAAGCGCGCCCCGCTACCCAAGGATCTGCTGCGCATCGAGATCCGCCACGACCTGGAGAGCGAGCACTGCCCGTGCGGCTGCCAGCTGCGACGGATCGGCGAGGAGATCAGCGAGAAGCTCGACTACACGCCGGGCGTGTTCCACGTCGAGCGCCATATCCGCGGCAAGTGGGTCTGCGATCAGTGCGAGACGCTGAC
The DNA here is from genome assembly GCF_025725685.1 of Halomonas sp. M4R1S46. Classification (NCBI taxonomy): domain Bacteria; kingdom Pseudomonadati; phylum Pseudomonadota; class Gammaproteobacteria; order Oceanospirillales; family Halomonadaceae; genus Halomonas; species Halomonas sp. M4R1S46. Next base: position 268,559 of record NZ_CP107008.1, read on the forward strand.
CCAGGCGCCGATGCCGGCGCAGATCATCGACAAGGGCATCCCCACCGCCGGCCTGCTGGCCCAGGTGCTGATCGCCAAATACGCCGATCATCTGCCGCTCTATCGCCAGGAGCAGATCTTTGCGCGAGCCGGCGTACCGATTCCGCGCTCGACCCTGGCCGAGTGGGTCGGCATCTGTGGCGTGCGGCTTCAGCCGCTGATCGATGCCTTACGTGACCTGCTGCTCAGTGAGCCGGTACTGCATGCCGACGAGACGCCGGTGCCAATGCTGGCCCCGGGCAAGAAGAAGACCCACAGGGCCTACCTCTGGGCCTACGCCACCACGCCTTACGCCGGGCTGAAGGCGGTCATCTACGACTTCGCCGCCGGTCGCGGCGGCCAGCATGCCCGCGACTTCCTCGGCGAGTGGCGGGGCAAGCTGATCTGCGACGACTACAGCGGCTACAAGCAGAGCTTCGCCAACGGCGTCACCGAGATCGGCTGCATGGCACATGCAAGACGCAAGTTCATCGACCTGCACGTGGCCGGCAAGAGCCAGATCGCCGAACAGGCCATCGAACTCATCGGCCAGCTCTACCAGGTGGAGCGCGAGGCCCAGTCACTGACCACGGAAGAACGCCAGCAGTTACGCGATACAGGGGCGAGACCGATTGCCGACGCGCTACACCGCTGGATGCTGGCTCACCGGGAGAAAGTGCCGAACGGCTCGGCGACGGCCAAAGCGCTGGACTACAGCCTGAAACGCTGGGCGGCGCTGACACGCTACCTGGATGACGGCGGGCTGCCGATCGACAACAACCGGGTCGAGAACCTGATTCGCCCCTGGGCATTGGGACGCAGCAACTGGCTATTCGCCGGATCACTGCGCAGCGGCCAGCGTGCCGCCAACATCATGAGCCTGATTCAGTGCGCCAAGCTGAACGGCCACGAACCCTACGCCTACCTGAAGGACGTGCTGGAACGGCTGCCGACGCAAAAGGCCAGCCAGGTCCACGAACTCCTGCCGCAGAACTGGCAAAAAACCGCCTGATCATGTGCCGGCGGTGATGCCCGAACGCTTACGGCGCGGTGCCGATCACGCGGGTTGTGAGCACAGCCGGCAGGGGCGATGGTGATGGCCTCACGCCTCACGCCTCACGCCTCACGCCTCACGCCTCACGCCTCACGCCTCACGCCTCAAGAGGCGGCCTCCGTCTCGGCCTTGGCGGCCGTGGCGCGTTCCAGCAGCGGCCGCAGGAAGCGCCCGGTATGGGAGTCTTCCTGGCGGGCGACCTGTTCCGGGGTGCCCTCGGCGATGATCCGCCCGCCGCCGGAGCCGCCCTCGGGGCCCAGGTCGATGAGCCAGTCGGCGGTCTTGATCACGTCCAGGTTGTGCTCGATGACCACGATGGTATTGCCGTGGTCGCGCAGCCGGTGGAGCACCGTCAGCAGCTGGCGGATGTCCTCGAAGTGCAGGCCGGTGGTGGGCTCGTCGAGGATGTACAGGGTCTTGCCGGTGTCGCGCTTGGCCAGCTCGCGGGCCAGCTTGACCCGCTGGGCCTCGCCCCCGGAGAGCGTGGTGGCGCTCTGGCCCAGGCGGATGTAGGACAGCCCCACGTCCATCAGTGTCTGCAGCCGACGGGCGATGGCCGGCACCGGGCCGAAGAACGCCAGGGCCTCCTCCACGGTCATCTCCAGCACTTCGTGGATGCTCTTGCCCTTGTAGGCGATCTCCAGGGTCTCGCGGTTGTAGCGCTTGCCCTTGCAGACGTCGCAGGGCACGTAGATGTCCGGCAGGAAGTGCATCTCCACCTTGATCATGCCCTCGCCCTGGCAGGCCTCGCAGCGCCCGCCCTTGACGTTGAACGAGAAGCGCCCGGGCTTGTAGCCACGGGAGCGCGCCTCCTGGGTGCCGGCGAACAACTCGCGGATCGGCGTGAAGATGCCGGTGTAGGTGGCGGGGTTGGAGCGCGGGGTACGACCGATGGGGCTCTGGTCGATGTCGATGACCTTGTCGAGGTGATCGAGCCCGGCGATCGCCTCATGGGCTGCCGGCGTCAGCGCCGTGGCCCGGTTGAGTTCCCGGGCGGCGATGGGCATCAGCGTCGCGTTGATCAGCGTCGACTTGCCCGAGCCCGAGACCCCGGTCACGCAGACGAACAGCCCCAGCGGCAGCGTCAGGGTCACGTCCTGGAGGTTGTTGCCGCGGGCGCCGCTCAGTACCACCTGCTTCTCGGGGTTGCCGGGGATCCGCCAGGGCGGCACCTCGATGCGCCGCTCGCCGGAGAGGTACTGGCCGGTGAGGGACTCCGGGGTGGCCATGATCTGCTCGGGCGTGCCCTGGGCCACCACCCGGCCGCCGTGGACGCCCGCGCCCGGGCCGATGTCGAGGACGTGGTCGGCGGCGTGGATGGCCTCCTCGTCGTGCTCGACCACGATCACCGTGTTGCCCAGGTCGCGCAGGTGCTCGAGGGTCTTGAGCAGGCGGTCGTTGTCGCGCTGGTGAAGGCCGATGGAGGGCTCGTCGAGGATGTACATCACCCCGACCAGGCCGGCGCCGATCTGGCTGGCCAGGCGGATGCGCTGGGCCTCGCCGCCGGACAGCGTCTCGGCGCTGCGTTCCAGGTTGAGGTAGTCCAGGCCCACGTTGACCAGGAACTCCAGGCGCGCCTGGATCTCCTTGATGATCTTCTCGGCGATCTCGCCGCGCCGGCCGGGCAGGGCCAGGGCCTGGAAGTAGGCCAGGGCCTCGCCAATGGGCAGGTGGACCAGCTGGGGCAGCGGGCGGTCGTCGATATAGACGTGGCGCGCCTCCTTGCGCAATCGACTGCCCTCGCAGGCCGGACAAGCCTGGGTCGCGATATAGCGGGCCAGCTCCTCGCGCACCGCACTGGACTCGGTCTCCCGGTAGCGGCGCTGCATGTTGGGCAGCACGCCCTCGAAGGGGTGCTCGCGGGTCACCTTGCGGCCCCGGTCGTTGACATAGTGGAAGGCGATGGCGTCGTGGCCGCTGCCGTGGAGGATGACCTCGCGCTCGTGGCGGGCCAGGTCCTGCCAGGGGGTCTCCAGGGTGAAGCGGTAGTGGTCGGCTACCGCCTGCAGCTGGTTGAAGTAGTAGACGCTGCGTCGGTCCCAGCCCTTGATCACGCCCTCGGCCAGCGACAGCGCGGGGTGGCTGATCAGCTTGTCCGGGTCGAAGTACTGCTGGACGCCGAGACCGTCGCAGGTGCTGCAGGCCCCGGCGGGGTTATTGAAGGAGAACATCCGCGGCTCGAGCTCGGCGATGGAGTAGCCGCAGACCGGGCAGGCGAAGCGCGCCGAGAAGGCGATGTCCTCGGCCTCGCCGTCCATGAAGTGGACCAGCGCGATGCCGTCGGCCAGCCCCAGGGCGGTCTCGAAGGATTCCGCCAGGCGCTGGGCCAGGCCCTCGCGGACCTTGATGCGGTCCACCACCACGCTGATGTCGTGCTTCCTGTTCTTGTCCAGCGGGGCGATGTCGTCGAGCTCGAGCACCTGGCCGTCGACCATGGCGCGCACGAAGCCCTGGGCGCGCAACTCGGCCAGCAGCTGCAGGTGTTCGCCCTTGCGGCCCTTGACCACCGGGGCCAGCAGCATCAGCTTGCTGCCCTCGGGCAGCGCCAGCACCTGATCGACCATCTGCGAGATGGTCTGGGCCTCGAGGTCCTCGCCGTGCTCGGGGCAGCGCGGCGTGCCGGCCCGGGCATAGAGCAGGCGCAGGTAGTCGTAGATCTCGGTGATGGTGCCCACGGTGGAGCGCGGGTTGTGGGACGTGGACTTCTGCTCGATGGAGATCGCCGGTGACAGGCCCTCGATATGGTCGACGTCGGGCTTCTCCATCATCGACAGGAACTGCCGGGCATAGGTGGAGAGCGACTCCACGTAGCGGCGCTGGCCCTCCGCGTAGAGGGTGTCGAAGGCCAGCGAGGACTTGCCCGACCCCGACAGGCCGGTGACCACGATCAGCTTGTCCCGGGGCAGCTCGACGTCGATCTGCTTGAGGTTGTGGGTGCGGGCACCCCTGACCAGAATCCTGTCCATTCCCACCTCGCGAGACACGGCAAAAGGTCGATTATACGTGGCCCCGCGCGGCCCCGGCAAAGCCCTGCCCGGTGCCGGCTTTCCCTGGGGGGTGGCGAGCCGCTAGAATATGCGGTCCATTCCGGTTCGCCAGCCTTTACCCACGGAACGTCATCCCCTATGCGAAAGGTCTCAGGACTGCTGTTAGCCTCGGAGCGCCGCGCCATCACCGGCCTGGCCGGGCTCTATGCCTCGCGCATGCTGGGGCTGTTCATGGTGCTGCCGGTGCTGGCCCTGCATGCCGACGACCTGGCCGGCGCCACCCCACTGCTGCTGGGTCTGGCCCTGGGCGTCTACGGCTTGACCCAGGCGGTGCTGCAGATTCCCTTCGGCCTGCTCTCCGATCGCATCGGCCGCAAGCCGGTGATCGCCGGCGGCCTGGCGCTGTTCCTGCTCGGCAGCGTGGTGGCGGCGCTGGCCGACAGCATCGGCGGGGTGATCCTGGGGCGCTGCCTGCAGGGCAGCGGCGCCGTGGCGGCGGCGATCATGGCCCTGCTGGCCGACCAGACCCGTGAGCAGGTACGCACCGCCGCCATGGCCACCATCGGCCTGTCCATCGGCGTGGCCTTCGCCGTGGCCATGGTGCTGGGACCGCTGGTCTCGGCGCGCTACGGGCTGGCGGGCATCTTCTGGTTCACCGCCGGCCTGTCCCTGGTGGGCCTCGCCGTGCTGTGGCGGCTGGTGCCGCCGGCGCCGCGCCGCGCCCGGCACCGCGACGTGGGGCTCGACCGTGGCCAGCTGGGGGCGATCCTGGGGCGCCTCGACCTGTGGCGCATGGATGCCTCGATCTTCGCCCTGCACCTGATCCTGATGGCGATCTTCGTTGCCGTGCCCTTCCGGCTGGTCGAGGCGGGCATCGACATCGAGCAGCATGGCTGGGTCTACCTGGGCATCATGGCCCTGGCCTTCGTGGCGATGGTGCCGCTGGTGATCGTTGCCGAGACGCGCCGCCGCATGAAGGTCATGTGCCTGGGGGCGATCGGGGCCATCACCCTGAGCCTCGCCGGGCTGGCGGAGCTCGCCGCTGGCTTCTGGGCGCTGATGGGCTGGCTGCTGGTATTCTTCACCGCCTTCAACCTGCTGGAGGCGACCCTGCCCTCCATGCTCAGCAAGCTCGCCCCGGCCGGGGCCAAGGGCACGGCCATGGGCCTCTACTCCACCAGCCAGTTCCTGGGGGCCTTCCTGGGCGGCCTGCTGGGCGGGGCCCTGTCCCAGCTGTGGGGGCTCTCGGCGGTGTTCATCGGCTGTGCCATGCTGGGGGTGGCCTGGCTGGGGCTGATGGTCGGCATGACACCACCGCGGCATCTGTCCAGCGAGGTGGTCGCGCTGGACGAAAGCCATCATGATGATGCCCTGGACACCCTGATGGCGCGCTTCGCCGACGTGGCCGGCGTCGAGGACGTGATGGTGGTGCCCGAGGAGCGGCTGGCCTACCTCAAGGTCGATCGCCAGCGCCTCGACGAGCGGGCCCTGGCGGAGCTGGTGGCCCCGGGCAAGGAGCGGGACGGTCCCTGATCCCGCCGGGTCGCGAGACCCTGACACGATGGCGAGGGCGGCCTGCCGGCCTCGCCGATTCAGCAGCTTCATGCATTCGAGAAGGAGTCAACCATGGCCCGTGGCGTCAACAAGGTCATTCTCATCGGCAACCTCGGCCAGGACCCGGAAGTGCGCTTCACGCCGTCCGGCACCGCGGTGGCCAACCTCAACCTCGCGACCACCGACACCTGGACCGATCGCCAGAGCGGCCAGCGCCAGGAGCGCACCGAGTGGCACCGGGTGGTGATGTTCAACAAGCTCGCCGAGATCTCCCAGCAGTACCTGCGCAAGGGCTCGCGGGTCTACGTCGAGGGTCGCCTGCAGACCCGCAAGTGGCAGGACCAGAACGGCCAGGACAAGTACAGCACCGAGATCGTCGCCAACGACATGCAGATGCTCGACTCCCGCAGCGGCGGCGAGATGGGCGGCGGCATGCCCCAGCAGGGCGGCAACTTCGCTGGCCAGCCCCCGCAGGGTGGCGGCTTCGGCGGCCAGCAACAGGCTGGCGGTTTCGGTGGCCAGCAGCAGGGCGGCAACTACGGCGGCGGCCAGCCCCAGCGCCCGGCTCCCCAGCCGGCGCCCAACCAGGGCGGTGGCCAGCAGCAGGGGGGCAACTATGGGGCGCCGGACCCGGGCAGCTTCGACGACTTCGACGACGAGATCCCGTTCTGATCGAGCCTGTCCTCGGCTAGCCGTTAGGAGTCGCCGTGAAGCTGTTGATCCTGGATGCCGGGCATTGCCTGAGCCTGGCGCTGGCCCGAGAGGCCAATCGCCGCAGCGATGTCGAGTTGTTGATCGAGCCGGGGCTGGCGCTGACCTCGGAACGCCTCGACGAGGTGCGTCCGGATGCGCTGGTGATCCCGCCGCTGTCGCGCCCGCTGACCGCCGACCCGGCGTCCGTGACGGCCCATGCCGAGGCCGTCATGGCCTGCATGGCGGCCTGCCGGTCGCGGGATGTCCCGCTGACCTGGTGCGTGTCGGACCAGCTCTACGAGGATGGCTTCGACAGCCCCATCGACGAGCACGTGATTCCCGAGCCGCGGGACGAGGGCCTGCGGCGGCTGGTGGCGGCCGGCGACCGGATCCGGGCCGAGCTGCCTCGCCATCTCATCGTGCGCCTGGGGCCGCTGTTCGCCCTGGAGGGCGGCCATGCCTGGCTGGGCGAGCTGCTCGACACCCTGGTGGCGGGCGACGACCTGCGGGCGGAATCCGACGTGATCTTCTGCCCGACCTCCGCCGATGCGGTGGCCATGGCGCTGATCGGCATGCTGCAGCAGCAGCACTGCGGTGCCGAGGCGTGGGGCAGCTATCACCTGGCCGGCACCGAGCCGGTCAGCGCCTATACCTTCGTGTCCATGGTGCGCACCCAACTGGCCACGCGGCTCGAGGGCCGCGGCGAGACGGTCGCCCTGGGCGGGGTCAAGGCGCTCAGCCACCACCATGACCAGCCGTTGCGCCGGGTGCTCAACTGCCGGCGGGTGTTGAACGTCTTCGGGGTGCACCAGAAGCCCTGGCGGCTCGAGGTCGGCCGCATGCTGGATGCCTGGTGCCTGGCCCGCGACGGCGACCCCGCGGCGAGCAAGGAGGCCGACCAGGCATGAACCCGATCCGCAGCGTCATCTTCTATCTCGGCTACGTCCTGGCCATGCTGGTGTGCGGCCTGCTGTTCCTGCCGCCGTCGCCCTTCCTGCCGCTGAAGTCCCGCTATCGGCTGCTCAACCTCTACAACCACTTCATCATCGCCTGGTTCGGCCTGGTGTGTGGCGTGCGCTACGACATCCGCGGTCGCGAGCGGCTCCCCGAGGGGCCCTGCGTGATCCTGTCGAACCACCAGTGCGAGTGGGAGACCGTCTACCTGCAGCTGCTCAAGCCGCCGGTGTGCACGGTGCTCAAGAAGGAGCTGCTCAACATTCCGATCTTCGGCTGGGGACTGCGACTGCTGCATCCCATCGCCCTCGACCGCTCCCGGCCGGCCCGGGCGATGAAGCAGGTGCTGACCCAGGGCAAGCGCCGGCTGGAGGAAGGCCTCTCGGTGCTGATCTTCCCCGAGGGCACGCGCGTGGCGCCGGGCGAGCGGCGTCGCTACAACAAGAGCGGCGCGGTGATCGCCTGCCGGGCCGGCATGCCGGTGGTGCCGGTGGCCCACAACGCCGGTGAGCGCTGGCCCGGACGCCATTGGGTCAAGCGGCCGGGCCGGCTGTCCCTGGTGGTCGGCGAGCCCATCGAGACGGTCGGCCGCAGTGCCGAGGAGGTGCTGGCCGAGACCGAGGCCTGGATCGAGGCCCGGCTCGACGAGATCTCCGAGGTGCCGCGTCCCCGCCAGGCGCCCGTCGGCCGCGAGACCGTCAGCGGCTGAGTCCGGAACTGACAGGCCCGAAACGCGAGGAGGCGCCCCCGGGGGCGCCTCCTCGCGTTGCACGGCGGTGCGTCGTCGTCAGCCGCGGTACTTCTGCAACACCAGGCAGGCGTTGGTGCCGCCGAAGCCGAAGCTATTGGACAGCACCCGCTCGACCTTGGCATCACGCTTCTCGGTGACGATGTCGAAGCCGTCGGCCTGCTCATCCAGCTGCTCCACGTTGGCGGAGGCGGCGATGAAGTCGTTCTCCATCATCAACAGCGAGTAGATGGTCTCCTGCACGCCGGTCGCGCCCAGGGAGTGGCCGGTCAGCGACTTGGTCGAGCTCATGGCCGGCGTGGTGTTGCCGAAGACCTCGCGGACCGCCTTCAGCTCGGCCACATCGCCCACCGGGGTGGAGGTGCCATGGGTGTTGATGTAGTCGATGTCGCCGTCGACCGTGGCCAGCGCCTGGCGCATGCAGCGCACCGCCCCCTCGCCGGACGGGGCGACCATGTCGTAGCCGTCGGAGGTGGCGCCGTAGCCGACCAGCTCGGCATAGATCCTGGCGCCGCGGGCCTTGGCGTGCTCCAGCTCCTCGAGCACCAGCATGCCCCCGCCGCCGGCGATGACGAAGCCGTCGCGAGCCTGGTCATAGGGTCGTGAGGCCTTTTCTGGGGTCTCGTTGTACTGGGTCGACAGCGCGCCCATGGCGTCGAACAGGCAGGACAGGGTCCAGTGTTCCTCCTCGCCGCCGCCGGCGAAGACCACGTCCTGCTTGCCCATCTGGATCTGCTCCATGGCGCTGCCGATGCAGTGGGCCGAGGTGGCGCAGGCCGAGGAGATGGAGTAGTTGACGCCCTTGATCCGGAAGGGGGTGGCCAGGCAGGCGGAGACGGTGCTGCCCATGGTGCGGGTGACCCGGTAGGGTCCCACGCGGCGCAGGCCCTTCTCGCGCATCACGTCGGCGGCCTCCACCTGGTTGGCGCTGGAGGCGCCGCCGGACCCGGCGATCAGGCCGGTACGCTCGTTGGACACCTGTTCCGGGGACAGGCCGGCATCCTCGATGGCCTGGGCCATGGAGACATAGGCGTAGGCGGCGGCGTCGCCCATGAAGCGACGCAGCTTGCGATCGACCAGGGCTTCCAGGTCGATGTCGACCACCCCGGCCACCTGGCTGCGGAATCCACGCTCGGCATAGTCTTCCTTGAAGCGAATGCCTGAGCGCCCGTTCCGCAGTGCCTCGAGTACCTGTGTTGCGTCGTTGCCCAGGCAGGACACGATGCCCAGGCCGGTGACTACCACTCGTCGCATGGGAGCCTCCTGTTCAGAAATTCGCGGTGGAGGTGAACAGGCCAACGCGCAGATCGTTGGCCTGGTAGATCTCGCGGCCATCCACGGATACCGTGCCGTCGGCCATGCCCAGGATCAGGCGCCGGGTGATGATGCGCTTGATGTTGATACGATAGGTGACCGTGCTGGCCTCGGGCAGGATCTGGCCGGTGAACTTGACCTCGCCGCAGCCCAGGGCGCGGCCGCGGCCGGGGTGTCCGAGCCAGCCGAGGTAGAAGCCGACCAGCTGCCACATGGCGTCCAGACCCAGGCAGCCCGGCATCACCGGGTCGCCGGGGAAGTGACAGTCGAAGAACCAGAGGTCCGGATGGATGTCGAGCTCGGCGATCAGTTCGCCCTTGCCGTGGTCGCCACCCTCTTCATGGATGTGCGTGATGCGATCGAGCATCAGCATGTTGGGTGCCGGCAGTTGGGCGTTGCCGGGGCCGAACAGCTCGCCACGGCTGCATGCCAGCAGTGCTTCGCGATCAAAGGAATGTTGCTTGGTCACTGAATCGTTCCGAGTGTCGAGATGATTGTATGCCGGGAAACGGCATGCGACCGCCCAGGCGGCCCTGCCTAGTCTACTGTTCGCGTCCGGCGAATGCACGCCGAGGGCGGTTCTCGGGGGGCGCCGGCCCCGGTTCGGGGGATAGTGCCTGCCGTGACGGCCGATAGCGGCTCGACAGTCCTCGCTCCCCGACCGACCGCGACCTCATCCTGTAGAAGGCGCAGAAGGCCTCCAGGGACGGGGCCCGGCTCATGGGGCGATCCTCGGTGATGGGGAGCTCAGCGCTCGGGGGAGAGGCCCTTGAAGGCCGCCAGCGCCCGGGCCCGCGCCACCTTGTGCTCGACGATGGGCGCGGGATAGTCGAGGCGGGGCAGCCGGTCTCGGCCGGGGGCATGGCGCGCCCTGGCCGGCAGCCCGGCCAGCTCGGGCAGCCACTCGGCCAGGAAGCGGCCCTCGGGGTCGAAGCGCTGCGACTGGGTGGTGGGGTTGAAGATCCGGAAGTAGGGGGCGGCGTCGGTGCCGGTTGAGGCCGCCCATTGCCAGCCGCCATTGTTGGCGGCGAATTCGCCGTCCACCAGGTGGCGCAGGAAGAAGGCCTCGCCGCGCCGCCAGTCGATCAGCAGGTGCTTGGCGAGGAACATGGCGGTGACCATGCGCAGGCGGTTGTGCATCCAGCCGGTGGCCACCAGCTGGCGCATGGCGGCGTCGACGATGGGGTAGCCGGTGCGCCCCTCGCACCAGGCGCGGAAGCCCGGCTCGTCGTCCCGCCAGGGCAGCGCCTCGGTGTGGGCCTGGAAGGCGCGATGGCGACAGACGCGGGGAAAGCCCACCGCCACGTGCTGGTAGAACTCCCGCCAGATCAGCTCGCCGACCCAGGCCTGGAGGCCGGCATCGCCGTCGGCCAGGGCGCCGTCGTTCTCGGCGAGCACCGCCTGCAGGCACTGGCGGTGCGAGAGCATGCCCAGCGCCAGGTAGGGCGACAGCTCGCTGGTGCCGCGAATGGCCGGGAAGTCGCGCTGGTCGGCGTAGTGGCGGCCGCGAAAGCGCAGGAAGCGCTCCAGGCGGTCGGCGGCCGGCCCCTCGCCGGCGGGCCAGCGGCGGCCGTCCACCGGCGTGTCCGCCGCCTCGGGCGGTGCCGGCAGCGGCTCGGCGGCGATGGCCAGGCGTGCCTGGGGAGCGGGCGTATCGCGCAGGGCCAGGCGCTCGGCGGTGACCTGGCGGTGCCAGGCCCTGGCGAAGGGCGTGAAGACCCCATAGACGTCGCCCTTGCCGGTGAGCAACTCGCCGGGGGCGAAGGCCACGGCGTCGTGGTGGCCGGTGGCGGACAGGCCGGCGGCGGTGAAGGCCTCGATCACCCGGGCATCGCGGCGGGCCTCGTTGAGGGGGTATTCGCGGTTGAAGTGCAGCGCCCCGGCGCCGACCTCCCGGGCCACGGCAAGCAGCGTCTCGGGGACGTCCGCGAAGGTCTCGGCCTCCCGGTGCAGCAGGGGGATGTTCAGGCCGGCCAGGGCCTCGGCCAGGGCGGCGACGCCGCGGTGCCAGAAGTCCAGCTTGTTGGCGCCGTGGCCATGGGTGCGCCACTGGGCGGTGCTGCGCAGGAAGACGGCCACCACCGGGCCCCGGCGGGTGGCCGTGGCCAGGGCGGTATTGTCGTGGATGCGCAGGTCGCTGCGGAACCAGACCAGGGTGGGGGTCATGGGACGCTCCCGGTCAGGCGGCCTGGGTGAGGGATTGCAGGCGGGTCATGGCCCGGGGCAGGTCGTCGCCGAGGGCCTCCACCCCGGTGCCGTCCAGCTCGGCCGCGCGGATCCGCGCGACGGGGCCGCACAGGGTCAGGGGCACATCGAGCTGCTCGGCCAGCCGTGGCAGCTGGCGGCGCACCAGGTCGGCCTTCTCGGCCTTGCCGCTGGCCAGCAGCAGGGCGTCGGCGTGAAAGCGCTCCACGGCCAGCGGCAGCTCCTGCACCGGCAGGGGGGCATCGAGGAGCTGGACCCGGTAGCCCCGGTCGCTGGCGGCGAGGGCGGCGAGCAGCCCCCAGAGGGGGCCGCCGTCGTCGGGCATCGGCACGACCAGCAGCAGCGGCCCGGTGGCCAGCGGGTTGGCATGGTAGAGCCGGGTGCCGATGCGGGTGCGCAGGAAGGCCTCCAGGGCGCGGCGCTGCAGGTCGGCGCCGAGCCGGTCGTCCCAGCCTTCCTCCAGCTCGCGGATCACCGGCTGCCAGAGCTCATCGATGCAGGTCGCCACCGGGTAGAGCGACAGCCCCTGGTTGAACAGCGCCTCCAGGCGGGTCAGGTCCAGGGCCTCGGCGGCGGCGATCAGCTGGCGACGCTGACTCTCCCAGTCCCCCGCGGCGGGCGGCGGCGCCTCCACGGTGTCCGGCTGCTCGAGCAGCTCGCGGACCTGGCTGACCGGCACGCCGCGGTTGAGCCACTGCAGGATTCGCTCGACCCGTTCGATGTCCTCCCGAGCATAGAGGCGGTGTCCCTTGGGCGTGCGTCGCGGGCGAATCAGGCCATAACGGCGCTCCCAGGCGCGCAGGGTCACCGCGTTGACGCCGGTCAGGCGGGAGACCTCGCGAATCGGATAGAGCGGCGTATCGGTCGGATGGTTCGCCTGATCGCTCATGCGCGCCTGTGCCTCGGTGGTGGGGATCGGGGCCGGTGGCTGCCGCGGCCGTGATGGGACGATTTTGTACAAAAAAGTGGCGATGTACAACGCGTCCGTCAGCTCGCTTCTCCCGCCTGCTCGGCGATCACCGCCGCCAGGGCCTCGACGAAGGCCGGGTGTTCGCCCACCGGCGGCAGCAGCGTCAGGGCCAGTCCCGGATGGGCCTCGCCCAGGGCGGCCACCTGGCCGGGGACATCCTTGCGCAGGTGGCGGCCGGCGGCGAAGAACAGCGGCAGGATCTCGGCCCGCTCGATGCCGACGGTCTCCAGCTCCGCCACGGTGGTCTCCAGCGACGGCTCGCAGAGCTCCATGTAGGCCAGGCGCAGCGGGGTGGTCAGCCGGTCGGCCAGGGCCGTGGCCAGGTTCTCGAAGGGGGCTCGCCAGTTGGCGTCGCTGGAGCCGTGGGCCAGCAGGATCAGGGCGCTGCGCATGTCAGGCGGTCTCCGTTGGGTGGGGAGTGGGGTGGCGACGGGTCAGGGCCAGGCCCAGGTGATGGCCGGAGAGCCAGGCATCCTCGACGCGGGCGTCGCGCCAGGCGTCGCCGCACAGGGCCAGGCCGCCCTCGCCGAGGCGAAAGTCGAGGGCGCCGCGTTCGGTCGGCGGCGCCGGCTGGGCGAAGCGCCAGCGGTGGGCGCCGCTGTGGCGCGGCATGGGCAGGGTGATGCCCTCGGGCAGGGCCGCCTGCAGGGCATCGAGCAGGCGAGCGGTCACGCTGCCGGCGTCCTCCTCCAGGTGTTGCTCGCTCCAGGCCAGGCGGGCCAGCAGGGTGAGGCTCTCGCCCTGGGTCTCGCGGCCCGGCTTGGTCTGGTTACGGGTGACCAGCCGCAGCGGGCCTTCGGCCGGTTCCAGCGCCTGCCAGTCGGCCGCGAGCCCCGGCAGCGCCGGCAGGGGCGCATCGAACTGGGCCCAGCCGGCCCAGCAGGCGCGCTGGGGAATGCCGCGACAGGCCTCGGCCAGGTCGGCGTCGTGGGGGGCGGCCAGGGCCTCCGCCTGGGGCGTGGGCAGGGCCAGCACGACCGCCCGGAAGGGGCCGTGTCGGGTCCCCGCCTCGCTGACCAGGCGCCAGCCATCGGCGGCGTTCTCCAGGGCGACGATCCGGGTCGCGGTGTGCAGGGGCAGGTCGTCGGCCAGGTGACGCAGCAGGGCGCTCATGCGAGGGGCGCCGGTGAAGCGGGGCTGGTCGTCGACCCGCCGGGTGGCATCGCCGGCCGCCAGCCGCCAGACGGCCGCCGGCCAGGGCGCCACCACGCCGGCCCGCTGCCAGCCCGCCACCCGCTCGCGGAAGGTCGCGTCGCGCACGCTGAAGTGCTGGGCGCCCAGCTCGACCACCGCGCCGGTCAGGTGACGGCTGGACATCCGGCCGCCCGGGCCGCGGCCCTTCTCGAAGACCGTCACCGGACGACCGGCGTCGGCGAGCGCCCGGGCGCAGGCCAGGCCGGCGATGCCGGCACCGATGACGGCGGTGGAGTCGGGGTGCGGTATCATGGCAATCTCATGCAGTGATCGGGATTTACCGCTAGACTAGCAGACGTGTACAACAGCTGTATAACACGAAGATGCAGGGGAGGCGTCGAATGCGTGTATTGATCACCGGAGGCAGTGGGTTCGTCGGCCAGGCGCTGTGCCGGCGACTCGAGGAAGCCGGCCACCGCTTATTGGTGGTGTCCCGCGATCCGGACCGGGTCCGCGATCGCCTGCCGGCAGGCACGGACATCCGCCGCTCGGTGCTCGACTTCGTCGATACGCCCCCCGATGCCCTGGTCAACCTGGCCGGCGAGTCCATCGCCGCCCGGCGCTGGAGCGATGCCCAGAAGGAGCGGCTGATCGATTCGCGGGTCAACATCACCCGTGATCTGGCGATGCTCTGCGAGCAGCTCAAGGCGACGCGGGGACACGCGCCGGCGGTGATGGTCTCGGCCTCCGCCATGGGCTTCTACGGCGACCAGGGGGAGCGCCTGGTCACCGAGGACACGCCGCCCCACGACGAGTTCGCCCACCGACTGTGTGCGCGCTGGGAAGAGGTGGCCGGCGAGGTCGCCACCTTCGGCACCCGGCTGGCGATCCTGCGCCTCGGGCTGGTGCTGGATGCCGGCGGCGGCACCCTGCAGAAGATGCTGCCGCCCTTCAAGCTGGGCCTGGGGGGGCGCTTCGGCCACGGCCACCAGTACATGCCCTGGGTGCATCGCCAGGACCTGGTCAGCATGATCCTCTTTCTGATCGAGCGGGACGACCTGGATGGCCCCTTCAACGGCAGCGCGCCGAACCCGGTGACCAACGCCGAGTTCACCCGCACCCTGGCGCGCCACCTGCACCGGCCGGCGGTGCTGCCGGTGCCGGCCCTGGTGCTGGAGAGCGCCTTCGGCGAGATGTCGCGGCTGCTGCTGACCGGGGCGGACATGCGCCCCCGGCGGTTCGAGGAGGCCGGCTTCGTGTTCCGCTTCCCGACCCTGGACGAGGCCCTGGACGATATCCTGGGCTGATATGCCCGCTCATCTCCCAGGGGCGCCGGGGACAGGTTGGAGAGGGGGTCCGATTCCATGGATGGAATCGGTAGCGCCCAGGGAGGGGTTCACAGCGCCCCCTCGCAGACCTGTCGCCGGGTCAGCCCCTAGTGGCGCCGTATAAAGCGATGCCACTGGCTGGGGGCGATGGTGTTAGCGGGTGGTCTCGTCCACGGTGACGATGACCCGCACGGCGTCAAGGCGCAGCCGCGTGCCCTCGATGGCCGCATCCAGGGCGGCGCGTTCCTCGCGCAGCGCGGCCAGTTCGTCCTCGCGCACCGCGGGGTTGCGCCGGGCCAGGGCCTCCAGGCGGGTCAGCTCGGCGTCGAGCTCGTCGCGCATGCGGGACTGGGCGGCCTCGACGATGCTCGGCAGCTCGCGCTCGGCCTCCGCCTCGGCCCGGTCGAGCAACTCGCGGAGCTGGTCGTGGCGGCTCTTGATCAGCTCCCGGGCCACCGCCTTCTTGACCTTCTGCAGGTTCTTCGACAAGCCGGTGAAGGAGACCTTGGCGGTCAGGTTGGCGCCCGATTCGTCGAGCAGCACCCGCACCGCGGTGGGCGGCAGGAAGCGATTGAGGTGCAGGCGCTTCGGCGCCGGGCAGTGGGTGCGGAAGACCAGCTCGGCCATCAGTCGGCCGCCGGGAATCGAGGGATGCCTGAGCAGGGCCAGGGCGGTGTTGCCCATGGTGCCGTCGAGGATGCGTCCCATCATCTCCCGGGTCAGGGGGTGCTCCCAGGACAGCCGCTGGACGTCGTCCCGGGCCAGGGCGCGCTCCCGGGAGAAGGTGGCCGAGAAGCCCTCCTCGCCCTTCACCAGCCCCGGCAGGCCGTCGAGCATCTGCGGGCTCGGCTGCAGGTGCAGGATGCCCCCGCCGAGGTCCTGGCTGTCGACCCCGAAGATGTCCAGGGCCTGATCCAGGTAGCGGGTCAGCGCCTTGTCGGCATCCAGCTCGCGGACCGCGGCGATGGTCGCCTCGGCGCGCTCCGTGCGGCAGGCGTTGAGCTCCAGCAGGCGGTTGCGGCCGGCGTCGCGTTCCGCCAGGCGGCTGTCGAACAGCTCGCGGGTCTCGCCGATCACCTCGTCGAGGCTCTCGTCGTCGAGCAGGGCGTCGGCCAGGGCATCGCCGAAGGCCTCGAAGATCTCGCTGCCCAGGCCGTGGGGCGCGCTGAAGGCCTCCATGCCCTCGTGGTACCAGCGCAGCAGCTGCTCGCCGGGGCTGCCCGTGAACACCGGCACGTGCAGCTCGATGGCGTGGCGCTGGCCGATGCGATCGAGGCGGCCGATGCGCTGTTCCAGCTGGTCCGGGTGCAGCGGCAGGTCGAACATCACCAGGTGACGGCAGAACTGGAAGTTGCGGCCCTCCGAGCCGATCTCCGAGCACACCAGCACCTGGCAGCCGTCCTCCTCGTCGGCGAAGGCCGCCGCCGCCCGGTCGCGCTCGACCAGCGACAGGCCCTCGTGGAACACCGGGGCGTGCATGCCGCCCAGCACCCGCAGGCCCTCGGCCAGGCCCAGGGCCGTCTCCCGGTCGTGGGCGATCACCAGCACCTTGTCGTCGCCGAGCTCGGTGAGTCGCTCGAGCAGCCAGGTCACCCGCGGGTCGAACTGCCACCAGGGCTCGGTGTTCAGGGGGTCGTCGGCGAGCGCCCGGTACATGGTGTCCAGGTAGACCAGCACCTCGGGGTGGTCGAGGCCGGTCTCGATCAGCAGCTCGTCCAGGTAGTCCTCGTCCCGCGCCAGGCGGCGCAGTACCCGGCGGTAGGAGGAGGGCAGCTCGAGGCGGGCGACCTGCAACCGACGCTCGGGAAAGCCGCCCACGTGGCGGCGACTGTTACGGAACATCACCCGGCCGGTGCCGTGGCGGTCCAGCAGCTGGTCGCGCAGCTGGTCCCGGGCCGCGCCGTGCTGCCCGGCGGCGCCCTCCGCATCGGCGAGGGTGTCCAGCAGGGCGAGGCTGTCGGGGTCGTCGATCACGGCGGCGACGGTCTCGCGGTCGGCCGCCTCGCCGGGCAGGCGTTCCAGGGCATCGATGGCGGCGGCCACCTCGACGTAGTGGCGCTCCTCCTCCTGGAAGGCGGCGAGGCTCCGGTAGCGGTCCGGGTCGAGCAGGCGCAGCCGGGCGAAGTGGCTCTCCTGGCCCATCTGCTCCGGCGTCGCCGTGAGCAACAGCAGCCCGGGGGCCGTGGCGGCCAGGCGCTCCACGCAGCCGTAGCCGGGGCCGACCGCCTCGGCCGACCACTCCAGGTGATGGGCCTCGTCGACGATCAGCAGGTCCCAGTCACAGGCCTCGGCCTGGGCCTGGCGATGGGGGTTGGCGAACAGCCAGTCCTGGCTCGCCAGCACCAGCTGACCGGCCTCGAAGGGGTTGCCGCCGCCGTGGGCCAGGCTCTGCTGCTCGTCGAGCAGGGTGACCTCCAGCGAGAAGCGGCGCAGCAGTTCCACCAGCCACTGGTGGGTCAGGCTCGCCGGCACCAGGATCAGCGCCCGCTCGCCGCGTCCGGTGAGCAGCAGCCGGTGCAGGATCAGGCCCGCCTCGATGGTCTTGCCCAGGCCCACCTCGTCGGCCAGCAGCACCCGCGGGGCATGGCGGCGGGCGACCTCGTCGGCGATGTAGAGCTGGTGCGGGATCAGGTCGATGCGCGGACCGGCCAGGCCCAGCGCCGGATTCTGCTCGACCCGGTGATGGTGATGCAGGGTGCGGAAGCGCAGGTCGAACCAGTCGTTGCGGTCCACCTGGCCGGTCAGCAGCCGGTCGCGGGCCTGGTCGAACTGCATGGTGTCGGCGAGCTTCGCCTCGGGCAGCTCGCACAGCTCGCCGGCATCGCTCTCGCCGATGTAGACGATCAGCCCGCCGACCTCCTTGCTGTCGTCGACGGTCATCTGCCAGCCCTCGGCGCACTCGATGCGGTCGCCGCTGCCGAAGATGACCCGGGTCAGGGGGGCGTGCTGGCTGCTGTAGGTACGGGTTTCCTGGCTGGCGCCGAAGAGGACGGTGACGCTGCGGGGGTCGCAGTTGAGGATGGTGCCCAGGCCGAGTTCGGCCTCGCCATCGCTGATCCAGCGCTGGCCGGGAGAGAAGTCGCTCATGGTGCCTCGGGGATGCTGGGGATCGGTTCTCGCGCCGCTGGCCACGCCCGGCCCTGCGGCGACAGGGCGCGGTATCTTACAGCAAACCCCGCCGCGGCTTAAGGGCCTGGAGCGCCTTTATCCCCCGGCGCTCACTCTGCGTCGAGCCAGGCGTCGAGGGTCGCCCGGGTCAGCTCGCCCACGTGCTGTTCGAGGCCGCGGCCCTCGGCATCGAACAGCAGGGTGGTGGGCAGCCCCGGGGCGCCACTCGCCACCAGCATCGACTGGCGCGGGTCGAGCAGGGCATGCTCGAAGGCGAGCCCTTGGTCGTCGAGGTAGCGCACCACCGGCAGCAGGTCCTCGCCCTGGTTGATCACCACCACGGTGACGTCGTCCCGGGCATCGGCCTCGGCCAGCAGCGGCATCTCGCGCCGGCACGGCGGGCACCAGGTCGCCCAGAGGTTGATCACCACGGTCTGGCCGGTGAGGGAGGCCAGCGCCACCGGTTCGCCCTCGAGGTTGTCCAGGGTCAGCTCGGGGAGCTCGCGCAGGGCCATGCCGCCGCCCAGCGGCGCCAGGGCCACCAGCGCCAGCCACAGCAGCGAGGCGCCCAGCGTCAGCCCCAGGGCGCCGAGCAGGGCGCCGAGGCGCTGACGCAGCGTCCAGGCGCTCCAGGCCAGCGCCGCCAGCAGGCCCCAGAGGGCATGGAAGCCCGGTTGCCAGAGCTTGAGGGCATCCAGGGGCGCGTCCAGATAGCTGGGCAGGTGCGTGGCCACGTGGCCGACCCGGGCCCCGGCGAGCCAGGCGACCACCAGGCCATTGAACCAGCGGACGTGGCGCCGCCTGGGCAGGCCGAGCAGGAAGGC
Organism: Halomonas sp. M4R1S46; assembly: GCF_025725685.1. Lineage (NCBI taxonomy): Bacteria > Pseudomonadati > Pseudomonadota > Gammaproteobacteria > Oceanospirillales > Halomonadaceae > Halomonas > Halomonas sp. M4R1S46. Next base: position 287,450 of record NZ_CP107008.1, read on the forward strand.
ACTGGCCGCCAGCAGCAGCAGCGCGGCGGCGAGGGCATAGAGGCGTGGCAGGGGAATGAGCACGGGCCCCAGGGCGATGGCGTCCATGTCGTGATGGGCTCTCCCGAGAGTCGGGTTCGGCGACCTGCGCCGGACCGGTTACACTGGATGCATTCGTTTCGCCAAGCCTACTGCCGGTGGGCGGGGCTGTCATCCAGGAGCATTCATGGCAAGACCGGCCTTCGATACTCTGCGGGCCCTGGCCATCGCCAGCCAGGCCCTGGGCTTCATCCTCATCATCACCCTGGAAACCCTCATGGGCGACGCCGCTCGTCCCTGGCAGGGCTGGACCCTGGCCGCCATGGTGGTGGCGGCCCTGTGGATCGCCCTGGTGCGCCTGTACCGGCGCAACAAGGCGCGCAAGGCCTGGGCGCGACAGCGCAGCGATGACTAGGCTCGCCCGGCGGGGCCCCCTGGCGCTGGCCGCATGGCTGGTGCTGGCCCTGCTCGCCGGCTGTGCCGGCCCGGCCGTCCCCCGGGAGCACGGGCTGGCGCTGCGCGATGCCGAGATCCGCAGCACCTGGCTGGGCCAGTGGGCCCGTCAGGCCGCCGCCGACCATGCCGGCCTGAGCGGCTTTGCCCTGCTGGCCAAGGGCGAGGAGGCCTTCGCCCTGCGCGCCAACCTGGCCGAACAGGCCAGCAAGCGCCTGGACGTCCAGACCTACCTGCTGGGGGAGGGGCAGACGGTCCAGGTCCTGCTGCATCGCATGATCGGTGCGGCCCAGCGCGGCGTCGAGGTGCGCCTGCTGCTCGACGACCTCACGGCGGCGGGCCAGGGCGACCAGCTGGCGGCGCTGGACAGTCATCCGAACATCCAGGTCAGGGTCTTCAATCCCTGGCCCCTCGGGCGCGATCACCTGGTCAGCCGGGTGCTGCTGTCACTGCCCGCCCTGGCCCGCCAGCATCGGCGCATGCACAACAAGACCTGGATCGTCGACAACGCCGTGGCCATCACCGGCGGGCGCAACCTGGACGACGAGTACTTCAACGCCAGCGAGCCCCGCAACTTCGCCGATGTCGACCTGCTGGCGGTGGGCGACGTGGTCGATGCCCTGTCGCTGAGCTTCGACCTCTACTGGAACCACTTCCTCAGCCAGCCCCTCGCGCGCTACCACACCGCCGCGCCCGAGGCGTGGCGTGAGCTGGCCGCGACGCTGGCGCGCCAGCTGGCCGAGCAGCGCGACGGCGACTCCCCCTACTTCGTCTCCCTGCGGGCCCGCTACGGGGCGGCCGCCGAAAACAAGCTGTTCCGCGACCTGCACTGGGCTCCGGGCCAGGCCCTGTGGGACCCGCCGGGCAAGGTCGCCGGGAGTGAGCGCTCGCCGCTGGAGCGGACCCTGTTCGGGGCCCTGCTCGACCAGCTCCCGGCGCTGGAGTCGCGGTTGGTGATCGTCTCGGCCTACTTCGTGCCCGCCGAGCGGGGAACGACGCTGCTGACGCGGCTGGCCGAGTCGGGCATCCGGGTCGAGGTGATCACCAACTCCCTGGAGGCCATCGACCTGTCCCTGGTCCACGGCGCCTATGCCGGGCGTCGCCGGGCGCTGCTGGAAAGCGGCGTGCGGCTCCACGAGCTGCGCGGCCGCCAGCAGCGCGGCGAGGAAGCCGAGATCGGCATTCCCGGCACCTCGCTCTCCTCGCTGCACAGCAAGGTGGTGAGCTTCGACGACGACCTGGTGTTCATCGGCTCCTTCAACGCCGACCCGCGCTCGGTCATCTGGAACACCGAGATCGGGGTGCTGGTCGAGAGCGAGCCCCTGGTGGCCGAGTTCCTCGAGTTCGCCGAGGCGGGCATGACCCCGTCGCTGAGCTACCTGCCCGGCCTCGATGGCGAGGGGCGCCTCTACTGGCTCACGGAGCTCGACGACCGGCTGGTTCGCCTCGACCGGGAGCCCGGCCCCCTGAAGCAGCGGCTGGGCTCCTGGTTGAGTCGCCTGTTGGGCCTCGAGATCTGGCTCTAGTGCCGCCGGCTTGATCCCGGTCAAGCCGGCGGCGGCCGGCGTTGCCGGCGAGGCGGAAGCGACTAAGCTTCTATAAGCAAGGCTCATGCCGGGCCCTTCCCATCGCATCCTGCCAGGGGGTGACACCATGTACACGTCGATCCTCGCGCCCGTCGACGGCTCCGAGCATTCCGCCAAGGCGCTGGGCGTCGCGGCCCAGCTGGCGCGGGCCTCGTCCGCGTCCCTTACCCTACTGACCGTGGCCGAGTATCCGCCCGGCAACATGGGGCTGTTCACCGGAGGCACCCCCGAACCCTTCACCGCGGAGGACTGGGGCAAGGTGGCCGACTCCCTCGAGCAGGACGCCGAGGCGGCCCTGAGGAAGGTCCGGGACAGTGTCGACCTGCAGGGTATCGAGGTGGAGGAGGTGATCCGCCAGGGCACGCCGGCCGAGAGCATCCTCAAGGAGGCCAGGCATCGCGGCGTCGACGTCATCGTGATGGGCAGCCGCGGGGTCAGCGACATACACGGCATGCTCTTCGGCAGCACCTCCCACAAGGTCAGCCATGTCGCCGAGTGCACGGTCATCACCGTGGCCTGATGCCCGGGCACGCGCATGACGCCTATCCGGCGGAAGCCCGTGGCCCGCCTCGCCACTCTGGACCTCCCCCCGACGGTCCCCAACGACACGGCCGAACCAGGCAACCTGGTTCGGCCGTGTCGTCGGCCAGGACGTGACTGCCGGTCATGGCATCAGGAGGGGAAGGAGAACTGCGCGCCTTCGCGTACCCCGGCCGACGGCCAGCGCTGGGTGACGGTCTTGCGCTTGGTGTAGAAGCGCACCGCATCCGGGCCGTAGGCGGCGAGGTCACCGAACAGCGAGCGCTTCCAGCCGCCGAAGCTGTGGTAGGACACCGGCACCGGCAGCGGCACGTTGATGCCGACCATGCCCACCTGGATGCGGTCGCTGAAGTAGCGGGCCGCCTCGCCGTCGCGGGTGTAGATGCAGGTACCGTTGCCGTACTCGTGATCGTCGACCAGCCGCATGGCCTCTTCCATGGAGCCGGCACGGACCACCAGCAGCACCGGGCCGAAGATCTCCTCGAGGTAGCAGGTCATCTCGGGGGTCACGCGGTCGATCAGGGTGCCGCCGACATAGAAGCCGTTTTCAAAGCCCGGCACCCGGACGCCGCGGCCGTCGACGACGATCTCGGCGCCCTGCTGCTCGGCGCTGTCGATGTAGCCGCAGACCTTCTCCTGGTGGGCCCTGGTGATCACCGGGCCGAAGTCGTTTTCGGTGTCATGGAAGGGGCCGACCTTGAGGGTCTGCATCTGCGCCTGCATCTTGGCGATCAGGGCGTCGGCGGCCGCGTCGCCCACGGCCACGGCCACGGACAGCGCCATGCAGCGCTCGCCGGAGGAGCCGAAGGCCGCCCCGGTCAGGGAGTTGACCACGTTGCCCATGTCGGCGTCGGGCATCACGATGGCGTGGTTCTTGGCGCCGCCCAGCGCCTGGCAGCGCTTGCCGCTGGCGCTGGCGCGGCTGTAGATATACTCGGCGACCGGCGTGGAACCGACGAAGCTCACGGCCTTCACGCGCGGGTCGTCGAGCAGGGTGTCGACGGCTTCCTTGTCACCGTTGACGACGTTCAGCACGCCGGTGGGCAGGCCGGCTTCCAGCGCCAGCTCGGCGATGTACAGCGTCGAGGTCGGGTTGCGCTCGGAGGGCTTGAGCACGAAGGTATTGCCGGTGGCGATGGCCATCGGGTACATCCACAGCGGGACCATGGCCGGGAAGTTGAACGGCGTGATGCCGGCGACCACGCCCAGCGGCTGGAAGTCGCTCCAGGAATCGATGCCGGGACCGACGTTCTTGCTGTACTCGCCCTTGAGCAGCTCCGGCACGCCGCAGGCGTACTCCACGTTCTCGATGCCGCGCGTGAGCTCGCCCCTGGCGTCGTGGACGATCTTGCCGTGTTCCTGGCCGATCAGTCGGCAGATCTCGTCGGTATGCTCTTCCAGCAACTGCTTGAAGCGGAACATGACACGGGCGCGCTTGGCGGGCGGGGTGTCGCGCCAGGCCGGGTAGGCGGCCTGGGCGGCGGCGATGGCCGCCTCGACGGTGGCCTTGCTGGCCAGGCTCACCTGGCCGCCGACCTCACCGGTGGAGGGGTTGAAGATGTCCTGGGCACGCGCGTTGTCGTCGACGCGGGTGCCGTTGATCAGGTGGCCAAGAGTGGTCATTGCAATACCTCTAGAAGAAACGAGTACAAGTTGAGTTCAGTCCAGCTCGCCGATGGCCTCGCCGAGAACGTTGACGAGGCGGTCGATCTCCTCGCGCTCGACGATGAAGGGCAGGCCGAGCTGGATGGTGTCACCGCCGTAGCGCACGTAGACGCCCTTCTCCCAGCACTTCATGGCGATCTCGAAGGGCCGCCGTGCCGGCTCGCCGGGGCAGGGCTCGATCTGCAGGGCGCCGGCGAGGCCGTAGTTGCGGATATCGCTGATATAACGGCTGCCCTTGAGGCCGTGCAGGGCGTCCTCGAAGATCGGCGCCATCTCCCGGACGCGGCCGACCAGGCGGTCGTTCTCGAGCACGTCCAGGGTGGCCAGGGCCGCGGCACAGGCCACCGGGTGCCCCGAGTAGGTGTAGCCATGGGGCAGCTCCATCATGTAGTCGGGACCGCCCTGCTCCATGAAGGTGTGGTAGATCTCCCCCTGCACGATGACCCCGCCCATGGGCACGGCCCCGTTGGTCAGCTGCTTGGCGACGTTCATGATGTCCGGTACCACGCCGAACTCCTCGGCACCGGTCATCGCACCCATGCGGCCGAAGCCGGTGATGACCTCGTCGAAGATCAGCAGGATGTCGTGGGCATCACAGATCTGGCGCAGGCGCTGGAGGTAGCCCCGGGGCGGCGGGATCACCCCGGCCGAGCCGGCCAGGGGCTCGACGATCACCGCGGCGATGTTGGAGGCATCGTGCAGGGCGATCAGCTCCAGCAGCTCGTCGGCGCGTTCGGCCCCGTGCTCGGGCATGCCACGGGTGAAGGCATTCTCCTCGAGCAGGGTATGCGGCAGGTGGTCGGCGTCGACGCCTTGGCCGAACAGGACGCGGTTGGCGCCGATGCCGCCCAGGCTGATGCCGCCGAAGTTGACCCCGTGATAGCCCTTGGACCGGCCGATCAGCTTGGTCTTGGTGGGCTTGCCCTTCTTGCGCCAGTAGGCGCGGGCGATCTTCAGCGAGGTATCGGCGCTCTCGGAGCCGGAGCCGGTGTAGAACACGTAGTCGAGGCCCTTCGGGGTCAACTGGCGGATCCGGTGAGCCAACTCGAAGGCCTTGGGGTGGCCGTACTGGAAGGCGGGGGCATAGTCCAGCTGGGCGAGTTGCTGGCTGACCGCCTCGGCGATCTCGGGACGGCCATGGCCGACGCCGCAGGTCCACAGGCCGGAGAGGCCATCGTAGATCCGGCGACCGTCGGCCGCGGTGTAGTAGCTGCCCTCGGCGCTGACGATGATCCGCGGGTCGCGCTTGAACTGGCGGTTGCCGGAGTAGGGCATCCAGTAGGCATCCAGCTGCTCGGCGGTCAGGCCCGCGGTCTGCTGGGGAGAACGATCTGACATGGCAGCACCCTCTGTGGTCATCGTCTAGTTGGTGGCTGTGCAGGGAAGCGTGGCTCAGGGGGGGGGCGCTAAGTTAAATCTGGTCTTGTTGAATTTCATGTAAGCGCCAGCTTAACTTTATTGCGCCCCCGGCATAGGCTGCGGGAGACACATCACCGCGAGGGAGAGGCCATGACACGCCGCAAGGAGGCCCTGACGGGACAGCTCGGCGATGCGGACCTGCGGCTGCTGCGTATCTATCGCACGGTCGTGGAATGCGGTGGCTTCTCCGCCGCCGAGGTGGCGCTGAACATCAGCCGTGCCGCCATCAGCATGGCGATGAGCGACCTGGAGACGCGGCTGGGGGTGCGGCTATGCCAACGCGGCCGCAGCGGGTTCGCGCTGACCGACGAGGGGGCCGAGGTCTTTGAAGCCACCCTGCAGCTGCTGGCGGCGACGGAGGGGTTCCGTACCCGCGTCAACAGCCTGCATGCCTGGCTCAAGGGCGAGCTGAACATCGGCATCACCGACAACCTGGTGACCATGCCTCAGATGCACATCACCGATGCGCTCAGCGCGCTGAAGGAGCGCGGCCCCGACGTGCGCATCAACATCCGCATGATCCCGCCCCACGATATCGAGCTCGCCGTGCTGGATGGCCGCCTGCATACCGGGGTCGTCCCCGCGATCAAGACCCTGCCCGGGCTTGACTACCTCTCGCTCTACGAGGAGACGTCGCAGCTCTACTGCGCCGGCGGCCATCCGCTGTTCGACGCCGAGGCCGTGACGGATGAGCAACTGGCCAGCAGCGATGCGGTGACGCCGGCCTATGCCCAGAGTCCGGAGATCAAGGCCCGGCATGAACCCCTCAAGGCCACCGCCTCGGCCACGGACCGGGAGGGCATCGCCTTCCTGATCCTCACCGGCCGCTTTATCGGCTACCTGCCGACCCATTTCGCCGAGCGCTGGGTGCGGGACGGTAGGCTGCGTGCCCTGAACCCGGGCTCCTGCCGCTATGTCACCCGCTACAGCGCCATCACCCGCAAGGGGGCCCCACCCAATCGGGTCCTGGAAAGTTATCTCGAGGCGCTGGGCCAGCTGGTGGGGGGCTGACTCGAGCCTTGGCGACTGCCAGGCCCTGTGGCAGGCGCTCGCCGATGCTCGCTGGGAAGCCGCGTGACAAGGAGGCGCGGATCATCGCCACACGCACGAGGCTCCGGAGAGCGTCGCCGAACCCCGTCATCCACAGGGTGGGGAGGGGAGGCCTGCCTGGACGCCACGGAGCAAGGTCTCCCCGGGCTATTCGTCCTTGGCCGCCCGGCGGGCCGTCTCGGGGAACTGCCTCGGCAGTCGGGCCTCCAGCAGGCGGGCGGCCTGGATCACCCGCAGGTCGTCGAACCGGGCGCCGACCAGTTGCAGGCCAACTGGCAGGCCACGGTCATCGAGGCCACAGGGTAGCGAGATGGCCGGTTGCTGGGTGAGGTTGAAGGGGTAACTGAAGGGCGTCCATTCCATCCACTCCCGATAGGGGCCGCCGGGAGGCACGTCGCTGCCCGCGGTGAAGGGCGAGAGCGGCAGGCTGGGCGTGACCAGCAGGTCGAAGCGCCGGTGGAAGTCTGCCAGCTGCGCGGTCAGCCGCTCCCGGGCCCGGCAGGCGGCGAGGTAGTCGGCGAGGGTGAGGGCGGCGCCGCGCAGGGCGATATCGAGCAGTCCTGGGTCCAGCAGCCTTCGCTGGGCCTCGCTCCAGGAAGCGAGCAGCTGGGAGGCGCCGGCGAACCACAGGGTGTTGAAGGTCTCCAGGGGGCAGGCGAACCCAGGCGTCACCTCCTCGACACGGGCGCCGAGTTCCCGGAGCCGTTCCGCCGCCTCCCGGACACGCGCGGCGATGTCCGGTGCCACCTCGACGTAGCCCAGGTCGAGACTCAGGGCGACCCGCCAGCCTCGCAGGTCGGGAGGCGGCGGCGTCAGCCAGTCGGGACGGTGAGGATTGCCCAGGTAGCCGTCCCGGGGATCGGGCCGGCCCAGGGTCTCCAGCATCAGGGCGACGTCCTCGACGCGGCGGGCGATCGGGCCCAGGTGCGACAGGATGCCCATGGCGCTGGCCGGCCATTGGGGCACCCAGCCGAAGGTCGGCTTGAGGCCGACGGTGCCGGTGAAGGCGCAGGGGATGCGGATCGAGCCGCCGGCATCACTGCCCTGGTGCAGCAGGCCGAGGTTGAGCGCCGCCGCGGCCGCCGCCCCGCCCGAGGAGCCGCCCGGCGTGAGCCGCGTGTCCCAGGGGTTGCGGGTCACGCCGGTCAACGGCGAGTCGGTGACGGCCTTCCAGCCGTATTCCGGGGTGGTGGTCTTGCCGAGGAGCACCGCTCCTGCCGCGTGCAGCTGCACCGCGATGGGGGCGTCGTCCCGCCAGGGGCCCTCCGCCGGAGTGGTGAGCGAGCCCAGCCGGGTCGGCATGCCCGCGGTGCGGGTCATGTCCTTGAGGGTGACCGGGATCCCGTCCAGGGGGCCGCAAGGCGTCCCGGCCCGCCAGCGTGCCTCGGACGCCCGGGCCGCCGCGCGCGCCGATGCCGCAGCCACATGGGCGAAGGCATTGATCGCGGGGTTCTCGCGCTCGATGCGGGCCAGGCAGTCATCGACCAGTGCCAGCGGCGAGAGGGCGCCGCGGCGGAAACGGAACAAGGCCTCCGTGGCGGTGAGGGAGGCGAGGTCTTCGGCCGGCCGGAGGGAGGAGAGGGAGGACATGGTGGCACTCCTCGGCGTTGGTGACGTTCGGTGATGCCGCTCCGGCCCCTCCAAGTCTGCCGGGACGGCGTCGCCCCATCAGTGTGGACGATGGGGCGCGTCTCCGGCATGTCTGTGCCGTCGGGTCCATGCTGGGGGGATTCCCCTGCGACGGGAGCCGCACCATGCTGGAGCTGGATGTCCCCCGGGACCGCGACGCCGCCGGGCACTGAGTCAGGCGAGCGACATCAGGGCGGCGACCAGGCGGTCATCGTCGAAGTGTGGGGCGCTTACCTCGCTGACCAGGGGGATGTCGATCAGCGTCACCCCGAGCTCGGCCAGGAAGTCGGCATCGAGGTGCCCGACATAGTCGCCGTGCCGGCTGTCGATGAGGATGATGTCGAGCAGGCCGGCGGCGGGACAGTCCTCGCCGGTGTCGCGGCGCAGGGTCTCGAGCAGGGCCGTGACCAGGCCGGGCAGGTCTTGGCCGACCTGTTCGGGGTCATGCCCCGGGTTGGGGATGAACACCTTCGGGCAGGGGTTGCCGCGGATGGCCCGGCCGACCCCGGCGGGCAGGAGGTTGGCGAGCACGCTGGAATAGAAGCTGCCGGGGGGGTAGCAGATCAGGTCGGCAGAGGCGATGAGCCGTCGGCTTCCCTCGGGCAGGGGGGGCGTGGCCGGGACATGCGCCTCGCCGCTGGCGGAGAGGTCGATCCGCGCGATGGGGGTGTCCAGCGGCGGGACCTCCTTGCCGGTGATGCGGTGCTGGCCGAGCACCCGACGACCATCCGCCAGGGTGGCCGCCAGGTGGTAGTCATGGTCGACCACCGCGCGGACGGTGCCACGCACCTTCACCAGCTCGGCGGCCTGTTGGACCACCGTATCGAGCTGCCGTCGGCCGTCCAGGTAGCCACCGGCCAGGATCAGGTTGCCGATGCAGGCACCGCGCAGGTCGAAGGTCGCGGGCATGGCCGCCCGGAAGACGTCGAACAGGTGGCAGATCGGCCGGCGCAGGGGGGGAGCGAGATCGACCATCAGGGCATGCCGACCGCTGGCGAGTGCCTCCAGGGTGGCCCGCTGGGCCTCCGGCTCGGCTTCCCTCGGCAGGCGATGGGTGAAGAGTCGCTGGATCTGGGGGTGGCCCGGGGTGGTCTCGTCCGCCAGGGCCAGCAGGCGGCTGCGCAGGTCGCCGAGGGCCGGCATGCCGAAGGCATCGCGCAACGTGGCCGAGCTGCCGCCGGAATCGAAGGGGGTCACCAGGTGGATGGTGTTGTGGCTGTAGCGTTGCAGCTGGCGCGAGACGCCCTCGAGCGCCGACCCCCCGCTGAAGAAGAGTAGCCTGGGGCCCCGTTCCGGGGCCTGCCGGTAGCGTCGGACCCGCAGCGGGTCGGGTTTCTGGTCGGTGCGAGGTGGCCGAATATCCATCATGCATCCCTTCCTTCGGCTTGGTGCCTGCCTGGCTGGCGACGTGATCTCGTTGTGCCGGCATTGTCGCCTGACGATGCCCGGTCGGCCCGTCGCATGCGGACAGGTCATGTCGTTGTGGCAGGATTGGACCGCGAAGATGGCGAGAAGTGGCACCCGTATGCCAGGGCCGACCCGCCCGAGACGGGATGCCGGCACCGAGCGGGCGAATGCTACGGGAAGAGGCGACACGCCTGGCGGAAAAACACGCGATATGCCGGTGCAGGGGATGCCATGGCGATGGACGCTGCCGTAGGCCCGAGGCGCTGGCGCGGGCGGTGTCGCGTTGCCCCGCCACGGTTTCGCGCCTGATGGTGGTCGGCTACAATCCCGGCCTCGAGGCCTTGCTGGTCTGGCTGTTGCCCACCGCCAGCTTGGTGCTAGTCGAGCTCGACGGGTCCTGGTCGTCGGTCGGCCAAGGTTCGGGACGCCTGGTGGAACTCGTCACGCCGCGCCAGTTGTCGTGAGGCCGAACCCATCGGCAGTCCTGGGCCGGCACGAGTGTGCCCCGGTCGAGTCGCCGGGGTGCGGCATCGCGAGTCGAGGCGGGCCTAGTCCGCCGGACCGATCAGGTGCTTGACCTCCAGGTAGGCGGAGAGTCCCCAGGGGCCGAGCTCGCGGCCGATGCCGCTGATCCCGAAGCCGCCCCAGCCGGCCTCCGGCATCACCAGTTGCTCGCTGTTGACCCAGATGCTGCCGGCGCGTAGCGCGCGGCCGACGCGCCGAGCACGTTCCGAATCCCCCGAGATCACGGTGGCGGCGAGGCCGAAGGCGGAATCGTTGGCCAGCGCGATGGCCTCGGCATCGCTCTCGACGCTGCGGGCGCAGAGCACCGGGCCGAAGATCTCCTCCCGCCACAGGCGGCTCGCGGTGGGCACGTCGCGAAACAGGGTCGGGGCGATGAACTCGCCCTGGGTGGGCAAGTCCCGATGGCGGGCGTCGCGCACCGCGACGAGGCCCTCCTCGGCGGCGATGGCCAGGTAGCCCTCCACGGCCTTCCGCTGGCGGGCGCTGGTCATGGGCCCCATGTCGGTGGCCTCGTCCAGCGGGTCGCCCAGGCGGATGGCGTCGATGCGCGTGGCCAGGGCCGCGTAGAGCGCCTCGGCCAGCGACGCATGGACGATCAGCCGCGAGGTGGCCGAGCAGATCTGGCCGGAGTTGAAGTAGATACCGGCCATCACCCAGTCGGCGGCCGCCTCGAGGCCGGCATCGTCGAGCACCAGGATCGGCGACTTGCCACCGAGTTCCAGCGACACCCCGCGCACGCCCTCGGCGGCGGCGCGCATGACCTTCTCGCCCACGGCATTGCTGCCGGTGAAGGATAGCTTGTCGATGCCGGGATGGGCGGTGAGCGGCGCGCCGATGCCCTCGCCGTCACCGTGCACCAGGTTGAGCACCCCGGCCGGCAGGCCGATCTCGAGGGCGATCTCCGCCAGCGCCTGCTCGGGTAGCGGCGTCACCTCGGAGGGCTTGAAGACCACCGTGCAGCCGGCGGCCAGCGCCGGGGCGATCTTCCAGGCGCTGGTCACCAGCGGGAAGTTCCAGGGGGTGATCAGGCCCACGACCCCCGCGGGATCCTCGTAGCTACGGGCCTCGATGCCGTCCATGCCGTGCTCGACGAGGCGTCCCTGGCGCGCCTCCAGCGCCCGGGCCTGGCCGGCGTAATAGCGGTAGCAGGCGATGGCATCGTCCAGGTCGATGCCGGCCTCGGCCAGCGCCTTGCCGTTGTTGGTCGCCGACAGCCGCATCAGCGCCTCGCGCCGGGTCTCGAGCCCCTCGGCGAAGGCCTCGAGGTATTCGGCCCGGCGCTCGCCGCCCAGGGCCTGCCAGGCGGGCAGGGCGCGGCGGGCGGCGGCCACCGCGGCGTCCACGTCGGCCGCCTCGCCGGCGGTGAGCTCGGCGATCGGCACCTGGCGATAGGGGTCGGTCACCGCCAGGGAGCGCGTCCCCCGGGAGGTGATCCATTGATTGTCGATAAACTGCTTGGTCAGTCGTTGCACGGCAAGGCTCCGGTGGGACCGACCGGTGGGGCCGGTCACGGGGAAAGGGGCGGAATCAGTCGATGGCGGCCAGCCAGGCGGCGGCATCGATCTCGATCAGCAAGGGGCCGTCGGAGGGTCGGGTGGCCAGGGCGTGGGCCAGTTCGGCGGGAGCGCCGACGCGGGTGGCCAGACAGCCGAAGCCCTGGGCCACGGTCAGGAAGTCCGGGGCCCGGATGTCGACGCCCAGGCGAGTGACGCCGGCGTCGTCCATGAAGCGGCGGATCTCATCAAAGCCCTGGTTGTGCCAGAGCAGGATCACCACCGGCAGCCCCTCCTCCACCGCGCAGGCCAGCTCGCTGAGGGTGAACATGATGCCGCCGTCGCCGACCAGCGCGACCACCGGCAGGTCGGGCCGGGCGATGCTGGCGCCCAGGGCCGCCGGCAGGCCGTAGCCGAGCGTGCCGTAACCAGTGGAGGCGTTGAAGAAACGGCGCGGGGTCGGCTGGGCGACCAGGTGGTTGGCGGCGTAGGTGGTGGCGCAGGAATCGCCGACCAGGATCGCCTCGGGCAGGGCCTCGCGCAGGGTCGCGAACAGCGGCACATAGGCGGCGAAGGCCGGATCCCGGGGCAGGTCCAGGGTCGCGAGGGCGGCGTGGGTGCGGGCGGCTCCGTCGCGGGCCAGGCGCACGCCGGCGAAGCGCGCCGCCAGGCCTTCCAGGGTCTGGCCGGCGTCCGCCACCAGGGCCAGGTCCGCGGCCTGGTTGCGGGCGAGCTGCTGGGGGTCGACATCCACCCGGATCAGTCGGCCGTCCAGGCGGAAGCCGTCGTCGAAGACCACGTCGTAGTCGGTCTCGCCGAGCTCGGTGCCGATGGCCAGCACCACGTCGGCTTCCCGGGCCAGCGCGCGCACCGCCGGCAGCGAGGCATTGGCGCCCAGATCCAGGGGGTGGTCGCGGCCGAGCAGGCCCTTGGCGTTGATGGTGGTGACGGCGGGCGCGTCCAGGGCCTCGACCAGGGACCTGGCGGCCCCGGGCGCATCCACGCAGCCGCCACCGAGCAGCACCAGCGGGCGGGCGGCCGCGCCGAGCCAGTCGGCGGCCTGGGCCAGCGCCGCCTCGGCCGGGGCGGATGGCGCCAGGGGGCGGCGGTGCCAGGTGCGAGGGGCGCGCACCGGGGCATCGAACAGGTCGATGGGGATCTCGATATGCACCGGCCCCGGGCGGGCCCCCTCGAACACCGCGGAGGCCCGGGCCAGGGTCTCCGGCAGGGCGTCGGGGTCGAGCAACGTCTGGCTGAAGCGGGCGACCCCGGCGATCAGCTGCTGCTGACTCGGCAACTCGTGCAGCCGGCCCTGGCCACGGCCCAGGGTGTCGCGGCGGCTGACGCTGGAGATCACCAGCATCGGGACCGAATCGGCCAGCGCCTGGCCCATGGCGGTGGCGATGTTGGTCATGCCGGGGCCGGTGATGATGAAGCACACCCCGGGCCGGCCGGTGGCCCGGGCGTAGCCGTCGGCCATGAAGCCTGCGCCCTGCTCGTGGCGGGGCGTCACGTGGCGGATGCCGCTCGCCTCGCCGCCCGCCAGGCCGCGGTAGAGCTCGACGGTGTGCACGCCGGGAATGCCGAACACGGTGTCGGTGCCGTAGGTGTCGCGCAGCAGGCGGATCAGCAGCTCGGCGCAGGTCATCGGTGTCTCTCCGTTCAGTGGCATTGAGGTTCCCTCAGCCCACCAGCCAGTGGCCCATGAGCACGATGATCGGCAGGGTGATGGCGGTGCGCAGCAGGAAGATGGCCACCAGCTCCCAGAGCTTGAGCGGGATCTTCGACTTGAGCAGCAGGGCGCCGATCTCCGACATGTAGATCAGTTGGGTCAGCGACAGGCAGGCGATCACGAAACGCGTCAGCTCGCTCTCGATGTCGCTGGCCAGCACCGCCGGCAGGAACATGTCGGCGAAGCCGACCAGGGTCGCCGGGGCAGCCGCCTCGGCCTCGGGCACCTGCATCCACTCCAGCACCGGCACCATGGGATAGGACAGCCAGGTGAACAGCGGTGTGAACTCGGCCAGCATCAGGGCCACGGTGCCGATGGCGATCACCAGGGGCAGCAGGCCGAAGAAGATGTCGGCGACGTTGAACAGGGCGTGACGCAGCAGTTGGCGCGGGCCGGGGGCCTGCTCGGCGCGGGCCACCGCGACGCCCAGGCTGTAGCGAAGCAGGTTCTGGTTGCCGGTGTTCTCTTCCTGGATCTGGCAGCCGGCCGGCTCGTAGTAGCTGTTCGGCTTGCGCGACAACGGCGGCAGCCGCGGCACGATCACGGCGGCGACGAGGCCGGCGACGACCACGGTGAGGTAGAAGGGCACGAACAGGTGGTTGATGCCGATGAAGCTGGTCACCAGCAGCGCGAAGGCGATCGAGACGATCGAGAAGTTGGTGGCGATCGCCGAGGCCTCGCGACGGTTGTAGAAGCCCTGTTCGTACTGCTGGGTGGTGATCAGCACGCCGACGGTGCCCGAGCCCATCCAGGAGGCCGTGGCATCGATGGCGCTGCGCCCCGGCAGTCCGAAGATGATGCGGAAGGGCGTACGCACCAGGCTGCCGATGAACTCCATGAAGCCGAAGTCGACCAGGAAGGGCAGCAGGATGGCGGCGAAGAAGAAGAAGGTCAGCAGCACCGGTGCCAGGTCGTTGAGCATCACGCCGCCGGTGAAGGAGGCGGTGATCACCGTCGGGCCGACCTGGAAATAGGTCATCAGCGCGAAGAGGGCGCCGAGCGAGCGCATGATGACCCACAGGGGGGCGACGTCGAACAGCTCGCGCAGCATGCCCTCCCGGGCCCATTCGGGCCGGGTGAGCTTGACGATGCCGGTCAACAGCACCGACAGGCAAAGCACCAGGGTGGCGATGGCGGGCAGCGCCTCGCCGAGCAGGGCCTTGAGGCCATCGGCCATCAGGCCCATGCCGATATTGATGGTGTCGCCCGTGGAGAAGGGCACCAGGAAGAGGCCCACGCCGAGCAGCGAGGGGATCAGGAACTTCAGCAGCCCGTGGCGGCTGAGCCGGGTGGTCTCGGACGCGATGGCCGAGGCGGAATCGAGAGGGGACGGCATGGCAGTTACCCTTGTTGGCATTGTAATCGTCGAACCCGGCCCGGGGGCCGGGGTGTCACGAGGGGGTCTCGGGCCTAGTCACGGCGCCGGACACCGGGCAGCACGCAGAGCATCTCGTAGAGCAGGGTGGCGCCCATCAGCGCGGTGTTGCCGCTGGGGTCGTAGGGCGGCGCGACTTCCACCAGGTCGCCGCCGACCACGTTGAGGCCCCAGGCGCCGCGCACGATCTCCAGGCCCTGCTGGCCGGTGAGCCCACCCATCTCGACGGTGCCGGTGCCGGGGGCCACCGAGGGGTCCAGGCCATCGATGTCGAAGGAGATGTAGACCGGGGCGTCGCCCATCTGCTCGCGTACCTCGGCCATCAACGGGGCCAACGACTTGTACCAGCACTGCTCGGCGGTGACGACCCGGAAGCCCTGATCGCGGCACCAGTCGAAGTCGTCGGCGGCGTAACCGGTGCCGCGCAGGCCGATCTGCACCACGCGCTGGCTGTCCAGCAGGCCCTCCTCCTGGGCGCGGCGGAAGGGACAGCCGTGGGCGACCTCCTCGCCGAACATGTGCTCGTTGACGTCGGCGTGGGCGTCGATATGGATCAGCCCGACCGGGCCGTGCTTCCGGGCGATCGCCCGCAGCAACGGCCAGGTCAGGGTGTGGTCGCCGCCCAGCGTCAGCGGCACGCAGCCATGGGACAACACCTCGTCGTAGTAGCGGGTGATGATGTCGAGGTTCTTCGGCAGGTTGAAGGTGTTGATCGGCACATCACCGATATCGGCGACCTGCAGGCTGTCGAAGGGCGCGGCGCGGGTGGCCATGTTGTAGGGGCGCAGCATGCGCGACTCGTCGCGGATCTGGCGCGGCCCGAGGCGGGTACCGGGGCGGTTGGAGGTGCCGATGTCCATGGGCACGCCGATGAAGGCGGCATCCAGGCCGGCGGCATCGGCCTGGGTGGGCAGGCGCATCATGGTGGCGGGGCCGCCGAAGCGCGGCATCTCGTTGCCGCCCAGGGGCTGATTGAAGTCGCTCACGAAAGGCTCCGTCTCGCAATGGGTGTCAGGAGTGACAAAGCAGGAAGCGTGCCATGTTTTAAGATATTGATATGGAAGTGGTTCCTGTCGACATGATGCAGAAGTGGATCATTGCCGCGCCCGCAGTGATACACTGCTGCATCAATGATCCACTTGTGTATCGGTAGGGCCCCATGGGCGACATCGACAGCGATATCCTGCGCACCATCATCGACACCGCCCATGACCACTTCTTCGTGGTCGATGCCAGCGGCCGCGTTCTGGACGTGAGTCCGGCGGCGGCGGCGGTCTACGGCATGTCCCGGGAGGACCTGTGCCGAACCACCGTCCAGGCCCTCGAGGCCCAGGGGGTGCTCAGGCCCTCGGTCAGCCTGGAGGTGATGCGCACCGGCAAGCCCGCCCAACTGATGCAGGAGACCGGTACCGGCCGGCGGGTCGTCGCCCAGGCCCACCCGGTCTTCCGGGACGGCAAGCTGGCCGCCGTGGTCAGCCGCTCCATGGACCTGACCGACCTGCAGCTGCTGCAGGAGGAATATGCCCTGTTGCAGCGGCGCTTCAGCGACCACCTGCGGCGCAGCGGCGTCGCCGACGAGCCGGGACTCGAGGCCGAGCTGGACGACCTGGAGGTGCGCAGCGGGGTGATGCGCGAGGTTGCCCTGCTGCTCAAGCGGGTGGCGCCCACCGCAGCCACGGTGCTGATGCTCGGCGAGTCCGGGGTCGGCAAGACCGCCTTCGCGCGGCAACTGCATCGCTGGAGCCCGCGCCAGGCCGGCCCCTTCATCGACGTCAACTGCGGGGCGATCCCGGAGAACCTGTTCGAGTCGGAGATGTTCGGCTATCGGCACGGGGCCTTCAGCGGCGCCGCGCCGGGGGGCAAGGCGGGCCTGATGGAACAGGCCGAGGGCGGCACGCTGTTCCTCGACGAGATCGGCGAGTTGCCCCTGGCGATGCAGACCAAGCTGCTCAAGGTCATCCAGGACAGCAGCGTCACGCGGCTCGGCGATACCCGGCCGCGATGCGTCGACTTCCGCCTGGTGGTGGCGACCAACCAGGACCTGGCGCGCCTCGTGGAGACCGGCCGGTTCCGCCTGGACCTCTACTATCGCCTCAATGTCATTCCCGTGACGCTGCCGCCGCTGCGCGAGCGCCGCGAGGATATTCCCGGGCTGGTCGAGCGCCAGCTCAAGCGCCTCAATGGTCGCTATGGCCGCGACAAGATCATGGCCCGGGATGTCTGGCAGCAACTGATGGGCCGGGACTGGCCCGGCAACGTACGCGAGCTGGAGAACTGGCTCGAGCGGGCCTGGCTGTCGGCGGCGGATGACGTGATCCGCGCCGACGGCCACGCCGGCACCGGGCATCCGCGCGCCCCGACAGGGGCGGGCGCCAGTGGCGTGACGGCCACGGCGCCCGACGGCGCGGGGTTGCGCGACGGGGAGACGCTCAAGGCGGCGCTCTCGCGCACCGAGCGGGCCATCCTGGCCGAGCTGTGCGGCGAGCGGACCTCGACCTACGCCATCGCCGAGCGCCTCGGCATCAGCCAGCCCAGCGTGGTGCGCAAGCTCCGCCAGCACGGCCTGCGGATCGGCCGGGAGGCCTCGTCCGGGGACAACTAGCCGGTCGCTGTACGGGGCCGCGCGCGCCGCCTACCTTGATGAGGGGCATCGGCCCCATGCCAAGGCTGACCAGAAGGAAGCGCTCATGTCCGATCGCCTGTTGCTGACCACCTCCTCCCATCTCGAGGGTTATCGCGTCATCGAACATCTCGACATCGTCTCCGCCGAATGCGTGTTCGGCATGAACGTGCTCAAGGACATGTTCGCGGGCTTTCGCGACTTCTTCGGCGGCCGCAACAAGTCGTCCCAGGATGCGCTGCGCGATGCCAGGGTCGCCTGCCTGGACGAGCTGCGCCGGGAGGCCGAGGCGATGGGCGCCAACGCCGTGATCGCGGTGGATCTCGACTACAGCGAGATCTCCGGGGGCGGCAAGTCGATGCTGTTCCTGGTGGCCACGGGCACCGCCGTGAAGGTGGCGCGGGCCTGAGCGAGGGAGCGTACAACGAGAAGGGCCCCGCGATCACTCGCGGGGCCCTTGGAATCCGATGGTCGGAGTAGCAGGATTCGAACCTACGACCTCTGCCTCCCGAAGGCGTTTTTATCGTATTTCAGCAGCTACGTCCGGAAGCAAGAATCAACTAAAAGTTGTTTTAAAAACAATAAGTTGTTATCAGATTTTGATGTTTCTGCTTGCTTCTCGTGGTGGCCTCGAGTAGCGTCTCCATGGAACCTATTTGGAACCTGGAAAGGGGCCAGCCATGTCAGGGAAGACCACCGACAAGCTGACGACGCGGACGCTCGACCGGCTGAAGAAGGAGATGACCAGCGGCGAGGTGTGGGATACGGACCTGTCAGGCTTCCATGTGCGAGCAGGTAAGCGAGGCCTATCCCTTCGTCTTTCCTACTACAACCACATCGGCCAACGCCGAGTGGTTACCCTTGGGCAATATGGGAAGTTGACAGCTGCACAGGGACGCGAGGCCGCCAAGGAGGCGTTGGCCGTGATCGCTCAGGGCGGTGACCCGCGTGCGGTGGAAGTAGAGGCCCAGAACGAGGCCCGACGTCAGCAGGAGCAGACCCTCAGGGCTTATCTCGATGGCCCCTATGCGGTGGCGCAACGTCGCAAGAAAGATGGTTTGGCCACCTTGCGGCGTATTCGTCGTGCCTTCGAAAGCTGGCTGGACCGGCCGATGAGCAGTTTCACTCGCGCCGACGTGGAGCGTTGGCAGGGGGAGCGTGAAAGCAAGGGAGAGGCGTACAGCACCAGCAAACGTCACCTGGGGGCGCTCAAGACCCTGCTGGGGCATGCTGCTCAGCGCAATTTCATACCCGATAACCCGTTGGTTGGGGTCGCACTGCAGCGCCCGGCGATGTCGGAAGACGATATGGCCGAGCAAGCGGCCCAGCGTCGTTATCTGGAGCACGATGAGGTCGAAGCACTTTTCTCTGGCCTCGATGCCTATCAGGAGCTGAAACGTGAGCAGCGGCGACTCAGCCGGGCTCACGGCAAGGCGTACCTGCCCGATCTCGATAGCGTCATGTTCGTGGATCATGTCAAGCCATGGATCCTGACCATGTACTACACCGGCTTCCGGCCCGGTGATATTACCGGCCTGCGCTGGGAGCATATCAACCTGACCTTTCGTACCGCCCGCAAAGTTATCGAGAAGTCGGCTCACCATCGCCCGGAGCCAATGACCTTCCCACTGTCTTCTGCGGTCGTTGAGGTGCTCACGGCTTGGCACAAGCAAAAAGGGGAGCCAAAGACCGGCCTTGTGTTCCCCTCACACCGCAATGGTAAGCGCATGGACAGGACTGCCATGCAGAAACCCTGGGCGACCGTGCGCAAGCTGGCCGGC
Organism: Halomonas sp. M4R1S46; assembly: GCF_025725685.1. NCBI lineage: Bacteria > Pseudomonadati > Pseudomonadota > Gammaproteobacteria > Oceanospirillales > Halomonadaceae > Halomonas > Halomonas sp. M4R1S46. Next base: position 306,743 of record NZ_CP107008.1, read on the forward strand.
CTTCCCGACGATCTACTGCTCTATAGCCTACGTCACAACTTCGCTAGTCAATTAGTCATGGCCGGCGTTGACCTATTGACCGTCTCGAGGCTGATGGCTCATAGCGATATTCAGACCACTATTCAACATTATGCTCACCTGCGCCCCGATCATACACGAGAGGCTGTGGAGGCGTTTGCCAAGCAACGGAAATCGAGTACGCAATTCTTTATCGAAAATGCTGTTTCTTGAAGCCTCCGTGCAATCGCTGGAAGGGTTTGGTTTGTCTTCTGAATAAATTTTCCAAGGTGTAAGGAATTGTTGTGAAAAGGAAAAAATCAACCTCAAGGACCAGTCTGTCTAGGTTTAAAGATTATTGTCGGTTAGAAGATGCCGCCAAGGTGTTGGCTGCCGAGCTAGAGGAAGAAATAACGATCAAGGATTTGTATGAATATGCATTGCACGGTTCGCTCAAACTAAGCGTCATGCTGGGCTTCCAGCTTGCGGAGCGTGACGTGAAGGAGCCGGTCCCGCATGAGGACTATTTGAGATTAGATGGGATGTATCACATTGATTCTAAATGTACTGGGTTCCGATTGCTCCTCATTTACGAGTCCATCGGGTTCGAGCATCCGCTGGCAGATTTAAACCTGTGGGTGGTAAGAGATGTTGATGATGAAAATGTGGCCTATAGGCTGTGTAGGTATGCTGAGGATGACGGTTTAGAATGGGATGAAGAGCCGGAGCTTTCAGAATTTTTTGTCAGGCGTTGTGATCTTTATGCTTTTATTTGTAAAGCAAAGGGGATAGGTGAGGAGGTGGCGCAGGGGCGAGAACTCCCAGTGCATCCTCGGCAAAAAAATAGTTATGTGAAGTTGCTCAGTATGTTTTTGGTAGATGGTGGCTTGGATCTTCCAGAAGGGCCTTACCAGGCAGCTGCTGTTCTTCAGGCAATGTTGCAGCAGCGTGGTGATCACCTGTCAGAAAATACTCTGGCGAAAATTATCGAGGAGGTCCGCGAGACGAGCTGAGCATCTCAAATGAGATTGACGACCTTCTCATTTGGGACATCGCTTTAAAACGAAGCCTGACCATGGGGGCGTCATCCACAAGGAGATGCCTCCATGCCTTTCAAGCGACAAGACTATCCTGCCATCCTCAAGGCGGCCTTGGCGTCTTACGACGCTGGCTTTGATCCGTCACTGATTGAGCTCCCTGAGGGAGCCGTCTTTCCTGGCCTTATTTCTGCTAGCCCTGCTACCGCGCGCAAGAGTCGTGTGACGGGGCTTCTGTTGGGGATGCCCGCGCCGCGCTTCGTTCGTCGTGGCCGCTCGATTCGTTACCGCCTCAAGGATGTACTGGATTGGTTAGCCAATGCAGAAGAGTATCGATCGACTGCAGAAATCTCCACCTTCTCATCCTCAGTTGCTCGGGAGACGCAGTCATGAGTTCTTCATTGCGCGAACCGAGTGACATTGAAATTATTCAAATGTGGGATCGCTTGGAGAAAATCTACCAATGCATGGATGAGGCTGCTGCTGTTATTGGGGAGACGTCGCAAGAAAATTATGCTATCTGGACGTTTCGCGGAAGTTGGCCGGACGTTCGTGAACATCCTCCCGTTGCACTTGATAATGGCGATTATCCTAAAAAGGCCCGTTTTTTTCTGGGTATGGTTTGGGATGCTGCCATGGTGCTTCTCGATTCTGTCAAGAGCATTCGGCTCTTGAGTGAAATTGAAAGGGATGCGCTACTGGCTAATCTTGCAGGGATAGGAGGGGTTGACATGCAACTGCTGGGCGAACCTCTGAGTTGGAGGCTCCGGCGATGCTGACATCCGATGCCCCTGAAGACAATGAGCGCCAACAGGTAACTCAGCAGTTTCTGGACTGGCTGGCGCCGGGAGCCGTTTTCGATTTCCGGACATTTGATGATACCAAGCTCAATCGTAGGGATCTGGTGCGTACCTTTCGGGGTACGCTGGAGGAGCACTGGAAAGCGCTTGATGCTCTTAATCAGCGAGGAGCTGGTGTATTCGTGACGATCAATGGCACGGATGGGGAAGGTCTCCGTGCCGAGAACGTGAACGAGGTTCGTGCGGTATTTGTTGACTTCGACACTCCTGAACCTGAGCGACCGAACGTTCTGAGTGAGGTGTTGACCGACTTTCCTCCTTCTTTGCTTGTGGAATCATCACCTGGAAAGCATCACGCTTACTGGCGGGCTCCCGGTCTGTCGCTTGAGGAGTTCAAGCCGCTACAAAGGGGGCTTGCCACTTGGCTGGGGGGAGATCAATCCATCAATGACCTTCCCCGTGTGATGCGGCTTCCTGGATTCTTCCACTGCAAGTCAGACCCCTCCCTTATCCGGATCCTAGCCATTGGCGAGGATGTCGACGCCGAAACTGTACGCCGGACGATTGCCCCGTTCATCCCGAGTGTCGTTGAGTCAAGCGACAAGGCTCCGATGGAGTTTCTTTCTGACGAGACTCACCCCTATGTCTGCCGGGCATTGGAAAGTGCCTCAACGGCCGTCCTGAGTGCGCCCGAGGGATGTCGGAACGACACGCTCAATCGCGAGGCATTCGGGTTGTTCGGATTCGTGAAGGGAGGGCAACTGGAAGAGGGTGCTGTGCGGAATATCCTGTATCGCGCTGCTATCGGAGCTGGATTGAATTCTCCCGAAGTTATCCGGACCCTGAATAACGCTTGGGCAAGCTCGCCCTCTCGCGAGATCCCAAGGTATGAGGTTGATCCGGAAGAGTTGGATTTCAATGACGAGGATGGGCTTTCAGGAAGTCTCGATGATGCCGCGGAGAGAGAAACTGCACTGGTCGATGCCTTGGAATTGAACAAGGCAAAATACCTGTTAAACGTGGAACCGCCCCCGCAGAGCTATGTCATTGAGGGACTGATCCCCGAGCCAGTCGCTGCAGTCATTGTTGCGCCTGGCTCTACTGGAAAATCCTTCTGGCTGATGCAACTGGCCGTATGTGTGGCAACGGGCGTCCCGTTCTTTGAATTGCCCATTGCAAAGCCTGGGGGTGTGCTGATGCTTGGTGCAGAGGATAACCGCGACGAGATGGGGCGTCGTCTGCATAGCATCATTAGGGCCAGCGAATCCGTCGGCAACCGCCTTGACATGGCCAAGCTGGGGGAAAACTTCTACCCCGTTTCTCGACTAGGCTGCGATAACCGGCTGACGTTGAAGGCAGAGGGGAATACCGTGCACAATAAGACGCTGATCACGGAGGTCATCAAGGCAGCCCAAGCCATCCCGGATTTGCGTCTGATTATCCTCGACCCCGTCAGCCGGTTCCGCAGCGGTGATGAGAATGCCAGTGAAGATGGTACCCGCTTTGTGGAAGCACTTGAGCTTATCCGCCGAGAGACGGGTGTTACTGTTCTGTGTGCTCATCACAGCCGTAAAGGTAGCAAGGGTGATAGTGCGGATGATATCCGGGGTGCATCTGCCTTCGTGGATGCAGTGCGTTTTGCGGCTACCCTAGCCGTACCTGACGCAGAGATGGCCAAGAAATTGGGCATGGATGAGCAGAGCCGGAGAGCACATGTCCGTTTCAATGTCGTAAAATCGAATTACCGCACGGAAACGGATACCTTCTGGATGCGTCGGGGCATCGGGGGTGTTCTCGAAATGATTCCGCCCCTTCAGGAATACAGCAAAGTGGCGGATAAAGGCGAACAACGCTTCCAGGCTACTCTTCCCAAGCTACTAGAATTCATCCAGAAGAAGGATAGTGAAGGGCGCCCTATTACTCGCAATGGCTTGCGCGACTACGCAGGAACTGAAGGACTGTTTGGTGTGGGGGACCAAAGTCTCCGCACTATCGTCAATCGTGCCATTGATGAAGGTGAGGTGTTCCTGCGTGACAATGGGACGTTGCATACCTGGTAGCTTTTTCTAGCCAGCCAGCCAGCCGGCTGGCCGGGTGCCGGGTGAATCACCCGACTCGGGCCACCTACCCGTCATCAACCCCCATTACAGGGCATTTTGATGGAAGTTCACGGGTGAAGATCAAATCACCCGACTACCCGGTTCAAACCCGCATGATACCTGGCATGAGGACGGGTGGTTTTCTCCCCTAAAGGGGGAAGGTTTTTTCACCCCCCCCCCCTTAAGGAAGAGCACGGTGCAGCGCCTGACTACAGAGGAGGTTTGTATTCAGCCATCAAATGCGGCAGATAGCATGAATGCCGCTATTGATTGTCTGCTTTTCGTTAGCCAGGGGGAGGGCTGAAAATAGAGTTTTTGTCCGTAATGGACGGGTCACATCGGTCACGGGTCCTTCCTGGAGCCTTTTGACCCCACGAGGGACGCAGAGCGTGGCATTATAGAGTATGAAAAAAAGCTAATAAACGTCTTGTCTGGCCAATTCATCAGACCGGGATTCTGTTGCGCCATCACTCCAGGTTAACGAAATGAAGTGTTCGGGAATTTGAGTTCACTAATGATCCGAGGAACCGGCTGTGGGTATTTTGCAGATTCAACCTGTTTACTCTCCCAGCGACTTCAGCAGCGCATCCCGGGCATCCAGGTAGAACTGGATGTCCACTTTGGTGGCCATCTCGTCGGAGAGGTCGAATAGCAGCTTGCGGCAGGTCACCGGCATCAGGATGGCCGTGGCGCCTTTCTCCACGGCGATCTCCACCAGGGTGACTGGATTGTGGATCGGTTCGATGGAGCCGCCGAGGTTGATCTCGCCGACCACGATCAGGCCGCCGCGCAGGCTTCGCTTGAGCAGTGCCGAGCTCATGGCGATCAGCGCCGCGACTCCCAACTTGGTGCCGGCCTTGGCGGCATCGAAGGCGCGCAGCTGCACGGTGAACTCATGCTGGCGAGGTTCCTTGTCGCCGACCAGCTGGCCGGCGCGGGTGTAAAGGTTCTGCTCGGCGTAGCCGATGCTCTCGCGAAAGGCCGGCGGCACCGGCTTGTTGAGGATCTTGACGCCGGTGCCAGGGCCCTCGTTGACCTCGATGCGGAACAGGCCGGGATGTTCCTCCTGGCCGTTGCTGGCCTGCCCCCCGGGGCTGATGCTCCATACCTGGCCTGGTTCCAGCGGGTCGTTGCCGATGCTGTTGTCGCTCTGCAGCTCCGGGGTGGCGACGAACTTTTCCACGCCATCCTCGCCCATGGTGTAGCTGAAGTGGGTGTTGCGGAACTCGGCGGCGCCGATGCGCTTCTGCTGCTCCTTGACCCGCCGGCGCGCCTCCATGGCGATATGGATGGCCCATTCCAGGTCGTCGTCGCTGGGCGAGAGGTCATCGCCGGGGTAGAGCAGCTTCAGCAGGCCGCTGGCGGTCTTGTTGACGGCATTGGTGTCGCGTCCGGAGAGGGCGCCGCCGAAGAAGACGCGGCCCTGCCACTGCGAGACGCGGCTCTGGCTGCGTAGCTGGCTCCAACACTCCGAGAGGAAGTCGCTGACCAGGCCGAAGTGGTCGGTGAGCAGCTCCTTGCTGACCTTGGGCACGTCCCAGCCGGGCAGAAAGGCGTGGATGCGGTCCATGAAGGCGGTATCGTGGCGCATCTCCTCCGGCAGCGGACCGAACAGGTGGCCGATGCGCTGCTGGTGCTCCACGTCCACGTCGAAGTTGCCGACCAGCACGATGGAGCCGTCGGCGCGGATGCTCTCCTTGCCGCGAGAGAACTCGCCGCTCTCCATGTAGCCCTTCATGATGTTGACGCCGTCCTTGTTGTCGAATGAGATGCCGGACACCTCGTCGAAGCAGACCACGTCGTACTGGCACACCAGGCCTCTGCGGCCCGAATTGTTATCCACGAACATCTTGGCCACGGTGGCCTTGCCGCCGGAGATCAGATGCGCGTAGGGCGATACCTGCTGGAAGAGGTGGCTCTTTCCGGTACCGCGGGGGCCGAGCTCGACGACGTTATAGTTGCGCTCCACGAAGGGCACCATGCGCAGCAGCATGGCGTCCTTCTGGCGTTCGGTGAGGCCCGCTGGCTCGATGCCAGTGGAGCGCAGCAGGAAGGCCTTCCACTCCTCGGTGGTGAAGTGCTGGCGGGCGCGAGCCAGCTCGTCGAGCACGTCGCGCTTGGAGAGCTGGATCTCGCGCAGGGCACGGATGCCGAAGGGGCGCCCGCCCTGCTCCTGGGCGATGCTGGCGTCGTATTCCAGGGTCAGTTCGGCGTAGAAGCCGCCGGTCAGCATGCGCTCGTGCTCACTGACCAGCTCGTCGGGAATCCGCACGTCGGTCAGGCGCAGGCTGGGCAGGCTGGCCATGTAGGTGTCGTTCTTGGTATCCAGGCGTGCCTGGATCAGATCGATGATCTTGATCTCGCCCTTCTCGCGGGCACGGGCCTTGAACAGCTCCTCCTCGCCGGCCTTGATGGTGCGCGACTTGAGCTGTCGCTGTACCACCTCCAGGCCCTCCTCGATCTCCTCCGGATCGGTGCTGGCACAGTAGCGCCCGAGCAGGAACTCCACCACGTAGGTAGGCACCGGGAACTGGCGGGCGAAGGTGCGCACCAGATCCTTGCGCACCAGGTAGCCGTCCAGCAGCTCGGCCGCCTTGCGATCCAGGTCATCGAGTTCCATGACGTCTCCCTGTGTCTGTCATCAAGGACTATGCATTGCCGCCGATGGTGGTGGAGCGCTGGGCGACCACCTGACCACTGTCATCCAGCACCACGGCGTAGGCGGTGTCCCCTTCGAGGTCGTCATCCTCGACCACCACCGAGGCCTTGCCGCCGGCCTTGAACGGCTTGGGCGAGAGCACCAGGCTGCTGGCCGGGTCGCCGGCATGGCGTCGGATGTCCAGCGTCAGTCCGTCGCTCTCGCCTTCCACCACAAAGGTACAGCGCAGCCCCTTCCACACCAGGTCATCGATCAACACCGAGGGCTTGGCGCCGGCGCTGCCGGTGACGACGAGCTCCGGCGTCACGCACTCCTGCAGGCTCAGGCCGCCATGGGTGTAGGTCTCACCCGCCTTGAAGCAGTGAATGCTCTCCGCCAGGGCGAAGTATACCTGCTCGTTCCAGTACCAGGGGAAGCGCGCCGCCTCCGTATGCGCGCCCGGCTTGAGCGCCGCACAGCGCCCCCACTTGGTCTCCACCAGGCTGGCCGGCAGCTCGGTCTTGGGCAGCTCGCCCGGCAGCAGTAGCCAGCCGTGATCGGTGACCACGCGCACCTGCGACCAGCCCTGGGCCAGCAACGCCTGGATACGCTCGGCGACTTCCCCCAGCATGTCATCGACGTGCTGAGCCAGCTTCCAGCCACGCTCATGGCCGGCGTGATCGATATCGCCGAACTCGCACCACGCCGGCTTGGAGGTATCCAGGGTCTCCTTGTGCAACTGCTCTACCTGGCGGCGCTCCAGCACCTGCCAGCCATTCTCGCGCAGCAGCTTCTGGAACAGGTGGCGAGTGATGGGCGTGAACTGGTAGCCGTCAGGCTCCTCGTGGATGCCATCGCTGCCGAGGATCGGCGCCACCGCGTACTTGCCGGTGCCGGTCACGCTGGGCAGCGCCGCCCAGGTGCTGTGCTCGGCGACTTCCAGGCCCTGGGCAATCAGGCGATGGGACAATCGCTTTCCGCAATCCAGCCGCAGCCCATCCACGAACAGCACGCACTCGCCGCGAAGGGCGTTGGGAGACGCCTCGCCGCGCTTGAGGCCATCCACGCCGGGCTGCCACACCTGCTGAAGGTGGCGAGCGGCCTCATCGGCCCAGCGCAGATACACCGTGCGAGCCGCGGTAAAGATCGCCTCCTGCTCGCGCTGGCCGGTGATCTTCTCCAGTGCCCTGAGCAGGGCATCATCGGCCTTCCAGCCCTCGCTGAGGTACGCCTGGCGCATATCCTCGGCGTACCCACCCGCCAGGCTGCGCCGAGTCACCCGCCCCAGCTCGGCGAGGGGGGCCAGGGCCATGGCCAGCGGACTTTCGCCCAGCTCCGCCCACACCCAATCGCGGCGCACACCGTGTTCGCTCTCCAGCGCTTCCAGCCGCTCACGGGCCTGGTGGGCCGGCAGGCTGCCGAGCGCGCACAGGTCGTGATAGAGCCGCTCCTCCTCCTGGCGGTTGAGCTGTGGCCAGATCTCCATTTGCTCGGGTTCCGGGAAGAAATCCAGGGTAGGCGGCGTGAGCTGGCGAATCTGCTCGATCAGCTGCGGGTAGCGGCGGGGGGCCTCGGTGAAACGCGTCCATACCGTCTTCCAGTTGCCCTGGCGCTGAGTCAGCCGCTCCACGGCTTCCAGCGCACTTTGCCGCTCCGGGTGAAGGCCATAGCGGGAGTGGCAAACCTGGCAGAACGCCTGCCATTCGTGGTGGGGCCAGCTGGTCTTCATGGCCTCGGGCTGGTTGAGCCAGTCCAGCAGGTCGCGCACCGGATCGCCGCCAGTGAGCAGGGTATTGAAGGTCTCGGCGTCCAGGTGGCGGCCCTGTAGATCGGCGATCTCCTCCTTGAGCAGACGGGGCAGGGCGGCAAGCAGCGCCTGGCGTGTGGCGGCGTCACCGGCCACCTCCAGGCCCAGCCCGCCCTGCTGTGAAGAGAGGAACGCCCGTGGCGTCCAGTCCTTGGCGTTGACCTGGGACCAGAGCACCCCGCGATACTGAAGTTCGGCCAACGGCTTGAGCGCTTCCGGACACTCGCTGACGGCGCGCAGGTCCTGCCGGCCCACGCCGGGGAGATAGAGGATCGGCGGTGTTTCCGCGTCCAGCGCGATGCCGTCTACGGTGCCGGCGATGGCACAGCGCAGCCAGATGGTGGGGCCGCGGCGCTGCTCGGGGGCGTAGTCACCCAGCACCAGGAGCTCGGGCAGTTCGGTCTGGATCTGGGCGATCACCGGCTCCCACAGCCGCTCGCGGTCCGGCCACAGGATGCAGGCCGGCGCGGCCTGCACATCGGGGTTATAGGAAGCGGCCTGACGGATCCGCTCAACCAGCTTTTCGAGTAGTACCATGCCTCAGAATTCCCACTTGTCGGCCAGCACTGCGATCAAATCGGCCTGACGTTTCTGCACCACCTCAGGCGTCCATTGGTCTTCACCGAGCACCTGGCTGGTGAGTGCGTAGGAGGAGACGTTGCTACGTCCACGGAAATAGGCATCCTTCTTCTTCCCGAAGTCATAGTTATGAGCCTGAGAATTCCGGCGCTTGTTCAATGGTACAAGATTGGCCAGGCGATGAACCCACTGCTCCCGCATCTCTGGCTCCGGCCACCATTCGGCCCACTGACTGGTGCTTGGGACGGTTTGCGGCAAGACGTGCTCGATGGTCAGCACCGTCGGGTCATAGGTTGCTGCACCATCCGATACGAATGAATCCAGCCGCAGCATCAGGTAGTTGCGTCGACGGGCGGTCAGTGTATAGATATCGCCCTGCAGGACCCGCCGCATGTCGGACTTTTCCTTGTCCGTCAGTTCGACGGCCCGGACCGGGTTGTCGTAGTCATGCGGCTGCTGTAGCGCCGCGATCAGCAGGGCATAGCGCTCGATACGCTGGTTCACGTTTTTCGCACAAATGTGCATGTAGGCCGCCAGGCGTTCCAGTTTCCTGAAGAACCACGCCACATAGGCAGGTTCGTTCTTGTGGTCTGCCAGGAACACCATAGCGGGCGGGACCCAGTCCGAGTTGTCGATGCGATTCAGCCAGCGCAAGGACCGATTGACCTTGTCGGCGTCGGTCTCGGCAACGTAATGGGACTCTCGCAGAACTGAAAGGGTCTCAGCATAGGGTTCCAGCACGTCTTCGATCAGCGTGCGCGTATCGCTGACCTGTGTCAGGACGTGATTGCGGAACTCCTCAAGCAAAGCCCGCTTGGACTTCTCCTTCGCATGGATCATGCGTACATAGGCGAACAGGTCGTTGAAGCCGGCGCGGCCCAGGTCGACCTCCATGTCCTCCCAGCGTTCGTTGTAGATTTCCTGCTCGCTGGTGGTTGAAAGCTTGCCGATGACATCCGCCTTGATGATGTCCGTCGGCTGGAGGTCGAGCCCACGGCTATTCATAACGGAGAACACGCGAAAAGCGGACTTCTGGCTGGGCGTGGAAACCGCCACGAGAAAACAGCGTTGCAGCAGGAAACTGATGAAGTCGCCCAGCCGTTCCGAGGCATCACCGAAGCGCGACCTGAGCCGCTCGATCAGAAGCTGGCTGTTTGCCTGGATGTTTTTCTGCGATTCGTTTTCAAGCGACGCGGACCCCAAGGCCAGGAGGTCATTGAACGCCAAGCCCTGCACGTAACAGGTGAAGAACTCGCGATCCTTCTCGCGCAGCGTCAAACGCGGCTTTGGCTCCAGGCCTGCGAACTTGTTTCCCGGCTCGGTGATGTACTGGCTGAGTGTGCTCCTGTCCTCCCCCACAAGCTGGGCTGCAATGGCGGCCAGCAGGATCGTCAGCGTGGTCAGGCGCTGCTGCCCATCGATCACTTCGGCCCTGGGGCTTCCCTCTTCCTTGATGAGCACGATGCTGCCGAGGAAATAGCCTTCATCCTCCTCGCTGCGGAAGAAGTCATATAGATCATCGAAAAGCTCCGAAGCCTGATCGGTCGTCCAGGCGTAGGGGCGCTGATACGACGGGATCAGGTATTCAAAGTCGGAACTGAAAATCTTGGCAAGCGGGAACTCCGCACCGCTGATCTTTTTGCTCATGTCTCTCTGTTTCTCCCTGATCTTTCTGTTCCGTCAGCGTAAAATGGTAGCCGTTGATGCGTGCGTGCATGGACTCGCCTGGCCTTGCCAACGGCTACCTGCTTATCGTGTCGTAATTTTTTAGGAGCCGGCTTCGTGGCATCAGTGGCCCGACAAGCACCGGCACTTCGGATCACCGGCGCGCTTTCCGCAATAACTGCAAGGCACATACCAGGCCCGCTCTTCGCGTTGTATCGGGCTTAGCTCATCGATGCGGGTGAAGTGGCCGCCAGGCTTGCCCATCTCTTTCCTGATCAGGGCTTCACCTGGCACGAATGCAAGGAGTGCTTCATGTATTGCCTGTTCATCTGGCTTATGATTGTTCCTGTCTTTTTCTTTAAAAAACATGGCAACATTTGGCCGTAGCATGATGTCTCCCTTCCTATTTGGTTTTTCACTGCTACGGCCATCAGGCTTTTTTGCGTATTTCTCGGCCTCACCTGTCTGCTGTTGCGGTTCGTTCAGTGAACGGCCGGTGATGCCCTGCATGATGTCCAGCCCGAATTCCAGCGAATGGATATCCGCACTATCGCTGTCTCCCCTGATGGCAGATTTTGCCGATGCGTGCAGGATCAGGTTATCGTCCACCTCCAGATGGAGCATGATCCGCTCGAATAGCTGCGGCAGCGATGGGGTGACCTTGACGTTCAGGCAGGCCAGAGGCTGGCGAGAGTCGTTGGTCTGCACATGGCGCCCGTGACGGGTGGGGGAGAGCAGGCTGATCTTGCCGACCCCGTCGCGAGGGTCGATGCAGTAGAGCATCAGGGTTTCCGCCTCACTGACCTCACCGGCAGTCGGCATCTCGTAGCCGGCACCAATGACCGGGAAATGCTGGTTGCGTGCTGCATGGACCTCGATGTTCTTGGCCAGGCGCAAGCGTGCCCGGTCATGGGCGATCCAGGCGGCCCCTTCCGAAATGATGGAGAAACCACGCTCGGAGATCTCGACTCGGGTGGCACCGAACATCTCAAACAGCCCCGACTGGACTGCCGGCATGTTGACGATGCCGCCGGTGGCGAGACACAGCGAGATATCGGAAGTGGTCAGGTCGGCTGAGTCGATCAGGGTCTTGGCCCGCTTCACCCCCTGGCGGATCTTCTGGCCGATGATCGCTTCCAGCTCGCTACGGGTCAGCAGGGTGTCGATATCGGGATCCGCGACGTCATTACGGAAGTACTCTGGGATAAAGATGTGCTCCTGTTCCCGCTTCGACAGCGCGATCTTGGCCTCTTCGGCGCGAGTCAGCAGACGCAGGCTGGCGCCCGGATCGACATCGGCTTCGTCGGGTTCGATGCCGGCCGCCTCGACGGCGTGCTTCTCGATCTCACGACGGATCGCCTCGTCCATCACGTCCCCACCGAGCTCGCTGGTGCCATCGTTACGGATTTGTACCAGCATGCCGTTCTGGACCTGACACAGCGTCAAGTCCAGGGTGCCGCCGCCCCAGTCGAAGACCAGTAGATACTGCCCCTCCAGGCGACGAATCTCGTTCGCAGGGTCTTCATGGGTGCGTAGGTAGCCATAGAGCGCCGCCATGGGCTCATGCACGAACTGCTCGATAACCAGGCCTGCCTGGTGAAAGGCCTCCCGCAGTTCACGGCGCTGCCTGCCATCCATGTCCACCGGAATCGTGACAACGGCGCGACCGATACCCCGGTCAAGCTTATATCGCGGGTCCTCTTCGGTAGCGTTCACCACGTGCTTGACGATATCCGCGACCATGTCGCGGGGACGTCGAGGGATGCCATCGACGTGCACATGCTCACGATCCAGCAGCATCTTGGGAGATCGGACCACGTTGCCGATGACGCCGATTTCGTGGGTCGCCAGGCGCTTCTTGGCCTCGCTGCCGCAGATAACGCTATCGCCCTCGTAGCAGACCACGGAAGGGTAGGGTTCCTCTCCCTGGTCGAACACCACGGTTTGGCCACCAGCCACCCGACTGATCAGGCTGTTGGTGGTACCGAAATCGAAGCCGAAGACCTCCATGTCACTCTCCTTCTGTTTCGCGTAGAACCTTCTTCAGATGCTCAAGCGTCTCTTCCACATAGGGCGAGACGATGTGCAGCTTGGGCGGGTCGCGTTGCAGTGCGATCAGCGCCTCCTCCAGGCGGGGCACCTCGCTCCTCAGCACCTTGGTGACCCGGGAACGCAGCCGATGCTTGTCATCCTCCAGGTGAACGCTGGCGGTCTGGGCGTTCTGCCTCTCCTGATGAAGCCTCTGCTCAAGCTCACCGGTCTTGCCCAGCAGGGTATCGCGCTCCTGGCGCAATGCGGCGATTTCCTGCTGCGCTTGATCGCGTTCAGCGGCAAGTCGCTCGACGTCTTTCCCCAGCCGTTCCAGTTCGCTGGCCTGGCTGGCCCTGGTGTTCTCGATCTGACGCGACAGCCAGCCCAGTGGTGAAAAGTCGGCGGCGTTCTGGGTGTAGGCCGCCTTGAGCAGCGCTTCCGTCGCCTGGGTAGGATAGTGGGTGCTGGTGGTAAAGACCCCATCTGCGCGCAGGAAGCGCAGGATGTCGTCTTCCCTGGCCCAGCCCTGGTTGGCTTGCCAGATCAGGCTCAGGAACAGCAGGTTGCGCAGCTTGTCCTTACGCTCTCTCTTTTCCCTGGCCTGCATCTCCTTGCTGGACTCCACCTGCTGCACTCGGCTGGCGTAGCGCCTGAAGAGTTCCTTGACGGGAGGACGTTCATCGTCAGTGAGAGGCAACCAGGCATCGACACCTTCCATGGCCAGGTCGAATCCCTCTCGGCCCGCATCGACGGCGAACTTCAGCAGCAGATCCTTGATGTTGCGATTGCTGTGAATCTCGAAGGCGGCGAAGGCCAGGTTCACGGTACGGGACAGCGAGGCATCCTCGCGCTGGGCCAGGTCGAGCAGCTCCGAACGTTGGGCGGCCGAAATGGTGCGCTCCTCCAGCTTCTTCAAAGCAGGCTCGGTGATCCTCTTCGGCGTACCCGAGGACGCATAGAAGCGCTTGATGATATCGAAGACCCGCGTGACGGCCTTGCTATTCTTCGCCTGGTTCCGAGTGGCAGCAGGCGCTGGCTCGCTGCCCTTGCCCTGTTCTCTGTCGATTGTACCGGTCTGCGCGTTGCTCTGGGCTTGCGATGCCGGTGAGGTCGCACCTGGTGAAGGCGTCTTCGCTTCCGGCCGGCTCTGGTGTTTGCTGGCCTGCTTGCCACGCGGCTCACCTCGGGAAACAGCGCCGGTGGCCTTGTTGACGATCTTCACGGACCTGCTCTCGTCCTTTGTGGAGTCAGTCATTCTCTACATCCTCGATGATACGGTTGGCCAGGGCCTCGAACAGCGGGCTGTGGCGCAGCTTCCTGGCCCAGCTGACAGCCTGCTCATGATCGCCGGCCTCCCAGCAGGTATTCATGGCCAGTGCCTGGATCTTCACCCGGTCATGGTCAGTGGTCAGGCGCTTGCTGGCCAGATGCGCCAGCTGAGGCAGTTGCTCCTGCTGCTCTGCGAGCGGCAGGCTGCAGAAGCGCATGATCTCGGCGGTCAGGGTATCCACCGGCAGGTTGTGGCCGGACACGGTCCTGGTCTCAGGGGCCGGGCAGTGTTTGCCGGAGCGAAGACCGTTCAGCATCCGGCAGGCGGTCGCGACCTGGCCGTCGGGGGCCAGCACCTCTGCTTCGCTGAAGGCGTTGTCGTTGAAGTTGACCAGCGCCTTGATCAGGTTGGCCAGGGGGTGGTCCAGGAAGCGCATTGACTCGCGGGCGGCGTGGAACTTGGCCGTGTAGTCATCCCGGTTCAGGCTCGTGCCACCACGCTGGTCCTTGGCCAGCACGCCGTACAGGAAGTCGCTGATGCCCTCGATGTAGTACCTGGCGCCATCCTCCTGCTTGGCTACCGTGATGAACTGGGCGATACGTTCGCTCTCCAGCGGCTGGTTCACGATCAAGATGTTGAAGGCCTGCTCGACCGCTGCCAGCTGTGCCTCGGTGGGGATATCGAATTCGATGTGGTAGGTCACCGAGTAGTCGACGCTGGTCAGGGTGACTTCGTGGAAGCCCGAGGAGAGCTGGCTGAGCCGCCGGCATGCCTGGCGGCTGGTCACTGCCTGATAATCGATCTCGATGCGCTCTGCCTGCTGGATGACCCAGTCTTCCGGTGGGAATGGGCTGGCTACCACCTCGCCCCGCTCCTTGACCATGCGACTACCCACCAGCAGCTGGGGACGCTTGAAGGGGTGGTGGTCGAAGATGTGCTGTCGTCGAGCCTCACGCTCCGTGAAGACCTCGCCGCACTTGTCGCACTGATAGGTGATAGGGCGATTGGGTATTGTTGGAATTTCCGGGATCAGCACGCTGCCCCCGGCATTGCCGGGGTCAATGGCATCGGTGATCTTGGCCATCGTTGTTAGCCTCCCTGCGCGTTACCGCATTGTCCTTATGATGTTTTCGCCGCCTTCTTCGCCGCCAGCGTGAGGTGGTAGTCGTTGATCCGGGCGCCCTTGGACTCTCCCAACTGGGGGCCGAGGTGGTACCAGGGGGCGGATTCCACGTCCTTGCCACGATCCTTCTTCCAGTGGATGTTGGGCTTGTGGACGAGTACCCCGGCACCCTTCTTCTTGGCGTCGGGAACGGACAGGAAGGGGCGGATATTGAGGCGCACGCCGTCGTTGAGGTCGGGGTGCCAGCCGATGGGCTGCTCTTCCAATGGCTTCCAGCGCACAAAGATGTCGTAGGGCTCTTCGCCTTCGAGGATCAGCTCCAGGCTCTTCTGCAGGGCCTCGGCGGCGGCCAGGCGGGCTTCGGCACCGTCGATGCCATCGCTGATCTGCTTCTTCTGCTGGGTGATCCAGTCGCCCAGGTAGGTGTAGGTGAGGGTTTCCAGCGCCTTGTAGTCGAGCCGGTGGTAGTTCACCAGCGCCGAGAAGCCGTCCTTGAGGCCGTCCCACACATGCCAGATGAAGGGTCGATTCTGGAACAACTTACAGTGCTGGGCGAAGAACTTGTCGCGCAGCCAGCTCTCCAGGTCCTTGCCGGCATGGTCGACGCTCTCCAGCAGCTTGCCGCGGATGGTGGCAGACCACTGGTCGCCGTAGGCGTCGGCCAGCAAGGCCTCCAGGCGGTCCACGGCGCGGCGCTCGCCGCGAACGGCGGGCAGGCAGACGATACCATCGCGGTCGGCATGGCTGAGCAGAGTCTCGCAACGGTCGACCCACGCGCGCTGCTCCTCGGCCAGCTCCATCTCCGGGTCTAGTTCCGCCGGCCAGCGATAGCCCAGCAGTCGGGCCACGGCGACCTGCAGCACGGTATCGTCAGTGCGCAGCGGACCATGGGCGGTCCATTTGGTGACCTCGTCCCAGATCACCGAGCCGCAAGGGTGGCCGTGGAAGATCCACTGGGTGGGATCATCGGAGTAGGGCTCTGGGAGACCGTGGGGGTATTGCTCTTCGGCGACTTTGGTCCAGTATTCGAGGTCGAAGGGGACCTTGACCAAAGTGGCATTGGTTACATTCATCTTTTGGTCAATTCGACGCACTGCTTTGTTATATGCGGCAGATGAGCAGAAGCACCAAATTGCCGGAATATGATTTAGATCGCGAGGAATTAGAGTCGCAACGTTTGTATCGAAGTGATGGCCGCTGTAAAAGCTCGCAGGAAGCAGCTGCATCTGAGAAATTCCTATGCCCTTTTTTCCCCAAGCATCTCTTCCGCGCTGGTCAACATTGTGAAGAGTTGCGACATTTTCGCGACCAAATTGGTGTAGTTGGCCCACGCCATTTTCCCATAGCAATATTCCTGAACGGCCTCCGAATAGATTATGGCTGTTTACAGTTGATTGCTCTTTTACCCATTCATCTGAAAAATATCTTATTTCCCAGTGGAGTCTCCTGAATCTAGGGTTGTCACCTGTGGATAATCCCTGGTGGTTGCTGGAGTATTGTTCCAGAAGATCTCCACTTATCTCGTCAAAGGATAATCTAGCATCTGGGTTGTCCAGTTGTTTTTTTTGCTCCACACTCTTTGCATTATCTGTTGTCAGTCCATCCGCTTTTTCAGCTGCTGTCCGAGGTTCAGAAACATCAACTCCTCGAATCCAGTTATCCTGACAATCCGAGTGCAGCAGACCCACTGACTGCCCCGTGCCACTCCCACTGCTAATATTGACCAGAATCGCCTTGACCACTTCGCCACTAATGGTCTCGAAGGCGCCGGGCCCCAGCCGCGCAATCAAATGCCAAATGTCGTTCTGAAGTAGTTTTTCCCGGAATTTTTTGTAACTAGCCAGGAATAGCCAGTTCTGCGGCAGCACATTGCTGGTGGTGCCGCCCTCCACGCAGAGCTCCAGGCAGCGATCGAGAAAGACCGTTGCAAGATCATTCTTGGCGGCCGGGTAGTAGTCGGCGCAGAAGGTTTTGAGCTTGGGATGCTGCTTAGTACGTGAGAGATAAGGCACATTGGTAATTACCCAGTGGTAACGATCCCCTAGCAGAGTCGCGGCCTTGGCCAGGCCCTGAGCGGTCACGGCTGTTTCATGCTGCTCGTCGCTGCTTTCCTGGGCACTTTCTTGAGAGAGCGCCTGATTCAGCGCTTCGGAGAGCTCGTCCCACTGGGCGATCTTGGCGGCGCTGGTGCGGGTGGGGTCGAGCAGGCTGCCGAGGATGGGGGCATCCTTGAAGCTGTCGTAGAGCCAGTCCAGGGCGATGGTGAGGTTTTTCTTTCCGAGCCCGAGGGCCTTCCACTCCTCCTTGGCCACGCTGATGGGCAGGCCGGAGCAGGCCAGGTGCAGCTCGGGCAATGAGCGATAGCCGCCGGCTTCCGGATAGCGCCAGGCGGTGAGGGCCAGGGCGAAGACGGCGAGCTCCACGCAGCGCTGGTCGATCTCCAGGCCGTGCAGGTTGTCGCGCAGCACGGCATCCACGGCGTCGCGGGCGCTGAGGCCCTCCAGCTCCATGCGCATGGGCACCAGCATCAGCAGGGCGGCGACCAGGAAGTGGCCGCTGCCGCAGCAGGGGTCCAGGGTCTTGAGCTCGGCGAGGCTTTGCGGCCAGGCATCGAAGGTGCCCGCGGCAGGGATCCAGTTGCCGGTCTCCTCGTCCTTGACGAAGCGCAGGTACTCCAGCGGCACGCCGGGCAGGCTGGCCTTGTCGCGCAGCTCCTGCTCGCTCTCGGCGCTGGCCAGGTCGGTGTCCGACAGGCGGCGGGCCGCCCACCAGGCGCCCAGGCTGTTATCCAGCAGGAAGCTGACCATATAGGGCTCGGTGAATAGCTGGGTGACGGCGGGCAGCTCGTCGGCGCCGATCTTCACCTCGGAGCGGTTGATGCGCTCCTTGTTGTCGGTCTGCCAGAACTGGTAGACCCAGCCCAGGCTGTCACTGGCGTGGAAGACCTCCGCGGGCAAGTCAATTAGCAGGCCCTCAAGGTCTCGCTGGTATTCGGCGGCCAGGGTCAGCTCGAACACCGGGCTGTCGACGCGGAACACCTGGGGCAGCATGGTGCTGGCCAGCCGGGCGGCCAGGGCCCAGCCGCTGGTGCGCTGGCCCTGTTCGGCCTCTTCTTCGGCCAGCTCCTCGCACTCCTCCAGGGTGATGGCCACGCCGTCATACATCAGCAGCTCGTTCTCGGCCAGGAAGCGGGCGAACAGCATGCGGTGCCAGTGCTCGTAGGCGATCTCGCCCATCAGCCGGGTGACCGCCTGGGCGCCCTCCTTGAGGGGGTCGCCGAGGCTACGGGCGTGAGCGCGCAGTCGGCGGCGCAGGGCGCGCTGGTCGTCACTCAGATAGCTGGGCGGGGTTTCCTCGCCGACGCCAAGCTGCTCCAGGGCGGCCTCGGCGGCCTGTTCGGCCACCGGGCGAGCCTTGCGCACGGTGCGGTCGAGCCGGTTGCGGAGTGTCTTGTCGAGTGGCTGCATGCTGCTGTCCTTTTAACCCTGCGAATGCGTATCCATTTGCACGTAAGCATTGCTGTGCGCATTGGGCGGCGTTTAATGCTCAATCTAATGCGCAGCGCATTGCGCTACGTATTGCGGTATTCGTAACGGGCGTGCTTGCCCTTTCCGGGGGGCTGGATCTGCGGGTTCTCTTCCCGTAGCTCGCGCATCAAGCGATAGGCGTGGTTGCGGTCGAAGCGGGTGATCTGGCGGATTTCCTTGTTGGTGAGACCCGCCTCGCCGCGCCTGGCGCGTTCGATCAGGATGCTGAGTACCCGGGTCTTGGCGGCATCCCAGTCGATGCGGCGGCGTGTTTCCGCATTGCCATCGGCACGAAGGCGCGCATAGAGCTCTGGGTGAATGCTCCAGTAGGCCCCACGGCCGCTACCGCCATGCTCCACGTAGCCCTGTCGCTCCATATCGGCGAGCAGCTCGCGGGTTTCCGGCTCGGTGCGCTGACAGAGCCCCGCCGCTGTGCCGGTATCCACCTCGGGGTGCTGCAGGAAATACTGCAGCAGCAGCAGCTGATCGACCCCGAGGCTGCGGCCGCGCTCGTTCTCTTCGGCCACGAACTGCCGAAACGCTGCATTGATCTCCCGCTTGTGGAAGATCACCGCGACGGAGTCGCCGATCTCGCGGATCACCGGGGGCTCCTTGCCTTCCATTAGCATGGCCTCAAACATGCGGCTGATCCCGAGGTTGCTGCGGTTGACAAGGCGCAGCTTGACCAGTGCATCGACCAGAAGAGGGTTACGGGCGGCTGGCTGGTGGTGGAGGATGTTGTTTTCGCTGATCCCAGCGATAAAGCCACCGTTGTTGCTGACCTCCAGGCGATGGGGATAGAGCTTGACCATCACGGGGCCGGCAAGGCGCAGGTCTCCGTGACAGAAGGCATTCATCAGCGCCTCGCGAACCGCGACCTCGGGCCAGGTGCGGTACTCGAAGTGGAACATGCCCTGCTGCACGGTGGTGATGGGGTTGAAGGGCACCATCAGCTCCTCGATGCGCTGCACTGATAGCGGCAGGGCGCTGACGCGGTCCTCGCGTATGCCGTATTCGGTATCGGAGCGCATCTGCAGGAAGGTCCACAGGTGCCCGGGCACATGCTCGCGCAGGGCCTCTTCGGTACCGGCCAGCAGGATGGCGGCGCGGGTCACCTGCCCCTTGCGAATCAGTCCCAGGGTATCGAGCAGTTCCCGGTCGGAGCGACGCAGGAGTTCGTCGGGGGCTCTTTCACGCTGAGCGAGGTTGCGCAGTGCCTCCAGGGCAACGGGCGAGAACAGGGCATCGTCGACGGGGCCAAGCGTCTCGGCGGTGTAATCGGTATCGCCGGTCTCCACGCCGATCTTGCGACGCTGGGTACCGGTGAGCGGTTGGCAGTCCTTGCCGATACGTATGGTGCCGCCACCCTTGGTGTCGGTATGGGGCGGCATGCCCGGGTAAACCTGCATGATTAGTACGCGACCGGTGCCCTCCGGCACGTGGAGCTCTTCGAATACCGGGGTGATGTGCGGGTCGGTCTGGTCGTAGACGGCCCGTTTCAGGATATTAACGTCGACTTCCGGCGGAACGCCCAGGACAGCTTGCTCGCGCCCAGCGATACGGTCGGCCACGCCGAACACCACGCTGCCGCCACCGCCATTGGCCATGCAGATGGCCATCTCGACCACCTTCTTCACAGCCTTGTCTCGGCTCTTGGTGTCCCACTGCTTGAAGTCCAGGTCCTGGTCTTCCAGGTCATCGGCGATGCAGTGCTCGAGTTCCTCTAGCAGCGCCTCGATGTCACGGCGTGATCTCATGGACTGTTGCGCTCCTACTGGGTGATCACCGGCCCGTCCTGCAGGGCTTCACGTAGCTCACGGCGAACGTCCTCCAGCCAGGCGTCGATGTCGGCTTCGCTCTTGAGGGTGCGACGCGGCAGGTTGACGAACTGCACCTCGGGCTCCATCTCCTCGGCTGCCTTGACCAGAACCTCATCAAAGCGACTGGACAGCGCGGCGATGCGGTCGGCTAGGGCGTCGGGGCGCACATGGTTTAGGGTTTCCAGCACCTGGTCGGTGCCACCGAGGGTGATCTCGGGGGCGTCGTGGGCCGTCAGGCGCTTGGCGGCCAGCAGGTCGTGGCGCTGGTCCGGCGAGAGCTGCTGCCAGTTGTCGTCCGCCTCCAGGCGCTGCATGCCGGCGGCATGCTCATCGTTGTAGCGCTGCTGCAGCTCGTTGAAGGTGTCGCGGAACTGCTGGGTGAGGTTGGCCAGCAGGGGCTGGACGGGGTCCGGATCATCCAGCAGCGAGCGGTGCTCGCGGATCTGGCTGACCTGGGCCAGCAACGGCTCGGCGTCGGGCAGGCTCCTGGCGTGGTCGGCCAGGCGCTTGAGCGTGGCCCAGGCGGGGCGGCGCTGCTGGATCTTCTCGGCGGTGGCCTGCCACTCGTCGATGGCGGCCAGCAGCTCGGCCTGGTTGCTGACGATGGCCTTGAGCTGGTCGTTGCCACTGCTGGTACGCACGGCTTCCAGGGCATCCAGGTGGGGGGCCTCCGGAGCCGGCGGTTCGCCACCCGCCTGTTCGGCCAGGGAGCGGAGCTTGTCGGCAAACTCCGGCGCCTTGGCCGACTCCTCGCCAGACTTGGCCTGCACACCAAGCTTCTGCATCACCTTGCGGATCTTGATGCGCTCCCCCGCCGAGATGGTGGTGGCCTCGATGCGGAACTCGGTCTTGCCGATGGCGCGGCGTTCGAGCTCCTGGGGTGCGGTGCCATCGGCGGTACGGATCTGGCCGGCGACCAGCAGCACCTGCAGGGCGCCATCGATGGCGTCCTGGGGCCAGCCGTAGTCGCCATGCTCGAAGTGATCACGGATCTCGCTGCCCTTCTTGCCGTTGCCGAGGTAGCTCTGGATCGCCTTGCAGACGGCGTGGCTCTGGGGTTCGCCCTCAAAGCCTACGGCCTTAAGAGCATCGGGAGCGCCCTGCTTGGCCTTGGTGTAGACCTTGTCCCAGCCGGCGTGGTCGGCCAGGTGAAACTTGGGATGCAGGCGAGCGAGCGCGTTCTCGGCGCCTTCCTGAATGGCCTCACGCAGGGTGGCACCGACGATCTCGTTACCGCCGCCCTGGAACACCTGGGCGCCGTTGAAGGCTTCGTCCAGCAGCTCGCGGATGCGCCGCTGGGCGGCATCGCGGGTGGTCTGCATGGCGGCCCGTGCTTCTTCCCCTTCGGGAGTGCCGGGAGTGCCGCGGGTCTCCAGGGTAGCGCTGGCGGCCTTGAACTCGATCAGCTGGTTGCGTAGCTCATCGGCGGAGCGCTTGGGGATGAACACGAACAGGGTGGGGGACTCCGACCCTGCCTGGCGCGCGTCGGCGCGTACCTGGCTAATGTCGTCCGACCAGCCGTTGCGCACCCACACGTAGAGCCTCTCGGCGGCATCCTTGGGCAGCGTCACGTCGAAGACCGGCGACAGCGGGCGCGGCACCTTGGACTCGCCGTGGTTCACCGTGAGGTTGCCGACCTGCTTGGCGAAGTGCTGGCGGATCAGGTCGTCGCGCTCGGCCTCGATCTGGTGGGTAGCGTTGCCTAGGGTGCTCTTGTGGGAGAGGAAGGCATCGTTCCAGGCGGCGCTCTCCTCGGTCTGGATGCGGTATTCGTCTTCCACCTTGATGATGAATTCGCACTCGTCGAGGAGACCCGGCAGGCGTCCGCGCAGCGAGCTGCTGCCGGCCTTGAGGTCGTCGACCAGCAGGTCGGCAATATTGGCCAGGGTGGGGTGCAGGCCAAGCTCGGTGTTGGTGCTGGCGACCTTGTTGATCAGGAACACCACGGCGCAGGCCCGGGCCATCAGTTGCTCGTCTTCGCTTCCACTCCGCCATTGCTGGGTGGCGTCGTGAAGCTTGCGCGGCAGCATGCGGAACTGCAGCAGCTTGTCGGTGGCGTCGAAGTAGAGGTAGTCGCCGGGGATGATGTTGCCCAGCGGCGCGTCCAGGTTGGTCTGGATCGCCTTGTGGATCATGCTGAGCTGGTTGCGCAGCTGGCTGTCGGTACCAGTCTGGTCCAGCACGCGCAGGGCGGCATCCCAGAAGCGGCGACGCACCGGCAGGATGGGATAGTCCTGGGCGAAGTGGCGGGTGTCCTCATGGCGATGGGCGATGGAGGTCTCGGCGAGGTGACGAGAGATCTCGCCCAAGTTGCTCTCCATCACCTCGGTGACGGGCGCCTTGGCTTCGGGCTTCTTGGCCAGCACCACCTGACGGATAACGGCATCGACGTCGGCATCGGAAAGCTCGATGCGGGTGGTGAAGCGGCCCTGCAGGCGCGCCAGGTTGCTGGTGCCGGTGATGGCGGTCTGGCCGGTACCGATGAACATCAGCCGGCTGCCGATCTCCTTGCAGCAGGCTTCTACCGCTTCCTGTACATCGATGGAGCGCTGCCCATCGGTGCCGATGTACTGCTGCACCTCGTCCAGCACCACCAGGGTGAGCGGCATCTTGCCGTCGCGACTCAGTGCCTGGCGGATGGCCTTGAGCATCTCGTCGCTGCTGATGTCGTTGACGTGAGGGTAGAGGTGGCTGAGGGTCTCGGCGCAGGACTCCACGCTGCTGAAGATCCTCGGCTTGGCCTGGACCAGGGCCTCGTGCAGCGATTCGGCGACGTAGAAGTTATCGAGCTCCTCCTGCCAGTCGTCGCCCCGGCTAGTGACGTCGTCGCGCACCTGGTCGAGGATGCCCTCGTCGCGCAGCCACATCACGAAGCGAGCCACGGGATACTGCTGGGGAAGGCCGGCGGCGCGGAAAATCACTGAGAGCAGTGCCAGGCGCACGCTCTTGTCGCGAGAGCTCGCCCCCAGCGTGCCGGACGCGGCGAACAGGCCGCCGTGGCGCTTGCCCTGGGTGGAGAGCTCCTTGAACAGGTCCTGGATCTCCTGAGGCAAGTGAACGAGGCCTCGGGCGGTGGCGCCGTCGTCGAGGGTGACGTCTTCCCACAGGTTGCGCAGCATCTTGGCCATGTGCGACTTGCCCGAACCGAAGAAACCGCTGATCCATACGCCGGGCTGCTGTGAGGCACCGCCGCTCAGGTTGCGCAGGTAGGTGTCCAGGATGTCCTGCATGCCCCTGGCGTACTGACCGTCGCAGACGAAGGTCTCCAGCTCGTAGCGCAGCACCTTCTGGCCTCGGCTGCTGGTGTCGTCGTTGACGTAGGCAACACCTTGGTTTTCCAGGCGTTGCTGGGCTGGATCCTTGGCGTAGATATCGCGGTTGCGCATGCGTCCTTTCCCCTGCGGAAGCGAAATTCGAATTCGTGCGGTGCGGCGGCTCAGCGAGCGCCGTCGGCGGTGATGGGCGTGGCTAGGTAGTTCCAGCCGTCGTAGCCGTCCAGCAGCCGGTAGTTGTTGTTCTCGAAGCTGCCCGGGAACAGTACGGCCAGGCGTCCACTGACGTGGGGGGCCAGGCGGTCGACGACCTCCTTGACCTTGAGCATGCCGAACAGGCTGCCCACGCCGTAGAGCATGACGACGTGGTTGTCGCCAGCCCCCTGGGTGGACAGCTCGGCGGTGAAGCGGGCCTCCAGCCAGTCCAGGTAGCGATGTATCACCGTAGCCAGCTTGGCCGGCGATCTGAAGTACCCTTTGGCATATTTCTGCTCGGCCATCCACAGGGCGAAGGTGTCGGTGAGGTCGAAGGCCATCCACTCATGGCCGTTCTGGCGAGTGGTCAGCTCGAATTCACCCAGGTTGGCACGGACGCGCAGCTCCTCGGTTTCCGGGTAGACGCAGAAGATCACCCGCTGGGCGGCGGCGGCATCGTCGCGCCAGGGCAGGGCAATGAAGCGGCCGTAGGACTCGATCAGACGCTTAACTTTGCTCATGGAAGATCTCCTGCTGAGAGGCCGTCGCGGGTTCGGTGGACGTCAGGGCCTGGGTGACCACCGAGGCCAGGGCAGGGAAGTCGAGATCCACCACGTTGTCGACCCGGCGCATCACCATCCAGCCCTTGGCCGAGGCTTGGGCTGCCAGCTCCAGCAGGCGGTCCTGGCTGGCGTCCAGCAGCTTGCACCAGGGGCTCTGCAGCAGCAGCTCGCCCCGGCCACCCTGCAGCCACGCAAGATAGAGTGCAAAGGCGACGGCACCCGTCGCAGGCTCCAGGTGGACGCGCAACTTCTTGACGGGGCCAAGCAAGTAGCCCACCTGTACCAGGCTGCTGTTCACTCGCTGGGCGATGGACTCCCGAGTGACAGTGCTGAAGCGCCCCGGCCAGTGCTGCTCGATGGCCTGCTCGACCGATTCGCGGGTGATCGAGGTGCCGAGCGGCTTGGCGAGTATGGCCGGGGCGAGATCCCGGAGCAGGGAGTCTCGAGCGGCCCCCGCCAGCAGGGCGAGCTGGGGGCGTGCGGCCTCGTCACGCGACCAGAAGTAGCGCAGGCCGGCATGGATCGGGTTGGCGGGGTCGAGGCCATAGAGCTCGGCCAGGTGGCTGGCCGTCAGCTTCCGGCTGCGGCCGGAGCGTTTGCCGAGGCAGTTGGCATCACGGATGGCAGCCAGATACTCAGCCTTGCTGGCTTCTGCCGCGACATGGTCGAACAAGGTATTCAGCTCGCTGAGCATGATGGTGCGAGCGGTGTGAGTGCTGCCCTGCTGGGTCATGAAGCCCAGCCGCTTGAGGGTGGCCTGGTCATGCATCGGATTTGCTGCCTTCGCTGGCACCACCGTTGCGGACCGAGTCGTTCACCTCGCGGCTGGTTCTCCCGAAGGAGGTACCGACTTCGTCGGCAGGACGCCATTTTTCCTCCATATGTGGTGCTCCGCTGAGTCAGGTGAGGGCGATTGAAATCCTGTTCGAGCGATTGTAACGGAATAACACTGGCTATAGATGCTCTGGCGGAGTATCAGGCGTCACGAAAAACTGCCCCGGCAACAGGAGAATGGAGCCCTCTGTGACCTTCGGGAGGGCGCAGCCTGGATATAAGGTATCCAGTTATCAGGTGCTTAGGGGAGTCGATGCAGGGCCCAGAGGGCGTCGCCGACTTGCTTCGCCTCAGGCATGCGACTGGAGCGCCAAGTGGATGCGCACCCTAATCCGCTACAGTGTCCCTCGGCGTCTCTTCTGCCAAGGCGCGTAGGCGTGGGGGGTGGCGAACGGTGGGTCCATCACGCCGGCAGGAAAGTAGCGCGCCATTCCGAACTGACGGGGCGAAGCCAGGTGCGCTGCCCGCTGGCGCAACGTCGTGAGGTTGCAGGTTCGGGTCGAGTGGTGTGGCTGCTGGTGGCTGTATGTTGCAGATGCCTGGAACCTATATGGAACCTAACGCGTAGACAACGAAAAACCGCCACCCGGCATGATCCGTAAGTGGCGGTTTTTACTGATGTTCTTGGTCGGAGTAGCAGGATTCGAACCTACGACCTCTGCCTCCCGAAGGCAGCGCTCTACCAAGCTGAGCTATACTCCGATGCGTTGGGCTGTCGCCTCAACGGAGACGCATTATACGTGTTCGTTGGGGTGATGCAAGCCCCGTTTCAGGCTCGCCGCGCATCCTCAGTTGTGCCGATTCACGGCGAGGCGGGCCAGATCGGCCATGCTGTCGCGGAAGGCGGACTCGGGCAGAAGATCGAGCTGGGCCAGGGCCTTGGCCGACATCTCCTCGGCCCGGGCACGGGTGTAGTCGAGCGCGCCGGTGTCGTTGACGATGGCCAGCACCGCGTCGAGTTGTTCCAGGCCGCCCTGGCGGATGGCGTGGCGCACCACCTTGGCCTGGTCGGGCGTGCCCGCGGCCATGGCCTGGATCAGCGGCAGGGTCGGTTTGCCCTCGGCCAGGTCATCGCCGACGTTCTTGCCCATGGCCTCGGCGTCGCCCTGGTAGTCGAGGAGGTCGTCGATCAGCTGGAAGGCCAGGCCCAGGTAGCGGCCGTAGGCCTGCAGGGCGGCCTCCTGCTCCGGCGTGGCGTCGGCGATGATCGCGCCGCTGTGGGAGGCCGCCTCGAAGAGCATGGCGGTCTTGCCCTGGATGGTCTCGAAGTAGGCGTCCTCGTCGACGTCGGGGTTGCCGACGTTGGTCAGCTGCTGCACCTCGCCCTCGGCGATGGTGCAGGTGGCCGCCGAGAGCACCTCCATGATCTTCATCGAGCCCACGTCCACCATCATCTGGAAGGAGCGGGAGTAGAGGAAGTCGCCGACCAGCACCGAGGGGGCATTGCCCCAGGCGTTGTTGGCGGTGGCCTTGCCTCGCCGCATGCGGGACTCGTCCACCACGTCGTCGTGGAGCAGGGTCGAGGTGTGCATGAACTCGATGAGGGTGGCGAGCGTCACGTGGCGGTCGCCCTGGTAACCCAGCGAGCGGGCGGCCAGCAGGACCAGCAGTGGACGCAGCCGCTTGCCGCCGCTCCCGATGATGTATTGCCCGATGGTCTCCACCAGCGGCACCCGCGAGGCCAGCTGCGTCAGGATGGTCCGGTTGACCGCGGCGAAGTCCTCGGCGACCACCGCATGGATGGGCGATGCGGGGATGGCGGCGTCTAGCTGTGGCGACGAAGGGGTGGCTGGCATGGAGGCGGTATCGACGAAGAGAAAATAGGTGGGGGCCGGAACGGGCGTCTTCGCCTGTCGCACCGGCCTGGGGTTGCCGGTCATGCTATGGGCCCCCCGGGGGGGCGTCAAGGCAGGCGCCGTCCGGGCGTCAGCCCCGGCCGGCCTGCCGGCGAGCGGGGCGGGTTGCGGGTTGTGTGGCCGGGGCGGTGCGGTTATAATCCGCGACCCACTCATCTCGCTCCCTGTCAGATGGTTGCCGGAAGGGGCGCCACTCGAAGCAGGCCGATGAAGAGCCAACCCCGATGAGTACCGGAGAGACAAGCATGTACGCAGTTATCAAGAGCGGTGGCAAGCAGTACCGCGTTCAGGAAGGCCAGACTCTCAAGCTCGAGAAGCTGGAAGTGCCGACCGGCGACACCATCGAGTTCGATGAGGTCCTGCTGGTGGGCAGCGATGACGACGTCAAGGTCGGCGCCCCGACCGTCGACGGTGCCAAGGTGGCGGCCGAGGTCGTCTCCCACGGCCGTGGCGACAAGGTCACCATCATCAAGTTCCGTCGTCGCAAGCACAGCATGAAGCGTCAGGGCCACCGCCAGTGGTTCACTGAAGTCAAGATCACCGGGATCTCCGCGTAAGCGTCAGTTCCCCTGAACGAGCGAGGTATTTGCAATGGCTCATAAGAAGGCAGCGGGCTCCACACGTAACGGTCGCGATTCCGAATCCAAGCGCCTTGGCGTGAAGCTGTTCGGCGGTCAGGCCGTGACCCCGGGCAACATCATCGTCCGTCAGCGTGGCACCAAGTTCCACGCCGGCACCGGCGTCGGTATCGGCAAGGACCACACCCTGTTCGCCCTGGACGAAGGCGTGGTCAAGTTCGAGACCAAGGGCCCGAAAAACCGCAAGTTCGTGAGCGTCGTCTCCGCCTGAGACCGCCACGACTTGTCGCGAGAAGGCCCCGCCATGGCGGGGCCTTCTTGTATCATGGCGGCATGCACCGCCAGGAGAGTGACAGATGCAGTTCGTCGACGAAGCCTCGATCATCGTGGAAGCCGGCAAGGGCGGCAACGGCTGCCTGAGCTTCCGCCGCGAGAAGTACGTGCCCAAGGGCGGTCCCGACGGCGGGGATGGCGGCCACGGCGGCAGCGTCTACCTGATCGGTGACGATGCCCTCAATACCCTCATCGACTTCAAGTACCAGCGCTTCTACAAGGCGCAGAATGGCCAGCCCGGCCAGGGCCGGCAGATGAGCGGGCGGGCCGGCGACGACCTGCACGTCAAGGTGCCCGTCGGCACCACGGTGATCGACGAGGACACCCTCGAGGTGATCGCCGACGTCACCGAGATCGGCCAGGTCGTGCTGGTGGCCCAGGGCGGCCGCCGGGGGCTCGGCAACATTCACTTCAAGTCCTCCACCAACCGCGCGCCGCGACGCACCACGCCGGGCACCGAGGGCGAGCGGCGCAACCTGCGCTTCGAGATGAAGGTGATGGCCGATGTCGGCCTGCTGGGGCTGCCCAACGCCGGCAAGTCGACGCTGATTCGCTCGGTCTCGGCGGCCAAGCCCAAGGTGGCCAACTATCCCTTCACCACCCTGGTGCCGAACCTCGGCGTGGTGAAGATCGGCCAGCATGAGCACTTCGTGATGGCCGACATCCCCGGGTTGATCGAGGGCGCCTCCGACGGCGCGGGCCTGGGGTTGCGCTTCCTCAAACACCTGACCCGCACCCGGCTGCTGTTCCACGTCGTCGACGTGGCGCCCTTCGACGAGTCCGACCCGGTGGCAGCCGCCGAGGCCATCGTCCACGAGCTGGGGCAGTTCTCGCCGACGCTGGCCGAGCGACCGCGCTGGCTGGTGCTCAACAAGCTCGACCTGCTGCCGGCGGAGGAGCGCGAGGCGGCGGCCGACGAGATCGTGCGGCGCCTGGGCTGGGAAGGCCCGGTGTTCCGTGTCTCGGCGATCAGCGGCGAGGGCACCGAGGCCCTGGTGCAGGCGGCCTATCGCTGGCTGACCGAGCAGCGCCAGCTGGAGAACGAGGACGAGGAGGCCGCCGAGCGCGAGCGCGAGATGCGCCATCGCATGGAGGACGAGGCGGTGGCGCGCACCGAGGCGCGCCTGGGTCGCAAGCGCAAGCGTGACGACGAGGATGACGACGACTTTGACGACGATGATTATGATGTCGAGGTCGAATACGCCCCTTGAGGGTCGAAGGGAAGCGGTAGACACGGTCGAGTCGAGGGAAGGATGGTGAGCAACGAGCAGGTGCCCGGCCGCGAGGCCCTCAAGGCCATGCGGCGGGTCGTGGTGAAGATCGGCAGTGCCCTGCTGACCAACGATGGCCGTGGCCTCGACGAGGCCGCCATCGGCGGCTGGGTCGACCAGATCGCCGCGCTGCACCGGCGCGGCGTGGAGGTGGTGCTGGTATCGTCCGGCGCCGTGGCCGCGGGCATGGTACGGCTGGGCTGGCAGGTGCGTCCCTCGGCGGTGCACGCCCTGCAGGCCGCCGCCGCGGTGGGCCAGAACGGCCTCACCGAGTGCTATGAGGGCCACTTCGCCCGCCACGGCCTGATCACCGCCCAGGTCCTGCTGACCCATGACGACCTCTCGAACCGCAAGCGCTATCTCAATGCCCGCTCGGCGCTGCGCACCCTGGTGGACATGCGGGTGGTGCCGGTGGTCAACGAGAACGACACCGTGGTCACCGACGAGATCCGCTTCGGCGACAACGACACCCTCGGCGCCCTGGTGGCCAACCTGCTGGAGGCCGACGCCCTGGTCATCCTCACCGACCAGGAGGGGCTCTTCGACGCCGATCCGCGCCACGACCCGCATGCCCGGCTGATCGCCGAGGGGCGCGCCGACGACGCCCGGCTGGCCGCGGTGGCCGGCGGGGGCGGGGCGCTGGGGCGAGGCGGCATGGCGACCAAGGTGCGGGCGGCCCGGCTGGCGGCCCGCTCCGGCGCGGTCACCGTCATCGCCAGTGGCCGCCAGTCGGCCGTGCTGCAGCGGCTGGCCGATGGCGAGCGCCTGGGCACGTTGCTCACCCCCGAGCGGGCGCCCATGGCGGCGCGCAAGCGCTGGCTGGCGGGGCAGCTCCAGGTGCGCGGCAGCCTGACCCTGGATGCCGGGGCGGTGAAGGTGCTGCGCGGCAGCGGCTCGAGCCTGCTGCCGGTGGGGGTCAAGGCACTGTCCGGCGACTTCGTGAGGGGCGACATGGTGCTCTGCGTCGACGAGCAGGGGCAGCGGGTGGCCAAGGGGCTGGTCAACTATGGCGCCGACGAGGCGCAGCGGCTGCTGGGTCAGCCCAGTCATCGCATCGAGGCCATCCTCGGCTACATGGAGGCCCCGGAACTCATTCATCGCGACAACCTGGTGGTGCTCTAGGCCAGGCGTGACGCGGGCTGGCCCATGGCGAGGCTGGCAAGCCGCCGGGTCGCGTGATAGGATACGCCATCCTCTCAGACACGGCCCGTAGCGACTGCGTCCCCGAGCCGCAGTCGGCCGGATGGCCAAGCCGACGGGGGTTTCTCGATTTCCCTGTTGGATCAAACCGTTATCAAAAGCCGCCCGAGTCGGCGGTGACAACTTTCTCCAAGGAGACAGTCAGTGGCTAACAGCAAGCAAGCCCGCAAGCGCGCCCGTCAGGCAGAAGGCCGTCGTGTCCTGAAGGCGAGCCAGCGCAGCATGGTCCGCACCTACGTCAAGCGCGTCATCACTGCCATCAAGGGCGGTGACCACGCCCAGGCCATGGATGCCTTCAAGCAGGCGCAGCCGGTCATCGACCGTATCGCCGACAAGGACGTGCTGTCCAAGAAGAAGGCCGCACGCCTGAAGAGCCGCCTGAACAAGCGCATCAAGGCCCTGGCAGCGTAAGCGCGTCGGACGCCTAATGGGTGCCTGCGCCTGACGTGGGCACACCATCGAAAAACCGGCTGCGGCCGGTTTTTTTGTGCCCGATGACATCCCCACAGGTCTGGCAAGGAAGAGCGCGGTGACCGACCCCGATCCTCAGCAAGCCTCCGACAGCCCCCCGGCGACGTGCGACGAGTCGGCCCGTGCGGTCGCCCCCGGCGGCGGCGGGCTGATGCGCTCGGGGGTGATCGTCAGTGCCATGACCATGCTCTCCCGGGTGATGGGCCTGGCCCGCGACGTGGTGATCGCCGCCCTGTTCGGGGCCGGCCAGGGCGCGGATGCCTTCTTCGTGGCCTTCAAGGTCCCCAACTTCCTGCGCCGGCTGTTCGCCGAGGGCGCCTTCAACCAGGCCTTCGTGCCGGTGCTCTCGGAGTATGCCACCCGGCGCACCCGGGAGGAGGTGCGCGAACTGCTCGATGCCGTGGCCGGCAGCCTCGCCGCCGTGCTGCTGCTGATCACGGCGCTGGCCATGCTGGCGGCCCCCTGGCTGGTGTGGGCCTTCGCGCCGGGGTTCGGGCGCGACCCCGAGAAGCTGGCGCTCACCGCCGACATGCTGCGCCTGACCTTCCCCTACCTGTTGCTGATCTCGCTGACCGCCTTCGCCGGCAGCGTGCTCAACACCTGGAACCGCTTCGCGGTGCCGGCCTTCACCCCGGTGCTGCTCAACCTCTCGCTGATCGGCGCGGCCCTCTTGCTGACGCCGCTGATGAGCGAGCCCGCCCTGGCGCTGGCCTGGGGCGTGCTGATCGCCGGGGCGGCCCAGCTGCTCTTCCAGGTGCCGTTTCTGGCCCGGCTGGGGCTGATGCCGCGCCCCTGGCCGCGCTTCGCCCATGAGGGGGTGCGGCGCATCCTGCGCCTGATGGCGCCGGCCCTGTTCGGGGTCTCGGTGTCGCAGATCAACCTGCTGCTGGACACCGTGCTGGCCTCGCTGCTGGCGGCGGGCAGCGTGTCCTGGCTGTACTACTCGGACCGCCTGGTGGAGTTGCCGCTGGGGGTGTTCGGCATCGCCATCGGCACGGTGATCCTGCCGGCGCTGTCCAAGCGCCACGCCGAGCGGTCCGGCGAGCACTTCGCCGCCATGCTCGACTGGGCGCTGCGCGCCGTCCTGCTGCTGGGCCTGCCGGCGGCCCTGGCGCTGGTGGTGCTGGCCGAGCCGCTGCTGATCACCCTGTTCCACTACGGCGCCATGACCGACCACGACATCGCCATGGCGGCGATGAGCCTGCGCGCCTATGCGGTGGGGCTGGTGGCCTTCATGCTGATCAAGGTGCTGGCGCCGGGATTCTTCGCCCGCCAGGACACCAGGACGCCGGTGAAGGTCGGCATCATCGCCATGGTCGCCAACATGGTCCTCAACCTGATCCTGATCTGGCCGCTGGCCCATGCCGGCCTGGCGCTGGCCACCGCGCTCTCGGCCTTCCTCAACGCCGGCCTGCTGGGCTACCTGCTGCGCCAGCAGGGCGTGCTGGTCTTCCAGCCCGGCTGGGGGCGCTATGGCGTTCAGCTCGTCGGCGGTTGCGTGGTGATGGGGCTGGGGCTGGCCTGGCTGTCGCCCGCCTGGCAGGCCTGGCTCGACTGGTCGCTGTGGCACCGGATCGGCTGGCTGGCGCTGCTGGTGGTGGCCGGCGCGCTGGTCTACTTCGCCTGGCTGGCCGCCTTCGGCGTCCGCCTGCGCCACTTCCGGATGCGAGGATAGCCACTTCCCTCGCCTTTCAGGCCTGCCGGGAGCGTCTATGCTGGCTGAGGTAATGACTTCGGAGGACGCGGCATGGACGAATCGCAGGGCAGTCGTCGTATCGATGGTGGCACCGTCCGCCTGCTGATCATCGTGCTGTTGGGGGCGGTGCTGATCGCCATTCCCTGGCTGACCCATAACCGCCTGGTCGACAGCGAGGAGCGTGTGGCGGCGGCCTGGGCGGACGTCGAGAGCACCCTGCAGCGCCGGGCCGACCTGGTGCCGAACCTGGTACGCAGCGTCCAGCAGCACATGAGCTACGAGAGCGAGACACTGGTGCGGCTGGTTCGCGAGCGCGCCGACGCCCTGAGCGACGCCCTGGCGACCGCCCGGGACGGGGGGGACCCTGCGCGGTTCGCCGGACTGGAAGCGGCCCTCTCCCAGGAACTGGCACGCCTGATGCGTCAGGCCGGCGAGCATCCCGCGCTGCGCAGCGGCGATCAGTTCCTGCGCCTGCAGGCCCAACTGGAAGGTAGCGAGAACCGCATCAATGTGGCCCGCCTGCGCTACAACGCGGCGGTGCGCGACTACAACGGCGCCCTGCGCGGCTTCATCGGGCGCTGGGTGGCGGGCTCGCTGGGGCTGCCCCCCCGTGACTACTTCGAGGCGCGGCCCGGGGCGGAGGAGCCGGTCCCCGTGGCGTTTGAATAGGAGGGGCTCGGGGCATGATTGACCTTCCCGGGGCGAATGGCCTGCTGGTCGGGCTCGGCCTGCTGCTGCTGAGCTGGCTGCTGGTCCGGTTGGGGCTGCGCCTGCCCGGGTGGCTGGCTGTCCTGGCCGGTGTGCTGGTGGTGGGCGGTCTCTGGTGGGCAGGTGGGCCTGAGCGAGTTGAGCGAGTGGAAGACAGGATCGACCTGCTTGACGAGGCGGCGCGCCAGCGCCTGGCGGCATATCACGCCCTGCTGGCGGCCGACCACGATATCGACTACCGGGTGGTGATCGACCGCGAGCTGGGCGATCTCGATCGCTTCGCCGTCGACTACGTGCGTCGTCATGGCGTCGGGGGTGACCGGGGGCGGGGGCTGCTGCTGGCGCTGGACGTGTCGGCCGACCAGGTGCGCCTGGAGGTGGGACATGGCCTGGAGGGGCAGTTCGTCGATGCCTTCGTCGCCTATCTGGAGGCGCGCCAGATGACCGAGTTCTTCGCCGTGGGGCGGGTCGCCGATGGTATCCTGGCCAGCACCGAGCTGATCGTGGCCCAGGCCCAGCAGGTCGAGGGCGAGCTGGTGCCGGCCATCGCCGGTAGTGGCGGTGCCGGGGCGCGTCTGCCGGCGCGTCTCGGCGAGGGGCGAGCAGTGCCCCGTGATGCCCAGGTGGCGGTCGACAAGGGGGGCTCGCCCCGTGACGTGCTCGCGGCCTATCGGCGCGCCATGGTGGTGCGCAACGACAACCCCGAACTCGCGATCTACAGCCATGGCACGCGCGATATGCTGGCGGACTGGGTGATGACCCCCGCGCAGATGGACAACATGGCGCGCAGCCTGGCCGGCTGCCCCGTGGCGCGTGAACTGACCGATACCCGGGAGCGGCGGGCCGTGCTGCTGGCGCCCCTGGCCGAGCGCCAGTGCCCGCCGTACTTCCTGGTTCAGGAGAAGGGCGCCTGGCGGCTCGACCTGGCCACCATGATGCAGGCCGTGCGCTTCGGTCGCGACAACAGCTGGCGGCTGGAGCGCGAGGCTCTCGGTCCGTATGGCTTCGGATTCGCCGGGATCCGCTTCGACTCCCAGGGCTATCCGCGGACGCCTTAGGCCGATGCCCAGGTCGCCCCGGCTGTCAAGGGGCCGCCGGTCCGTTATAATCGATCCCTTTACCCACTCGCGATGACGCCCATGCAAGTGATTCGAGGACTGCACAACCTGCGCGACGAGCATCGTGGCTGCGTGGCGACCATCGGCAACTTCGATGGTGTCCACCGCGGCCATCAGGCGATCCTGGACCAGCTGCGCGAGCGGGCCCGCAAGCTGTCGCTGCCGGTCACCGTGGTGGTCTTCGAGCCCCAGCCCCGCGAGTTCTTCGCCGGCGACCAGGCGCCGCCGCGACTGACGCGGCTGCGCGACAAGGTCGAGCTGCTGGCCGACCACGGCGCCGACCGGGTGCTCTGCCTGCCGTTCAACGATGCCCTGCGCAGCCTCACCGCCCGGGCGTTCATCGACCTGGTGCTGGTCCGTGGGCTCGGCGTGCGTCACCTGGTGGTGGGCGACGACTTTCGCTTCGGCTGCGACCGCCTCGGGGACTTCGCGCTGCTGGAGGCGGTGGGCGCCGAGCAGGGTTTCGGGGTCGAGCACACCCGGACCTTCCTGCTGGATGGCGAGCGGGTCTCCAGCTCCCGGGTGCGCACCCTGCTGGCCAGTGGCAACTTCGCCCAGGCCGCGCGCATGCTGGGGCGCCCCTACCGGCTCGCGGGCCGGGTGGTGCGCGACCGCCAGCTCGGCCGCACCATCGGCGTGCCCACCGCCAACCTGCCCCAGCCCGCGCGCTCGCTGGCCCTGCAAGGCGTCTACGCGGTGACCGCCGAGCTGCCCGACGGGCACTGTGCCGAGGGCGTGGCCAACATCGGCTGGCGACCCACGGTCGGCAGCCATCGCCCGGTGCTCGAGGTGCACCTGTTCGACTTCGACGGCGACCTCTACGGCCAGCGCCTCTCGGTGCTGCCCTGCGCCAAGCTGCGAGGCGAGGTGAAATTCGAGAGCCTCGACGAGCTGAAGGCGCAGATCGCCGCCGACCAGGCGCGCGCCAGGCGCTTCTTCGCCGCGGTATCCGCCGCCGGCGACCCCCTTCCTCTGGCATCGGCGCCGCTGGCGCGCGAGACCGTGACTTCCGATTCCTCGGCGGGGTTTCCCGCCGACCAAGACGACGGCTGACCCCCAGGATATGAGCGACTACAAGCACACTCTGAATCTGCCAGAAACCGAGTTCCCGATGCGTGGCATGCTGCCCAAGCGCGAGCCCGCCCGGGTGGCGCAGTGGCAGGAGATGGACCTCTACCATCGCCTGCGCGAGGCGCGTCGCGGCCGGGAGCTGTTCGTGCTCCACGATGGCCCTCCCTACGCCAACGGCAGCATTCACATCGGTCACGCCGTCAACAAGATCCTCAAGGACATCATCGTCAAGTCGAAGAACCTGGCCGGCTTCGACGCGCCCTATGTGCCGGGCTGGGACTGCCACGGCCTGCCCATCGAGCACAAGGTGGAGACCACCCACGGCAAGCATCTGGAGCCGGCCAGGGCCCGCGAGCTGTGCCGCGAGTATGCCGCCGAGCAGATCCAGGGGCAGCTGTCCGACTTCGTGCGCCTGGGCGTGATCGGCGACTGGGACAACCCCTACCGCTCCATGGACTATGCCAACGAGGCCGGCGAGATCCGCGCCCTGGCCGAGATGGTCGAGGGCGGCTACGTCTTCAAGGGGCTCAAGCCGGTGAACTGGTGCTTCGACTGCGGCTCGGCCCTGGCCGAGGCCGAGGTGGAGTACGCCGACAAGCAGTCCGATGCCATCGACGTGGCCTTCCCCTGCGCCGAGGACGGCCGGCTGGCCGCGGCCTTCGGCCTCGAGGCGCTGGCCAAGCCCGCCGCCGTGGTGATCTGGACCACCACCCCCTGGACCATCCCGGCCAACCAGGCGTTGAACGTCCATCCCGAGTTCACCTATGCCCTGGTGGATGCCGGCGAGCGCCTGCTGCTGCTGGCCGAGGAGCTGGTCGAGTCGTGCCTCGAGCGCTTCGGGCTCGAGGGCGAGATCATCGCCACCGCCACCGGCGAGCGCCTGGACGGCATCGCGTTCGCCCATCCCTTCTATGAGCGCCGCTCGCCGGTGTATCTCGCCGACTACGTGGAGTCCGAGGTCGGCAGCACCGGCATCGTCCACTCGGCGCCGGCCTACGGCGTGGACGACTTCGTGACCTGCCGTGCCCATGGCATGGCGTTCAGCGAGATCGAGAGCCCGGTGCAGGGCAACGGCGTCTACGTGGACGACCTGCCGTTCTTCGGCGGCCAGATGATCTGGAAGGCCAACCTGCAGATCGTCGCCAAGCTCGACGAGGTGGGCGCGCTGATGGCCCACAAGACCATCTCCCACAGCTACATGCACTGCTGGCGCCACAAGACGCCGGTGATCTACCGGGCCACCGCCCAGTGGTTCGTGGGCATGGACGTGGCCGGCCACGATGGCCGGACCCTGCGCGACAAGGCGCTGGCGGGCATCGAGGCCACCACCTTCACCCCGGCCTGGGGCAAGGCGCGGCTGCATGCGATGATCGCCAACCGGCCCGACTGGTGCATCTCCCGCCAGCGCAACTGGGGGGTGCCGATCCCCTTCTTCCTGCACAAGGCCACCGGCGAGCTGCACCCGCGCACCGTGGCGCTGATGGAGCAGGCCGCCCAGCGCGTCGAGCGCGAGGGCATCGACGCCTGGTTCCGCCTCGACCCCGCCGAACTGCTGGGCGAGGAGGCCGCCGACTACGACAAGGTCACCGATACCCTGGACGTGTGGTTCGACTCCGGCACCACCCATCGCCACGTGCTGCGCGGCTCGCATCCCCATGGCCACGCGCAGGGCCCCCGGGCGGATCTCTACCTGGAAGGTTCGGACCAGCACCGCGGCTGGTTCCACTCCTCGCTGCTCACCGGCAGCGCCATGGACGGCCATCCCCCGTATCGCGGCCTGCTGACCCACGGCTTCACCGTGGACGCCCACGGCCGCAAGATGTCCAAGTCCATGGGCAACGTGGTGGCGCCCCAGGAAGTCATGGACAAGCTCGGCGCCGACATCCTGCGGCTGTGGGTGGCCTCCACCGACTACGGCGGCGAGATGGCGGTCTCCGACGAGATCCTCAAGCGCACCGCCGACGTCTACCGGCGCATCCGCAACACCTCGCGGTTCCTGCTCGCCAACCTCAACGGCTTCGCTCCCGAGCGCGACGGCCTGGCCTTCGACGACCTGCTGGCCCTGGACCAGTGGGTGGTCGACCGCGCCGCCCAGCTGCAGGCGCGCATCGAGACGGCCTATGAAGAGTACCGCTTCCTCGACGTCTACCAGCAGGTGCACGGCTTCTGCGCCCGGGAGCTCGGCGGCTTCTACCTGGACGTGATCAAGGATCGCCAGTACACCACCCAGGCCGATTCCGTGGCCCGGCGCAGCGCCCAGACCGCGCTCTATCACGTCATCCAGGCCCTGGCGCGCTGGGTGGCGCCGATCCTGTCCTTCACCGCCGAGGAGATCTTCGAGCACATCCCCGGACGCCGCGGCGACAGCGTGCTGCTCGAGGAGTACTACGCGGGGCTCGGCACCCTGGCCGAGGACGCCGACCTGGGCCGCGGCTTCTGGGAGCAGGTGCTGGAGGTCAAGCAGGCCGTCAACAAGTGCCTGGAGGATGCCCGCAATGCCAAGACCATCAAGGGCAGCCTGG
Source organism: Halomonas sp. M4R1S46 (assembly GCF_025725685.1). Taxonomy (NCBI): domain Bacteria; kingdom Pseudomonadati; phylum Pseudomonadota; class Gammaproteobacteria; order Oceanospirillales; family Halomonadaceae; genus Halomonas; species Halomonas sp. M4R1S46. Next base: position 344,824 of record NZ_CP107008.1, read on the forward strand.
CCGCCGAGGTGACCCTCTACGTCGACGAGGCCCTGCAGGCGACACTGGCCAAGCTCGGCGACGAGCTGCGCTTCGTGATGCTGACCAGCGAGGTCCACCTGGCGCCGCTGGCCGAGGGCGCTGACGCCGAGGCCACCGAACTCGAGGGGCTCAAGGTCGCCGTGGCGACCAGCGCCCACGCGAAGTGCGAGCGCTGCTGGCACCACCGCGAGGACGTGGGAAGCCATGCCGGCCATGACGACCTCTGTGGCCGGTGCGTGAGCAACCTGCCGGACGGCCCCGGCGAGGCCCGTCACTATGCATGAGGTGGGCAACATGCCGGAGACCCCGAAGGGCGCCGCCAAGGCGGCGCCCATGCACAAGCCGTTGCGCTGGCTGTGGCTGACCGCGGCCGTGGTGGCCCTGGACCTGGGTACCAAGGCCCTGGCCTCGAGCCTGCTGGCCTATGCCCAGCCGGTGGTGGTGCTGCCGTTCTTCAACCTGACCCTGCTGCACAACACCGGCGCGGCCTTCAGCTTCCTGGCCGACCACCCCGGCTGGCAGCGCTGGTTCTTCGCCACCTTCGCGGTGGGGGCCAGCGTGGGGCTGACGGTCTGGATGCACCGCCTGAGGGCCGACGAGAAGCTCCTCGGCGCCGCCCTGGCACTGATCATCGGCGGCGCCCTGGGCAACCTCTACGACCGGCTGGTGCACGGCTATGTGGTGGACTTCCTGTCCTTTCATGCCGCCGGCTGGTATTACCCGGCCTTCAACGTGGCGGACATCGGCATCACCCTGGGCGCCATCGGGCTGATCTGGGAGTCGGTGTTCGGCGAGCGTCGCCGGGCCCGGCGCGGCCGCTGAGGAACCCGGGGCGCGTCGCGTCATCCAAGCCACCAGCCCCACGCGACCTTCACGACAGCTTCGAGAGAGCACATGAGCGACCAACACGCGCAAGGCCACCACATCGACGAGGGCATGGAAGTGACCCTGCACTTCACCCTCAAGCTGGAGGATGGCACCGAGGTGGACTCCACCCGCGACAAGGCGCCGGCCACCTTCCAGGTCGGCGACGGCAACCTGCCGCCGGGCTTCGAGCAGCCGCTCAAGGGCATGGGCCCCGGCGAGTCCGGCAGCTTCGAGATCACCCCCGAGCATGCCTTCGGCCAGCACAACCCCCAGAACATCCAGGTGCTCAAGCGCGAGGAGTTCGACAGCGACACGCCCGAGGTGGGCATGGTGATGTCCTTCGCCGATGCTGCCGGCGGCGAGCTGCCCGGGGTGATCAAGCGCGTCGACGACGAGCAGGTCGAGGTGGACTTCAATCACCCCCTGGCCGGGCGTACCCTGACCTTCGAGGTCGAGGTACTGGACGTGAAGCCCGCCACGACTCATTGATCGAACGGATGCTCGAGCATCAAGGCAAGGCAAATCATGCAAATCAAGCTGGCCAACCCCCGCGGCTTCTGCGCCGGCGTCGATCGCGCCATCGATATCGTCAACAGCGCGCTGGACGTCTTCGATCCGCCCATCTACGTGCGCCACGAGGTGGTGCACAACCGCTTCGTGGTCGACAGCCTGCGCGAGCGGGGCGCGGTCTTCGTCGAGGAACTGCACGAGGTGCCGGATGACGTCATCGTGATCTTCTCGGCCCACGGCGTCTCCCGGGCCGTCCAGGAAGAGGCCGAACGGCGCGGCCTGAAGGTCTTCGACGCCACCTGCCCACTGGTCACCAAGGTGCATATGGAGGTGCTGCGCTACGCGCGGCGCGGCCAGGAGTGCATCCTCATCGGTCACGAGGGCCACCCGGAGGTGGAGGGCACCATGGGGCGTTACGACACCTCCTACGGGGGCCGGATCTACCTGGTCGAGGACGAGGAGGACGTGGCCAACCTGGAGGTCAAGGACCCGAGCCGGCTGGCCTTCGTGACCCAGACCACGCTCTCCATGGATGACACCGCCAGGGTGATCGATGCCCTGCGCGAGCGCTTCCCCGAGATCGCCGGGCCGCGCAAGGACGACATCTGCTATGCGACCCAGAACCGCCAGGACGCCGTGCGCGAGCTGGCGGCTGGCTGTGACCTGGTGCTGGTGGTGGGCAGCCCCAACAGCTCCAACTCCAACCGCCTGCGCGAGCTGTCCGAGCGCGTCGGGACGCCGGCCTATCTGGTGGATAGCGCCGAGCAGGTCGACCCGGCCTGGCTGGAGGGCGTAAACGCGGTGGGCGTCACCGCCGGCGCCAGTGCCCCCGAGGTGCTGGTCAAGGGGGTGATCGAGCGACTCCAGGCCCTGGGCGCCAGTGCGCCGGAGGAACTCGCGGGCCGCGAGGAGACCATCACCTTCTCCATGCCGCGCGAACTCCGCGAGCGGGTGATCGCCAGCGACTAGCCGTGTGCTACCGCGGGCGTGGCGCTCAGGGGGCGCCTCAGCCTTTGGTACGGCCAAGAAAACCGGGCAAGCGCCCGGTTTTTTTGTGACCATTGGCTGTCGGAAACGACAGTACTGATACATACTGATACAAATCGTGACGTAAGCAGGGGAGATGCGCCGCGTGATCATGACTCGCACACGACATCGGCCGAAGGGCCCCGAAGACCATGCCCGGCGCCAGGCCGGCTTCACGCTGATCGAGCTGATGATCGCGGTGGCGGTGATCGGGATTCTCGCCGCCATCGCCTATCCCAGCTATACGCAGTATGTGGAAAGGGCTAAGCGGACAGATGCACATGCGGGCCTGAATCAAGCTGCAGGCACGCTGGAACGCTGTTACACAGTCTATAACGCCTATGACAATGCTGGCTGTGCATTGGGCAATGGTGACACCCTGGATTCACCGGAGGAGTATTACACTATTACTGTAGTTAGTAGTGCATCGGCTTACACTTTAACGGCTTCTCTTGCTTCCGGAAGTGATGGTTGTAGTGGCGATATCACGTTAGATCATACCGGCAGTAAGCTGCCTGCGGCCTGTTGGTGAAGTCATGAAGATAAAAGGTTTCACCCTCATCGAGCTTTTGGCCGCTTTGGCAGTGGCAGTGATCCTGGCCACAGTGGCTGTGCCAAGCTTTCAGGAACTCATGGCAAGAAATCGCCTGGCGGCTGACTTCAACCATGTCCTCTCAGGCTTGAATTATGCTCGAAGTGAGGCTGTGAAGCGTCGTGACGATATTACAGTCAATATTTCGGGAGCTTGGCAGGTACAGGTAACCCATATCGTTGGTGGGGTGGTTACGACGATGAAGACGCTATCGTCAGATGATGGGAGCGTGGCGATAAGTGCTGCCACGCCAGACCCTTTCTCTATCACTTTCAATGAGCTAGGGAGAGCGAACTGTCCAGTGGGCACGCCATGCTCCGTGACGCTTCAATACCAGGGTGGTGATAGTGAGACATTGCAGGTAAATGCAGCAGGCATGGTAAGCAGACCTTGATTTTAAGTAGGCCATCTATGCACAGTAGGAGGTTTTAATGTGAATGGTGATACGGATAAGGGGTTTACCCTGATCGAAGCATTGATTGCCATCCTGGTGCTATCCCTTGGTCTCTTAGGGGTTGCTGCTATGCAGCTTAATGCGATGAAAAGTTCTCATGTCTCCTATCAGCGATCGATTGCAACGCTTTCGGCACAAGATGCAGTGGAACGGCTTTGGGCCGAGCTGGGAGATGCTTCAAACCCTGGAATATGCCCAGATGCGACATCCGTGGCAACTATCAATGCTGCCTGGAATGCTCAGTGGAGTACGCTGCTCCCTATATCTGATGCGACGCCCATTACTGCTACGGACTGCGAATATGTCATTAGCGTTCAATGGAGTGACGAGCGGTTCGATGAAAACCTGGATGGGAATATAGATTCGGTCTCGAGTCTTGCCTACGTCGTAGAGCTTCCGGGTAGGGTGGCGTCACCATGAATATGAAGATAAATTGTTTTCGCCAGCGCGGTTTTAGCCTAGTAGAGCTCATGGTCGCCCTAGTGATAGGGTTGCTGGTGGTATTGGGAGCGACGCAAATCTTCATCTCGGGGAAACAATCCTACGAGCAGGCAAGGCTGTTGAACCAGCGCCAGGAGACCTTGCGGTATCTTGTTGATGTCATGGCCCAAGATATTAGAACCGCTGATCCCTTGTCGGCGGCATCCAGTGATGGCTCCAGCTTGACACTTGATTATGCTGAATCACGGGAAAGTGACGCCTATTGTAGTGGAGACGATCTCAATCAGTTGGTTTATTCTCAACAGGACGGTAGCTTGAATATTGAGGTCAGCTGCATAGACCCTGGTGGTGCAGTGACGACAGTTGAGCAATCTATCATTAATGGTATTGTGGGTGCGTCATTTAACTTGAGCCTGGATTCCGGAGTTGTGAATAATAAGGTGTTTGTGGATATTGGGTTATCTTTGGTTCCTATTGATGGCCAGCCGGATGCCTTCACGTTTCGAGTGACAAACCGAGCTTCCGCAGTGTCGAGGTTTGAGTAATAGTAGCTGCCTAAGACTGCAATGTGAGGGTGCTGATATGATTAGGATAAGAAAACAAGGCGGTGCGGCACTGATTGTTAGCTTGGTGCTAATGGTTATAGCATTGCTGTTGGGGTTGTCCAGTTTTCAGTCCTCACGCCTGGAAGAGCAAATGGCTGGTAACTATCGCGCGTCGGTTTCGGCGCTGATGGCCGCTGAATACGGCGGGGCAGAAGCTTGGAAGCTATTTCTCAACGGAGCCCCAAATTGTGGTACCTCTGGATGGCCGGCAGGGTATGAAAATATCGCTGCTGCTGAGGTGAGTGCCGCCTATAGCATTACATGTGCACCGAAAACCGATGCAGACGGAAATACTTTATATGGGCGCTACGTAATTACCAGTACGGGGCGTGTCAATCCGAATGACTCCATATTTCGCAGCTTGCAGTTCGAAACCCATCTTGGGGTCGGTCCAGGGGCACCCATCGTGGTCGCGGAAGATGAAGGAGAATGTGATCCGGATAGCTTGATATTTGAACCTCCTAGCTCAAATGCTGAAATAACGGGTGAAGAAGATATTGATGGTAATAACAGGGCGGCGATTCAAGTCGCTTGCACCCAGATTGCTGAAGGTGTAGTAGGCGAGATCATACCGAATAATGAAACTGTCGAGAGTGCCTCAGAGTATGATGCGTCTACTGACACCTATACCTGTGTAGATGATGGTGGTAATAATCGGCTATGTAATTATCAGGGTGGTGTGCAAGGCGGAATTGATGTCCAGGCGTTAACAGATGCCAATCTTCTTGCAACTTTTCTCAGTGCCTTGCAGGCAGATGCAGGAACGTCAGTGCAAGACTATTTTCCTTCATCTGATGAGTTTTCGGAAGATGGTAGCGTTTACTTTCTTAGTCATGGCGATGACTTGGCTGGGGTGGATACTGATGCGAATGGACGTCCGACATTTAATCACTCGGGTGATCTCGATGGAAAGGGTGTCTTGGTCATTGATGGGAATGTTGATTTTAATGGTGTCCCCAGTTTTGACGGGCTAATTATTGTCCTGGGTGATTATATTGTTTCCGGTGGTGGTGGTGGTGAGTTTCATGGCTCGGTTGTGTCGGCCCCCATAGATCAGCTGAATACGTACCAAGAAGACGGATCTGTTGTCTCTGACACTGAAGGTTCAGGCGGGAATGAGCTTGACTGTGGTTCTTCATGTATATTTGCAGATAAAACGATTGCCATTGGAGGGGGCGGTACCTCATTGTATAACTTTGATGATGACGTCTTGCTGGATACATTTTCCCTGATATCTGATGTGACTATTCAGTATGATACGGACGGTGATGGCTCAGACGAAACGCTGAGTATCGTCGACCTCTGGGGGTTAGAGGGTGTCGGTCTGGGAGATAATTACTATATAGCCTCTTGGCTGGAAACTATTTAGTGTGTTTTGAAGTATGCTAAAAGGCCGCTCCTTCTTGGGGCGGCTTTTCAGCTTTGGCAGGAGGTGCTTTTTTCGGTTCTCACTCTCCCCATGTTGTTGATAATGATGTCGGCACCTTGTCCGTCATAACCACAGATAGTAATGGTGCCATTATGACCCCTTGACCAGCCCGTCGATTGAAAGCGTAGTGGTGTATCTCTATTGAAAGATGAAGTTGGTTGGCCGGTTCCTTCCATCACTTTGAGTAGGCTGGAACTGGTCAGGTCTCCGCTTGGGGCTTGGCCTTCCACAATGAGGATGGGCAGAGACCAGTCGCTTAAATCGCAGTTCGTGCTTACAGCTGAAGACGCGGGGCAAACGGAAATGGTTGCCCGGCGAGTGATCGCCGTATTGCGCGCCAGCGCCAGGGCGGTCTTGATGCGTATGACCTCCGCGGCGACCTCGTTGCGGGCGGTGAACTGCTGGAAGCTGGGGATGCCCCAGGTGGCCATGAGGATCACCACGGCGAGCGTTACCAGCAGCTCGATCAGTGTCAGGCCCCGCTGGGCGGGCTTTGCCAGGCCCGGTGGCCTGCCGGTAAGCTGATGGCCTTCGGCGGTGCCCTGTCCCATGCCGTGTCTCCCGGGAGTGCCCGTTCTCGTGGGTATTCCTTCAAGCTAGACAGGTGCCGCGCCCTCTCCGTAAGCGATAGCGGACACGCCTCGTGAGTGATTTTCTCGTTGTGGGCGGTGGCGTCATCGGCATGATGACGACGCTGCAACTGGCCGATGCCGGCCATTCGGTGACCCTTCTCGAGCGCGGCCAGTGCGGCCGCGAGGCCTCCTGGGCCGGCGGCGGCATCGTCTCGCCGCTCTATCCCTGGCGCTACAGCGCGCCGATCTCGCGCCTCTCCACCTGGTCCGAGGGCTTCTATCCGGAGCTGGCCCTGCGTCTGCTGGAGGAAACCGGCATCGATCCGGAGTACCGCCAGAAGGGCCTGTTCTACCTGCGGGTCGACGACGAGGCGCGGGCCATGGAGTGGGCCCGCGAGGTCGGCAAGCCCCTGGAGCGGGTCTCCGCCGACTTCCTCTATGACAAGGAGCCCGAGGTGGCACCCGGCTGCCGCGAGGCGCTGTGGATGCCGACACTCGGCAGCATCCGCAACCCGCGGCTGACCCGGGCGCTGCGCCGCCGCCTGGCCGCGATGGGCCGCGTGACGCTGCGGGAAGGCTGCGAGGTCACGGGCCTGCGCCTCGCGGCGGGGCGCGTCGCGGGGGTGGAGACCACGGAGGGCATCGTCGGCGGGGAGCAGGTCATCGTCTGCGGCGGCGCCTGGGCGGCCGGCCTGCTGGCGCCGCTCGGGGTGTCGCTGCCGGTGCGGCCGGTGAAGGGGCAGATGATCCTCTTCAAGGCGCCAGCGGGGCTGGTCAGCCGGGTGGTGCTGATGGATGGGCGCTACGTGATCCCGCGGGCCGATGGCCGGGTGCTGGCCGGCTCGACCCTGGAGGAGGCGGGGTTCGACAAGTCCGTGTCCGGAGAGGCCCGCGACTCCCTCTGGCACTCGGCGACCCGGATCGTCCCGGCGCTGGCCGAGTGCGAGGTGGAGCACCACTGGGCGGGACTGCGCCCGGGCTCGCCGGACGGGGTGCCTTTCATCGGTGCGCTACCGGGCGTCGACAACCTGCATGTGAACGCCGGCCACTATCGCAATGGCCTGGTGCTGGCGCCGGCCTCGACGCGCCTGCTGGTCGATGAGCTGCTGGGGCGCGAGCCGATCGTCGATCCGGCGCCCTACCGGCTGGCGGGGCGGCTGCCGGCCTGACGCGCCGGCGGGTCAGGCGGGGTCAATCCCCGTGCTGCTCTTCCAGGTACTTGTTGCGGTGGTCGGGCGAGCAGAACCACTGACCTCTGTCCCGCAGGGCCTCGTCCTCCGGAAGGTGCACCTGGCACCAGGCGCAGCGCACCATCTGGTTGCCCTGGGGACTGCCTTGGGCGGCCTCCTCGCGGTCGAGCTTCCACTCGCGGTACATGCGATACAGCTTGAGGCCGGCGAAGAACAGCACGGCGAAGATGATCAGGCGGATCAGCAACAGGTTCATCCTCAAATGACTCCCTGAGTGGGGCCGGCCGCCTTTGCCACTCGACCGCCCTTGCGGGACAATGCACGTATCAACCGATTCTCGAGAGATTTCTACGCCCATGCAAGACCTGACGCTGGTGATGGCTCAGCTGGACCCGCTGGTCGGGGATATCCCCGGCAACACCGACCGAGCCATCGAGACGGTACGCGAGGCGCGCATCGAGCATGGTGCCGACATCGTGGTGCTGCCGGAGCTCTTCCTCACCGGCTACCCGCCGGAGGATCTGCTGCTGCGCCCCTCCATGGAGACCCGCCTGCGCCATGCCCGAGCCCGCATGGCCGAGAAGATGGTGCGCGACGTCATGGTGATCGTCGGTTATCCGGGGCGTCGCGAGGGACGCAACTGGAACCTCGCCGGGGTGCTCTACAACGGCGAGTGGCTCGACGAGTACGCCAAGCAGGCCCTGCCCAACTATGAGGTCTTCGACGAGCAACGCTACTTCGCCGTCGGCGGCGAGCCGCTGGTGGTCGAGCACAAGGGCGCCAGGCTGGGCATCCTGATCTGCGAGGACATCTGGGCCGAGGCCCCGGTGCGCCAGGCGCGGGAGGCCGGGGCCGAGATCCTCGTCACCCTCAATGCCTCGCCCTTCCATCAGGACAAGCCCGCCGAGCGCCTGGCTCTGCTCAAGCAGCGGGCCTCCGAGGTGGCGCTGCCGATCGTCTATGTCAATCAGATCGGTGGCCAGGACGAGCTGGTGTTCGATGGCGGGTCGGCCTGCGTCGACGCCCGGGGCGAGCTGCGGGTGCAGGCGCCGCACTGGGCGGTGGGCCTGATGCCGGTGCAGTTCGTCCACGAGCAGGGCAGCTGGATTCCCCAGGCCGGGGAGACCGACCCCGAGGTGGCGCCGGAGGAGAACCTCTATTGCGCGCTGGTGACCGGGCTTCGTGACTACGTCAACAAGAGCGGCTTCGAGGGCGTGGTGCTGGGGCTGTCCGGGGGCATCGACTCGGCCCTGTCGCTGGCCATCGCCGTGGATGCCCTGGGGCCGCAGCGCGTCCATGCGGTGATGATGCCGTATCACTACACCGCCGACATCTCCCGGCAGGATGCCGCCGAGCAGGCCAGGCTGCTCGGCGTCGGCTACGAGGTGATGCCCATCGAGTCGATGGTCGATGCCTTCATGGAGACCCTGGCCGACAGCTTCGCCGGCACCCAGCGGGATACCACCGAGGAGAACCTGCAGTCGCGCTGTCGCGGGGTGCTGCTGATGGCGATCTCCAACAAGAAGGGCCTGATGGTGCTGAGCACCGGCAACAAGAGCGAGATGGCGGTGGGCTACGCGACGCTCTATGGCGACATGGTGGGCGGCTACAACGCCATCAAGGACGTCTACAAGACCTGGGTCTATCGACTGGCCCGGTGGCGCAACACCCAGTCGCCGGCGATCCCCGAGCGGGTCATCGAGCGGCCGCCCTCCGCCGAGCTGGCCCCGGACCAGCAGGACAGCGACTCGCTGCCCGACTACGACACCCTGGACGCCATCCTGGTGCGCTACATCGAGGGCGACATGAGCGCCGAGGCGATCATCGCCGCGGGCTTCGACCGGGACGACGTCTACAAGGTGGTACGGCTGGTCGACCGCTGCGAGTACAAGCGTCGCCAGGCGCCGGTGGGCGTGCGGGTCACCCGGCGCGGCTTCGGGCGTGACCGCCGCTATCCCATCGTCAACGGCTGGCAGCCGGGAGAATGAAGCGGAAGGCTTGACGCCGAAGGCTCGAAGACAAACCGGCGCTGCTTCTGGCAGCGCCGGTTTTTACATCCGAAGGGGGGAAGCCGGGCCGGGTCAGGCCGAGAGGGCCGGCGCGTCCACGTAGCGGGGATCGAAGGTGCGGCCGTTCAGTCGCTCGTGGTCCGGGGCGTTCTCGATCAGTACCTTCAGGGACTCCCGGGCGCGGTCGGTCATGTTCAGGCCCAGGTAGCCCTCGACCATCACCGCCAGGGCGTCCCGGGTGCCGGCGGCCTGCGGGTAGTTCTCGATGACCCAGCGGCCCCGCTCGACGGCGGCGAGGTAGGCGCCCTTGCGCAGGTAGAAATCGGCGACCTGCAACTCGTGACGGGCCAGCAGGTTGCGCAGGTAGACGATGCGCTGACGGGCGTCCGCGGCATACTGGCTGTCGGGGAAGCGCTGGACCAGCTCGCGGAAGTCGGAATAGGCGTCGCGGCTCGCGCCCAGGTCGCGCTTGGAAATATCGATCAGGCGCAGGGCCTCGAGACTGAAGCGACCCGCCTGCCAGGCCGCCAGGCCGCGCATGTAGTAGGCATAGTCGACCTGGGGGTGGTCCGGATGCAGGCGGATGAAGCGGCTGGCCGCGGCCCGGGCGCTCTCCCAGTCATCGGTCTCGTAGTAGGCGTAGATCAGTTCCAGCTGGGCCTGCTCCGCGGTATCGCCGAAGGGGAAGCGGGTGTCGATGGCCTCGAGCCGGTTGATGGCGGTGGTATAGCGGCCGCTTTCCAGCGCGGCGCGGCCTTCCTCGTAGAGCTGGCGCTCCTGCAGGTCGGGGGCCTCCTCGTCGCCGGTGCTGGCACAGCCGGCCAGCAGGGTGGTCGCCAGCAGCATGGCGGCCAGGCGAGTCCCGGTCGTGATAACGCGCATCGTGATCCTCGTGTCAAACAACCCTGGGCGGCCGTGCTAGAATCGGCCAGGAATCGCCCACTATAAAGCACCTTGCGGTAAAACGCAGTCATCGCGCCGGCCGTGATGACAGAGCGCCTACGGGCGTCGCCACCCTCCAGACGGACCCATCGACGAGCCCATGTCCCAGACCCTCGAAGCCCAGCATCGCGTTCCCGAGCGCATGGCAGGCCTGCGCCTCGACCAGGCCGCCGCCGAACTCTTCGCCGACTTCTCCCGGGAGCGTCTCAAGGGATGGATCAAGGACGGTGCCTTGACCGTCGACGGCAGCCCCGCCAAGCCCAAGGACAAGGTCTACGGTGGCGAGGCACTGGCGCTCGCCGCCGAGATCGAGGACGACGCCCGCTTCGAGCCCGAGGAGATTCCCCTGGAGGTGGTCTTCGAGGACGACCAGGTACTGGTGGTCAACAAGCCGCCCGGCCTGGTGGTGCACCCGGCCGCCGGCAACCCCGACGGCACGCTGCTCAACGGCTTGCTGCACCACTGCCCCGAGCTGGCGGCGATCCCCCGGGCCGGCATCGTCCACCGCCTGGACAAGGACACCAGCGGCCTGATGGTGGTGGCCAAGACGCTGCCCGCCCAGACCGCGCTGGTGGAGCAGCTGCAGGCGCGCACCGTGTCCCGGGAGTACGACGCCGTGGTGGTCGGGGTGATGACCGCCGGCGGGACCGTGGATGCGCCCATCGGCCGCCACCCCCGGGACCGCAAGCGCCAGGCGGTGAACGCCTCCGGCAAGCCGGCGGTGACCCACTACCGGGTGGTCGAGCGCTTCCGCGCCCATACCCATGTGCGCTGCCGCCTGGAGACCGGGCGCACCCACCAGATCCGCGTGCACCTGGGCCACCTGCGCTATCCGCTGATCGGTGACCCGGTCTACGGCGGTCGCCTGAAGCTGCCCGCCGGGGCGGGGGAGACCCTCAAGGAGGTGCTGCGCAAGTTTCCCCGTCAGGCGCTGCATGCCCGCAAGCTGGCCTTCGTGCATCCCGGCAGCGGCGAGACCCTGACGTTCCGGGCGGCCCTGCCCGATGACCTGCTGATGCTGCTCGACTTCCTGCGCGATGACTGCGAGACGATGCGATGAGCGATGCCCTCGACCTGCGCCCGACGCTGATCCGCCCCGACTGGCCGGCGCCGCCCTCGGTGGGGGCCTTCGTTACCACCCGGGAGATCGGCCCCAGCCAGGGCGACTTCGCCGCCTTCAATCCGGCCCTGCACGTGGGTGACAACCCGGCCCATGTGGCGCTGTGCCGGCGCCAGTTGCACAAGGAGGTCGGCGACGACCGCCCGCTGCTGTGGCTCGACCAGGTGCATGGCGCCCGGGTCCAGCAGGTCTATTCCGGGGAGCTGCCCGAGGCCGACGCCTCGGTGGCCCTGGACCGCGGCCATGCCTGCGTGGTGCTGACCGCCGACTGCCTGCCGGTGTTCTTCTGCGACCGGGCCGGCCAGCGCGTCGGGGTGGCCCATGCCGGCTGGCGAGGCCTGGCCGGCGGGGTGCTCGAGGCCACGGTGGCGGCCATGGGGGTCCCGGCCGAGGCCCAGATGGCCTGGCTCGGGCCGGCCATCTCCAATGCCCAGTTCGAGGTGGGCCCGGAGGTGCGCCAGGCCTTCGTGGCGGTGCACCCCGAGGCCCTGGACGCCTTCGATCCCAGTCCCTACCGGCTCGGCCACTACATGGCCGACCTCTACAAGCTGGCGCGCCTGCGTCTCGAGCGACTCGGCCTGGCGCATATCAGCGGCGGCCACTTCTGCACCGCCTGCGAACCGCGTTTCTACTCCTACCGCCGTGACGACGGCGTGACCGGCCGCATGGCCAGCATGATCTGGTTGCGCTAGCCCGGCTTCTCCGGGAGCTGGAAGATCGTCCGCTGCGCGAACGTAAGCTTGAAGCGGGAAGAAAACCCTTGACGGCTTTTGTGGCGGATTCAAGCTGCCTTCCAGCTTCCAGCTTCCAGCTTCCAGCTTCCAGCTTCCAGCTTCCAGCTTCCAGCTTCCAGCTTCCAGCTTCCAGCTTCCAGCTTCCAGCTGGCGCTTGACCCATATCAATCCCCTTCGCTTTCCGATGGCCCATACCTTGAAAGCCGGTCATCCTGACTCCATTGAGGATGTCAAGACCCATGACATAGGGACAGGCGGCGCGTCCGACCGCGCCGCCACCCCGACGGAGGAAAGCGAATGCGATTCGACAAGTTCACCGCCAAGCTGCAGAACGCCGTGGCCGATGCCCAGTCCCTGGCGGTGGGGCACGGACACAACCAGCTCGAGCCCGGCCACCTGCTGCTGGCGCTGCTGGAGGCCACCGACACCGGCGTCAAGGCGCTGGTGCAGAAGGCCGGCGGCGATGCGGCGGGGCTGCGCGATGCCCTGACGGGCCACCTGGACGACCTGCCCCGGGTCGGTGACTTCGACGGCGAGGTGCAGCCCTCCCGCGATCTCGTGAAGCTGTTCAACCTGACCGATCGCGAGGCCCAGAAGCGGGGCGATCAGTACATTGCCAGCGAGCTGGTGCTGCTCGCGGCCCTGGAGATGCGCCATGCGGTGAGCAAGGTGCTGACCCAGGCCGGCCTGACCCGCCAGGCGCTGGAGACCGCCATCGAGAGCGTGCGCGGCGGCGAGCGGGTCGAGGACCCCAATGTCGAGGAGAGCCGCGAGGCGCTGGACAAGTACACCCTGGACCTCACCGAGCGGGCGTCCAGCGGCAAGCTCGACCCGGTGATCGGCCGCGACGACGAGATCCGCCGCACCATCCAGGTGCTGCAGCGGCGCACCAAGAACAACCCGGTGCTGATCGGCGAGCCCGGCGTGGGCAAGACCGCCATCGTCGAGGGCCTGGCCCAGCGCATCGTCGACGGCGAGGTGCCGGAAGGGCTCAAGGACAAGCGCGTGCTGTCGCTCGACATGGGCGCGCTGCTGGCCGGGGCCAAGTTCCGCGGCGAGTTCGAGGAACGCCTGAAGGCGGTGCTCAAGGAGCTGGCCCAGGAGGAGGGCCGGGTCATCCTGTTCATCGACGAGCTGCACACCATGGTCGGCGCCGGCAAGGCCGAGGGCGCCATGGACGCCGGCAACATGCTCAAGCCGGCCCTGGCCCGCGGCGAGCTGCACTGCGTCGGCGCGACCACCCTGGACGAGTACCGTAAGCACATCGAGAAGGATGCGGCCCTGGAGCGCCGCTTCCAGAAGGTGCTGGTGGACGAGCCCAGCGAGGAGGACACCGTGGCGATCCTGCGCGGGCTCAAGGAACGCTACGAGGTGCACCACGGCGTCGACATCACCGACGGCGCCATCATCGCCGCGGCCAAGCTGTCGACCCGCTACATCACCGACCGCCAGTTGCCCGACAAGGCGATCGACCTGGTCGACGAGGCCTGTTCGCGGATCCGCATGGAGCTCGACTCCAAGCCGGAGGAGATGGATCGCCTCGATCGCCGGCTGATCCAGCTCAAGATGGAGCGCGAGCACCTCAAGAAGGAGACCGACGAGGCCTCCAAGAAACGTCTCGAGAGCCTCGAGGAGCAGATCGCCGAGCTGGAGCGCGAATACGCCGACCTGGACGAGATCTGGAAGGCCGAGAAGGCCAGCATCCAGGGGGCCGCCCAGTTCAAGGACGAGCTCGACCGGGCCCGGGTGGACCTGGAGCAGGCTCGCCGTCAGAGTGACCTGGCGCGCATGTCCGAGCTGCAGTACGGCGTGATCCCGGCGCTCGAGAAGAAGATCGCCGAGAGCAGCGCCGCCGAGGCCGACGCCGATACCGCCAGCCACAAGCTGCTGCGTTCCAACGTCACCGAGGAGGAGATCGCCGAGGTGGTGTCGCGCTGGACCGGCATCCCGGTCGCCAAGATGCTCGAGGGCGAGCGCGACAAGCTGCTGCGCATGGAGGAGGCCCTGCACGAGCGGGTGATCGGCCAGGACGAGGCGGTCACCGCCGTGTCGAACGCCGTGCGCCGCTCCCGGGCCGGGCTGGCCGACCCCAACCGGCCCAACGGCTCCTTCCTGTTCCTCGGCCCGACCGGGGTGGGCAAGACCGAGCTCTGCAAGTCGTTGGCCAATTTCCTGTTCGACACCGAAGAGGCCATGGTGCGCATCGACATGTCCGAGTTCATGGAGAAGCACTCGGTGGCGCGGTTGATCGGTGCGCCCCCTGGCTACGTCGGCTACGAGGAGGGCGGCTACCTGACCGAGGCCGTGCGCCGCAAGCCCTACTCGGTGCTGCTGCTCGACGAGGTGGAGAAGGCCCACCACGATGTCTTCAACATCCTGCTGCAGGTGCTGGAGGACGGTCGCCTCACCGACGGCCAGGGGCGCACGGTCGACTTCCGCAACACCGTCATCGTGATGACCTCCAACATGGGCTCGGATGTCATCCAGCGCATGGGCGGCGACGACAGCGACTATCAGCAGATGAAGGACATGGTGATGGAGGTGGTGGGCAGCCACTTCCGCCCCGAGTTGATCAACCGCATCGACGAGGTCGTGGTCTTCCATGCCCTGGGGCAGGATCAGATCCAGGCCATCGCCGATATCCAGCTCGACCGCCTGCGCGCGCGCCTGGCCGAGCACGACCTGGGGCTCGAGGTCTCCAGCGAGGCCATGGCCCAACTGGCCGTGGTGGGCTTCGATCCGGTGTTCGGCGCCCGTCCGCTCAAGCGGGCGATCCAGAGCCGGCTCGAGAACCCGCTGGCCCAGGACCTGCTGGCGGGCCGTTTCTCGCCCGGCGACGTCATCCGCGTCGAGGTCGAGGAGGACCACCTGGTCTTCCGCTGCTGAAACCGTTCGCCCGCGCCGGCGGGTGCCTGGCGCGGGCGAACGCGATCGGGCCGGGATGGCCCCTGGCCCGCCGGGTGCGTCCCGGTGGGCCTTTTCGTGCCGGCGGTCAGGCCCGGACGCGCTCCCGGACCCGCGACAGGTGGACCCGGCGCAGGCTGACGTTGTCGCCGACCAGGTGGCGCTGCAGGTCCTCGAGGGAGACGCCCTTGGTCTCGGGCATCAGGAACATCACGAAGACCAGCTGCAGCAGCATCATCACCGCGAAGAAGGCGAACACCGGGCCGCCGCTGAAGGTCCCCAGCACCCAGGGCATCACCAGGGTGATCAGCGCGGCACAGATCCAGTGGATCGAGCTGCCGAAGGACTGGCCGCGGGCGCGCACGTGGTTGGGGAACACCTCGGCGATGAACACCCAGATCACCGCCCCCTGGCTGATCGCGTGGGCGGCGATGAACAGCCCCAGCAGCAGCGGCACCTCGAGCCCGCCGAGCTCGTCATTGAAGAAGGCCCGCGAAATCAGCACCAGCGACACCAGGTAGCCGGCCGAGCCGATGTACAGCAGGGTGCGGCGACCCAGGCGGTCGATCAGCGCCATGCCGAGCATGGTGAACACCAGGTTGACCAGTCCGATGCCGGCGGTAGAGAGCAGCGCCACCTGGCTGCCGAGCTCGGCGGCCTCGAGGACGCGGGGTGCATAGTAGATGATGAAGTTGATGCCGGAGAGCTGGTTGAAGAAGGCGATCAGGAAGGCCAGCAGGATCGGCAGCCGGTAGCGCCGCGAGAAGAAGGGGGCGTGGGCGTTGCGTTCCTCGTCCTCGGCGGCGCGGATGGTGGCGATCTCGGCGTCGATGTCGGCATCGGGCTTGATCAGGCGCAGCACCCGGCTGGCTTCCGCGACGTCGTTGCGCTTGAGGATCAGCCAGCGCGGGCTGCGGGGGACCCGGGTGATCATCAGGGTGTAGATCAGGGCGGGCACGGCCTCGATGCCGAGCATCCAGCGCCAGGCGCTGTCGTCGAGCACGAGGCTGCCGATGAGGTAGTTCGACACGAAGGCCATCAGGATGCCGAAGACGATGTTGAACTGGTACATGGCGACCAGGAAGCCGCGATAGCGGGGCGGCGCGATCTCGGAGATATAGGTGGGGGCGGCCACCGAGGAGATCCCCACGCCGATGCCGCCGATCAGGCGGAAGGCGGCGAACAGCAGCGGGTCGGTGGCCAGCGCCGAGCCGACGGCCGAGACCAGGTAGAGCACACCGATCATCAGCAGGGTGGTGCGGCGTCCGAAGGTGTCGGTGGGCCAGTTGCCGAAGACCGCGCCGATCACGGTGCCCCACAGGGCCATGGACATGATCAGCAGGCCATGCTGCAGGTCGCTCAGTCCCCACAGCGTCTGGATGGGCTTGTCGGCGCCCGAGATCACCGCGGTGTCGAAGCCGAACAGGAAGCCGGCCAGGGCTACGGTGATGGACCATTGCACGATGCGTGACATGGTGCGTCTCCTCTGGTGAGGCGTTGTCTGGTTGTTGGAAGTGAATCGATTCACCTGGTGGCCGAAAGAGCACGTCGCCTGGGCCTGATCGGCGAGTTCGGCTCGACAGGGGGCGTCATCGGTAAGCTGAATCGTGTCACTTGGCAGCATTAAAGCAGCATCGCGTCCAAGCCGCGAGCCGAGAATGATAGACTTTAGTCGTGGCCGGCGGGGCGAAACGGCCATGCTCCCCGGCAATTCGGCGTCGCGGCGCGGGTGGTGGTTGACACTCTTCGGGGGCTATTGGAATCTTGTCGGTTCCTGACTGACGGGCGCGGACGCGAGCGGGCGATCCCCCATTACCGCGCGAAGGGTAGGCCATGGGCCTCTACCCGCCGTAGGACTTCCGGGTCCGGGCCAACCGCCCGGCCTGGCCAACGCCCCGACGCGGTGATCCGCCGTGATGAGAGTGCTGGCCCTAACCGGGCCTCAAAACGCCAGGGTTTGGCATCAGGTGCCGGCAGGTTCCGGCAGCGGCATACCGCCGCACTCGACCCCGTATCCCGAGAGGGGATGCGGATCGCACTCGAGACCTCCAGGGGAGAAACATCTGTGGAATTGCTTTCCGGCGCGGACATGATCGCCCGCTTCCTTCAGGACGAGGGCGTCGAATACATCTATGGCTATCCAGGCGGGGCGGCGCTGCACATCTATGACGCCCTGTTCCGTCAGGACAAGGTCAAGCACATCCTGGTGCGCCACGAACAGGCCGCCACCCATGCCGCCGACGGCTACGCCCGGGCCTCCGGCAAGCCCGGCACGGTACTGGTGACCTCCGGGCCCGGCGCCACCAACGCGGTCACCGGCATCGCCACCGCCTACATGGACTCGATCCCCATGGTGGTGCTGTGTGGTCAGGTGATGAGCCACCTGATCGGCGACGATGCCTTCCAGGAGACCGACATCATCGGCGTGACCCGGCCGATCGTGAAGCACAGCTTCTCGATCCGGCACCCGAGCGAGATTCCGGAAGTCCTCAAGAAGGCCTACTACCTGGCCGCAACCGGACGCCCCGGCCCGGTGGTGGTGGACATTCCCAAGGACATGACCGCACCCACCGAGCGCTACGAGTACGTCTATCCGAAGAAGGTCAAGCTGCGCTCCTACAACCCGGTCGCCCGCGGCCATACCGGCCAGATCAAGAAGGCCGTGGAGCTGATGCTCAAGGCCCGGCGCCCGGTGTTCTATACCGGCGGCGGCGTGGTGACGGGGCGGGCCTGCGAGGGGCTGACCGACATGGTCAAGCGCCTGGGCTACCCGATCACCACCACGCTGATGGGCATCGGCGCCTATCCGCAGAGCGACCAGCAGTGTCTCGGCTGGCTCGGCATGCACGGCTCCTACGAGTCGAACATGGCGATGCACCATGCCGACCTGATCATCGCCATCGGCGCGCGCTTCGACGACCGGGTGACCAACAACACCTCCAAGTTCTGCCCCACGGCCAAGATCATCCACGTGGACATCGATCCCAGCTCGGTCTCCAAGACCGTGCGCGCCGACGTGCCCATCGTCGGCCCGGCCCAGGGCGTGATCAACGAGATGATCAGCCTGCTGCAGGGCAAGGAGATCGCCAATCCCGACGCGCTCGAGGAGTGGTGGCAGACCATCGAGGGCTGGCGCGAGGAGCGCCGCGGCAAGCTCTACGAGCCGTCAAAGCCCGGCGAGACGATCAAGCCCCAGGAAGTCATCGAGGCGATCTGCCGGCTGACCCGCGGCGAGGCCTACGTCACCACCGACGTGGGCCAGCACCAGATGTTCGCGGCCCAGTACTACAAGTTCGACAAGCCCAACCGCTTCATCACCTCAGGCGGCCTCGGCACCATGGGCTTCGGCTTCCCGGCGGCCATGGGCATCAAGCAGAACTTCCCCGACGAGCAGGTGGTCTGCGTGACCGGCGAGGGCAGCTTCCAGATGATGATGCAGGAGCTGTCGACCTGTAAGCAGTTCGGTGGCGGCGTGAAGATCGTCAACCTGAACAACGCCTCGCTGGGCATGGTGCGCCAGTGGCAGGACCTCAACTACAAGTCCCGGCATGCGCACTCCTACATGGAGTCGCTGCCCGACTTCCAGAAACTCATCGAGTCGTATGGCTTCACCGCCCTGAAGGTGCAGACGATGGAGGAGCTCGAGCCGGCACTGGAGCGCACCTTTGCCGACAAGGACGAGCTGGTGTTCCTCGACGTGGCCGTGGACCCGCACGAGCACGTCTATCCGATGCAGGTGCCCCTGGGCTCCATGCGTGACATGCTGCTTTCCAAGACGGAGCGGACCTGATGCGCCATATCATCTCGATTCTGATGGAAAACGAACCGGGCGCTCTGTCACGCGTGGTGGGGCTGTTTTCCCAGCGCAACTTCAACATCGAAACCCTCAACGTGGCGCCCACCGAGGACGAGACGCTGTCACGGCTGACCGTGACCACCGTGGGCGACGACCGGGTGATCGAGCAGATCACCAAGCACCTCAACAAGCTGATCGACGTGGTCAAGCTGGTGGACCTCACCGAGGGCAGCCACATCGAGCGCGAACTGATGCTGGTGAAGGTCAAGGCCCTGGGAGCGGCCCGCGACGAGGTCAAGCGCACGGTGGACATCTTTCGCGCGCAGGTCGTCGACGTGACGCCGAGCCTCTACACGGTGCAGATCACCGGCGATGCCGAGAAGCTCGATGCCTTCCTCCAGGCCATGGCGCCGGTGGGCATCCTGGAAGTGGCGAGGACCGGGGTGTCGGGGATTGCCCGGGGGGACAAGGTGCTGTCCCTCTGAGCGGGCTTCCCCGCCAGTCGAGCACGAGCCGCCCTTCGGGGCGGCTTTTTTTGTGGGCTCAGCCGCGTTCCTCGACCTCGTCCCACAGGGCGCTGATCAACGGGCTCTTCAGGCGGCGGTTGAGCACGCACAGGCCCACGTCGTAGTGGGGCAGTTCCGGCTTGACCGGCAGGATGCGTACGCGCTCCACCAGCGGGCTCGCCTCCAGCACGATGCGCGGCACCACGCCGATCCCGAACCCCAGGCCCACCATGCTGACGATGGCCTCGTGCCCGGCGACCTGGGCATAGATCCGCGGCGTCACCCCGAGGGCCTTGAACCAGGTGTCGCTGACCTCCCGGGACAGCCCCGCTTCGGAGAGCACCATGGGCACGTCCCGCCACTGGTCGGCGCTGGGGATCCGCGGGTCGGGCGGCACCCAGGGCGCCCCGTCCCGCGGGGCGATGAACACCAGCGGCGAGCGAGTCAGCGACTTGAAGGCCAGAGCCTCGGGCAGCTGGCGGGGACGAGAGGTGATCGCCATGTCCTCGTCGCCGCCCAGCACCCGGGGCATCGACTGGGCCGGGTCGCCGGTGTGCAGCTTGAGCTCGATGCCGGGGTAGCGGGTGCGGAACTCGCTGAGCAGGTCGTAGAGGAAGCTGTAGCTGGCGGTGACCGAGCAGTAGATGCTGATCTCGCCGGTAAGGGTCAGCGCCTCGCTCATCAGCGACTGGCGCATCTGCTCCCACTGTTCCAGGGTATCCCGGGCATAGGCGTGAAAGCTCTGTCCATGGCGGGTCAGCACCACATGCCGGTTGTCGCGCTCGAAGAGCCGCACGCCGAGGCTCTCCTCGAGCTGGCGGATCGAGCGGGAGAGGGTCGAGGGGCTGACGTGGCAGGCTTCGCTGGCGCGGCCGAAGTGCAGGGTGTCGGCCAGGGTCAGGAAGTGCTTGAGGGGGCGCATGTCCATGGGCTGATTATTGCATAACTCGGGATGTGGTATTGCAAATATAGCGTTTTACGCAATGCGGGGCCTGGCGTAGAGTCGAGACATCGCCGGGTGAGACACCCGCGGCAAGACGCCCAGCGCCGCGACAGACGGCGCGGGTGGCCATCGACGCTGACACCGATCTTCCCTTTTTCTCTACAGGAGCACCCCTCATGCGCGTTTACTACGACAAGGACTGCGATCTCTCCCTCATCCAGGGCAAGCAGGTGGCCATCGTGGGCTATGGCTCCCAGGGCCACGCCCATGCCAACAACCTGAAGGAGTCCGGTGTCGACGTCACCGTCGCGCTGCGCCCGGGCTCCTCCTCCGCGGCCAAGGCCGAGGCCGCCGGCCTCAAGGTCGCCTCCGTGGAAGACGCCGCCAAGGCCGCCGACGTGCTGATGGTGCTGGCGCCGGACGAGAACCAGAAGGCCATCTACGAGCAGCAGATCGCCCCGAACCTGAAGCAGGGCGCCACCCTGGCGTTCGCCCACGGCTTCAACATCCACTACAACCAGGTCGAGCCGCGCGCCGACCTGGACGTGATCATGATCGCGCCCAAGGCGCCGGGCCACACCGTGCGTTCCGAGTTCGTCCGCGGCGGCGGCATCCCGGACCTGATCGCCATCCACCAGGATGCCTCCGGTGGTGCCAAGGAGCTGGCCCTGTCCTACGCCGCCGCCATCGGCGGTGGTCGCAGCGGCATCATCGAGACCACCTTCAAGGACGAGACCGAAACCGATCTGTTCGGCGAGCAGGCGGTGCTGTGTGGCGGCGCCGTCGAGCTGGTCAAGGCCGGTTTCGAGACCCTGACCGAAGCCGGTTATGAGCCCGAGATGGCCTACTTCGAGTGCCTGCACGAGCTCAAGCTGATCGTCGACCTGATGTACGAGGGCGGCATCGCCAACATGAACTACTCCATCTCCAACAATGCGGAGTATGGCGAGTACGTGACCGGCGGCGAGGTCATCAACGACCAGTCCCGCGAGGCCATGCGCAACGCGCTCAAGCGCATCCAGACCGGCGAGTACGCCAAGATGTTCATCAACGAGGGCAACAGCAACTACCCGTCGATGACCGCGCGTCGCCGCCTCAATGCCGAGCACCCCATCGAGCAGGTCGGCGAGAAGCTCCGCGCCATGATGCCGTGGATTGCCGCCAACCAGCTGGTCGACAAGTCCAAGAACTGATCGATCCACGCCGGTAGTATCGACGAGGGCGCGGCGAACCGCGCCCTCGTCGCGTTTGGTCATCGCGATGGCCGGTGAGTCATCGCCGCCCGAGTGTGTAGAATGGGGGCAACCCAAGCCGCAACGGATGTGAACGATGAGCCAGGACCCCCGCAACCGCGAGCACGAGACGGACGAGGCAAGTGACGACGACCTGGCCGCGACGTTCGTCCGCGAATCCGAGGTGGTCGAAGAGGCCGTGGAAGACGGCAAGAAGGTGCGCCGCAAGGGCATCTACCTGCTGCCCAACCTGTTCACGACCTCGGCGCTGTTCTCCGGGTTCTTCGCCGTGGTCGCCGCCATCAACGGCGATTTCACCGCCGCCTCGATCGCCATCTTCATTGCCATGGTGCTGGATGGCCTGGACGGTCGCGTGGCCCGCCTGACCCATACCCAGAGCGCCTTCGGCGCCGAGTACGACAGCCTCTCCGACATGCTGTCCTTCGGCGTGGCGCCGGGGCTCGTGGCCTTCACCTGGATCCTCCAGGATGTCGGCAAGACCGGCTGGGTGGTGGCCTTTCTCTATGTGGCCTGCGCCGCCCTGCGCCTGGCGCGCTTCAACGTCCAGCTCGGTAGCGTCGACAAGAAGTGGTTCATTGGCTTGCCGAGTCCCTCGGCGGCGGCGGTGGTGGCCGCCAGCGTCTGGACCTTCCACAGCTTCGATGCCGATGCCTTCGGCTTCAAGCTGCTGATGCTGTTCCTGGTGGGGGCCGCCGGCATCCTGATGGTCAGCAATATCCGCTATTACAGCTTCAAGGATGTCGACCTCAAGGGGCCGGTGCCCTTCGTCATGCTGCTGGCCATCGTGCTCGGTTTCGTGGTCATCTCCATCGAGCCGTCGGTCATGCTGCTGTTGCTGTTCGGTACCTACGTGGCTTCCGGTCCGGTACTGGCGGTGTGGCGCAAGTTGCGCAAGACCCCCTGATCCGGCGGCCTCACCGCGCTCCGAGACGCCCGCCCCCTGGCGGGCGTTCGTGTTTCGGGCCAAGGCACAGGACTATCCACAGGGGCTCGTCCGTGACGGGCTGTGGATAGCGGGAATCGGGGGCGTGAAGAATTTCTCCCCAAAGGGCTTGCGTCACCCCCGGAGAATCCGTAAAGTACGCATCCGCTGCCGGCGACGGGCAACGTTGCAGGCGGTGATGAGTGGCAGAAGTGCTTGTTTCTTCAAGAGTTTTTGAAAAGACTCGGTTGACAGGTTCGCCGGAAACGGTAGAATGCACGCCACTCGATCGGCAGTCACTCCACGACGGAATGACACTTCGGTCGCCCGGATCGCTTCCTCGGAAGCCATCGAAAAGGGCTTGACGCGAAACGCCGATCACGTAGAATACGCCTTCCTTGCAGGGCGCCGGGCCAGACGGCACGGCAACGCAAGATGCTCTTTAACAATCGATCAGGTAATTCATGTGGGCGCTTGTCGAGATGTCGGTGACCAGTCACTGAATATCAAGGCAAGCGACTCGTCAAACGAGACGTTTGAACCTTGAGCCAAGTTTGGTGCACTCAATGCACTATCAAGCTTTGAAACTGAAGAGTTTGATCATGGCTCAGATTGAACGCTGGCGGCAGGCCTAACACATGCAAGTCGAGCGGAAACGATGGAAGCTTGCTTCCAGGCGTCGAGCGGCGGACGGGTGAGTAATGCATAGGAATCTGCCCGGTAGTGGGGGATAACCTGAGGAAACTCAGGCTAATACCGCATACGCCCTACGGGGGAAAGCAGGGGCTCTTCGGACCTTGCGCTATCGGATGAGCCTATGTCGGATTAGCTGGTTGGTGAGGTAATGGCTCACCAAGGCGACGATCCGTAGCTGGTCTGAGAGGATGATCAGCCACATCGGGACTGAGACACGGCCCGAACTCCTACGGGAGGCAGCAGTGGGGAATATTGGACAATGGGCGAAAGCCTGATCCAGCCATGCCGCGTGTGTGAAGAAGGCCCTCGGGTTGTAAAGCACTTTCAGTGAGGAAGAACGCCTTCGGGTTAATACCCCGGAGGAAGGACATCACTCACAGAAGAAGCACCGGCTAACTCCGTGCCAGCAGCCGCGGTAATACGGAGGGTGCGAGCGTTAATCGGAATTACTGGGCGTAAAGCGCGCGTAGGCGGCGTGATAAGCCGGTTGTGAAAGCCCCGGGCTCAACCTGGGAACGGCATCCGGAACTGTCAGGCTAGAGTGCAGGAGAGGAAGGTAGAATTCCCGGTGTAGCGGTGAAATGCGTAGAGATCGGGAGGAATACCAGTGGCGAAGGCGGCCTTCTGGACTGACACTGACGCTGAGGTGCGAAAGCGTGGGTAGCAAACAGGATTAGATACCCTGGTAGTCCACGCCGTAAACGATGTCGACTAGCCGTTGGGGTCCTTGAGACCTTTGTGGCGCAGTTAACGCGATAAGTCGACCGCCTGGGGAGTACGGCCGCAAGGTTAAAACTCAAATGAATTGACGGGGGCCCGCACAAGCGGTGGAGCATGTGGTTTAATTCGATGCAACGCGAAGAACCTTACCTACCCTTGACATCGTGCGAACTTGGTAGAGATACCTTGGTGCCTTCGGGAGCGCACAGACAGGTGCTGCATGGCTGTCGTCAGCTCGTGTTGTGAAATGTTGGGTTAAGTCCCGTAACGAGCGCAACCCTTGTCCCTATTTGCCAGCGATTCGGTCGGGAACTCTAGGGAGACTGCCGGTGACAAACCGGAGGAAGGTGGGGACGACGTCAAGTCATCATGGCCCTTACGGGTAGGGCTACACACGTGCTACAATGGCCGGTACAATGGGTTGCAAAGCCGCGAGGTGGAGCTAATCCCATAAAGCCGGTCTCAGTCCGGATCGGAGTCTGCAACTCGACTCCGTGAAGTCGGAATCGCTAGTAATCGTGAATCAGAATGTCACGGTGAATACGTTCCCGGGCCTTGTACACACCGCCCGTCACACCATGGGAGTGGACTGCACCAGAAGTGGTTAGCCTAACTTCGGAGGGCGATCACCACGGTGTGGTTCATGACTGGGGTGAAGTCGTAACAAGGTAGCCGTAGGGGAACCTGCGGCTGGATCACCTCCTTAATCGACGACGTCGCCGGCACTCGGCAAGTGTCCACAATGAATTACCTGATCGGCCAGAGCAAAGACTGTTTGGGTATCGGCCCAGCGTGACCCTAGGGTTTTCGCTCAGTTGGTGGGAGCGCACCCCCTGACCTTTATGGAGAGGAGGGTGAGGTCGGCACGCCGACACGTTCCGTCAGCGGGTGAAATGGTGTTGGGTCTGTAGCTCAGTTGGTTAGAGCGCACCCCTGATAAGGGTGAGGTCGGCAGTTCAAGTCTGCCCAGACCCACCAAATTTGCGCAATACGTCGTTGCTTTCCACCTCGTGTAGCAGGCTACACGTCGGCGAAAAGCGCCTCGTCTTGCACAAATTTCCCTATAGACAACGGGAAGTCAGAGGGGCCTTAGCTCAGCTGGGAGAGCGCCTGCCTTGCACGCAGGAGGTCAGCGGTTCGATCCCGCTAGGCTCCACCACTCTCAACCCCCGACAGTCCTTGAAGTTTTAAGCTAGACGCTGAATGTGTCGCCTCGATGACGGGTGTTCACTTACAGCTTCCAGCTTAAAGCTTCCAGCTTTAAATGCTCTTTAACAATGTGAATCATGCTGACAAACGTTCTTTCGAAAGAAAGGACGCGAGATACGTCTCAAGCGTATCCGGCAATTGTCGTGTTGTCATCGCGGATCAGACCCCTTGGGGTTATATGGTCAAGCGATGAAGCGCATACGGTGGATGCCTAGGCAGCCAGAGGCGATGAAGGACGTGGAAGCCTGCGATAAGGTTCGGCGAGGTGGCAAACAACCTGTGACCCGGACATTTCCGAATGGGGAAACCCACCCAGGGTAACCTGGGTATCCCACACTGAATCCATAGGTGTGGGAGGCGAACCGGGGGAACTGAAACATCTAAGTACCCCGAGGAAAAGAAATCAACCGAGATTCCCCCAGTAGCGGCGAGCGAACGGGGACCAGCCCTTAAGCAGGTGACTGATTAGGCGAATGAGCTGGGAAGCTCAACGATACAGGGTGATAGTCCCGTAGCCGAAAATCTGATCCTGTGAAATCGAGTAGGTCGGGGCACGTGAAACCTTGACTGAAGACGGGGGGACCATCCTCCAAGGCTAAATACTCCTGGCTGACCGATAGTGAACCAGTACCGTGAGGGAAAGGCGAAAAGAACCCCGGAGAGGGGAGTGAAATAGATCCTGAAACCGTATGCGTACAAGCAGTGGGAGCCGATTCGTTCGGTGACCGCGTACCTTTTGTATAATGGGTCAGCGACTTATTTTCAGTGGCGAGCTTAACCGTATAGGGGAGGCGTAGGGAAACCGAGTCTTAACTGGGCGACCAGTCGCTGGAAATAGACCCGAAACCGGGCGATCTATCCATGAGCAGGTTGAAGGTTGAGTAACATCAACTGGAGGACCGAACCAGGATCTGTTGAAAAAGATTTGGATGACTTGTGGATCGGAGTGAAAGGCTAATCAAGCCCGGAGATAGCTGGTTCTCCTCGAAAGCTATTTAGGTAGCGCCTCACGTATCACCGCCGGGGGTAGAGCACTGTTTCGGCTAGGGGGTCATCCCGACTTACCAACCCGAGGCAAACTCCGAATACCGGTGAGTGGCAGCGTGGGAGACACACAGCGGGTGCTAACGTCCGTTGTGAAAAGGGAAACAACCCAGACCGTCAGCTAAGGTCCCGAAATCCTGGTTAAGTGGGAAACGATGTGGGAAGGCTCAGACAGCTAGGAGGTTGGCTTAGAAGCAGCCATCCTTTAAAGAAAGCGTAATAGCTCACTAGTCGAGTCGGCCTGCGCGGAAGATGTAACGGGGCTCAAACCAGGTACCGAAGCTACGGGTGCGTCGAATGACGCGCGGTAGAGGAGCGTCGTGTACGCCGACGAAGGTCTGTCGAGAGGCAGGCTGGAGGTATCACGAGTGCGAATGCTGACATGAGTAACGACAAGGGGAGTGAAAAACTCCCCCGCCGGAAGACCAAGGGTTTCTGTTCGACGCTAATCGGAGCAGAGTGAGTCGGCCCCTAAGGTGAGGCCGAAAGGCGTAGCCGATGGGAAACGGGTCAATATTCCCGTACCTCACAGTATTGCGATGGGGGGACGAAGAAGGCTAGGTGAGCCAGGCGTTGGTTGTCCTGGTGAAAGTCAGTAGGCTGGGGATTCAGGCAAATCCGGATCCCTAAGGCCGAGAGACGAGACGAACAGACTACGGTCTGGAAGTCATCGATGCCACGCTTCCAGGAAAAGCCTCTAAGCTTCAGATACTGTGGGACCGTACCCCAAACCGACACAGGTGGTCAGGTAGAGAATACCAAGGCGCTTGAGAGAACTCGGGTGAAGGAACTAGGCAAAATGGTGCCGTAACTTCGGGAGAAGGCACGCCGCATTAGGGTGAGGGTCCTCGCGACCGGAGCCCGACGCGGTCGAAGATACCAGGTGGCTGCAACTGTTTATTAAAAACACAGTACTCTGCAAACGCGTAAGCGGACGTATAGGGTATGACGCCTGCCCGGTGCCGGAAGGTTAATTGATGGTGTTAGCTTCGGCGAAGCTCCTGATCGAAGCCCCGGTAAACGGCGGCCGTAACTATAACGGTCCTAAGGTAGCGAAATTCCTTGTCGGGTAAGTTCCGACCTGCACGAATGGCGTAATGATGGCCACGCTGTCTCCACCCGAGACTCAGTGAAATTGAAATCGCAGTGAAGATGCTGTGTACCCGCGGCTAGACGGAAAGACCCCGTGAACCTTTACTACAGCTTCACACTGGACGCTGATGTTGCTTGTGTAGGATAGCTGGGAGGCTTGGAAACCCGGACGCCAGTTCGGGTGGAGCCGACCTTGAAATACCAGCCTGGCATCATTGGCGTTCTAACTCAGGTCCGTGATCCGGATCGAGGACCGTGTGTGGTGGGTAGTTTGACTGGGGCGGTCTCCTCCCAAAGCGTAACGGAGGAGCACGAAGGTACCCTCAGCACGGTTGGAAATCGTGCAATGAGTGCAAGAGCATAAGGGTGCTTAACTGCGAGACAGACACGTCGAGCAGGTACGAAAGTAGGTTCTAGTGATCCGGTGGTTCTGTATGGAAGGGCCATCGCTCAACGGATAAAAGGTACTCCGGGGATAACAGGCTGATACCGCCCAAGAGTTCACATCGACGGCGGTGTTTGGCACCTCGATGTCGGCTCATCACATCCTGGGGCTGAAGTCGGTCCCAAGGGTATGGCTGTTCGCCATTTAAAGTGGTACGCGAGCTGGGTTTAGAACGTCGTGAGACAGTTCGGTCCCTATCTGCCGTGGGCGTTGGAGATTTGAGAAGCGCTGCTCCTAGTACGAGAGGACCGGAGTGGACGTACCTCTGGTGTTCCGGTTGTCATGCCAATGGCACTGCCGGGTAGCTAAGTACGGACGGGATAACCGCTGAAAGCATCTAAGCGGGAAGCCCCCTTCAAGATGAGATCTCCCCGAGGCCTCGAGCCTCCTGAAGGACCCAGCAAGACCAGCTGGTTGATAGGTCGGATGTGGAAGCGCTGCAAGGCGTTGAGCTAACCGATACTAATTGTCCGTGAGGCTTGACCATATAACACCCAAGCGGTCTGTCGATGACAGCCGACAAGGGCCGGGTACGACGAGACGACTCGCGTCAGCATGATTCGCAGCCTTTTTCGCCTGACGACCATAGCGTGCGGGAACCACCTGATCCCTTGCCGAACTCAGCAGTGAAACCGCTCAGCGCCGATGGTAGTGTGGGGTCTCCCCATGCGAGAGTAGGTCATCGTCAGGCACTTATTTCGAGAAACCCCCGGTCGCGACAGCTGCCGGGGGTTTTTCATGTTGGGCCGATAGCACCGGCAAGGGACTCCCCATGGAGAGCAGCGGGGAGCTGCCCTCCGGATGGCCGGCCGCCGGAAGCCCGGCGCGCACATCGTCAGGCACTTATTCCGGAAAAGCCCCGGCCTCGAAAGAGGTCGGGGCTTTTTCACGTTCAGGCACCTATTCCGAGACAACCCCGCTGCACAGGCAGCGGGTTTTTTCATGGCTGGGTGGCGAGACCTCCGTCAGGGGAAAGGGGGAGAAGGCGCCACCGGTGTCGATTGGCAATCTCGGGTTCCGTTGGGTATAAGGGGGATCGCCTGCCCGGCAAGAGGGCCGGGCAGCGGCCGTTTCACTCGAGAGAAAGGAGTCTCCGTGCCATGATCCGACGTCACCTGACGGTCCCCGCCGTCGCCTTTGCCAGCGTCCTGATCACCCTTCCGGCCGTCGCCGGCGACGGTGCGTCCTGGTCCTACACCGCCGATCGAGGCCCGGAGCACTGGGCCGAGCTGTCCCCCGACTATGCCGCCTGCGGGATGGGCCACAACCAGTCGCCGGTCGATATCGCCACTCCGCTGGAGGCATCGCTGGACGGCCCATCCATCGAGTACTCGCAGACTGGCCGCCAGGTGCGCCACGATGGGCATACGCTGAAGGTCACCTTCCCGCCGGGCAATGCCATCGTGTACGAGGGCGAGCGCTATCGGCTGCGACAGCTGCACTTCCACGCTCCCGGCGAGCACCATCTGCACGGCCAGGCCCTACCGATGGAGGCCCACCTCGTGCACGAGGCCGAGGATGGCCGCCTGGCCGTCCTGGCGCTGCTCTTCGAGGAGGGCCAGGTCGAGCCGGCCCTGGAGGCCCTGCTGCGCCAGGCTCCCGCGACGCCCGGACAGCAGGTGACGCTCGACGCGGGGCTCGAGGCCGACGCCTTGCTGCCGGATACGGCGGAGTATTACCGACTGAACGGCTCCCTGACGACGCCGCCCTGTTCGGAGGGCGTCCTCTGGCTGGTGGCGAAGGCCCCCCTGTCGGCCAGCGAGACCCAGTTGCAGGCCATGTCCCGGCTGCTGGGCGAGGCCAACAACCGGCCGCTGCAGCCGTTGAACGCGCGCCGGGTCCTCGAGTAGCCCCGGCGAGTGTCGGTATATGCATACAAGCAGATATGGAATCGCGCAGATCCCGGTGGTCAGGCGCCGTCATGGCGGCTAGCCTGTGAGGAGAAAGTCGCTGGATACCGCCATCTCAGGAGGAGATACCATGAAGCTGCAACTGTTGCGTACCTTCGCGCTGTCACTGCTCATCGGCATGATGTCACTGGGCCTTGCCGCCTGCGAGGACGAAGGACCGGCGGAGCAGGCCGGAGAGAATGTCGACGAGGCCATGGATGAAACCGGCGAAAATGTCGACGAGGCCATGGATGAGGCCGGCGAGTCCGTCGAGGAAATGGGAGAGAACGTCGAGGAGGCAGCGGACGAATCGAGCTACTGAACGCTACCCCTCAGGAACGCAGAAGGCCGGGCAACATGCCCGGCCTTCTGCGTTCCTGAGGGGTAGCGCGCCCGGTCAGGCGCCGGGATTCTGCTCGATGCCCTGGACGTACCAGGGGGCCCCGTCGCGCAACTCGCGCACCAGGTGCCAGGTCTCGTTGAAGGCGTTCTGCTCGCCGTTCTCGGCGATGACGCCATGGAAGAGCACGGTGGCCTCGGCCTGGTTGCCGAGTTCCTGGACGCTGCCCAGCTCCGCGAACAGGCGGACGATCTCGGTGTGGTTGTTGGCCGGATGCTGGTCACGCTCCTGGCGCAGCAGGTTGTAGAGCTCGGGGGTGACGTAGTCCTGGATCTGCGAGACGTCGTTGTTGTCCCAGGCGCGCTGCAGGGTCATGAAGTGCTCCTTGGCGCCGCCCAGGAAGCGCTCGCGATCGAACCACGCCGGTTCCGCAGCGAGACCACTGGCACTGCCCGGGGCGCTGGCCTGGAAGGCCTGCGGCTGGCCCTGCGGCGCCTGGGGGGAGGAGGCCGGCCCGCCGGCCAGGGACGGGCGGCGTCGTGCGAACAGGCGCACCAGCAGGAAGATCGCGCCACCGATCAGCAGGAGGTCGAACAGGCGCAACTCGTCGAAGGCGCCACCGAAGAACAGCGACGCCAGCAGGCCGCCGGCCAGCATCCCGGCGAAGGGGCCGGCGAAGCGCGACAGGCCGCTCGAGGGCTTGCGCTGGCCGGTAGTGGTGCCGGTGGCGCGAGGGGGCGTGGCGGTGGCGGAGTCGGCCGAGCGGGAATAGCTGCCGAAGCTCTTGCCGCCTCCCAGGCGGCGAGCGTCGGCATGATCGACGGCCAGGCCGAAGCCCAGGACGCCGACGACGAGCATGATGAGAAGGTGACGCATCGAGGGATCTCCATTGGAGGCTGCGGGCAGCCAGCGGGCTTTCGAAGCGACCATTCTAGCGGCTAAGCTGAAGCCGGGCACTGTCTATCCGAAACTCATCGCGGAGGAATGCCATGCGCCTGAAACGGGAGGCGAGCCTGTTGCTGATCGTCGATCTGCAGGCCGGGCTGCTGCCGGTGATCGATGGCGGAGACCAGGCGGTCAGCGAGGCGGGCTGGCTGGGAGGCGTGGCCGAGGCCCTGGACGTGCCGGTGTGGCTCACCGAGCAGTATCCGGCCGGGCTGGGCGGTACCGCGCCCGGCCTTCTGGACGCGCTGGGCGAGCACCGGCGCTGGGAGAAGGTGCATTTCAATGCCCACGCCGAGACGGAGTTCGCCCGGGCGCTGGTCGAGAGCGGGCGTCACCAGGTCGTGCTGTGCGGTGCCGAGGCGCATATCTGCGTGCTGCAGACCGGCCTGGCCCTGCTCGAGGCCGGCTACGAGGTGGCCTGGCTGGCGGAGGCGACGGCGAGCCGGCGCCACGAGGAGGCGGCGCTGGCCCGACGGCGGATGGCACAGGCCGGCGCCCTGATGGTCAGCGCCGACATGGTCGCCTATGAATGGCTGGAGCGCTGTGACGATGCCGCCTTCAAGGACGTCCACCGGCGTTTTCTCAAGGGGCGCTCGGCGCGCCCCCTGCGCTTCTTCTAGTGGCTCAGCGGTCGCGCTCGTCGCGGCAGAACACCAGGGTATCGCCCTCGGAGAGAGCGGCGTTGAAGCGGTAGCCCGCCACGTCGAAGTCCTTTAGCGCCTCGGCGTCGTCCAGGCGCTGGCGGATCATCCAGGCGGCCATCAGTCCCCGGGCCTTCTTGGCGTAGAAGCTGATGATCTTGTACTGGCCGTTCTTCTCGTCCTTGAACACCGGGGTGACGACCCGGGCCTGCAGCCGCTTCGCATCGATGGCCTTGAAGTACTCGTTGGAGGCCAGGTTGACCAGCACCGGGCTGCCGCTGTCGGCCACCGCCCGGTCGAGGGCCGTGGTCAGCTCTTCCTTCCAGTAGGCGTAGAGGTCCTTGCCGGCCGGGTTGGCCAGCTTGGTGCCCATCTCGAGGCGGTAGGGCTGGATCAGGTCCAGCGGGCGCAGCAGGCCGTAGAGGCCGGAGAGGATGCGCAGGTGATCCTGGGCGAAGGCGTTGTCGTCGTCATCGAAGCGATCGGCCTCGAGCCCCGCATAGACATCGCCCTGGAAGGCCTGGGCCGCCGGCTTGGCGTTGTCCGGGGTGAAGGGCGTCTGCCACTCGGCGAAACGGGCCGCGTTGAGCCCGGCGATCTTGTCGCTCACCCCCATCAGCTCGCTGATCTGCTGGGGGGAGAGGTCGCGCAGGATGCCGATCAGCTCGCGACTGCGGGTGAGGAAGTCCGGCTGGGTATGGTGGGCGGTCGTAGCCGGGGTCTCGAAGTCCAGCGTCTTGGCGGGCGAGATCACGCTGAGCATGGGGCGCTCCTGTACCTGGGGAAAGTTCCGGGGAAGTATACCAAGCCGGCGACGGGCCCGGGACTATCGCCCTCATAGCCCCGGGCCTGCCGCGTCAGGGGCAGGGGTTGGGGTAGCGCTGATGGATGGCCTCGATGGCGTCGAGGACGTCGTCCTCGAGGCGCAGGGACTCGCTGGCCAGGTCGCTCTCGAGCTGGTCCATGGTCGTGGCGCCGATGATGTTGCTGGTCAGGAAGCGGCGCGAGTTGACGAAGGCCAGGGCCATCTGCGCCGGGTCGAGGCCGTGCTCCCGGGCGAGCTCCACATAGGCCCGGGTGGCCTCGTCGGCGAGGGGCGTGTTGTAGCGCTGGAAGCGTTCGAAGAGCGTCAGGCGGGCGTTCGCCGGCCGCGCCCCGTCCAGGTACTTGCCGGACAGCTTGCCGAAGGCCAGCGGCGAGTAGGCCAGCAGGCCGACGCTCTCGCGGTGGGCGATCTCGGCCAGGCCCACCTCGAAGGAGCGGTTGAGCAGGCTGTAGGGGTTCTGCACCGAGGCGACCCGCGGCAGTCCCAGGGTCCCGGCCAGGTGGAGGGCGCGCATCACGCCCCAGGGGGTCTCGTTGGACAGGCCCACGGCGCGGACCTTGCCGGCCTGGAGCAGTTCCTGAAGCGCCGAGAGGCTCTCCTCCAGGTCGGTGGCGTCTTCCTCCTCGTCGTGCTGGTAACCGAGCCGGCCGAAGTAGTTGGTGCGGCGATCGGGCCAGTGGAGCTGATAGAGGTCGACGTAGTCGGTCTGCAGGCGTGCCAGGCTGTCGTCGATGGCCCGGTGGAGGTGTTCGCGGGTCAGCCGGGGGCCGCCACGGATGTGCTCGAGGCCGGGGCCGCTGGCCTTGGTGGCGATGATGACGTCATCCCGGGAGCCGCGTGCCTTGAGCCAGCTGCCGATATAGGCCTCGGTGCGCCCCTGGGTCTCCGCCCGGGGCGGCACCGGATACATCTCGGCGGTGTCGATAAAGTTGATGCCGAAGGCCACGGCACGGTCGAGTTGCTCATGGGCCTCGGCCTCGGTGTTCTGCTCACCGAAGGTCATGGTGCCGAGGCACAGTCGGCTGACGTCGATACCGGTAGTGCCCAGGGGGCGCGTCTGCATCCGTCACTCCTCGTGAGGTTGGGGGCGGTCCGCTCCGCATGGTAGCGAGGGGGCCAGGCCCCGTAAACGGCCCGGGGGTTGAGTCCCCGCCGGGGCGGGCGTATGCTTGCCCACCCGTTGCCCCGGTAGAGTCCGCAGGGCGGCTGTCATCCTAGGAAGCGGCGCCGGACACAGGGTGGTGCTCGACGTCATTTTTCGGACCACTGGACGCAAGGTTGTTTGCCATGCAGCAGGCATCATCACTGTTCACTCGGCTCGAGTACCGTCTGGCACAGCAGCTGTTCCATACGCGCTGGCTGCCGCGCTCGCCGCGTACCCAGCGACTGACCATGCATCTCTTCCAGCGCTGCGCCGATGCCGGCCATCCGGCGGCGCTGTCGGTGTACGGGCATATGCTCTTCCATCGCGGCATCACGCCCCAGGACAAGGCGCGGGGTGCCCGCTATGTGCTCGAGGCCGCCCAGGGCGGCGACACCCGGGCGCAGTACCAGGCCGGCCAGATCTACGAGTACGGTTGCGCCCTGTATCCCCGCCGCGATGACCATGCGGTGACCTGGTACGCTCGGGCCGGCGAGGCGGGACATGCCCTGGCCGCCGCGCGACTGGCCCGCGCCTACCGTGACGGTGAGCTCGGCCTGCCGGTCGACGCCGAACGCCAGGCGCACTGGCAGACCCTGGCCGATCGCTTCATCGGGCTTGACGAGTCACTGGACACGAGCGAAGCCGGAACGCGACACTAGGACGATGGCTCGCCTCATGACGAGGCGGTGAAAGCGGTCACCCTGTCGAAGCCGGTGGCTTTCATCACCAAGGATTCCCCAGCCCGTGACGCTACCGACACTGCTGGATATCGAAGCGTCCGGATTCGGGCGCGGCAGCTACCCCATCGAGGTCGGCCTGGCCCGGTCCGATGGCAGTTCCTGTGCCTTTCTCGTTCAGCCCCTCGCCGAATGGACCCACTGGGACCCCAAGGCGGAGCTGTTGCATGGCATCTCCCGGGGACGCCTGCAGCGGGAAGGCTACCCCGTGCGTCAGGTGGCCCGCTGGCTCAACGACGAGCTCGGCGAGATCGGGATCGCCTACAGCGACAGCTGGGGGTACGACAACACCTGGCTGTCACTGCTCTTCCACCATGCCGGCATGCTCCCGGCGTTCCGCCTCGAGGCCCTGCGGCGACTGCTCAGCGAGGTCCAGCTCGCGCGCTGGAGTGCCACCAAGGAAGCGATCATCCGCGAGCAGGGCATCCACCGGCATCGCGCCGGCGAGGATGCCCTGCTGCTGCAGCTCACCTATCAGCGCACCCTGGCGGACGACGCGACCGGCTAGGCACTTGACAAGGCTCAGGCCTCGCCGCCCACCTCCAGCAGTACCTTGCCGATGTTGGCATCCCGCCTGACATGATCGTGGGCCGCCTCGGCCTCGGCGATGGGCCAGCTCCGGTCCACCAGGGGGGCCAGTTCGCCGCTGGTCAGCCGTGGCCAGACATGGCCCCGCAGGGCCGCGAGGATCTCGCCCTTGGCCGCCGGGGGGCGGGCGCGCAGGGTGGAGCCGATCAGCCGCTGGCGCTTCATCAATAGCCGTCCCAGGTCCAGCCCCGCCTGGCGTCCGCCCATCAGGCCGATCACCACCAGCCGGCCATCGGCATTGAGCACCTTCTGGTTGTCGGCGAGGTAGCTGGCGCCCACCGGGTCGAGGATCAGGTCGGCACCGCCCCAGGCCTTCACGGCGTCCACGAAGCTGCCTGCGTGGCGGTTCCAGCCGGCGTCTGCCCCCAGCTCGCGACAGGCGGCGAGCTTGGCCTCGCTGCCCACGGTGACGAAGCAGGGATGGGCGAAGGCCCGGCACAGCTGGATGGCGGCAGTGCCGACGCCACTCGCCCCGGCATGCAGCAGGACCCGTTCCCCTGGCGCCAGGGCGCCTTCCATGAAGAGGTTGAGCCAGGCCGTGGCGAACACCTCGGGCAGGGCGGCGGCCTCGCGCAGTCCGAGGCCCGCCGGGAGCGGCAGCACCTGCCGAGCGTCGACGATCACCTCCTCGGCGTAGCCACCGCCCGCCAGCAGGGCGCAGACCGGTTGGCCGACCGCGAGGTCGGTGACGCCCTCACCCACCGCCATGACGGTGCCGCTGACTTCCAGGCCGAGGGTCGTCGAGGCACCGGCCGGGGGCGGATACTGGCCCGCGCGCTGCATCAGGTCGGCGCGGTTGACGCCGGCCCAGGCCACCCGGAGGCGTATCTCCCGGTGGCCGGGGCCGGCGGGGGCGTCCGCCTCGGCCCAGACGAGGCGGTCCTGGTCATGATGGATGGCATGCATGGCAGGTCTCCGTGAGTCAGCGATCGGCGAGGCGCGCTTCCATGGCCGCCAGCAGGTCATCCGGCTCGGGCGCCGCGAGCAGGCTGGTCCGGGTGCGGGCGTCGAGGAAGCCGTGGTCGACGGTGGAGTCGAGAAACGCCAGCAGGGGCGCGTAGAAGCCGTCGGTATCGAGCACCCCGATGGGCTTGTCGTGGAGCCCCAGGTACTGCCAGGTCCAGGCCTCGAAGAGCTCCTCCAGGGTGCCGATGCCACCGGGCAGGGCGATGAAGGCATCGCTGTGGGCGGCCATGCTGGCCTTGCGCTCGTGCATGTTGCGCACCCGGATCAGCCGTGTCAGTCCGTGGTGGGCCTGCTCGCGCTCGACCAGGTGGTCGGGCATCACCCCGGTGACCTCGCCGCCGGCGGCCAGGACGCTGTCGGCCAGCGCCCCCATCATGCCCACCCGGGCGCCGCCGTAGACCAGGGCATGGCCGCGCCGGGCCAGGGCCACGCCCAGCGCCCGGGCGGCCTCGAGAAAGCGCGGGTCGCGGCCTTCCCGCGAGCCCAGATAGATGCACATACTCGCCATGGTGTCCTCCTTGATGGGTCTCTTAGCCTAGCGGTGCGGAATCGCTCCCGGCAAAGCACTGGCGCCACGAAAAAAGGCGCCGCAGGGCGCCCTTCGCTGTGTTGGCCAGGCCGGAGCGTTCAGCGCGTGCGGGCGGCGTCGCGCTTCATGGCCTGGCGCAGCAGGGCGATGCCGCCGACGCTGATGCCGACCAGGCTGGCGATCAGGGCGAGACTGGCGATCACAGGGGTATCGAGGTACATCGGGGACTCCTTGGATGTGATGTCGGGGGAGGGGGAAGCGTCGTGAAGTCGGCTCAGGGCAGGCCGTCGATCACGCCATACTCGGCGTCGAGCCAGCGGCCGATGACGTTGTCGCCGCACAGGTGGTGGGCGTACTGGGTGTGCAGGCAGCGTACCTGGTCCCAGTTGGCGATACCGCCGATGCCGCGCTCGCGCAGCACGTCGGCATAGCCCAGGCGCTCGACCTCGGCCCGCTGCGCCGCGCTCATGTGCCGCCAGCGGGCGTCCACGTAGTCGGCATGGCTGCGGTGGTAGGCGGCCAGGAACTCGGGGTCGTCCCGGAGGCGGGTCTCGAGAGCCTTGATGACGCCGGCGGCCTCGATGCGGGACAGCTCGACCTTCAGGGTCTCGGAGCTGAGCCAGTAGAGGGTCGGGAAGGGCTTGCCGTCGACGATGGGCGCCATGCGCAGCACCAGCGGCGTGCCCGCGCCGTCGGTGGCGGCCAGGGTCTCGATGCCGCGGGGCGCACGGCCGAGCTGTTCGGCAATGAGGCCCAGCTGGCGCTCGTCAGGCATCGTGTCGGGACGGATCACCATCGTCGGGGTCTCGTATGAACTTGTTCGAACGGCCCACGGCGCGAAAGAAGGTCCGGTTGAGTTGCTCGGGGGTGGCCACGTAGCCCCACTGCCGTTCGCAGTACTCGCCGGCCCGCGCCATCAGCACGTCATAGAGGCGGTTGAACGGCGCATCATAATCGTAAGGGTCTTCCCCGAACAAGCGGATGTGGGGAAAGTCGGCGAAACGCTCCATGAAGAAGCGTTCCAGGTCGGCCTCGACGGCGCGGTGACGCGCGACATCATCGGGGTCGAGCCAGAGATCGTAGCGGATACCCATCGGCGGCTCCCTCGGGTGGACGGGCTCGGCGATGCCGAGGCGGTATGCATGGGACCGCGCCCCATGGCGTTCGGCTCGGCGTGCCGGTCAGCGCCGGGCCAGGGGCGCGAAGCGGGCCTCGAGCAGCCGGGCCAGGTCCCGGGGGGCGAGGCGGATCTCCAGTCCCCGCCGGCCGCCGCTGACATGGAGGGCGGCGAGTGGCTCGGCGCTGTCGTCGACGAAGGCGGCCAGGCGCTTCTTCTGGCCCAGGGGGCTGATGCCGCCCACCACATAGCCCGTGGCCCGTTCGGCTTCCGCGGGGTCGGCCATCACCGCCTTGCGGGCGCCGGCGGCCCGCGCCAGGGCCTTGAGGTCGAGCTGGCTCGCCACCGGGACGATGGCCATCGCCAGCCGGCCATCGTCGAGCCGGGCCAGCAGGGTCTTGAAGACCTCCCAGGGCGACAGTCCCAGGGCCTCGGCGGCCTCCTCGCCGTAGGCCGGACGGCGCGGGTCATGCGCGTAGCTGGCCAGGGCGAAGGC
This sequence comes from Halomonas sp. M4R1S46, assembly GCF_025725685.1. NCBI lineage: Bacteria > Pseudomonadati > Pseudomonadota > Gammaproteobacteria > Oceanospirillales > Halomonadaceae > Halomonas > Halomonas sp. M4R1S46. The sequence goes on from NZ_CP107008.1 coordinate 383,084, forward strand.
CACACCGGCCTGCTCCAGCACCTTCACGGCCGGTGTCATGCGTCGATGGCCTCCGGCTCCTGCAGGTGCGCCTCCAGCGCCCGGCGCAGCTCGCCCTCGATGGGCACGGCACGCTTGGCGTCATGGTCGAACTGCACCAGCACCGTGTGCCCCAGGTTGGCGAGCGCGCCGTTCTGGCGGGCCTCCTGGGTCACGGTGAAGGAACTGGTGCCGAGTCGCGTGAGGTAGGTGCGGATCTCGATGTCGTGGCCATAGTAGAGTTCCGCCCGGTAGTCGATTTCCATGCGTGCCATGATCAGCCGCCACTGGCGCGGGTCGAGGTCCGGCGTGAACAGCCGGAAGAGATCGTTGCGGGCCAGCTCGAACCAGGCCGGCAGGCGGGTGTTGTTGATGTGGCCCAGGGCGTCGGTGTCATGGAAGGCGGGCTCGATGGTGCGGACGAACATGCGGGCTCCTCATGGGCGATGGCCGGCTGGCCGGGGCTTCCAGCATTACCCCGAGCAAGCGCTCGGTCAAGACGCGGCGGCGCGACGGGCCTGCCACCAGGCTTGACCTCGGGTCCAGGCCAGCAGCCAGGCGGTGGCGGCGGCGAAGCCGGTTAGGGTGCCCGGCACCAGGCCCAGGCTGTCGTAGGTCAGGGAGACACTCAGGGCATAGCACAGCAGCGAGCCGAGGCCGGCCGGGTAGTGCTTGATCACCGTGGCCACCGGAGCGGCGCCATGGGTCAGGTGGAGGATCACCAGGAAGGGGTACATGGTCACCGGGAAGGCGGCCATGACCCCGGCCCAGGACGTCGGCACCACATGGGCGAGGCCGGTGATCAGGAAGATGATGGCGGCGGCCAGTCCGGCGCGCAGCCCCAGCGCCGGCCAGCTGAAGCCACCCTTGGGCTGGGCGGCGATATCCGGCACGCGGCGGTAGAGGCGGATGAAGACGAGGATCGCCACCAGGGTGGTCAGGGTGCCGCTGACCCGGGTGAACTCGATGCGGGTCAACAGCAGGCTGACCAGCAGCCAGGCGGCCAGGCCGCCGGCGGTGCCCGTCAGCACCCCCCGCAGGCCGTCGCGGCGGGCGCAGAGCAGGTAGCCGCCGCCCAGCGCCAGGGTGGCGGAGAACCCCGCCAGGGTATGCACCGCACTCTCGGCGGCGAAGCCCGGCGAGAGCTCCAGGCCGATGAAGAACAGCGCGATGGCGGTGCCCAGGGGGTAGCCCGAGAGCAGCCCCGCCACGCGGGTGCTGAGGCGTTCGGCGATCGCCGACAGCCCCAGCACCACGCCGATCGACACCAGCAGCTTGGCCAGTTGCCAGCTCAACGGAACGTCCATGCCGTTTCCCTTATCCTTGTGTTGAATGAATGCCCGTCGTCGAGGTGCCCATGGCCGGTCACGACCTCTCGCCCCCGCCGCGCCCCGAGACCTGCGAGCTGTGCGGGCGGGCGGCGCCCCTGACGCGACACCACCTGATTCCCCGCGCGCTGCATGGCAAGGCGCGCTATCGCCGTCGGTTCGATCGCGTCGAGCGGCTCACGTCCATCCTGTGGGTCTGCCATGCCTGTCACAAGCACATCCATGGGGTGCTCGGCGAGCGCGAGCTGGCTGAGCATTATCGCAGCCGTGAGGCGCTGATGCGCCACCCGGAGATTCGGGCCTTCGTCGACTGGCTGTCCACCAAGCCCCCGGGCTTCCGCCCCAAGCGGCCGAGTCGCCGCCGCTAGCGGCAGACGGGCTCTCAGACCAGTCGCAGTCCCTGACGGTCCGTCCAGGCCGCCTTGAGGGCGGCGGCGAGCGGCTCCCGCAGGTGCTCCGGCAGGGCGCCCGCCGCGCTCTGGTAATCCTCATCGGCCCGGTTGCGCAGCCAGCAGTAGGCCCAGGCGCAGGCCTCGTCGTCGTCGGCCGGCACCGGTCGGGCGGGCATCTGGACGAGCAGGAAGACCGCCGTGCGGCCGGCCCAGAGGGGGATCTCCTCGCCGCCGTCGGCGCGGCTCCAGGCGTCGAGGGTGGCGCCGCTGGGGGTGGCCTCCGGCGCGCCCAGCTTGGCGACCCGGGCGGTCTCGGCCAGGATCAGTGCCAGGCGATCCGCATCGCCCTGGCCGGTTGTCAGCCAGCGGGCGATGACGGCGGGCAGGCCGCGGCGCACCTTGGCATAGAAGCCGCTTTGCGGCATGGTCTCAGGCATTCGTCTGGCCCCCTTGGAAGCAGGACTGTCTATGGAATTCGATTTTGCCACGCCCGTCGAGCGCCGCCACCCGTCCGGGGTCGAAGGGGCCTCCGACTGGCCGTCCCAGAAGTGGCATCGCTACGGCGAGGACGTGTTGCCGCTGTGGGTGGCCGACATGGATTTCCGCTCGCCCCCGGCGGTGATCGAGGCGCTGCATGCCCGGGTCGCGCATGGTGTCTTCGGCTATGGACTGGTGCCGGACAGCCTCAGGCAGACCCTCTGTGCCTGGAGCGCCGAGCACTATGGCTGGGAGATCGAGCCGGACTGGCAGCTGTGGCTGCCGGGGGTGGTCCCGGCCCTGCACCTCGCCAGCCTGGCCTTGACCGAGCCGGGTGAGGGCGTGCTGACGGTGACCCCCATCTACCCCCCCTTCCTCAAGGTGGCCGAGCACACCGGGCGCCTGCCGCAGCGGGTCGCCCTGCGTCCCCCCGCCGGCCCCGACGGCGACTGGACGCTGGACCTGGCGGCGCTGGAGGCGGCCATCACGCCCGAGACGCGGCTGCTGCTGTGGTGTCAGCCCCACAATCCGACCGGCCGGGTCTGGACCACCGAGGAACTGGACGGCCTGGCGGCGTTGGTCGAGCGCCATGACCTCATCGTCGCCTCGGATGAGCTGCACTGTGATCTGCTGCTCGACGACGGGGTCCGCCACCGCCCCCTGGCGGCGGCCTATCCGGCCCTCGCCGCGCGGATCCTGACGCTCTGGGCGCCCTCCAAGACCTTCAACCTCGCCGGTCTGACCGCGGCCTGCGCGGTGATCCCCGACGCCGGCCTGCGTCGCCGCTTCGCCGCCCGGGCCAGGGGGCTGCAGCCGGACGGCAACGTGCTTGGGCTGGTGGCCGCCGAGGCCGCCTATCGCCATGGGGATCCCTGGCGGCGGGCCCTGCTCGAGACGCTGCGCGACAATCGCCGGCGGCTGGTCGAGCGGGTGGCGCGCTGGCCCGGGGTGGCGATGGCCTCGCCGGCCTCCACCTACCTGGCCTGGCTGGACCTGCGCGAGGCGCCGGCCCTGCAGGATACCCAGAAGTCCCCCCAGCAGGCCTTGCTGGAGTGGGCCGGGGTGGCATTGTCCGATGGCGCCGCCTTCGGCTGGCCGGGGTTCGTGCGGCTCAATTTCGGCACCACCGCCCGGCAGCTCGAGGCGGCCCTCGACCGCCTGGAGGGCGTGCTCGGCACCTGACACGACTCGGCCGCCCCGGGGGCGGCCGAGCGGTCGTCAGTAGAGCTGGGCGAAGAGCCTGCGGCGGAAGGTGACGGTCAGCGGGTGGTCGGCGCCCAGGGCATCGAAGACCCGCAACAGGGTCTTGCGGGCCGCGTCGTCGCCGTAGGCGCGGTCACTCTTCATCAGCGCCAACAGGGCCTCCAGGCCGGCCTCGTACTGGCCGTCGGCGACCTGGCGCAGTGCCCGCCGGTAGCGGGCCTCGCTATCGTCGCGCCCCTCGAGGGCGGCGAGCTCCTCGGCGGAGGGCGCCTCCTCGCCGAACTCGATGCTGGCGCGCACGCCGCGGGCCGGCGCCGCGTCCCGTTCCTCCGGCGGCAAGGCGTCGAGCAGGGCCCGTGCCTGCTGGGGCTCGCCGGTGGCGACCAGGGTGCGGGCGAGCTCCACCTGGTAGGGGACATGCTCCGGCCACTGCTGGACCAGCTCCTCGTAGATCTGCCGGGCGGTGGTGGCGTCGCCGGCCTCGAGGGCGGCGGCGGCCTGCTCCTCGGGGCTCAGCTGGGCCTCGGCAGGGGCCTGGAAGTAGCGCCCCAGCCACTCGCGGATCTCCTTCTCGGGCAGCGCCCCCTGGAACTGGTCGACCAGGCCGCCCTGGCTGATCAGCTTGACGTCGGGGACCGAGCGCACGCCGAGCTGCCCGGCGATATCCTGGTTATCGTCGATGTTGAGCTTGGCCAGGATGAAGGCACCGTTGTACTCCCGGGCGAGCTTCTCGAGTACCGGCATCAGGTTCTTGCACGGCTCGCACCAGGGGGCCCAGCAATCGAGGAGCACCGGTACCTGCATGGAGGTCTCGAGCAGTTGCTGGATGTTGCTGCGGTCGACATCGATGATCAGCTCGGCGCCCGGCTGGTCCTCGGCGGTGCTGGACGATGGCTCGGGGCCGCTATCGGCGGTGAGCGGCTCCCCGGTGCGGGGGTCGACGATCGGCATGATGGGCTGGCCTTGAAATGATGGTGAATTTGTTACCCAGATGCGGGTGATCGCAGCGGGATTCAAGGGGGAGGGCGACGATGAAGCGGTTCCGGTGGTGGGGGACCGGCGTCGGGTTGCTGCTCGTGATGCTGTCGGCGGCCCCCGTGTGGCTGCTGGCCACCGACCGGGTGGCGGGCGTCGGTCACTGGGCCTAGGCCAGTCGCGCCCCGGCGGGGCTGGCACCGACGCCCACCGAGGCGCCGGAGCCGCCGCCTTTCGGTCCTGGCCTGTCTCGATGTGGGGGAGCGGGGGCCGGAGTCGAGCCGATGACCTTCCTGGGGGTGTAGCAGAGCCGAGCCCGACGAGCGACTCGGCGCTGACACCCCAGGCATGAAAAAGGCCAGAACCTCTCGGTCCTGGCCTGTCTCGATGTTGGGGAGCGGGGACCGGAGCCGAGCCGATGACCTTCCTGGGGTGTAGAGAGCCGAGCCCGACGAGGACTCGGCGCTGTCACCTCAGGCATGAAAAAGGCCAGAACCTCTCGGTCCTGGCCTGTCTCGATGTTGGGGAGCGGGGACCGGAGTCGAGCCGATGACCTTCCTGGGGGTGTAGAGAGCCGAGCCCGACGAGGACTCGGCGCTGTCACCTCAGGCATGAAAAAGGCCAGAACCTCTCGGTCTTGGCCTGTCTCGATGTTGGGTAGCGGGGACCGGAGCCGAGCCCGACGAGCTACCAGAAGGTCTGCCGTAGGCATGAAAAAGGCCAGAATCTTTCGATTCTGGCCTTTTTCGGTATTTGGTAGCGGGGACCGGATTTGAACCGATGACCTTCGGGTTATGAGCCCGACGAGCTACCAGACTGCTCCACCCCGCATCAACGTGAGGCATATTCTACATGGATTCTGGCCTGCGTCAATAGCCTGTTTTCGGGGCTCGTATTTCCCCGGGGCTCTGGTCCATACTCGACCAGGGAGAGGTGTCAAAAAAGGGACATCTTTCCTGGCAACAATGACGTTGCCGAGCGGCTGGACACCGTGTCCAACGAGACGAGAAGTGGATATCGTGAATCATCAGGGAGTTAGTCAATGACAACATCATCTTCCGTCGCCTGGGTGACCGGTGGTACCGGTGGCATCGGAACGGCCATCTGCCGTGCGCTGGCCGATGCCGGGTACCAGGTGATCGCGGGCTACCACAATCCCGAGAAGGCCAAGGCCTGGCTCGAGACCCAGAAAGCCGATGGATACGACAACATCGCCCTGTCCGGGGCCGACCTTTCCGACTACGAGGCCTGCATGGCGGGGGCCAAGGAGATCCACGACACCTACGGCCCGATCAGCGTGCTGGTCAACTGTGCGGGGATCACCCGCGACGGGACCTTGAAGAAGATGACCCCGGACCAGTGGAGCGAGGTCATCGACACCAACCTCAACAGCGTGTTCAACACCTGTCGCGGCGTCATCGAGGGCATGCTCGAGCAGGGTTACGGGCGCATCATCAACATCTCGTCCATCAACGGGCGCAAGGGCCAGTTCGGCCAGGTGAACTATGCGGCGGCCAAGGCGGGCATGCACGGCCTGACCATGTCCCTGGCGCAGGAGACGGCTACCAAGGGCATCACCGTCAACACCGTCTCACCCGGCTACATCGCCACCGACATGATCATGAAGATCCCGGAGAAGGTCCGCGAGGCGATTCGCGAGACCATCCCGGTCAAGCGCTACGGCACGCCCGAGGAGATCGGCCGGCTGGTGACCTTCCTGGCCGACAAGGAATCCGGGTTCATCACCGGGGCCAACATCGACATCAACGGTGGCCAGTTCATGGGCTGAACCGCCCCCGACTCGCTCACCCGACACGCAAAGCGCGAGGCCATGGCCTCGCGCTTTGCGTTGGGAGCGCCGGGGCGTCAAGGCGGTGGCAGCTGCGAGAGGCTCTCCAGGGTGCGGTCCAGGTCGCCGACCTCGCGCTCCCAGAGGGCCGGGGGGATCGGGCCGGTGGCCAGCAGGTCGGCCAGCACGCCGCGAAGCTCCTCGGCACGGGACGGCTCCCGTCCCAGGTTCTCGTTGAGCCGTTCCACCTGGATGGCCAGGCGCAGGGGATCGTCCTGCCGGTTGACCGGGTCGCCGGCCAGCAGCGAGAGGTGGACCCGCAGGCGGGCCAGGCGTTCCTCGACGTCTTCCGGCGCCGGCGGCGCCTGGCGGGCCGCATTGCGCTGGACATGGGCCCGGCGCAGGTCCTCCGGCAGGTCTCCGGCATCGGCCACCTCGTCGGGGGCGGCGCCGGCCAGGCAGGCGGCATCCGCCGCCAGGTGGGCCTCCAGCAGCGGTCGCACCCGGCGCCAGCGATGGACCTCCTCGGCCAGGGCGAGGCGTGCCAGCCGTTCGCGTCGTGCCCGGACGATGCCCGACCAGCGGCGACGCATGCCCTCACCGCGCCGGCCGGCCGGCAGCGGTTCCAGGGCGGAGGCCTTCTGGATGGCCGCCTCCAGGTCGGTGGTCTCGCTGCTGTTGGCGGGATGCCAGGCATCCAGGCGGTCGATCAGCTGCTGCATGGCGTCCAGTCGCGAGCTGGCGCGCTGTGCCTGGTCGCTGCGGGCGGCGTCCCGGCGCGCGAAGATCTCGTCACAGAGGTGACGAAACTCCCGCCACAGGGCCTGCTCCTCGCCCTTGGGAGCGCGACCGAGCGCTCGCCAGCGATGCTGTAGGGCCTTGGCCGCGTCCGCCTGCTGGGCGGGCGCCTGGTCGCGGTCGCGCAGGGCACGAGCCTCCTCGATCAGCGCGCGCTTGGCCTCGGCGATCTCGTGGGCCCGTTGTTCGATCAGCGCCTGCAAGGCATGGCGAATGCGCCCGAAGCGCCGGCCGATGGCCTCCGCGGCATCCCGGGGCACCGGCGAGTGGCGCCGCCACTGCTGGCGGGCGCGGTCGCGAATCTCGCGCAGGGCGTCCGGGTCGGCCTGCTCGGCCGGCTGGGCAAGCAGCGTCTCCAGCTGCTCGCAGAGTGCCTCCCGGGCGGCCAGGTTCTGCTGACGCTCGGCCTGGCGTTGGTCCCGCCAGTCGGCCAGGCGTTCGTGAATGCGGTCCGAGGCCGCCCGGAAGGCCGCGGACTGCTCGCGGTTGGCGGCCGCATCGCCGAGGTCCTTCCACTCCTTCACCAGCCGGCGGTGCCGGCGGTCCAGTTCCGCATCGCCGAGGCTGTCGTCGTCGGCCAGGGCGGCGATGGCCTCGCATAGCTGATCACGCTTGGGGCCGGCGACGAAGCCGCGCCAGTCGCGCAGTTCCGCCAGCCGGGCGCCGAGCCGCTTGAGGCGGCCCCGCAGCGTCCCGAGACGGTCGGCCGGCAGCGATTCTGCCTGGTGACGCAAGCGTTGGTGCAGCCGGCTGGCCCCCTTGAAGGCCCCGCTCTCGAGCAGTCGCTCCAGCTCGTCGAGCGCTTCGGCGAAGCGGGCCAGGCGGGCCTCGACATCCTGGTCGCGCGGAGTGTCTGCGGCGTGCAGGCGCGCGTGGGCACGCTGGAGCAGGGGCGAGGGTGGCAGGTCCGGGGGCCAGCCGCAGGCCTCGACCAGGCCGGCCAGGCGCTCGTCATCGCCCTCCTGCAGGGCCTGCTCGATGGCACCGGCGCGCTCGTCCAGGCGCACCCGGGCCTTGACGATGTACTCGTACCCGGCGAGGGCCGCGTCATAGCGGCGGCGCAGTTCGTCGTCGGCCAGGTGCTGGTCGGACAGTGCCTGCCAGCGGCTGGCGAGCAACTGCTTCTGGGAGCGCAGGCTGGCGATGTCCTGGTCGGCCAGGCGCTCGCCGTGTCGCAGGGCCTGCAGGCTTTCCTCGAGGGCCTCGACCAGGGCCTCGCGGGAGCGGTCGGCCTTCTCGCGATGGCGTTCGGCCTCGTCCTGGGCCTGCTCGCGGGCCTCATGGTCGCTGATCACCTTGCGGCAGCGCTGGCAGGCATCCTGGTAGCGCCGTTCCTGCTCGCCGTCCGGCAGGTCGTCGAGACGCGCCCACTCGCGCATCAGGTGGCGGAAGCGGCCGGCATAGAGCGGCTCCCAGGCGGCCCTGGCATGGGCCTCGAGGGACGCCAGCAGGGCCTCGCGACGGGCCCGGGCGTCGGCCAGGGAGGCGGCATCGGCGCGCAGGCGGTTCAGGCGCTCCCGGGCCTGGCGCACCACCTGGCGGTCGCGGCGGGCCTCCTGCGTCAGGCGCGTCAGTCCCCGCTCGCTCTCGACCCGGGCGGCGGCGGCGTGGCGCACGGCGGCGATGCCGTTCTCGCAGGCCTGGCGGATCAGCGCCTCCTCGCCGTCCAGGCGCGCCAGGGCGGCCAGGCGCAGCTGCTGGTTATCGCCCTCCAGGGCCACCCGCTCGAGCAGCTCGGGGTCGTCGAGGCCCTCGGTCAGGGTGATGCGGTGTGGCAGGTCGAGCGAGGTCTCGCGGCCGCACAGCAGGGTGATCAAGCGTTCGCGGAGTTCATGGGAGTCATCACCCTGCCGGCGCAGGGACAGCAGGCGTTCCGGATCGGTCAGGCCGGCCAGGGCGGCCCGACGCACGCCGGGATCGGGATCCTGCACGAGGCGTTCGAGCTGCTGGCGCTGGCCATCCTGGGCGGGATCGAGTCGCGCGATGGCCTGGCGCCGCACCTCGGGATCGGGGTGCTGCCAGCGAGGAGCGAAGAGTCGGCGAAGGAATCCTGACATGGGGCTTCCTGAGATGGGCGCGGCAGGTGTCGCTGGCGCGCCGGCGAACGAGTTGGACGGTCGGCGTGCAAGACGCCGGGTCATGGACTTATCTAAGCATGCGGCGATCTGGCAGAAAAGGGCGACGCGGCAGGGTGTTGCCGAGACGAGACACTGACAAGGGGGCGGTGCTGGGCTTATCATCAGTTGCAGGGTCCGGGGCACTCGCTTAGCTTTGGTGAAGCACCCCGACCAACACCCGACGTGGAGTTCGGCAATGAGTCTCAAAGTGGACAGGGACGGCATGGCATTCACCTTCAAGGGCGGCATGCTGCCGATGACGGTCATGGAGTTGACGAGCGCCGACCCCGAGCGCATACGCGAACAACTCGCCGGCAAGCTCAGTCAGTCCCCCGCTTTCTTCCAGCACACCCCGGTGGTCCTCAGCGTCGAACGCCTCGACGAGCCGCACCTGGCGCTCGAGCGGATCTGTGCGGTCTGCCGGGCCCACAAGCTGTTGCCGGTGGCGGTGCGCGGTGGCCCCGACCCGGTCAAGCAGTCGGCCTGGGCCCTGGGGCTCGGCTGGTTCCCGCCCCAGGAGGCGGCGCGCCCCCGTACGCTCGAGAGCGTGCCGGCCGTCGACGCCGGCGAATCCCCGGCCGGGGAGGAGGCCGCAGAAGCGCTGGCGCCGCCGGCCGTTGCCGCCGGCGGGCGCATCTTCCGCGGCACGGTACGCTCCGGCCAGCAGATCACCGCCCCCGAGGGCGACCTGGTGGTGGTGGGGGCCGTCAATGCCGGTGCCGAGGTGCTGGCCGGCGGCAGCGTGCATGTCTATGGCGCCCTGCGCGGACGCGCTCTGGCGGGTATCCACGGCGATCCCCAGGCGGCCATCTTCTGCCGCGAGCTGCGTGCCGAGCTGCTGTCGGTCGCCGGCAACTACAAGCGTCTCGAAGACATCGACCCGAGACTGCTCGGCACGGCCGTGCAGGTGCGCCTGAGCGACGACCAGCTGAGCATCATGTCGCTGGACTGAAGTGCTACAAACAACGACGATTCGGCGGAGTGGCCATGGGCCTGCCGCCTTTCCATCACCATGACAGACAGGATGCGACACTTGGCCAAGATCATTGTTGTGACCTCCGGCAAGGGGGGGGTCGGTAAGACAACCAGTGCTGCCGCCATCGCGACGGGCCTGGCGCTGCGCGGCCAGAAGACCGTGGTTATCGATTTCGATGTCGGGCTGCGCAACCTCGACCTGATCATGGGCTGCGAGCGACGCGTGGTCTATGACCTGGTCAACGTCATCCAGGGCGAGGCCGGCCTCAACCAGGCGCTGATCCGCGACAAGCGCGTGGACAACCTGCACATCCTTCCGGCCTCCCAGACCCGGGACAAGGATGCGCTGACCCTGGAAGGGGTCGAGACCGTGCTCAACACCCTCAACAAGGACTTCGACTACATCATCTGCGACTCGCCGGCGGGCATCGAGCGCGGCGCCCAGCTGGCCATGTACTTCGCCGACGAGGCGATCGTGGTGACCAATCCCGAGGTCTCCTCGGTGCGTGACTCCGACCGCATCCTCGGCCTGCTGTCGTCCAAGACCCGGCGTGGCGAGCGGGGCGACGATCCGATCAAGGAACACCTGCTGATCACCCGCTACAACCCGAATCGCGTGGATCTGGGCGACATGCTCAACCTCGAGGACATCCGCGAGATCCTGGCCATCGATCTGGTCGGCCTGATCCCGGAGTCCGAGGCGGTACTGCGGGCCTCCAACCAGGGGGTGCCGGTGACCCACGACGACAGCAGCGATGCCGGCCAGGCCTATGCCGATACCGTGTCCCGGCTGCTGGGCGAGGAGGTGCCCCTGCGGTTCCACGAGTTCCAGAAGAAGAGCCTGTTGAGCAGAATGTTCGGAGGAGTCCGCCGGTGAAGCTACTCGATTTCCTGAAGCGCGAGCGCAAGAAGTCTGCCTCCGTCGCCAAGGAGCGGCTGCAGATCATCGTCGCCCACCAGCGCAGCCAGCGTGGGCAACCGGACTACATGCCGATGCTCGAGCGGGAACTGCTGGAAGTGATCCGTCGCTATGTCCAGGTCGATGACGATGCCATCAACATCAGCCTGGACAGCGAGGACAACTGCTCGGTGCTGGAGCTGAACGTCACCCTGCCGAGGGCCGGGGAGGGCGGCTGAGTCGTGGGCGGGCCTGTGCTAGGCTGGGGCCCCTTGTCCCATCGCCTGCTCGGAGAGCCTCGCCCATGGCGCAGCCGAAAGCCGCCCCGCTGACCTTCCTGTGGCACGACTACGAGACGTTCGGCGCCGACCCGCGTCGGGACCGCCCCTCACAGTTCGCGGCCATCCGCACCGATGCCGACTTCAACGAGATCGACGAGCCCCTCGAGCTGTTCTGCCGGCCCGCCGACGATTACCTGCCGCATCCGCAGGCCTGCCTGATCACCGGCATCACCCCCCAGCAGGCCCGGCGGCGCGGCCTGCCCGAGGCCGAGTTCGCCGGCCGGATCGAGGCCGCGATGAGCGAGCCCGGCACCTGTGCCCTGGGCTACAACAGCCTGCGTTTCGATGACGAGGTCAGCCGCCACCTCTTCTACCGCAACCTCATCGATCCCTACGCCCGGGAGTGGCAGAACGGCAACTCCCGCTGGGACCTGATCGACGTGGTGCGGGCCTTCCATGCGTTGCGCCCCGAGGGCATCGAGTGGCCGAGGCGCGAGGATGGCTCGCCCAGCTTCCGACTCGAGGACCTGACCGCCGCCAACGGCATCGAGCATGCCGGGGCTCATGACGCCCTGGCCGACGTGCGGGCCACCATCGCCCTGGCGAAACGCCTGCGCGAGAGCAACGCCAAGCTGTTCGACTACCTGCTGGGCATGCGCGGCAAGCGCCAGGTGGCCAGGCAGCTCGATGTGCCGGGGCGCAAGCCGGTGCTGCACATCTCCCGGCGCTACCCGGCGAGTCGCGGCTGCAGCGCCCTGGTGATGCCGCTGGCCGAGCACCCCACCAACCCCAATGGGGTCATCGTCTACGACCTCTCGGTGGACCCCGATCCCCTGTTGCGCCTCGAGCCCGAGCAGATCCGCGAGCGGGTCTTCGTCAGCAACGACGACCTCGCCGAGGGCGAGACGCGCATCCCGCTGAAGGTCATCCATATCAACAAGTGCCCGGTGATCCTGCCGGCGAACGCCCTCAAGGACACCGCGGGACCGCATCAGGGCGAGTATGGCGAGATCGTCGAGCGGCTGCGCCTCGACGTGGCGGCCTGCCGGCGCCACTGGAAGGTGCTGGCACAGCATCCCGAGGTCGTGGCCCGGGTCAGCGAGGCCTTCGCCTCGCCGCCCCCCGAACCGCCCCGCGACCCCGACCTGATGCTCTATTCCGGCGGCTTCTTCTCGCCGTCCGACCGCCAGCAGATGCAGCGGGTCCGCGACAGCGATCCCTGGGACCTGGTGGGCGCCCGCTTCGCCTTCCAGGATCCGCGCCTCGAGGAGATGGTGTTCCGCTTCCGGGCGCGCAGCTATCCCGACACCCTGACCGGCGAGGAACAGGCCCGCTGGGAGGCCTTCCGCTGGGAGCGCATGAACGACCCGGCCATCGCCGGCTTCGCGCTCAAGGATTTCGCCCGGGAGATCGAGCGGCTCAACCAGCTGTCGCTGGGTGACCGGGACCGCCAGATCCTCGAGGAACTCGTGATGCACGTGGAGGCGATCATGCCGGCCCAGGCCTTCGGCTGACCTTTTGCTTCATCTCCAACGACGACGCCCGGCCGATCGGCCGGGCGTCGTCGTTTCGGTGGAGGGCGGTTCAGCCCTCGCCGTCGGGCAGTGGCGGCAGGTCGTCCTTGAGCGCCATGATGTCGCTGGGGGGATCGCCGGGGTCATGGGTGATATGGACCACGGCATCGTTGAGCAGGCTCGGCCAGGCGTCACGCAGGGCCTCCGGGGTCACGGCCAGCACCCGCTCGGCGAGTCGCTGGCGCTCGTCGAAGGCGGTGTCGGCCATGGCCAGCGCCCGCCACAGTCGGTTGGTGCGCTCGGGCAGGCCGGTGTCGCGGCGCAGCAGGTCGTCGTGTACCGCCTGGCGGTAGGGGGCCAGGGCCGCCTCATCCAGCCCTTCGAGGCGTGCGCCGAAGGCCGCCAGGAAGGCGTCGATGCGCGACTGGATGGTGGTGCTGTCGGTGTCCGGGGACTGCACCAGCAGGCCGATGCCGGGAGCGTCGAGCAGCGGCCGATAGCCGGCGTTGACCACATAGCCCAACTGCTGCTCGGTACGCAGTTGCTGGTAGAAGGGCGTCTCGAGCAGGCGGCCCAGCACCGCCAGCCGGGCCTGGCTGTCCAGCGAGCGGTCCGGGCCCTGCAGGTAGCGCATCACCAGGGACTCGTCCCGGGCGGTATCCGGCGTCAGCGCGGGGAGGTCGCGACTGGCCTGCAGCGGGGTCAGGTCGGGAATGGCGCTCTTTGCCAGCTGCGGGGCCAGGGTCTCGGCGACCCGGCGTGCCTGTCGGGTCGCCGCCTCGTGGCCGAGGTTGCCCACCGCCATGGCCTCCAGGTGGAGGTCGTCGAGGAAGGCCTCGCGGTAGTCGCGCAGCGCCTGGGCATCGACGTCCTCGAGGGCCGCCAGCAGGGCCTCGGTAGGCCACTGGGGGCGGATCAACGTCTCGGCCAGGGTGCGGTCGGCCTGGCGATAGAGCGATTCCTGGGGCGCGTTGCGCCACTCGCGCCGCAGCCGGTGGTCGACCCGCGCCACGCTGTCGGCGTCGATCTCGCCCCGGGTGAGCTGCTCGAGCACGCGCCCGATGAGGCGATCCTGGCGGTCACGCCAGCCCGAGAACGACAGCGTGATGCCGCGGGCATGGGCGTAGGCCTCGAAGCCGTGACCGGCCAGCCGTGCCGGATACAGCGCCCCGTTGAGGCTGTCCTGGAGCCAGCCGGCCAGCAGGCGCGCCATGGCGGCCTGGCGGGCATCGCGGCCCGAGGCGGGGTGCTGCAGGCTGAAGCGCCACTCCACCCGGGGCGTGTCGAAGCTGGCATCGCGCATGTGCCAGAAGGCGAACTCGGGCGCGTCGATCCGTTGCACCGGGGTGTCGTCCTGGCCGGCCAGCAGCGTCAGGTCCTCGGCGATATAGGGGTTGGGGGCGGGCAACTGCAGCCCGGCCAGGGGCGCCGCCGTCGTGTCGCGGCTGGGGGCGAGCGGTGTCCAGGGCGTGTCGAACCAGGGCGAGGTGCGCTCGCCCTCCACCTCCGGGCCCGCATACAGGCGCAGCATGTTGTCCGGCCGCAGGGCCGCGAGCCAGGCCTCGATCTGCTCCTCGTCGAAGGCGTCCATGCGGTAGGGCGCGTAGTTGACGTCCTCGAGGGGGTAGTAGGCGAGGTTCATCGACAGGCGCATGGCATCCTGCAGCGGCGCGCCGTGCTGCTGGAAGCGGAACTCCTGTTCGGCGAGCCGAGCCTGTTCGTCATAGCGCCAGGCCTCGACCCCATCGCGGCGGATGGCCGCGATGGCCTCGAACAGCGTCCCCTGGATGCGGGCGATGTGCTCGGCCCCGGCCGGCGTCAGGCTGATGTCGACGCGGAACAGCGCCTGGCGGCCGTCACCGTGGGTCACCCCCGCGGAGAGGCCGTCGGCCCAGCCGGCCTCGCGCAGCACGTCCAGCATGCTGCCGTCGCCCTCGTGACCGAGCAGGTTGGCGAGATAGCTGGCCGGCTTGTGGCGATAGGCCGTCTGGGGGTCCGGTACCGGGAAGTAGAAGGTCAGCTGGCGGCTGTCGCGCAGCGAGCGCAGCTCGGCGGCGGCGGGCAGCTGCTCGGGAGTGACCAGGGGCGTGGCGATCTCCGGGCGGGACAGCCCGCGGTCGGGCACGTCGGCGAAGCGCTCGCTGACCAGGGCGGTCAGCTCGTCCAGGGGCTGGGGGGCAACCACGGCCAGGTGCATGACATTGGCGCCATAGTGGGACTCATAGAAGTCGATCACCCGCTCGCGCAGGTCGGGTTCGCCCGCGGGACGATCGGCCAGGGTGTCGCGGCTGCCCACCGAGAAGCCGGTGGTGGGGTGGGCCGGGTTGAGCAGTCGGTCGAGGACGTCATTGTGGCGCCGGGCCTCGTCGCGCTTGCGGGCCATGTACTCCGAGTGGACCACCTGGCGTTCGCTCTCGAGCCGGTCGGCGTTGAACAGCGGGTCGACGAAGAAGCGGCTGAAGCGGTCCAGGGCCCCGGCCAGGGCGTCGGGCTCCACCGAGAAGAAGTAGTTGGTGTCCCGGGGCGCGGTGAAGGCGTTGTGCTGGCCGCCATGGCGGGACAGGAACCCCTGGTAGGCATCGGACGCCGGGTAGGTCTCGGTCCCCAGGAACAGCATGTGCTCGAGGTAGTGCGCCAGGCCGGGCAGGTCCTCCGGGTCCTGGGCGCTGCCGACGTCCACGTTCAGCGAGGCGGCGGCCTTGTCGGCCTCGGGGTCGCTGACCAGCAGGGCGGTGAGGCCGTTGTCCAGGGTCAGCACACGGTAGTCGCGATCGTCCGCCGGGCTGACCCGGGGCGTGGTCACGGCCTCGACGGTGCCCGGCTCCGGCTGGGCGGCGGCGAGCCCCGGCAGCAGCGCCGCGACGAGGGCCAGCGAGGCGGCCAGGGGAGTGCACAGTGGTCGGGTCATCGTCTCTCCTGTTCGGGTGTCCGGCGCAGCATGGGGCCGGTGGGGTGGGCGCAGGCGGGATCCCGGTTGCCGGGATCATTCACTCGTCTTGATACCGGAAAGGCGCCCAACAGTTCCCCGGGAGCCGGGGTCAGCAGGGCGCGCCGCTTCTCGGCGGGGGTGTCCGGGGCGAGCCAGCGCCCGGCATCGTCCGCCGCGATCACTGCCGGCAGGCGGTCGGTGAGGGGCGCCAGCAGGTCGTTGGTGGGCACCGTGATCAGGGCCAGAGAGTCCGCGTGCTCGGTCAGGCTGGTATGGAAGCGGCACCAGAGCCCGGCCAGCAACAGCGGGCCGCGGTCGGCCCGGGTGACCAGGAAGGGCTGCTTGGCCCGGGGCTGCGCCTTCCAGACATAGACGCCGCCGGCGGGCACCAGGCAGCGCCGGGCCGCGAAGGCCTCGCGGAACATGGCGCGGGATTCCAGGGACTCGGCCCGGGCGCAGTGGGGGGCATGGTCGAGTACCTTGAGCCAGGGCGGCGTGAGTCCCCAGAAGGCACTGGTCAGGCGCGGGCGTCCGGCCTCGAGGCGGATCAGCGACAGCGGTCGACGCGGCGCCAGGTTCGCCCCGGTGATCGGCGTCTCGTCCACCGCCAGGCCCGGCAGCAGGCGGTCGAGGTCGAGCGGGGGGATATAGAGTCGGCCGGCCATGGAACCTCCGGAGAGATGGGGCGCCAGAGTAACCAAGAGATCTCGCCGAGGAAAGCGCCGTCGCCGCTGGGCTTGCGTTGGTCCACAGGCACGATATGCTAGCGGAAACAGTGTTCGACTGACGTGATATGGTACTCCGGGGTGGCCGAACGCCGCCCTCCCTCCCCCGTTCCGAGAGGAATTCGATGGCTCGTCCCAGACAGCACGCCCCCGAGGCCCTGCATGCCCAGGTGATGGCCGCCTGTGACGCCTGGCTGCAGGACCAGCCGGTACACACGTTGTCCCTGCGCTCCCTGGCCCGGGACGTGGGCTGTGCGCCCAGTACCCTGCTCAAGCTGTACGGCAGCTTCGGCAATCTCCTCCAGCATGTGAACCTCGAGTCCCTGGCGCGCCTGCGCACCGCCATCGACCCGCTGCTCGACGAGCAGCTCCCGGAGGCGCGGCTCAAGGCCCTGGCGATGGCCTACTGGCAGTTCGCCAGGGATGACGCCTACCGCTGGCAGCTGCTGTTCGACTACCCCCTGGCCCAGGAGGGCGAGCTGGACCGCCGCCAGAGCGACATGATCGAGGGGCTCTTCCTGCGGGTGGAAAATACCCTCAAGGAGTACCAGCCGGCCCTGGGAGACCTCGAGGCGCGGCGGTTGGGGCGCACGCTCTGGGGCAGCGTCCACGGGCTCGTGCAACTGGGGCTCAACGAGCGCCTGGGCTACTGGCAGAGCGAGCCCCTGGAAGTGGCCGAGCTCCTCGACCAGTTGCTCTCGACCCTGCTCGCCGGCCTGAAGGCGAGGTCCGACGGCTCGTGACGCTGCTGCTATGGGGCGCGCCGGCCGCCTTGCTGGCCGCCGGCTGCTGGCGGCTGGCGCGTGCCCCCCGGCCGGCCATCCGCCGGCTGGTGTTCTTCGTCGTGCACCTGCTCTACCGGCTGCGCTACCGGGGACGCCGGCATATTCCCGCCTACGGTCCCGCCCTGGTGGTCTGCAACCATGTCAGCTTCGTCGACGCCCTGGTGGTGGGCGGGGCCAGCCCGCGCCCGCTACGCTTCCTGATGGATCGGCCCATCTACGAGTCCCGCTGGCTGCATTGGCTGTTCAAGCTGGTCGGGGCGATCCCCGTGGATTCCGAGCGGCGGGATCCGGGCGAGCTGCGCCGGGCCCTGGAGCAGGTCAGCCAGGCCCTGCGCCAGGGCGAGGTGGTGATGCTGTTCCCCGAGGGACGCCTGACGCCGGATGGCGAGGTCCATCCCTTTCGTCGCGGCCTGGAGCTGATCCTGGCCCGGGATGCGGTGCCGGTGGTGCCGGCGGGGCTGGCCGGGCTCTGGGGGTCATGGACCTCCAATCACGGCGGGCGGGCGCTGTCCAAGTGGCCGCGGCGCTTCCGGGCGCGGGTGGCCCTCTACTTCGGCGAGCCTCTGCCGCCCGAGGCGGCGGGGCGTGACCGGGTCGAGGCACGGGTCCGGGCGCTCAAGACCGAGGCCGACGACTGGGTCGCCGGGCGCTGAGTTCAGGCCTGGGCGGCCACCACGGGGCGACGCAGCGCCTGCCAGCAGCGGGCCGAGGTGATCAGGTTATCGCGTACCTCGAGGATCTCCATGCGAACCGCGCCGATCTGCAGGCAGGCCGGGCCGTCCGGGAAGGATTCCAGGTGCTCGAGGATCAGGCCATTGAGGGTCTTGGGGCCGTCGGTGGGCAGATGCCAGCCCAGCGACTTGTTGATATCGCGAATGTTGGCGGTGCCGTCGATGACGTGGCTGCCGTCCTCCTGGGGGTGGATCTCCTGGTCCTGGCCGGCCACGTCGGTGGTGAACTCGCCGACGATCTCCTCGAGGATGTCCTCCAGGGTCACCAGCCCCTCCACGTCCCCGTACTCGTCCACCACGATGCCGATGCGGCGCTTCTGCTTCTGGAAGTTGAGCAGTTGGGTGTGCAGGGGCGTGGACTCGGGGATGAAGTAGGGCTCGCGGGCCTCCTGGACGATGGCTGCCTTGGTGACCTCGCCTCGCGACAGGAAGCGTGCCGCGTTGCGCAGGTGCAGCATGCCGATGATGTTGTTGATGTCGCCCTTGTAGACCGGCACCCGGGTGTGCTGGCTGGTGCGGATCTGGGTTAGGATGGTCTCCAGGTCATCGTCCAGATCGATGCCCGCCACCTCGTGGCGCGGCACCATGATGTCGTTCACCGTGACGTTCTCGAGATCGAGGATCGATACCAGCATGGCCTGGTGACGGCGAGGGATCAGCGGCCCGGCCTCGTGGACCACGGTGCGCAGCTCGTCCCGGGTCAGGTTGTCGCCGCCGGCCTCCAGGGTCTTCACGCCGAGCAGGCGCAGCAGGCCGTTGGAGATGGCATTGACCAGCCAGACCAGCGGGTAGAGCAGCTTGAGCAGCGGTTCCAGCACCAGCGAGGCCGGGTAGGCGATCCGTTCGGGCTTCACCGCGGCATAGGTCTTGGGGGTGACCTCGGCGAAGATCAGGATCACGATGGTCAGGATCAGTGGCGCCACTGCGGGGCCGGTCACCTCGCCGAAATAGTGGATGGCCAGCACGGTGGCGATCGCCGCCGCCAGGTTGTTGACCAGGTTGTTGCCGATCAGGATCACGCCGATCAACCGGTCCGGGCGGCTCAGCAGGCGCATCACGCGCTGGGCCCGGCCCTCGCCGCTGTTGGCCCGGTGGCTCAGGCGATAGCGGTTGATCGACATCATGCCGGTCTCGGAACTCGAGAAGAAGGCGGAAAGGCAGATGAGCAGCAGCAGCAGGCCGAACAGCAATCCCAGAGGGAAGTCGTCGCTCAAGTCGAAGGGTCCTCAATCGCGTATCAGGCTCGAGTTGTAGGGATTGGGCCGCACGGTGTCAAGGATCACCGGCCTCAGCCACGGCCGAGCAGCACCTCGAGGACGAACTTGGTGCCGAAGTAGGCGAGCAGCAGCGCCAGGTAGCCGCCCAGCGTCCAGCGCACCGCGCGCAACCCGCGCCAGCCCAGCCAGTGATGGCCGGCCAGCAGGGTGGCGAAGAGCACCCAGGCGATCAGCGACAGGACCGTCTTGTGAACCAGGTGTTGGGCGAACATGCTGTCGACGAACACGAAGCCGCTGGCGATCGACAGGGTCAGCAGGGCCATGCCGGCCCAGATCAGCTCGAAGAGGATGCGCTCCATGGTGGTCAGTGGCGGCAGCGACTGGACCACGCCACGGATATGGTGGTGGCGCAGCGCCTGGTTCTGCACGCCGAGCAGGATCGCCTGGACGGCGGCGATGGCCAGCAGCGCGAAGGCCAGGGCCGAGCTCAGGGCATGCAAGGCGATGCCCGGGGTCATGCCCACGGCGCGCTCCGGGCTCGGCAGCTCGGTGGCCAGCAGCAGGGTCAGGCCGGCCACGGGGAACAGGCCGGCGGCGACATTGAGCACCGGCTTGAACAGGCTGACGACGAGCAGCACCAGCACCGCCAGGGCGCTGACCAGCACGGCACTGGTGGACAGGCCCGGCAGCAGCGACTGGCCCTGGTCGAGCAGGCCGATGGCCAGCGGCAGGTGGAAGAGCAGGCCCAGCGCGCCGAAGCTGCGCACCAGGGCGGCCCGCGGCGGCACTCGCCGGGCCAGGCTCAGGCACTGCCAGGAGGCGGCCGCGATGTAGAGGATGAAGGCCATGATGGCCAGGGGGAGCGCGTGCATCGATTGCTGTCCGTGCGCCTTCGCCAGCGTCTGGCGAGGTGAAATGGAGCGATCACTATACCGAATCCTCCCCGTGGCGCACAGCCGGGCGCGGCGCTCGCGGCATGGAGACTCGCGGCCACAAGGCGTATAATTTTCGCCCATTGCAGGAAACCCCACGCCCGTGCCGGCACGGACCATTCCGGCGGTTTTCCCGGTCATCGTTTGCGGAGAGGCCTCATGTTCCAGAATCTCAGCGATCGTCTGTCCCAGACGCTCAAATCGATCAAGGGTCAGGCGCGCCTGACCGAGGACAACGTCAAGGACACCCTGCGCGAGGTGCGCCGCGCCCTGCTGGAGGCGGATGTCGCCCTGCCGGTGGTCAAGGCGTTCATCGACCGGGTGCGCGAGCGCGCCGTGGGCCAGGAGGTGTCGAAGAGCCTCTCCCCGGGCCAGCAGTTCGTCAAGATCGTCCAGCAGGAGCTCGAGGCGATCATGGGCGAGGCCAACGAGGGGCTGACCCTGAAGAGCGCGCCCGCGGTGGTGCTGATGGCCGGCCTGCAGGGCGCGGGCAAGACCACCTCCGTGGCCAAGCTGGCGCGCTACCTGCGCGAGCGCGAGAAGAAGAAGGTGCTGGTGGTCTCGGCGGACGTCTATCGGCCGGCGGCCATCGACCAGCTGGAGACGCTGGCCGGCGAGGTGGGCGTCGACTTCTTCCCGTCGCGCAGCGACCAGCAGCCGGTGGCCATCGCCGAGGCGGCGATCAAGCACGCCAGGATCCAGTTCCACGACGTGGTGCTGGTCGATACCGCCGGCCGGCTGGCCATCGACGAGGCCATGATGGCCGAGATCCAGGCGCTGCATCGGGCCGTGACCCCCGACGAGACGCTGTTCGTGGTCGACGCCATGACCGGCCAGGACGCCGCCAATACCGCCAAGGCCTTCCACGAGGCGTTGCCGCTGACCGGGGTGATCCTCACCAAGGCCGACGGCGACGCCCGTGGCGGCGCGGCCCTGTCGGTGCGCCACATCACCGGCAAGCCGATCAAGTTCATGGGCGTGGGCGAGAAGGTCGATGCCCTGGAGCCCTTCCACCCGGACCGCGTGGCCTCGCGCATCCTCGGCATGGGCGACATGCTGTCGCTGATCGAGGAGGCCGAGCGCACCGTCGACAAGGGCAAGGCCGAGCAATTGGCCAAGAAGGTCAAGAAGGGCGATGGCTTCGACCTGGAGGACTTCCGCGACCAGCTCCAGCAGCTCAAGAAGATGGGCGGCATGGGCGGGCTGCTGGGCAAGCTGCCCGGCATGGGCCAGATGGCCGAGATGGCCCAGGGGCCGGGGCCCGAGAAGGAGATGGGCAAGCTCGAGGCGCTGATCAACTCGATGACGCCCCAGGAGCGCCGCAAGCCGGAGATCATCAACGGCTCGCGCAAGCGCCGCATCGCCGCCGGTGCCGGCCTGCAGGTGCCCGACCTCAATCGCCTGCTCAAGCAGCACAAGCAGATGCAGAAGATGATGAAGAAGGCCGGCAAGAAGGGCGGCATGCAGAAGATGATGCGTGGCATGTCCGGTATGATGGGCGGCGGCGGCCCGGGTGGCCCGGGTGGCCCGGGCGGCATGGGTGGCCCGGGTGGCATGCCATGGCGCTGAGGCGGCCGGCGACGGCCCCTCGGGGCTAAAAAGGTTTCCAAGCCGGGGAGATTTCCGTAGAATGCGGCGTCTTCACTGGCAGGACCGCGATGTATCGCGGTCATCGTCGTGACCGAACGACCCGGCGGCGAGCCCCCGGCTCGCGGTCGAACCGATTGTCGAGGGCGCAGGCCCCGACCGACAACCTCCGTAACTCAACCGAAGGACAGTCAACGCATGGTTACCATTCGTCTGGCACGTGGTGGCGCCAAGAAGCGTCCCTTCTACCACCTGACCGTGACCGATTCCCGCAAGTCGCGCGACGGTCGTTTCATCGAGCGTCTGGGCTTCTTCAACCCGGTGGCCCGTGGCCAGGAAGAGCGTCTGCGCATCGACCTCGACCGCATCAGCCACTGGCAGGAGCAGGGCGCCCAGCTGTCCGGCCGCGTCGCCGAGCTGGTCAAGGAAGCCCGCAAGCAGGCCTGAGTGCCTGACGCGCCCGCATGTCTGACGCAGGATCGCCGATGAGCGCAAGCGCCGAGCGAGGTCCGACCGACGATCACGTGGTGCTGGGCAAGTTGACCAGCCCCTACGGCGTCAAGGGCTGGCTCAAGGTGTACTCGTACACCAGTCCCATGGAAGGCATCCTCGACTACGACGCCTGGGTGCTGCGCCATCAGGGACGCCTGGTCCGCTATCGTCTCGCCCAGGGACGCCCCCATGGCAAGGGCCTGGTGGCCCGCCTCGAGGGGGTCGACGCGCGTGAACAGGCCGAGGCCCTGGCCGGTGCCGAGATCCTCCTGCCCAAGGCCGAGCTACCCGAACTCGACGGCGACGACGAGTTCTACTGGTATCAGCTCGAGGGCCTGAAGGTGGTGACCGACGGCGGCGTGCCGCTGGGGCGCATCAGCTACCTGTTCGAGACCGGCGCCAACGACGTCATGGTCGTCAAGGGGCGCGACGGCGACGCCGTCGACAGTCGCGAGCGGCTGCTGCCCTTCCTGCCCGGCGAGGTCGTGCGCGACGTGGACCTCGAGGCCGGCGTGATGACCGTCGACTGGGATCCGGAATTTTGAGCCGGAGCGGCGCGGCGATGTGGATCGGCGTGGTGTCGCTGTTTCCCGAGATGTTCGAGGCCCTGACGGCTCAAGGCGTGACGGGCAGAGCGGTGGAGAAGGGGCGTATCGCCCTGGAGTTCTGGAACCCCCGGGACTACGCCACCGACCGGCATCGCACCGTGGATGATCGCCCCTACGGCGGCGGCCCGGGGATGCTGATGAAGGTCGATACCCTGCGCTCGGCCATCCACGATGCCCGCGCGCGGGCCGAGGACGCCACCGGGCAGCGCCCGAGGGTGGTCTACCTGTCCCCCCAGGGACGGCGGCTGGATCAGCGCGGCGCGCAGGAACTGGCAACGGGCCCCCCGCTGGTGGTGGTGGCCGGACGCTACGAAGGCATCGATGAGCGGGTGGTGGAAGCCGACATCGATGAGGAGTGGTCGATCGGCGACTATGTGCTGAGCGGCGGCGAGCTGCCGGCCATGGTACTGATCGATGCTGCGGCAAGGCTGGTCCCCGGGGTGCTGGGGCATCAGGACTCCGCGGTCGAGGACTCCTTCAACGACGGACTGCTGGACTGTCCGCACTACACTCGCCCCGAGGTCATCGACGGGCGGCGGGTGCCGGAGGTCCTGCTCAGCGGTCACCATGGCGCCATCCGGCGCTGGCGGCTGAAGCAGTCCCTGGGGCGGACCTGGCTCAGGCGGCCCGACCTGCTCGAGGGCAGGACGCTGAGCGCCGAGCAGCAGGCCCTGCTCAAGGAGTTCATC
Organism: Halomonas sp. M4R1S46; assembly: GCF_025725685.1. Classification (NCBI taxonomy): domain Bacteria; kingdom Pseudomonadati; phylum Pseudomonadota; class Gammaproteobacteria; order Oceanospirillales; family Halomonadaceae; genus Halomonas; species Halomonas sp. M4R1S46. The sequence continues at coordinate 406,544 of NZ_CP107008.1, forward strand.
GAGGAGTACGCGCTGGCCACCAGGTAGGTCAGGGCGGAGGTGCAGGACGCGCCCCGAGGGGCGACGGACCTGTGTCACCAACAGGACTCCCGTGCGTCGACGCGTTCGAGCGCCGGGATCACGATTCGTCGGCCAACCACTGCCGGACCGGCGAGTCAATGAATGTTATCGAGGAGTTATCGTCATGAGCAGCAAGAACAAGGTGATCCAGGCGCTCGAAGCCGAGCAGATGAGCAAGGAAGTCCCCGCCTTCGCCCCGGGTGACACCGTGGTCGTCCAGGTCAAGGTCAAGGAAGGCAACCGCGAGCGCCTGCAGGCGTTTGAGGGCGTGGTCATCGGCAAGCGCAACCGCGGCCTGAACTCCGCCTTCACCGTGCGCAAGATCTCCCACGGTGTCGGCGTCGAGCGTACCTTCCAGACCTACAGCCCGCTGGTCGACTCCATCAGCGTCAAGCGTCGCGGTGACGTGCGCCAGGCCAAGCTGTACTACCTCCGCGAGCGCAGCGGCAAGTCCGCCCGCATCAAGGAAAAGCTGGCCTGAGGCAGGCGCCCGCCGGCGTGCGGTGACGTGGCGTCCTAGCCCGCATCGACAGCGAAACCCCGTCACCGCGACCGCGGGGCGGGGTTTCGTCGTTCCGGGGCCCCGCACGGAGAAGTGCCATGACGGCCAAGCCTGACGACCAGGCCCTGATCGACGCCTTCCTCGACGGCCTCTGGCTGGAGCAGGGCGTCAGTGACAACACCCTGGCGGCCTACCGCCGCGACCTTCTCGCCTGGGCGGCCTGGCTGGCGGAGCAGGGCGAGGCGCTGCTGGCCCCCGGGCCCGAGACCCTGACCGCCTGGCTCGAGGGCCGCCGCGAGGCCGGCTACCAGTTGCGCAGCAACGCCCGGCTGCTCTCCAGCCTGAGGCGGTTCTATCGCTGGGCCCTGGTCGAGCAGCGGATCGACCGGGACCCCCTGGCCGAGGTGCGCCTGCCCCGAGTCCGGCCCTCGCTGCCCGATACCCTGGAGGAGGCCGAGGTCGAGCGTCTCCTCGAGGCCCCCGATCTCGACACCGACCTGGGAATGCGCGATCGGGCCATGCTGGAGGTGCTCTATGGCGCCGGCCTGCGGGTCTCCGAGCTGGTGGGCCTGACCACCGATGCCCTGAACCTGCGCCAGGGGGTGGTCCGGGTCCGCGGCAAGGGCGACAAGGACCGGCTGGTGCCGCTGGGCGAGGAGGCCGTGGACTGGGTGTCGCGCTACCTGCGTACCAGCCGCGGCGCGCTGATGCGCGATATCACCCGCCCGGCACTGTTCCCCGGGCGCGGCGATGCCTGCCTGACGCGCCAGGCCTTCTGGCACCGCATCAAGGCTCACGCCCGCGTCGCCGGCATCGACCGTCCGTTGTCGCCGCATACCCTGCGGCACGCCTTCGCCACCCACCTGTTGAATCATGGGGCCAATCTGCGTGTCGTACAGCTGTTGCTGGGCCACAGTGACCTGTCGACCACGCAGATCTACACCCATGTGGCGCAGGTCCGACTCGAGGCCCTGCACGCCGACCATCATCCCCGAGGCTGAATCATGAGAGTATCGACCCTAGTCTTCGTCGCCGCCCTGGCGTTGCCCACCCTGGCCCAGGCCGATGCCGCCGAACGCCTGGCCGAGCGGCTCGAGGTCAACGGCCAACGCATGCCGGTGGAGCAGGTGGAGGAGACGCCGCTGGCCGGCTTCTTCCGGGTGCGCCTGGAGACCGGCGAGACCTTCTACACCGACGCTGCGGGCGACTACTTCCTGGTCGGCGACCTCTACGAGAACGCCGAGAGCGGACTGGTCAACCTCACCGAGCAGGCCCGCAACGCCGAGCGCGCGGCGCGCCTCGCCGAGATCCCCGAGGCACAGCGGGTGATCTTCCGCAGCACCGTCGAGCCCCGCGCCCGGCTGGTGGTGTTCACCGATACCACCTGCCCCTACTGCCGGCGGCTGCACGAGGAAGTGCCGCGGCTCAACGAGATGGGCATCGAGGTGGACTACCTGGCCTTCCCGCGGGCGGGGATGAACTCGCCCGGCGCCCGGCAGATGCAGCAGGTCTGGTGCGCCGACAATCCCAGCGAGGCGATGTCGGGCGCCAAGCGCGATACCGCCCTCGAAGGCGACGCAGACTGCGACAATCCGGTCGAGGAACAGTATCATCTGGGCATGGAACTCGGTGTCCAGGGGACACCGGCCATCGTCCTGCCCGATGGACGCCTGGTGCCCGGCTACGTGCCGGCGGAGCGCCTGGCCGCCATGCTCGGACTGAACGACTGACCGCCGCGCCGACGAGCGCCGGCGGCGGGCCCCCAAGGGGCCTCCATTACGCTGAGACACACGCCAGACAAGGGGGAATGACATTGAAACCGGTGAGAGTGGGAATCTGTGGCCTGGGCACCGTCGGGGGCGGGACCTTCAACGTGCTGACACGCAACGCCGACGACATCGCCCGTCGTGCGGGGCGGCCCATCGTGATCGAGCAGGTGGCCTACCGCACGCCCAACCCCGAGTGTGACGTCACCGGCATCAAGACCACCCAGGACGTCTTCGAGGTGGCCTCCAACCCCGATATCGACGTCCTCGTCGAACTGATCGGTGGCTATGACGTGGCCCGCGAGCTGGTGCTCACCGCCATCGAGAACGGCAAGCACGTGGTCACCGCCAACAAGGCACTGATCGCGGTGCACGGCAACGAGATCTTCCAGGCGGCCCACGAGAAGGGCGTGATCGTGGCCTTCGAGGCCGCGGTGGCCGGCGGCATCCCGGTGATCAAGTCGCTGCGCGAGGGCCTGGGCGCCAACCGCATCGAGTGGCTGGCCGGCATCATCAACGGCACCGGCAACTTCATCCTCACGCACATGCGCGACGAGGGCCGGGCCTTCGAGGACGTGCTCGCCGAGGCCCAGGCGCTGGGCTATGCCGAGGCCGACCCGACCTTCGACGTGGAAGGCATCGATGCCGCCCACAAGCTGACCATCCTGGCCTCCATCGCCTACGGCGTGCCGCTGCAGTTCGAGAAGGCCTACACCGAGGGCATCTCCCGGGTGACCGCCGAGGACGTCGAACAGGCCGACAACCTGGGCTACATCATCAAGCACCTGGGCATCTCCAAGCGCACCGAGGCGGGCCTCGAGCTGCGCGTGCATCCGACCCTGATTCCCAAGGAGCGGCTGCTGGCCAACGTCCACGGCGTCAAGAATGCCATCGCCATCATGGGCGATGCCGTGGGCCCGACCCTCTACTACGGTGCCGGCGCCGGCGCCGAGCCCACCGCCTCGGCGGTGGTGGCCGACGTGCTCGACGTGGCCCGGGACATCACCACCGACCATCACTATCGGGTGCCCTACCTGGCCTTCAGCGGCATCGGCGAGAACGCCGACCAGCCGCCGATCCTGGCCATGGAGGAGATCAGCACCGCCTACTACCTGCGCCTGCTGGCGGTGGACCGCCCCGGCGTGCTGGCCCGGGTGGCGACCATCCTCTCCGAGGAGGGCATCTCCATCGAGGCGCTGATCCAGAAGGAGGCCACCGAAGGTGAACTGGTGCCGATCATCCTGCTGACCCATCGCACCCGCGAGAAGCACATGAACGAGGCGATCCGCAAGATCGAGTCCATGGCCGACATCGCCGGCTCGGTGACGCGGATTCGGGTCGAGTCGCTGGACGAGAACGAATGAGCCGGGCTTCGCCCGGAGCCGTAAGCTACAAGCTTGACGCAGAAAGAAACCACCAGCGGAGACTGGAGAGCTTGTAGCGGCCTAGGGTCGTTGCCGCTATCTGTAGCGAGGGGCGCGGGGGGCCAGCCGCAGAGGAGGTCCTATGCCAGGGATGGCATCGGTAGCGCCCATGGATGGGTTTACAGCGCCTCCTCGCAGGCTTGTCGCCGGATCAGCCCCGAGCGAGCAAAGGAACCGAACGATGCGCTATATCAGTACCCGCGGGCAGGCGCCCGCGCTGTCCTTCGAGGAGGTCGTGCTCACCGGCATGGCCAGCGACGGCGGCCTCTACGTGCCCGAGACCGTCCCCCAGCTCAGCCACGAAGACCTGGCCGATATGGCCGGGTGCTCCTATGCCGAGATCGCCTTCCAGGTGATGAAGCCCTACGTGGACGGCGAGATCGACGACGACACCTTCCGGGCCATCGTCCGTGACGCCTACGCCACCTTCAGCCACGACGCCGTGGTGCCGCTCAACCAGCTCGACGCCAACCACTTCCTGCTCGAGCTCTTCCACGGCCCGACCCTGGCCTTCAAGGACGTGGCGCTGCAACTGCTCGGTCGGATCCTCGACCACTTCCTGAAGAAGCGCGGCGAGCGTGCGGTGATCATGGGCGCCACCTCGGGGGACACCGGCTCCGCCGCCATCGAGGGCTGCCGCCACTGCGACAACCTCGACATCTTCATCCTGCATCCCCATAACCGGGTCTCGGAGGTACAGCGCCGCCAGATGACCACGGTGCTGGCCGACAACGTCTTCAACGTGGCCATCGAGGGCAACTTCGACGACGCCCAGGCCATGGTCAAGGCCAGCTTCGCCGACCAGGGCTTCCTGAACGGCACCCGGCTGGTGGCGGTGAACTCGATCAACTGGGCGCGCATCATGGCCCAGATCGTCTACTACGTGGCCGCCGCCGTGGCGCTGGGCGCGCCGTACCGCAAGGTGAGCTTCTGCGTCCCCTCGGCCAACTTCGGCAACGTCTTCGCCGGCTACATGGCCCACCGCATGGGCCTGCCGGTGGAGCGCTTCGTGATCGCCACCAACGCCAACGACATCCTGCACCGCACGCTGGCCGACAACGACTTCTCCAGGCAGGAGCTGGTTGCCACCCTGGCCCCGTCGATGGACATCGTGGTGTCGTCCAACTTCGAGCGGCTGCTGTTCGAGGCCTACGAGCGGGACGGCGCGGCCGTGGCCGAGCTGCTGGAGCGCTTCCAGAGCGAGCCCGCGGCGCTGGCCGAGGCACCGCTCGCACGGCTGCGCGAGAGTTTCGCCAGCCACAGCGTCGATGACGCCACCATCCTGGAGGTGATCCGGGAGGCGCATCACCGTACCCAGGAGATCCTCGACCCGCACACCGCCACCGGCTATCGCGCCGCCGAGTGCGAGCGTGGAGCGCCCACGGTGCCGATGGTGACCCTGGCCACTGCCCACCCGGCCAAGTTCGCCGAGGCCGTGGTCAAGGCCGGCTTCCCCGGCGTGCCGCTGCCGCCGCACATGGACGACCTGCTGGAGCGCGAGGAGCGCTACACGGTGTTGCCGGCGGAACTCGCCGAGGTGCAGAAGTTCGTCGCCGATAACCGGCGGTAAGACTTTACCGCTGGTGGCGTGAGTCGCTGGTAGAAGCGAGGGGCGCCGGGGACAGGGCGAAGAGGAGGTCCTACGCCAGGGATGGGTTCACAGCGCCTCCGCGTAGGCCTGTCCCCGGATCAGCTCCGAGCGATCAACCACTCGCCTAGCTCAATTCGCTACCTTCATCCAAAGGAGTCGGGCTTGGACGCCGTGACCGATCCCATCGACCTGCATGAGCGGCTGAAGCCGCGCATCCTGCCGCGTCCCCGTGACGCGGCCGTCGAGGCCCGTGCCCTGGCGGAGGGGCTCACGCCGCTGCAGGCGCGGGTGCTGGCCGGCCGGCTGCCTGGCCATGAGGGCGACCTCGCGCCGCTGGTGTCGCCGAGCCTGCGCCACCTGGCGCACCCCGAGCGTCTGCGGGACGCCCGCCTTGCCGCCGAGCGCATCGCCCAGGCGGTGGTCGAGGGCGAGCACATCGGCATCCTCACCGACTACGACGTGGACGGCATCACCTCCCATGTGGTGATCCGGCGCACCCTGAACGAGTTGTTCGGGGTCCCCGAGTCGCGACTGCACAGCCTGATCGGCCATCGCATCCATGACGGCTACGGCATCAGCCTGCCGCTGGTGGAGCGCACCCTGAAGCTCTCGCCGCGGCCGAGCCTGGTGATCACCGCCGACTGCGGCAGTTCCGACGAACCGCGCATCGCAAGGCTCAAGGCGGCCGGCATCGACGTGGTGGTCAGCGACCACCATGCGCTCCCGGTGGAGGGGCCCCCGGCCTCGGCCTATGCCACCATCAACCCGACCCGCGAGGACTGCGACTACCCGGACCCGACCATCGCCGGCTGCATGGTCGCCTGGCTGGTGATGTCGCTGGCCCGCGGCGTGCTGATCGAGTGGGGCGTGCTGCCGGCCGCCACGCCCAAGCTCTCGCCCTGGCTGTCCTACGTCGCGCTGGGCACGGTGGCGGACTGCGTGTCGCTCGGCGGCAGTGCCGCCAACCGCGCGGTGGTGGCCCAGGGACTGACCCTGATCAACCGCATGGACGCGGCCTGCTGGCGGGCCATGGCCGAGCGGCTGGGCGCCGACAGCGTGCCCTTCGATGCCGAGACCCTGGCCTTCCAGATGGGGCCCCGCATCAATGCCCGCTCGCGGCTGGACGATCCCTATGCCGCCCTGCACTTCATGCTCGCGGAGCAGGATGACGTCGCGCAACGCTACCTCGACGTGCTGGATCAGGACAACCAGTCCCGCAAGGCCATCGAGGCGGAGATGACCGAGCAGGCGAAGGGGCTGGCGATGCCCCAGCTCGCCGCCGACGCCCCGGCGCTGGTGGTGTTCCTCGAGGAGGGGCATCCCGGCGTCCAGGGCATCGTGGCCTCGCGCCTGGTGCAGGCCTACGGCCGGCCGACCCTGGTGCTCACCCCGGCGGCCCAGCCGGGCATGCTCACCGGCTCCGGCCGTTCCATCGAGGCGCTGCACCTGCGCGATGCCCTGCAGCGTACCTTCGAGCTGGCGCCGCAGGCGCTGCCCCGCTTCGGCGGGCACCGTGGCGCCGCCGGGGTGGGCGTGCCGCGGGAGGCGCTCGGGGTCTTCCGCGAGGCCTTGCTGCGGGCCGTGGGAGAGCAGCTGGGCGATGCCGAGCTCGGCCCGCGGGTGTTCACCGACGGCGAGCTCGCCGCGGGCCAGCTGGCCCTTTCGACCCTGGACGAGCTCGAGGCCCTGGGGCCCTACGGCCGGGAGTTCGACGCGCCGCTGTTCGAGGGGGCCTTCCTGGTCGAGCGGCTGCGTCCGGTGGGCGCCGACGGCAGCCATCTGATGCTCGAGCTGTCCGCCGGCGCCGTCGCCGTGCGGGCGATCTGGTTCCGGGCACTGACGCCGGGGGAGGTGCCGGCCTTCGGCGTCGGCGAGCGGCTTCACTGTGCCTTCAAGCTCAACCGCAATCGCTGGCGGGGACGCGAGTCGTTACAGCTGATGATCGAGCATGCCGTGCCGCTGGGGGAATGACGGACGGCGTTCCCGAGAGCCCCTCGACAGGTCGGTCAGCCCCCGGTAGCCCGCGCCAGAAGCTGGCCGTGGGGGCGCGGCCAGACAAGGAGCAGGCTTTCCCGCGAGAGTCCGCTCAGTAGTTGGGCCAGACGCCGGGCGTGGCCAGCTCCAGGAGGTGGCCGTCGGGGTCGCGGAAATAGACGCTCTCGCCGCCCCTTGGCCAGTGGGTACGGCCCTCGATGGCGACGCCGTGATCGCCGAGCTGAGCCTCCCAGGCCGCCAGATCGCGCTCGGCGATGGCGAAGGCCATGTGCACCCGTCCGGCCCCGTCATGGGGCGGGATGGTGCCCATGTCGCCGGGCAGGACCACGGTCTCGAGGGTCTCGCCGCGCAGGAAGAGCAGTAGCACCGAACCGGCCCCGGCATCGTAGGCGGTGAAACGATGATCGGCGGTGAAGGCCTCGAGTCCCATGACCCCCTCGAAGAAGGCTCGAGCCCGGGCCATGTCTTCCACGTAGAGGGCCGTTTCCAGCACCCCGTTCAGACTGGGCATGATGCGCCTCCCTAACACTCCAGCAGGGGACCCGCCCGCCATCAGGCGCCGGGCGCTCCCTGTGTTCAATCTAGCAGCCGATTCGCCTTGCAGATGGGGCAAAGTGGCATACCCTGATCAATGCGGCGATCCGCGCCCCCGGACGGCGAATGCGCAGGGGCGGGCCGCTCGGCGGAGGCGTTCGCGCCTCCCCTGTATCGATTACACCTTTTCCAGAGGACATGAGCATGAGCCTACGAATCGGCAGCACCGCGCCGGACTTCACCGCGGAGACGACGCAGGGGACCCTGCGCTTCCATGAGTGGATCGGTGACAGCTGGTGCATCCTGTTCTCGCACCCCAAGGACTTCACGCCGGTCTGCACCACGGAGCTCGGTTACATGGCGAAGCTGAAGCCCGAGTTCGACAAGCGTGATACCAAGATCATCGGCCTGTCGGTGGACCCGGTCGACAACCACCAGGCCTGGTCCAGGGATATCGAGGAGACCCAGGGTGCGGCGCCCAACTATCCGATGATCGGCGACGACAAACTCGAAGTCGCCAAGCTCTACGATATGTTGCCGGAGGACCTCGAAGGGGAAGCAGAGGGTCGCACCCCGGCGGACAATGCCACCGTGCGTTCGGTCTTCATCATCGGCCCGGACAAGAAGGTGAAGGCGATGCTGACCTATCCCATGACCTCGGGGCGCAACTTCGATGAGGTCCTGCGACTGCTGGATTCCATTCAGTTGACCACCACGCACACCCTGGCGACCCCCGTGAACTGGCGACCGGGCGAGGACGTCATCATCCCGCCGTCCGTCAGCGATGAGGAGGCGCGGCAGAAGTATCCGGACGGGTTCACGACCCTGAAGCCCTACCTGCGGACGCTCAAGTCGCCGGTCTGAGGCCGAGACGGCTCGGCCTCGGTGCCAGGCCCCAGCTAGCCGGCCACCCAGAACCACCAGACGATCAGGGCGATCAGGGCGAAGCCGGCGAGATTGACGATCCAGCTCATGCGGGCGACTCCTGTGGGGTAGTGGCCGGGGAGGGGGAATCGCTCGCACGGCTTGGAGAGAACAGGCGCAGGCGATTGGCGTTGCTGACCACGGTGATCGATGACAGCGACATGGCGGCGCCGGCGATCATCGGCGAGAGCAGGGTGCCGGTCAGGGGATAGAGCGCCCCGGCGGCGATGGGGATGCCCAGGGCGTTGTAGCCGAAGGCACCCACCAGGTTCTGCTTGATGTTGGTGAGCGTCGCGCGGCTGATCTCGATGGCGTCAGCAATGCCATGCAGTGAGCCGCGCATCAGGGTGATGCCGGCGCTCTCGATGGCCACGTCGGTTCCCTGGCCGATGGCGAAGCCGACATCGGCCCGAGCCAGGGCCGGCGCATCGTTGATGCCGTCGCCGACCATGCCCACCACCTCGCCGGCGGCCTGGCGCCGCTCGATCTCGGCATGCTTGTCCTCGGGCAGGAGGTCGGCGCGGAATTCGTCGATGCCGACCTCGGCGGCGATGGCGGCGGCGGTATGGGCATTGTCGCCGGTCAGCATCACCACCCGCAGGCCATCGTCCTGCAGCCGCCGGACGGCCTCGACGGTGTCGTGACGCAGGGGATCACTGATGCCGAACAGGGCGGTCAGGGTCCCGTCGACGGCCAGGTAGACGACGGTGCGGGCCTTGTCCTCCAGCTCGCTGGCGAGCTCACGGCCCGCCGCCAGGGAGATGCCGGCGTTCTCCAGCAGCCGGGCATTGCCCAGCAGCAGCGGCCGCCCATCGGCGGTCGCCGCCGTGACCCCGCCGCCGGTGACGGTGTCGAAGCCCGTGATCTCGGCGGGGGCGGCCTCATGCGCCTCGGCATGCGCCATCAGCGCCGCGGCGAGCGGGTGTTCGGAACCCCGCTCCAGGGCCGCCACCAGGGCGAGCGCCTCCCGCTCGTCGCCGGCGAGGACCTCGGCTTCGGTGACCCGCGGTCTGCCCTCGGTGAGGGTGCCGGTCTTGTCCACCACCAGGGTGGTGAGGCGGCTGGCGGTCTGCAGGGCGTCGCCGCTGCGCACCAGCACGCCGTGCTCGGCGGCCTTGCCGACGCCGATCATGGTGGAGATCGGCGTGGCCAGGCCCAGGGCGCAGGGGCAGGCGATGATCAGCACCGTGCTGGCGGTGACCAGCATATGGAGGATCCGTGGCTCGGCGCCGACGTTGAACCACACAAGCGCGGTGATCACGGCGATGATCATCACCGAGGGCACGAAGATGCTCGACACCCTGTCGGCCAGCTGACCGATGGGCGGCCGGGAGTTCTGGGCGCTGGCCACCTGCTCGGTGATCTGGCCGAGCCGCGTGTTCGCCCCGACCCGGGTGGCACGATAGACGAGGCCGCCCTTACCGTTGACGGTTCCGGCGCTCACCTCGTCGCCCTCGCCCTTGGCCACCGGCAGGGGCTCACCGGTGAGCATCGACTCGTCGATATGGCTCTGCCCCTCACTCACCTCGCCGTCCACCGGCAGGCGCTCGCCGGGGCGCACGCGGATATGATCGTCTTCCCGCACCTCATCGATCTCGACCTCGCGTTCCTCGCCGTCGCGGATCACCCGGGCGGTGCGGCTCTGCAGGTCGAGCAGCCGCTTGAGAGCCTCGCTGGTGCGGCCCCGGGCCCGCAATTCTAGGGCATTGCCGAGCAGCACCAGCCCGATGACCATCGCCGAGGCCTCGAAGTAGATGCCCCGGGCCACCTCGGGCAGCCAGGCGCCGAAGGCCACCACCGCCATGGAGTAGAGCCAGGCCGTGCCGGTGCCCATGGCGATCAGGGTGTCCATGTTGGCCTGGTGATGCCCGAGGTTCTTCCAGGCATTGACGAAGAAATGGCGGCCCGGCCAGGCCATGACGGCCAGCGTCAGCATGCCTACCGCCAGCCAGTAGAGGCGGCCGCTGCCTACCGGTTGGGGGTGATGGATGAACATGCTGGCCATCAGCGGTACGGCCAGCGCCAGCGACAGGAGGCTGCCCCTGAGGCGCTGCCGATAGGTCTTCTCGTCCTTCTCCGCCCGGGCCTGTTGCGCCTCGCGCATGTCGACGATGGGCTCGGCGCCGTAGCCCACGTCCTCCACCGCCCGAATCAGGGCGTCGGGGTCGGCATCGCCGCGCACCTGGGCGGTGTGGGTGCCGAAGTTGACCTCTGCGCTGATCACGCCGGACGTCCGCGCCAGCGCCTGCTGCACGGTCTTGACGCAGCTGGCACAGGTCATGCCGGTGATCGACAGGCGTCGGGGGACCGGCTGGCCGTCGCCATCGTCCCGCCGGCGGGGCGAGGCGGCCGGTGCCGTCTCGCTGGCATTCGTCGGCGGCTCGAGGTCGTTCTTGGCCGCCTCCTGGCCGGTATCGTCCGTCGGGTAGCCCGCCTCGTCGAGGAGCAGGTCCAGGGTGCTGCCATCCAGGGTGGTGATGACCGCCAGGTGCTTCTCGTCAGGCGTGCCGGTGACCTCGGCTGTCTCGTCCCGGGCCTGGATGGCACGACGCATGCGCGAGATGCAGCCCTGGCAGCTCATGCTGGGGATGGTGCGCTCGTGGCGCTGCGGCGGATAGCCAGCCTCGTCGAGGAGCCGGTCCAGACTCTCGTCATCCAGGGTGGTGGTGACCGCCAGGAGCTTCTCGTCAGGCATGCCGGTGACCTCGGCCTGGGGATCTTCGGTGTGGATGGCCCGGCGCATCTTCGCCACGCAGCCCTGGCAGTTCATGGCGGGAATGCGGCGAGAGTGCTGGAAGTGTGCGTTCATGACGCCTCCTCCTCCGGTTCCCGGCCGCGAGCGTCCCGGGGGGAAGGCAGCGGTTCCGGAAAGCTCTCGATCAATCGGCACAGGCTGTGGCCATCCGGGGTGCCGTCGGGCATCTCGGCCCAGGCGTCGAGGGCCTGTTCCATGCGGGAGGCGAGGGCCTCGAGTTCCCGGATGCGGGCGCGGATTTCCGGCAATCGGCTGGCCAGCAGGTCACGCACCAGAGGGCAGGGCGAGTCGCCCTGGTCGGCTTGCTCGAGGATCTCGCGGATCTCGGCCACCCCGAACCCCAGGGTGCGGGCCCGCTGGATGAAGCGCAGCCGCTCCAGGTCGGTCTCGTCGTAGAGCTGGTAGCCATTGTCGGGGTTGCGCTCGGGGCGCAGCAGCCCCTCCCGGGTGTAGTGACGTACCGTCTCGGCAGTGACGCCGGTCTGGCGGGCGAGTTCGCTGACTTTCATTGCATGGCCTCTCGGGGCTTGGCAGTGCGCCTCAGTGTAAAACCTTTGGGTAACACATGGGTCAAGCGAAAGCAGGCGTGTGCTGATCGCGGGGGTGTTTCAGACTAACTGCTTGAAAAGGTGGAATATCGAACGATCGTACGACTAAAGTATTAGCATTTTTAAGATTAAAACGAACGTTTGGTCTTGATCCTGCCGGCAGGATTCGCAAACACTGAACCCACCTGACCGCCCTGCGGCAAGAACGACAACAATCCTCCACCAGGAAAGGGATGCCTCGCCATATGCCTAACAAGTTCAACAAGCTGACCGTTGCCATCGCCCTCGCCTCCGGGTCCCTGGCCGCCAGCCAGGCGGCCGCCTCCGGCTTCCAGGTCCGGGAGCAGAGCGCCAAGACCCTCGCCAATGCCCTGTCCAACGCCACCGCCGGCGCGGAGGACGTGAGCTTCATGGCCTACAATCCGGCCGCCATCGGCAATATCGATGGCAACCAGGTGGCCGGCGGCCTCGCCTTCATCGATGCCACCTTCGAGCTGCACGATGCCCAGGCCAGCAGTGCCAACGGCTTCATCGATTACGATCGTGGCGGTTCGCGGGAGGGCGGGGAGACTGCCTGGGTGCCGAGCTTCGCCGCCAAGACCCAATTGAACGACCAGTGGGACCTGGGGCTGGCGATCTACTCGCCCTACGGCCTCTCCACCAAGTACGACGAGGACTGGATCGGTCGCTACCACGCCATCGAGACCGAGCTGAAGACGATCGATATCCAGCCGACGCTGAACTACCGGGCCACCGAGCGCCTGAACCTGGCGGTCGGCCTGCGGGCCCAATACGCCGATGCGACCCTGTCGAATGCCATCGACTTCGGTTCGGCCGCCGCCATGATGGGCAATCCCCTGGCCACGCCCGGGCAGAACGATGTCATCGGTGAGCTGACGGGGGACGACTGGGGATACGGCTATACCCTGGGGGCCCTGTTCCAGGCCACGGAGCGGACCCGCTTCGGTGTCAGCTATCGCTCCGAGGTCGACCTGACGCTCGAAGGCGATCTTGACGTCGATGGCACCGACCCCCTCTCCGAGGGTGCCATCGATGCCGGCCTGGTCTCCGATACCGGCGGCTCCGCCGACCTGACCACCCCGGCCAACCTGAGCCTGGGTGTCCACCATCAGCTGACCGACCGGCTCGCACTCATGGCCAATGCCGAGTGGACCGAGTGGAGCAGCTTCGACGAGCTGCTCGTCGAGTTCGACGATGGCAGCGAGAGCCGGACCACCGAGAACTGGGACGACACCTGGGCCTTCTCGGTGGGCGCTAACTACTCTCTGAACCGGCAGTGGATGCTGCGGGCCGGCCTGGGCGTCGACGAGACGCCGGTGCCCAGTGCCGAGTTCCGCACCCCCCGGGTGCCGGACGCCGACCGTCGCTGGGCGTCCCTGGGCGCGACCTGGATGGCCACGCCCGACCTGGGGGTGACCGCCGGTTACCTGCACGTCTTCGGCGATGACGCCGACATCGACCAGGATGGCAGCAAGGAAGAAAACGCCACGCGGGGCAACCTGTCCGGCACCTACGAGGTGGCGGCGGATGTCTTCGCCCTCTCGGTGGACTATCGCTTCTGACGAGGGCACCAGGCCCGGTATGACCAGCCCGGCTTCGGCCGGGCTGGTTGCGTTGTGGGCGGGCCGTGCCCTAAAGCCCCCGGCGTGATACCCCGCTTGCGCCCCGCCTCGTCCAGGCCATCGCCCAGGGGTGGCTTGCCGGAACCGGAGTCGCCGACGATCCTGGCGCTTGCCCCGGCGGCGGCAGGGCAATCGCAGTTGGATGGCGAGGGGCGACGGGGACAGGTCGAAGAGGGGGTCCTACGCCATGGATGGCGTCGGTAGCGCCCAGGGAGGGGTTCACGGCGCCCCCTCGCAGACCTGTCGACGAACCAGCTCCGAGCGCCACGGCTAACTGCAAAAGCCCTGCCGGTGGCGGCGGGAGGATGGCCGCTGACGCTGCATTTCGCTACAATGCTCGTCTTTTCTCCGCCGTCGGCGTCAAGGGCGCCGGCGCGCGCCTCATCTCTTTCAGATTCAGGCGAATGCCATGCTGGAAACCAATCCGATCAACCACCTCATCAAGGACCTGTCTGAGCGGACAGATGTCCTGAGGGGGTATCTTTGACTATGCCGAGAAGAAGGATCGGCTAGAGGAAGTCACCCGCGAGCTCGAGGACCCCGACGTCTGGAGCGACCCGGACCATGCCCAGAAGCTGGGCAAGGAGCGGGCGACGCTGGAGGCGATCGTGGCCACCATCGACGAGCTGGACCAGGGGCTGGCCGACAGCGCCGACCTGCTCGAACTGGCGGAGATGGAGGAGGACGAGGGCACCGTCGAGGAGGTCCAGCGTGAGCTGGAGGGCCTGCAGGCGAGCCTCGAGAAGCTCGAGTTCCGGCGCATGTTCGCCGGCGAGATGGACGAGAACAACGCCTACCTGGACATCCAGGCGGGCTCCGGCGGTACCGAGGCCCAGGACTGGGCCAACATGCTGCTGCGCATGTACCTGCGCTGGGCCGAGCACCACGGCTTCAAGGCCGAGATCATCGAGGTCTCCGCCGGCGAGGTGGCCGGCATCAAGTCGGCCTCGGTACACGTCCAGGGCGAGTACGCCTTCGGCTGGCTGCGCACCGAGACCGGGGTGCATCGCCTGGTGCGCAAGAGTCCCTTCGACTCCGGCGGCCGTCGCCACACCTCCTTCGCCTCGGTGTTCCTGTCCCCGGAGGTCGACGACAGCTTCGAGGTCGAGATCAATCCCTCCGACCTGCGCGTCGACACCTATCGCTCCAGCGGCGCCGGCGGCCAGCACGTCAACACCACCGACTCGGCGGTGCGGATCACCCACGAGCCGACCGGGATCGTGGTGGCCTGCCAGAGCCAGCGCAGCCAGCATGCCAACCGCGACTTCGCCATGAAGCAGCTCCGGGCGAAGCTGTGGGAACACGAGATGCAGAAGCGCAACGCCGCCAAGCAGGCGGCGGAAGACTCCAAGGCCGATATCGGCTGGGGCAGCCAGATCCGCTCCTACGTGCTGGACGACCAGCGCATCAAGGATCTGCGCACCGGCGTGCAGTCGAGCAGCTGCGACAAGGTCCTGGATGGCGATCTGGACCAGTTCATCGAGGCCAGCCTCAAGCAAGGATTGTAGCCAGGGGCTTCGCGCTATGGGCCGCGAGCGGGGGAGCCTGCTCGCGCTCGTAGCCCGTCGCTCGTGGCCCGTAGCCCATTCTTTACAGGTAACGACATGGCCAATCAGGACATTTCCCAGGACGAGAACCGCCTGATCGCGGAGCGGCGCGGCAAGCTGGCCGAGCGCCGCGACCGCGCCGCCGCCGGCGGTGACAGTGCCTTTCCCAATGACTTTCGCCGCGACAGCCTGGCCGCCGAGCTGATCGACGAGCTCGGCGACAAGGACAAGGCCGAGCTCGAGGCCCTGGGGCGCCCGGCCGCCGTGGCCGGGCGCATCATGCGCAAGCGCGGCCCCTTCATCGTCATCCAGGATGCCTCCGGCCAGGTCCAGCTGTATGTCGACAAGAAGGGCCTGCCGGCCGAGGTGCTCGAGGACATCAAGGGCTGGGACATCGGCGATATCGTCGCCGGGCGGGGGCCGGTACACAAGTCGGGCAAGGGCGATCTCTACGTGATGATGGAGGAGGCCCGGCTGCTGACCAAGAGCCTGCGCCCGCTGCCCGACAAGTTCCATGGCCTGACCGACATGGAGGCCCGCTACCGCCAGCGCTACGTGGACCTGATCATGAACACCGACTCGCGGCGCGTCTTCGAGACCCGCGCCGGGGTGATCAGCGCCATGCGCCGCTTCTTCGAGGCCGGCGGCTTCATGGAGGTCGAGACCCCCATGCTGCAGCCGATCCCCGGCGGTGCCACGGCCCGGCCCTTCATCACCCATCACAACGCGCTGGACATCGACATGTACCTGCGCATCGCCCCGGAGCTCTATCTCAAGCGCCTGGTGGTGGGCGGCTTCGAGAAGGTCTTCGAGATCAACCGCAATTTCCGCAACGAGGGGCTGTCGACCCGGCATAACCCCGAGTTCACCATGATCGAGTTCTACCAGGCCTATGCGGACTACCAGGATCTGATGGACCTCACCGAGGCGATGCTGCGCCGCGTGACGCAGGAGGTGCTGGGCACCACCACCGTGGTCAATACCGTGCGCAACGCCGATGGCGAGGTACTCGAGACCTTCGAGTACGATTTCGGCCAGCCGCTGCGCCGGATCAGCGTGTTCGACGCCATCCTCGAGTACAACCCGGCCATTCATGCCGAGGCGCTGGCCGACGAGGCCGCCGCCCGGCAGATCGCCGAGCGCCTGGACATCGAGGTCAGGGACGGCTGGGGGCTGGGCAAGATCCAGATCGAGATCTTCGAGAAGACCGTCGAGCACCGCCTCCAGCAGCCGACCTTCATCACCGACTACCCCACCGAGGTCAGCCCGCTGGCCCGGCGCAAGGACGCGGACCCCTTCGTCACCGAGCGCTTCGAGTTCTTCGTCGGCGGCCGCGAGATCGCCAACGGCTTCTCGGAGCTCAATGACGCCGAGGACCAGGCCGAGCGCTTCGCCGCCCAGGTGGCGGAGAAGGATGCCGGCGACCTGGAGGCCATGTACTACGACGCCGACTACATCCGTGCCCTCGAGTACGGCCTGCCGCCCACGGCGGGCGAGGGCATCGGCATCGATCGCCTGGTGATGCTGCTGACCGACAGCGCCTCCATCCGGGACGTGCTGCTGTTCCCCGCCATGCGCCCGGAAGTGGAGTGAGAGTTCTGAAAAAGCGATGAGCTTTTCCGGCGACAAGCCTACGCGAGGGCGCTGTAAACCCTTCCCTGGGCGCTACTTTTGCCATCCATGGTCAAAAGACCCTCGCTCCGCCTTGTCCCCGGCGCTCATCCTGGCCTGCGCTGGGTAAGCCGTGTAGGTCGGGTTAAGCGAGCCTGCGAGCGCACCCGACGGACCCTGCCGGGGGCGGCCTCGAAACGTCGGATGCGCCTTCGGCTTATCCGACCTGCAAGGTTGTCGCCGGATCAGCCCCGCGCGCAACACGGCGACCGGTGATAATCATGTTGGCTGGGGCGGAAATGTTGGTAAGGGGCGCCCCGAGCACCCATAATGGCAGCGTTTCGACGTCGAGGAGACCGTGATGAAACTGCTCAACCGCTCCGCCCTGAGCGTCAGGCCGACCCAGCATTTCGTCGACTGGATCAATGCCCTGGAACCCACCGTGGGTGACGACGACCTGTCCCTCGCCGATGTCGAACGGGAAAGCACCATCTACCTGATCCCGGAGATGGATACCCCCGAGGCCCTGGAGGGCTTCGTCCGCGAGCGCTACCTCGAGATCCTCGAGACCGAGCTGCGGGCCTGGGAGGAGGACGAGCGCCAGTGGCCCGAGGCCCTCGACTGGGCGCTGTTCCAGCGCTTCCTGTGCTTCGAGCACAGCTACCTGGCCATCGACCTCGACGACGAGGCGGCCCTCGAGGTCGCCGAGGTGGACGACAATCTGCTGCTGGAAACCGACCAGGACTGATCCCGCCGCCCGCGGTCCGTGACCTCGAGAAACCGGCTGCGGCCGGTTTTCTTGTGACCGACGATTCGCCATGAGCCGACTCTTCACGACACGTCCCGGCGACGATGGCCTGCCGGGGCCCGAGCGCCGGCAGGCCGTGCTGGCGCTGATCCTCGGCACCACCATGGCGGTGGTGGACACCACCATGGTCAACCTCGCCCTGCCGGCCATCGCGGCCGACCTGGGCGTGGCACCCGCCCGGGCCGTCTGGGTGACCAACCTCTTCCAGGTGGTGTGCGCCGCCTTCCTGCTGGTGTTTGCCGCCCTGAGCGAGCTGGTCAGTCGTCGGCGGCTCTACGTGGCGGGGCTGGCGCTGTTCGTGGTGGCCTCCCTGGGCAGTGCCCTGTCCCGCGAGTTCGAGACCCTGCTGGCCTTTCGCGCCCTGCAGGGCATGGCGGCCGCCGCGACCCTGTCCATCGGGCCCTCGCTGTACCGGGCCATCTTCCCCTCGCGCCTGCTGGGCAGCGCCCTGGGCCTGAGCGCCCTGGTGGTGGCCGCGGGGTATGCCGCGGGGCCCGCCATCGGGGGGGTGGTGCTCTCGGTGGCCGCCTGGCCCTGGCTGTTCGCCCTGCCCGTGCCGCTCGGGCTCGGCGCCCTGGTGCTGGCCTGGCGGGCGCTGCCGCGGGAGGCCGGCCGTCCTGGAGGCTTCGACATCGGTGGCGCCCTGCTGTCGATGGCCATGCTGGCCAGCGTGTTCGTCGCCATGGACCGTGCCGGCCACCAGGCGCCGCTCGGCCAGACCCTGGCCTGGCTGGCGGTCGGCCTGGTGGCCGGGGCGCTGTTCGTCGGCCGCCAGCGCCGTGCGCCGCATCCGCTGCTGCCGCTGTCGCTGTTCGCCGAGCGCCGCTTCAGCCTGGCGGTCTCGGCCTCGGGGCTGGCCTTCGTCGGCCAGGGCCTGGCCTTCGTGGCCCTGTCCTTCCTCTATCAGCAGGAGATGGGGTTCACGCCCCTGGAGACCGCCTGGCTGTTCACGCCCTGGCCGCTGATGATCATGGTGGTGGGCCCCCTGGCCGGGCGCCTGGCCGACCGGGTCAATCCCAGCCTGCTGTCCTGCGCGGGGCTGGGGGTGCTGATGCTGGCGCTGGCGATCCTGGCCTGGCTCGACACCGATGCCGGCGTGGTCGACTGCCTGTGGCGCACGGCCCTGTGCGGGCTGGGCTTCGGCCTCTTCCAGCCGCCCAACAACCGCGAGCTGATGGCCAGCGTGCCCCCCGAGCGGAGCGCCAACGCCTCGGGCGTCATGAGCACCACCCGCACCGTGGGGCAGTCGCTGGGCGTCGCCCTGGTCGGCGCCGGCCTGGCCGCCGGCGCGCCGGTGCAGGCCACGCTGTGGGGCGGGGTCGTCGCCAGCGCGCTGGCGCTGCTGGCCAGCCTGGGGCGCGTCTCGCTGGCCGGGGAGGCACTGCGTGCCCGTCGTCGTGCCGCGGCCGAACGCGTACAATGACCCCATCATTCACCATCGGGAAGCCGACATGAGCACCCAGTCGATCATCGAACGCAAGCTCCAGGCCCTCGAGCCCACCTTCCTGGCGGTGGAGAACGAGAGCCATATGCACAATGTGCCGCCGAACTCCGAGACCCACTTCAAGGTGACCCTGGTCTCGTCTCGCTTCGAGGGCATGATGCCGGTCAAGCGCCACCAGCAGATCTATGCCCTGCTGGCCGATGAGCTGGCCGGTCCCGTGCATGCCCTGGCGCTGCACCCCTACACCCCTGCGGAGTGGCAAGCCCGCGGCGAGGGCCGACCCGATTCCCCGAACTGCCGGGGCGGCGGACGCTCGTGACCACCGAGCCCCAGCGGCTGCAATACCTGGAGGCCATGGGCCTGACGGCCTGGACGGCCCGCTATCGGCTGCCCAATGCGCGACCCACCGAGGCCTGCGACTGGTCGCTGCCGGCGCCGGACGAGGACGCCCCCCGAGCCCCCGCGGAACGCCTCCATGCCCTGCTCGAGTCGCCCGGCGAGGCGGCGCCGGCCTCGCCGGCGAGCGCACCGGAGGCCCGCCAGCGTCCGCCCACCGGGCCAGGCAAGGCCCGGGCCCTGCTCGGAGACGTGGTGCCCGGCGCGGAGGGCACCGCCGCGGCCGGCCCCGCCATCCCTGCCCAGCCCGAGGCGGCCACGCCCCGGGCGGAGTCCCCGCAGGAGCCCCTGCGCTTCTCCCTGCAGGTCGCCTGCCTGGATGGCCGTTGGCTGGTGATCCTGCCGCGGGAGGCGGCCCCCGGCGGCGTGGAACTTCGCCTGCTTGCGAACCTGCTGCGTGCCGCCGGGGTGGTGCCGGAAAAGCCGCCGGCCTTCGAGGCCTTCCACTGGCCCCAGGTCGAGGGGCTGCCGGTCCAGGCACCGCTCGAGGAGGCCGGGGAGGGGCTGCAGGCCTTCCTGGCCGGCCGCCGTCGTCGTGGCTGGGCACCGGAGCGGCTGCTGGTGTTCGGCGAGGCCCCCGCCCTGGCGACGCTGCTGGCGCTGCAGGGCGGCCATTGTCCGCTGCTGGACCTGCCGGCCTGGCAGGGGCCGGCCTTGACCGAGCTGGCCGGCAGCGCCGCGGCCAAGCGGGCCCTCTGGCCGACCCTGGCCGATTGGCGCCGGGCCTGGCTCGGCGATGACTGAGCGGCGACTGCGCCGCCTGACGGGCGCGGACCTGGCGGGCCTGGTCGCCCTGGAGCGGGCCGGCCAGGTCCGACCCTGGCCGGCCGCCCGGCTCGAGGCGGCGCTGGCCTCGGCGGACCATGCGGTGATCGGGCTCGAGGAGGCGGGGCTGCTGGTCGGTCATGCGGTGGTCGCGCGACAGCCCTTCGATGCCGAGCTCGAGGCCATTCTGGTGGCGCCGGCCCGTCGGGGATGCGGCCTGGCGGCCGAGTTGTTGCGTGGAGTGATCGCGCAGGCGCGGGGCTGGGGAAGCGAGCGGCTGTTGCTGGAGGTCAGGGCGAGCAACGCCCCGGCGATCGCGCTGTACCGTCGAGCGGGACTGGTCGAGGACGGGCGCCGGCGCGGCTACTATCCACCGCTGGCCGGCGCCGCTCGCGAGGACGCCCTGCTGATGTCACGCCCGCTGGGCGAGGCGTGACGCGGGGTCAACCCGGTTCGCGCTCGGTCTCGACCTCGTCGAACTTGCCCAGCAGGGCGGACAGGCGGCGTTCCCAGTCCTCGCGTTCCTGCTTGAGGCGGGCGTTTTCCTCGCGCAGCTCCTCGGCTTCCATCTTCATCAACTCCAGGGCCTCGACGGCGCTGGAGACCTTCTGTTCGAGCTGGTTGAAGAGTTCGATGCTCATCCGTATCTCCTGACGATATCCTGCTGGGTCGGGCCTGGCCCGTGAAAGGCGTCCTGCAGCGGCAGCGTAACGCCGTGGGCGGGGCTCAGCAAGCGTCGCCGTCGGGCGACTCTCCGGCGCCGCCGGTGCGCCGGTACAGCCGTCCCGTGCTGTCCCCGGCGCGCACCTCGCGATGCAGCGTCCAGGTCGTCGGCACTTCGGGGCTGAGCGTCGCTTCCGTCTCCAGGTAGATCCAGGCGTCCTCGGTCAGCCAGCCGGCTTCCAGGGCGGCGCAGCAGTCGCCCGCGAGCCCCTGGCGGAAGGGCGGATCGACGAAGACCAGCGAGAAGGGGCGAGGGGGCGAGGAGGCGAGGAACGGCCGGGCATCGGCGGTGATCACCTCGGCCTGTCGCAGGCCGAGGGTGGCCAGGTTGTCGGCCAGCGCGCCGGCCACTCGCGGATCGCGCTCCACCAGCACGGCCTCGGCGGCCCCCCGGGACAGCGCCTCTAGCCCCAGGGCGCCGGTGCCGGCGAAGAGGTCCAGCACCCGCGCCCCGGGGGTGGCGGCGGTGAGCCAGTTGAACAGGGTCTCGCGTACCCGGTCGGGGGTGGGGCGCAGGCCGGGGCTGTCGAGCACCGGCAAGAGGCGGCGGCGGAAGTCGCCGCCGATGATGCGCAGCTTGCCACCGCCCCGGCCGGGGCGGCGGGACGGGCGTGAGGAGCGGGGGGAAGGGCGGCGTCGGGTCATGGGCGCCGATTGTAGCGGGCGGCTTGTCCACAGTCATGGTGCGCGATGGTAGGATGTGGCGATTCGTTCACCCGCGAGGCTGAATCCCCCCATGTTCGGTTTTCTCAAGCGCAAGAAGAAGCAGGAAGAGCAGCAGCAGGACCCCAGGGCGACGCCGGAATCTCCCGGCGAGGTCGAGCCGGGGGAGTCCTCCGATGCCGCCGTGGCCGAATCGGAAGCCGAGGCGCCGACCGAGGTCGAATCCCAGGCCCGAACCGCCGCCGAGCCCGATACGCAGGAGCCTGGGGCGTCGCCGGACGAGCCCGAGTCGCCGCTCGCCGATGAGGCGGAGCCCGAGCCAGCCCCCGAGCCTGCGCCTGTGGCGAACGCCGGGCTCGAGTCTGCCCCGGAACCTGAACCCGCCGCCGAGCCGGCGCCGCCGGCCAGGGCCGAGCCGCGGGACAAGCCCCGGGCCGAGAAGAAGGGCTGGTTCGCCCGCATGCGCGAGGGGCTGGGCAAGACCCGCTCCAACCTCACCGAGGGGCTCGCCGGGCTCTTCCTCGGGCGCAAGCAGATCGACGACGACCTGATGGAGGAGCTCGAGACCCAGCTGCTGATGGCGGACGTGGGCATCGAGGCCACCACCGGGATCATCGACCGGCTCACCGAGCGGGTCTCCCGCAAGGAGCTCAAGGACCCGCAGGCGCTCTACACGGCCCTCCAGGATGAGCTCGCCGGCCTGCTCGAGGGCGTCACCGAGCCCCTGGCGCTGCCGCCCAAGGGCGAGGGGCCCTTCGTGATCCTGGTCGTGGGCGTCAACGGCGTGGGCAAGACCACCACCATCGGCAAGCTCACCCAGCGCTTCCAGCGCGAGGGGCGCAGCGTGATGCTGGCCGCCGGCGATACCTTCCGTGCCGCCGCCGTGGAGCAGCTCAAGGTGTGGGGCGAGCGCAATGACGTGCCGGTGATCGCCCAGCACACCGGCGCCGACAGCGCCTCGGTGGTCTTTGACGCCCTGGCCGCGGCCCGGGCCCGGGGCGTCGACGTGCTGATCGCCGATACCGCCGGTCGCCTGCACAACAAGGCGCACCTGATGGAGGAGCTCAAGAAGGTGCGCCGGGTGATGGGCAAGCTCGACGACCAGGCCCCCCATGAGGTGATGCTGGTGCTCGATGCCGGCACCGGCCAGAACGCCCTGTCCCAGGCCGCCACCTTCAACGAGGCGGTTCCCGTCACCGGCATCACCCTGACCAAGCTCGATGGCACCGCCAAGGGTGGCATCATCTTCGCCCTGGCCCAGCAGTTGGGCACGCCGATCCGCTTCATCGGCGTGGGCGAGTCGCTGGATGACCTGCGGCCCTTCGTCGCCCGGGAGTTCGTCGACGCCCTCTTCGACCGGGACGACGCGACGGCATGATCGCCTTCGAGCACGTCGGCAAGCGCTATGGCGGGCGCTATGATGCGCTCGCCCACCTCGACTTCCGGGTCCGCCGCGGCGAGATGGTCTTCCTCACCGGCCACTCGGGGGCCGGCAAGAGCTCACTGCTGCGCCTGATCATGCGCCTGGAGCGGCCCAGTCGCGGGCGCATCCTGGTGGCCGGGCACGATATCGACCGCCTGCACCACAGCCAGGTGCCCTTCTACCGGCGCCAGATCGGCGTGGTCTTCCAGGATCACCAACTGCTCTTCGACCGCTCCATCTACCACAACGTGGCCCTGCCGCTGGAGATCCAGGGCGTGGAGCCTCGTGAGGCGGCCCGCCGAGTGCGTGCGGCGCTGGACAAGGTCGGGCTGCTGCATCGCGAGAAGGCGTTGCCCATCGAGCTCTCCGGCGGCGAGCAGCAGCGGGTGGGCATCGCCCGGGCGGTGGTCAACAAGCCGGCGCTGCTGCTGGCCGACGAGCCCACCGGCAACCTGGATCCCCAGCTCTCGGCGGACATCATGCGGCTGTTCGAGGACTTCCACCGCATCGGCACCACGGTGATGATCGCCAGCCACGACCTGGCCCTGATCGCCCGGCTGCGCCACCGTACCCTGCGCCTGCACGAGGGCCGCCTGGTGGCCGACGAGGAGGCCGCATGAGTCGCGAATCCGCTCCCGCCCGCGGGGCCCGCTCGCACCGTGCCACCACCGGCAGCCGCTGGCGCGCCTGGTTGCGCCATCACCGCGCCATGGGCCTGGACAGCGCCCGCCGGCTGCTGCGCTACCCCCTGGGCAGCCTGCTGACCATGCTGGCGATCGCCATCGCCCTGGTGCTCCCGGCGGGGCTCTGGCTGGCCCTGGACGGTGCCCGGCTGCTGGATGCCGAACTCGACGAGAGTGCGACCCTGACGGTCTACCTGGCGCCGCGGGTCGAGGCCGCCGAGGCCGCGCGCATCGAGCAGGCCCTGGCGGCCCGGCCGGGCGTGGCCGACACCCGCCTGATCACCGCCGCCGAGGGCATGGCCGAGTTCCAGCAGGCCCTGGGGCTGGAGGATGCCCTGACGCGGCTGCCCGGCAATCCGCTGCCGGCCAGTATCGTCGTGCACCCCGCCGAGACCGCCCCGGCGGTGGTACGCGACCTGGCGGAAGGCCTCAAGACGGTCGCCGGGGTCGAGGAGGTGCGGCTCGACCTGGCCTGGCTCGAGCGGCTGCGCCACCTGGCGGAGCTGGGCCGCCGCGTCACCCTGGGGCTCGCCGTGCTGTTCGGCCTGGGGGTGCTGCTGGTGGTGGGCAACACCATTCGCCTGGCGGTGGAGAACCGCCGCCAGGAGATCGAGGTGGTGACCCTGATCGGCGCCACCCATCCCTTCGTGCGCCGCCCCTTCCTGTACAGCGGCGCCTGGTTCGGCCTGGGGGGCGGCCTGCTGGCCTGGGGGCTGCTGACCCTGGGCAGCGACTGGCTGGCGGCCCCGGTGTCGGCGCTGGCGGCCAGCTACGGCGCGAGCTTCTCGCTGCCGCGGCTGGGACTGGCGGGCTCGGCAACGCTGCTGGCCTGTAGTACACTACTCGGCTGGCTGGGTGCCTGGATCGCCGTCAGTCGCCATCTGGCGCAGATCCGCCCCCGCTAGTGACAGCGCCCCGGGATCGGGGCTATTGTCGGAACCAAATCGATATCTCGCCGTCTAAGGCGGCGACTGCGGATACCACACACGGGCTTCGATGGAGACAACCTGCACATGAGCACCAGTCTTCTGCCGGTGGGACATCTCTCCCCGGGCCACGACCTCAACGGCTACATCCAGGCGGTGAACGGCATTCCCATGCTCACCGTCGAGGAGGAGCGTGAGCTGGCCTACCGCCTGCACGACGAGGGCGACCTCGAGGCGGCCCGCCGCCTGGTGCTGTCGCACCTGCGCTTCGTCGTGCATATCGCGCGGAGCTACTCCGGCTATGGCCTGGCCCAGGCGGACCTGATCCAGGAAGGCAACGTCGGCCTGATGAAGGCGGTCAAGCGCTTCGACCCCAACCAGGGCGTGCGCCTGGTGTCCTTCGCCGTGCACTGGATCAAGGCCGAGATCCATGAGTTCGTGCTGCGCAACTGGCGCATCGTCAAGATCGCCACCACCAAGGCCCAGCGCAAGCTGTTCTTCAACCTGCGCAGCGCCAAGAAGCGCCTGGCCTGGTTGAACAGCGACGAGGTCGAGGCCATCGCCAAGGACCTCGACGTCAAGCCGGAGGTGGTGCGCGAGATGGAGGGCCGGCTGTCGGCCCATGATGCCGGCTTCGATGCCGCGCCGGGCGAGGACGAGGAGTCCGCCTACCAGGCACCGGTCCACTACCTCGACGATGCCAGTCAGGACCCGGCCACCCAGCTCGAGGACAGCGACTGGGAGGCCGATGCCACCCATCGCCTGCAGGTGGCCCTCGAGGGCCTGGACGAGCGCTCCCGGGATATCCTCCAGCGTCGCTGGCTGAGCGACGACAAGTCGACCCTGCACGACCTGGCCGATGTCTACGGCGTGTCCGCCGAGCGCATCCGCCAGCTCGAGAAGAACGCCATGAAGAAGATTCGCCAGCACATCGGCGATACCCTGGCGGCCTGAGGCGTCGGGCAGAGCGCTGCTACAAGCGCCAAGCCGCTCAGTGATGGGTGGCAGCTGTCGAGGCAGCAAACGAGAAACCCCATCGGGCAGTCGGTCCGGTGGGGTTTCTCGTTGATATCAGTCTGGCAGGCGGACATGATCCCGCTCGGCGCTCTTACGCCGTCTGGGCCGCCCCGCGCATCAGCTGTGCCGAGAGCACCGGCCACTGGTCGTCCCAGTGCTCGGTGGGCAGGCGGCGGAAGTCGCTGCGCACGTACTGGGAGATGCGCCCCTCGGCCTGGGCGATCAGCAGGTTGGCGGCGGCCGGGATCGGCAGGGTGGGCCTCAGGCCCTCGCGCAGTTCGGCCTCCCGCAGCACCTGCTTGAGCTGCGTCTCCAGGCGCTCGAAGAGCTGGTGGATGCGCAGCCGCAGGCGGGCCGTCTCGCCGGTCAGGGCATCGCCGCCCAGCAGGCGCGACAGCCCCGGGTTCTTCTCGGCGAAGGCCAGCACCAGGGTCAGGATCTGCCCGCAGCGGGGCAGCGCCTCGGGGACCTCCTCGAGGATACGGTTGATGCGTTCGAACAGCGTCTGCTCGATGAACTCGATGAGTCCCTCGAACATCCGCGCCTTGCTGGGAAAGTGGCGATAGAGGGCGGCCTCCGAGACGCCGACCTGGCGGGCCAGGGCGGCGATGGTGATGCGCTTGCCGCTGTCTTCCTCCAGCATCATGGCCAGCCCCTGGAGGATCTGCTCCCGGCGGCTGGGTGGGGTGGTTTCCTGCGTCATGTTGGCTTTTCTTATGGTCGTTTCGGGTGGCCGGCGTCAGTCGGCCGGCGTGTCGTCGCGTCGGGCGTCGGTGATCAGGGTGCCGACCCCGGCGTTGGTGAAGATCTCCAGCAGGGTGGCGTGGGGGACCCGGCCATCGACGATATGGGCGCTCGCGACGCCGCCCTTCACGGCGTCCAGGGCGCAGCGGATCTTCGGCAGCATGCCGCCATGGATGGTGCCGTCGGCGATCAGCGCGTCCACCTGGCCGGTGGTCAGGCCGGTGAGCACCTCGCCCTCGGCGTTCATCAGGCCGGCGACGTTGGTCAGCAGCATGAGCTTCTCGGCGTCCAGGGCCTCGGCCACCTTGCCGGCCACCAGGTCGGCGTTGATATTGTAGCTGCGCCCGGCGTCATCGACCCCGATCGGGGCGATCACCGGGATGAAGTCCCGGGCCGCCAGCATCTCGATGAGGTCGGTGGAGATGTGCTCCACCTCGCCCACGTGGCCGATGTCGATGATCTCCGGGGCGGTCATCTCCGGGCTCTGGTGCTCCACCTTGAGCTGGCGGGCCCGGATCTGGGCACCGTCCTTGCCGGTCAGGCCGATGGCCTTGCCGCCGCACTGGTTGATCAGGTTGACGATGCCCTTGTTGACCAGGCCGCCGAGCACCATCTCCACCACGTCCATGGTCTCGGCGTCGGTGACCCGCATGCCGTTGACGAAGCGCGACTCGATCTTGAGCTTCTCCAGCAGGTCGCCGATCTGCGGGCCGCCGCCATGCACCACCACCGGATTGATGCCGACCTCCTTCATCAGCACCATGTCGCGGGCGAAGGAGTCGATCAGGGTGTCCTCGGTCATGGCGTTGCCGCCGTACTTCACCACCACGGTCTTGCCGGAGAAGCGCTGGATGTAGGGCAGTGCCTCGGAGAGCACCTCCACCACCTGGCGCGGGTCGCGGGTCTGTTCGGTCATCTCGGGTTCCCTTGGTCTCGTCTCTTGAGGGCCGCCTTACAGCGGCAGCTCGAGCGCCGGCGCCACCTGCTCGAGGGCCGCGGCGAAGCGGCCACGGATGCGGGCGAGGGCCGCGTCGTCCTTGCCTTCGAAGCGCAGCACCAGCACCGGGGTGGTGTTGGAGGCGCGGCACAGGCCCCAGCCATCCGGATAGTCGACCCGGATGCCGTCCAGGGTGGTCTTGACGCCGTCCTCGCCGAAGTCGCCCTCCCGAGCCAGGCGGTCCACCAGGTCGAACTTGGTCTCGTCGGTCACCGTGATGTTGATCTCGGGGGTGCCGATGTCCTGGGGATAGCGCTCGAAGAAGGTGTCGGCGTCGTCGCCCTGCCGCGACAGGATCTCCAGCAGCCGGGCGGCGCCATACAGGCCGTCATCGAAGCCGTACCAGCGCTCCTTGAAGAAGATATGGCCGCTCATCTCGCCGGCGAGCTGGGCCCCGGTCTCCTTCATGCGTGCCTTGATCAGCGAGTGGCCGGTGCGCCACATCTCCGGCGTGCCGCCGGCCTCATCGATCACCCGGGCCAGGTTGCCGGTGCACTTGACGTCGAAGATCACGCGGGCGTCGCGATTGCGCGACAGCATGTCCTCGGCGAAGGCCATCATCAGGTGGTCCGGATAGATCAGCTTGCCCTTGGGCGTGATCACCCCGAGGCGGTCGCCGTCGCCGTCGAAGGCCAGCCCGATGTCGGCGCCGGTCTCCCGGACGGTGCGGATCAGGTCCTCGAGGTTCTCCGGCTTGCCGGGGTCCGGATGGTGGTTGGGGAAGGTGCCGTCGATCTCGGCGAACAGCGGCACCGTCTCGGCGCCCAGGCGCTCCACCAGCTGCGGGCCCAGTTCGCCGGCCACGCCGTTGCCGCAGTCCACCACCGCCTTGAGCGGCCGGGCCAGGCTCACGTCGCCGAGGATGCGCGCCAGATAGGCCTCGCGCACGTCCTCCTCGCGGACCTCGCCCCGGCCCTCGGCCAGGTCGTCCTGCTGGAGGCGGCGGTACAGGTCGGTGATCGCCTCGCCGGAGAGGGTCTCGCCGCCGAGCACGATCTTGAAGCCGTTGTAGTCGGGCGGGTTGTGGCTGCCGGTGACCATCACCCCGGAGGTGGTGCCCTCCAGCACGTGGGTGGCGTAGTAGAGCACCGGGGTGGGGACCATGCCGATGTCGATCACGTCGCAGCCGGTGGCGGTCAGGCCGCGGGTCAGGGCGGCGAGCATGCGGGGGCCGGAGAGGCGTCCGTCCCTGGCGACGATCACCGAGGATTCGCCCCGGGCCCGGGCCTCGCTACCGATGGCGCGGCCGATGCTCTCGACGCCGGGCTCGGTGAGGGTGTCGTCGACGATCCCGCGAATGTCGTAGGCACGAAAGATCGAGGCGGGAGCGGTAGTGGCGGTGTCTGGCGTCATATCATCGATTCCTGTTGGAGAGCGCTGTGGTGGCTCAGTGTCGTCCCGAACTGCCGAAGCCGCCGTCGCCTCGCACGCTGGCGTGGAAGTCGTCGACGACCTGGAGTTCGGCCTGCACCACGGGAACAAGCACATACTGTGCCAACCGCTCGAAGGGCTCCAGCGTGAAGGGCGCCGCACCGCGGTTCCAGACCGAGACCATCAGCTCGCCCTGGTAGTCGGAGTCGATCAGGCCGACCAGGTTGCCGAGCACGATGCCATGCTTGTGGCCCAGGCCCGAGCGGGGCAGGATCATCCCGGCGAGCCCCGGGTCGGCGATATGGATGGCCAGGCCGGTACGCACCAGCTCGCAGTCGCCGGGCTCGAGCACCAGGGGGGCGTCGAGCAGGGCGCGCAGGTCCATGCCGGCGGAGCCGGCGGTGGCGTAGTGGGGCAGGTGGTCGCGCAGGCGCTCGTCGAGCAGCTTGACGGCGAGGCGAGGGCGGTCGGGGATCGTCGGCATGGGGGGCTTCCGGTAAAAGAGGTCGTGTCGTCAGGAAGGGGCGGTGCGCAGCCGGGCGAGCGCCTGGCGGACCACGGCCAGGGCGAGCTGCGATTTCGGCTGGGGCGGCAGTGAGCACTGGTCGGTGCCACCGGCATCCCGCCACACCAGCAGAGCGGCGTTGTCGTCGGCGCCGAAGCCCAGGCTGGCCTGGGAAACATCGTTGGCCACCACCATGTCGAGGCCCTTGCGGGCGAGCTTGTCCCGGGCGTAGGCCTCCAGGTCGCGGGTCTCGGCGGCGAAGCCGACCACGTAGGGGCGGTCGTCGCGGGCGGCGATGCTGGCGATGATGTCGGGGTTCTTCACCAGCCGCAGGGTCAGGGTGTGCTCGCCCTCGCGCTTCTTCATCTTGTGCTCGGCCGGGGTCTCGGCCCGATAGTCGGCAACGGCGGCGCAGCCGATGAAGAGGTCACAGCCCCGCGCCAGCCGGTGGGCCACGTCGTGCATCTCCCGGGCACTCTCCACATCGTGGCGCTCCACCCCCGCCGGCGTGGGCAGTGCCACGGGGCCGCTGATCAGTCGCACGCGGGCCCCCAGGGCGGCGGCGGCGGCGGCCAGGGCGAAGCCCATCTTGCCCGAGCTGTGGTTGGAGAGGTAGCGCACCGGGTCCAGGGGCTCGCGGGTCGGTCCCGCCGTGATCACCACGGTCAGGCCGGCGGCATCCCCGGGCGTCTCGTCGTCCAGCGCCGCCAGGATGGCCTCGGGCTCCAGCATGCGCCCGGGGCCCACGTCCCCGCAGGCCTGGTCGCCGCTGTCCGGGCCCAGCAGCCGCCAGCCGTCCTCGGCCAGCCGGCGGGCGTTGCGCACCGTGGCCGGCTGGCGCCACATCGCCTGGTTCATGGCCGGCGCCATGACCTTCTCGGCATCGCTGGCCAGGCACAGGGTGGTGAGCAGGTCGTCGGCATGGCCGTGGGCCAGGCGCGCCATCAGGTCGGCGGTGGCCGGGGCGATCAGTACCAGGTCGGCCCAGCGCGCCAGCTCGATATGGCCCATGCCGGCCTCGGCCTCGGGGTCCAGCAGCGAGGTGCGCACCGGCTCGCCGGTCAATGCCTGCAGCGTCAGCGGCGTGATGAAGGCCTGGGCGCCCTCGGTCATGACCACGCGCACCTCATGGCCCGCCTGCTTGAGCAGGCGGGCCAGGTGGGCGCTCTTGTAGGCGGCGATGCCGGCGCTGATACCGAGCAGTATGCGGCGGCCCTCGCCAGGGCGGCCGGCGTTCCGGCGGCCGGGCGATAGCGACATAGGGCGGTGTCCGAGCGGAAATCCGGTCGACTACTTTACCATTCACCGGGGGGATTGCGTAGCCACCGCCCGGCGTGGGGCGGCTACACTGGGGACGAGCACGCCGGGCGAGCAGGGAGGCTTTGATGTCGATTCGCGACTGGCCGGAGGGTGAGCGGCCGCGGGAGAAGTTGCTGGTGCTGGGGGCCGAGGCCCTGTCCGACGCCGAGCTGCTGGCGATCTTCCTGCGTGTGGGGGTGGCAGGGCGGTCGGCGGTGGATCTGGCCCGGGACCTGCTGTCGGTCTTCGGCGGCCTGCGTCCCCTGCTGGAGGCCGACCGGACGAGGTTCTGTGCCCAGCGTGGCCTGGGCCAGGCCAAGTTCGTGCAGCTGCAGGCCGTCATGGAGCTCTCCCGGCGCCACCTGGCCAGCCGGCTCGAGCGCGACGCGGCCCTGACGTCGCCGGGCCTGGTGCGCAGCTACCTGGCCTCGCGGCTGCGCCACCTGGGCCACGAGGAGTTCGCCGCCCTCTTCCTCGACAGCCAGCACCGGGTGATTCGCTACGAGTCGCTGTTCCGCGGGACCCTGGACAGTGCCTCGGTGTATCCGCGCGAGGTCGCTCGCCGGGCCCTGGAGCTGGGCGCCGGCGCCATCATCTTCGCCCACAACCATCCCTCCGGGGTGGCCGAGCCCAGCGATGCGGACCGCCGCATCACCGCGCGGCTCCGGGAGGCCCTGGGGCTGTTCGAGATCCGGGTGCTGGATCATTTCGTGGTGGGAGACGGTGAGGTGGTGTCCTTTGCCGAGCGGGGGCTGTTATAATACCGCGCATCGCTTGTCTGGCCCGGCCGACTCTGGTATAAAGTGCAGCCTTTGAATTCCCTTGGGTCAAATGACAACGGGGTCGTCCCGGTTTGCCCGACAGGTTTTGAACACTCAGGTAGCAATACCTGGCCAAGCGGTTGGAGGCTCTCATGTCCAAAGTATGTCAGGTTACCGGCAAGCGCCCGGTGACTGGTAACAACGTTTCACACTCCCAGCGCAAGACGCGTCGTCGTTTCGTGCCCAACCTGCACAACCACCGGTTCTGGGTGGAGTCCGAGAAGCGCTTCGTTCGCCTGCGCGTCTCCTCCAAGGGCATGCGCATCATCGACAAGAAGGGCATCGAAGCGGTGCTCGGCGACATTCGCAAGCGCGGCGAAGCCGTCTAAGCGACCCCGAAGGGAGAAGACTCATGCGTGACAAGATCAGAATGGTGTCCAGCGCCGGTACCGGCCATTTCTACACCACCGACAAGAACAAGCGGAACACCCCGGACAAGCTCGAGATGAAGAAGTTCGACCCGGTGGTCCGCAAGCACGTGATGTACAAGGAAGCCAAGATCAAGTAAGTCGGGATCCTTGCGGTTCCCGTGATCGCTTCCGCCGCAGGCCTTCGCCTGTCCGCCTGAACCCGGCCCGATGGTCGGGTTCTTGCGTGCTGTCCCCGAGCCGGAATGCTGCCCATGCCCGAGCTGCCCGAAGTCGAGACCACCCGACGCGGTATCGCCCCCCATGTGGAGGGCCGCGAAATCGTCGAGGTCATCGTGCGCCAGCCGCGCCTGCGCCTGCCGGTGCCCGACGACCTGGCCGAGCGGCTGGTGGGCGCGCGCATCGGTGGCCTGTCGCGGCGGGCCAAGTACCTGCTGGTGCCGGTGCAGGCGGGGGGCGCGGCGGCGGCCAGCCTGCTCTGGCACCTGGGGATGTCCGGCAGCCTGCGGATCGCGCGGCTCGGCGAGCTTCCCAAGAAGCACGACCATGTCGACCTGGTGCTCGACGACGGCGCCATCCTGCGCTATCACGACCCGCGCCGCTTCGGCTTCGTCGACTGGCTCCAGGGGGATCCAGCCCGCGACCCGCGCCTGGCGCGGCTGGGGCCCGAACCCCTGTCCGAGGCCTTCGACGGCGACCGGCTCCATGCCCTGTCCCGCGGCCGTCGCCTGGCGGTGAAGCCGTTCCTGATGGACAATGCCGTGGTGGTGGGGGTCGGTAACATCTATGCCGCCGAGGCGCTGTTTCTGGCCGGCATCGATCCGCGCCGCGCCGCCGGGCGCATCTCCCTGGCGCGCTACCGGCGGCTCGCGGCGGCCGTCCGCGAGGTGCTGGCCGCCGCCATCACCCAGGGCGGCACCACCCTGCGCGACTTCGTCGGCGGCACCGGCGAGCCCGGCTACTTCGCCCAGCGGCTCAATGTCTATGGCCGCGACGGCGAGCCCTGTCGGCGCTGCGGTGCCGAACTGCACCTGGTGACCCTGGGGCAGCGGGCCAGTGTCTTCTGCGCCGAGTGCCAGCGCTGAGCCGGTCGCCCTCGCCCCGCCGGTCCCTATCCGATTTCCTCGAGAGTTCCCGATGACTGCCCTACGCTCCCTGCGCCTGAAGAAGCATGCCGACCGCCGCCTCAAGGCGGGCCACCTGTGGCTCTACTCCAACGAGGTCGATACCGACGCCACGCCGCTCAAGGCGTTCGCGCCCGGCGAGCAGGCGGTGGTGGAGGCCGCCAACGGCAAGCCCATGGGCGTGGCCTACGTCAATGCCCACTCACTGATCTGCGCGCGTCTGGTGTCCCGGGACCCGGCGACGGGGCTCGACCGGTCGCTGCTGGTGCACCGGCTGAACCAGGCCCTGGCGCTGCGTCAGCGGCTCTTCGGCAAGCCCTTCTACCGCCTGATGCACGGCGAGGGCGACCTGCTGCCGGGGCTGATCATCGACCGCTTCGACGATGTCCTGGTGGTGCAGCTCAATACCGCCGGCATGCAGGCGGTCCTCGAGCCGCTCCTGGACGCCCTCGACAAGGTGCTGGCGCCGCGGGTCGTGGTGCTGCGTAACGATACCGGGGGGCGCCGCCAGGAGGGCCTGGAGAGCCACGTCGAGGTGGTGAAGGGCGAGCTGCCGGAGGCCGTGCTGCTGGAGGAGAACGGGGTGCGCTTCGCCGTGCCGGTGCTCGACGGCCAGAAGACCGGCTGGTTCTACGATCACCGGGTCAACCGCGCCTGGCTGAACGACCTGGTGGCCGGCAAGCGGGTGCTCGACCTGTTCAGCTACGTGGGCGGCTGGGGCGTGCAGGCCGCCGCCCACGGCGCCGGCGAGGTGCTGTGCGTGGACGCCAGCGCCCGGGCCCTCGAGCAGGTCGCCGAGAATGCCGCCCGCAACGGCCTGCACGAGCAGGTGGCGGTGGGCGAGGGCGATGCCTTCGAGGCGCTGGCCGCGCTCAAGGCCGACGGCGAGCAGTTCGACGTGGTGATCCTCGACCCACCCGCCTTCATCAAGAAGCGCAAGGACATCCCCGCCGGCGAGCGGGCCTATGGCAAGCTCAACCGCGAGGCGATGCGCCTGCTGGGCCGCGACGGCCTGCTGCTCTCGGCCTCGTGCTCGATGCACCTGGCCGCGGAGCGCCTGGTCGACGTCGTGCGGGGCGCCGCGCGCCACCAGGATCGCCATGGCCAGATCCTCTTCCAGGGGCATCAGGGGCCGGATCACCCCGTGCACCCGGCGATTCCCGAGACGTCCTATCTCAAGGCGCTGGGGGTCCGCGTCTTCCGCGACTAGGAGGCAACGGCAGC
Source organism: Halomonas sp. M4R1S46 (assembly GCF_025725685.1). Taxonomy (NCBI): domain Bacteria; kingdom Pseudomonadati; phylum Pseudomonadota; class Gammaproteobacteria; order Oceanospirillales; family Halomonadaceae; genus Halomonas; species Halomonas sp. M4R1S46. The sequence goes on from NZ_CP107008.1 coordinate 440,745, forward strand.
ATGGTGGCACCCGGCCAGGCGGCGTGAACCGGGGCTCGCCCATGTCCCGATACCATGAGTGACTTCGACTTCGTTCGCGTCTTCGCCCACTCGAACCCGCTGCTGGTCAGCCATGTGGCCAACCTGCTGGAGGCGGCCGGCGTGCCGGTCGAGCGGCGCAACCTGACCCTCGGCGGGGGCGCCGGGGAACTGCCCCCGGCGGAGTGCGAGCCCGAGGTCTGGGTGGCGCCGCATAATCGGCAGCGGGCCGAGACGCTGATCCGTGAGGTTCTGTCCGAAGGCGACGACCGGCCGGCCTGGACCTGTCCCGGCTGCGGCGAGCGCCTCGAGGCCGTCTTCGACACCTGCTGGCAATGCGGTAGCCGCCGACCATGATCGACGCCCACGCCCGCTGACCGTCATGTCCGAGGAGGGACCGATGCCATGCCCTGGGACCTGCCCGCCCCCTTCCTGATCGAGAGCGACGTCGAGGCGGCCGCCATCGACGCCTTCGGTCATGCCAACAACGCCGAGTACCTGCGCTGGGTGGAACAGGCCAGCTGGGCCCATTCCCGCCGGCTGGGGCTGGGCCTGGACCGCTACCGGGCGCTGGATCGGGCCATGGCGGTGCATCGTCACGAACTCGACTACCTGTCGCCGGCCCTCGAGGGGGACCGGCTGCAGCTGGCCACCTGGATCGTCGGCTGCGATGGCCGCCTGACCCTGACGCGTCGCTTCCAGCTGTGGCGTCCCGCCGACGGCCGCACCCTGATGCGGGCCCGCACGCGCTATGCCTGCATCGCGCTGTCCAGCGGCCGGCCGCGGCGCCTGCCCGCGGAATTCCTGGCCGGCTATCGCCCGGCGCTGGTCGATGAGTCACCACTGACCTGAGGTCTTTCTGTATAAAAGGGTTGATTCAGGCCGTTATTCGGGATGGCGGCGCCAATATCCAATATCCTTTTGTTTTTCTCCCGTGATCTCATCGTGATTGTTCTGTTGTGCTGTAATGAGATGACAAGCCGTTGTCATCCCCAGTTCATGCACCGGAGGACTACCCATGCAGATCGCCGTCCCCAAGGAAATCAAGAACCATGAATACCGCGTCGCCCTGACCCCCAGCGGTGCCCGCGAGTTGGTCGGGCGTGGTCATACGGTGACCATCCAGGCTGGTGCCGGCGAGGGCGCCGGCTTCGGTGATGCCGACTACGAGGCCGCCGGGGCACGCCTCGAGGCCGACGTGGCCAGGGTCTGGCGCGAGGCCGAGCTGATCCTCAAGGTCAAGGAGCCCCAGCCCGAGGAGGTCGCGCGCCTGTCCAAGGGCCAGACCCTGTTCACCTACCTGCATCTGGCCGCCGAGGAGACCCTGACCCGTGGCCTGATGGAGAGCGGCGCCACCTGCATCGCCTACGAGACCATCACCGCGCCCCAGGGCGGCCTGCCGCTGCTGGCGCCGATGAGCACCGTGGCCGGCCGCATGGCCGTCCAGGCCGGCGCCCACAGCCTGGAGAAGGCCCAGGGCGGCGCCGGCGTGCTGCTGCCGGGCGTGCCGGGCGTGGCCCCGGCCAGGGTCGCCGTGATCGGCGGCGGGGTGGTCGGCGAGAACGCCGCCCGCATGGCCCTGGGGCTCGGCGCCGAGGTCACCGTGCTGGACAAGTCCATCCCGCGCCTGGAGACCCTGGACGACCGCTACCAGGGCCGCATGAAGACCGTCTTCTCCACCGCGGACAGCCTCGAGGAGGCGGTCCGCGAGTCCGACCTGATCATCGGCGCCGTGCTGGTGCCGGGCGCCGCCGCCCCCAAGCTGATCACCCGAGCCATGCTCGCCGAGATGAAGCCCGGCAGCGTGCTGGTGGACGTGGCCATCGACCAGGGCGGCTGCTTCGAGACCAGCAAGCCCACCACCCATGCCGAGCCGACCTACGTGGTGGACGGCGTGGTTCACTACTGTGTGGCCAATATGCCGGGCGCCGTGGCGCGCACCTCCACCCAGGCCCTGACCAACGCGACCCTGCCGTTCGTGCTGGCGCTCGCCGACAAGGGCTGGAAGCAGGCGCTGGCCGACGACGCGCACTTCGCCGCTGGCCTCAACGTCCACGAGGGGCAGGTCACCTACCGGGCGGTGGCCGACGCCTTCGGCCTCGGCTGCGTGGAGACCGCCAAGCTGATCGGCTAAGGCCGGACCGGCAGGCGACGAAAGGGCCGGGGCTTCCGAGAGGGATCCCGGCCTTTTCGTTTCCGCCAGGGGAATTTCTATTGAATACGATTGAGAGGCGCCGGGGACAGGTCGAAGAGGAGGTCCTATTCCAGGGACGGAATCGGTAGCGCCCAAGGATGGGTTCACAGCGCCTCCGCGATGGTCCGGCACACCGGGGCCCGTCTCTGGAAAAGCCGTGGATTAGGGGCCTTGATACAGGAGGAATGGCAGGGCCTGGCAGGTCGCCTTGATCGGGGCGCCGCGTTACCATAGCGGGCATTCGAGAGTCAGCAGAGTCCCGCTTTCATGACCGCATCGTCCGACAAGACCCGTGTCCTCACGGGCATCACCACTACCGGCACTCCCCATCTCGGCAACTATGTCGGGGCCATCAAGCCCGCCATCGCCGCGAGCCAGGACCCGAGCGTCCAGTCCTACTATTTCCTCGCCGACCTGCACGCCCTGATCAAGTGCCAGGATCCCCGGCGGGTCGAGGCGTCGCGCCTGGAGATCGCCGCCACCTGGCTGGCACTCGGCCTGGACACCGATAACGCCATCTTCTATCGCCAGTCGGACATTCCCGAGATCCCCGAGCTGACCTGGATGCTGTCCTGCGTCTGCGCCAAGGGGCTGATGAACCGCGCCCACGCCTACAAGGCGGCGGTGGCCGAGAACGATGAGGCCGGCAACCAGGACCCCGACAAGGGCATCACCATGGGGCTGTTCGGCTATCCGGTGCTGATGGCGGCGGACATCCTGATGTTCAACGCCCAGCGCGTGCCGGTGGGGCGCGACCAGATCCAGCACATCGAGATGGCCCGTGACATGGCGGGGCGCTTCAACCATCTCTACAAGGGCCAGTATTTCACCCAGCCCGAGGCGGTGGTCGACGAGCGGGTCCAGGTGCTGAACGGCCTGGACGGGCGCAAGATGTCCAAGAGCTACGAGAACACCATCCCGCTGTTCGTCTCCGAGAAGAAGCTGCTCAAGCTGGTGCGCAAGATCAAGACCAACTCGCTGGAGCCCGGTGAGCCGAAGGATCCCGACAGCTGCACGCTCTTCCAGATCTACTCGGCCTTCGCCACGGCGGAGGAGACCGCGGCCATGCGCACCGAGTACGCGAACGGCATCGGCTGGGGCGAGGCCAAGAACCGCGTCTTCGAGTACCTGAATGCCCACCTGCGCGAGCCCCGCGAGCGCTACCAGGCGCTGCTGGAAGATCCCGGCCATATCGAGGCCGTGTTGCGCCAGGGGGCCGACCGGGCCCGGGCCGAGGCCGCCCCCTTCATGGATCGCCTGCGGCATGCCGTGGGTCTCGGGCGTTTCGTCTAGTCTGGAAGACGCCATGTCCCGCGATGCCCCGTCTGCATGGCCGGGGGATCGGCGTGGTAGAGTAACGACGAAGGTGCCTTAGAGCATCACGGCCCGGATACCCGACACAGCTGAGACGACTATGACCATTGATGCCAAGCGCCCCCTCTATGTGCCCTATGCCGGGCCCTCCCTGCTCGAGATGCCGCTGCTCAACAAGGGGAGTGCCTTCACCCGGGAGGAGCGGCTGGAGTTCAACCTGATCGGCCTGCTGCCCCAGAACGTCGAGACCATCGAGGAGCAGGCGGAGCGCGCCTACCGGCAGTATCGCCAGTGCCAGAGCGACCTGGATCGCCATATCTATCTGCGCGCCATCCAGGACGACAACGAGACCCTCTACTTCCGGCTGGTCAGCGAGCATCTCGAGGAGATGCTGCCGATCATCTACACGCCCACGGTCGGCCAGGCCTGCGAGGAGTTCTCCAACATCTATCGCAACCATCGCGGCCTGTTCATCGCCTACCCCGACCGGGACCGCATGGACGACATCCTGCGCAGCGCCACCAAGGACAACGTCAAGGTGATCGTGGTCACCGACGGCGAGCGCATCCTCGGCCTGGGCGACCAGGGCATCGGCGGCATGGGCATCCCCATCGGCAAGCTCTCGCTGTACACCGCCTGCGGCGGCATCAGCCCGGCCTATACCCTGCCGATCATGCTCGACGTGGGGACCAACAACCAGGCCCTGCTCGACGACCCCATGTACATGGGCTGGCGCCACCCGCGCATCTCCCAGGACGAGTACGATGCCTTCATGGCCGACTTCATCAGCGCGGTGAAGCGTCGCTGGCCCAAGGTGCTGCTGCAGTTCGAGGACTTCGCCCAGGCCAATGCCATGCCGCTGCTCGAGCGCTACCGCGACGAGCTGTGCTGCTTCAACGACGACATCCAGGGCACCGCCTCGGTCTGCGTGGGGACCCTGATGGCGGCCTGCCAGGCGCGTGGCGAGGGCGTGGCCGACCAGCGGGTGGTGTTCGTGGGGGCGGGCTCCGCCGGCTGCGGCATCGCCGAGCAGGTGGTGGTGGCCATGCAGGCCGAGGGGCTGTCGGAGGCCGAAGCGCGCAAGCGCATCTTCATGGTCGACCGGGAAGGCCTGGTGACCAGCGAACAGGACTGGCTGCGTGACTTCCAGCGCCGGCTGGCCCAGCCCCCGCCCCTGGTGGCCGAGTGGGATGGCCAGTCGCTGCTCGAGGTGGTCCGGCAGGTCAAGCCGACGGTGCTGCTCGGCGTCTGCGGCCAGCAGGGCCTCTTCACCGAGGAGGTGATCCGTGCCATGCATGCGGGCTGCCCCTCGCCGCTGGTGATGCCGCTCTCCAACCCCACCTCCCGGGCCGAGGCGCTGCCGGAGGATGTGATCCGCTGGACCGATGGCCAGGCCATGGTGGCCTCCGGTAGCCCCTTCGCGCCGGTGGAATACCAGGGCAAGCGCTATCCCATCGCCCAGTGCAACAACGCCTATATCTTCCCCGGGATCGGCCTCGGCGTGGTGGCGGCCGGCGCCAAGCGGGTCACCGACGCCATGCTGATGTCGGCGTCCCGGGCATTGGCCCGGGAGGCGCCGGTGGCCAAGACCGGCCAGGGCGCGGTGCTGCCGTCCCTGTCGGAGATCCGCGAGCTGTCCAAGGCCATCGCCTTCGAGGTGGCGGCCCAGGCCCAGCAGGAAGGCGTGGCGCTGAAGTCCGACGGCCCCTCCCTGCGCCGGGCAATCGAGCGCAACAGCTGGGCGCCGGCGTATCGGCGCTATCGTCGCCGCGCCTTCTAGGATGTGGCCACGGGCCACGGGAGAGGTGTAACGAGGGGAGGGGGAATACGGTTCACCCCTCACCCTTGGAACGAAAACGGCCCCGCCGGTCTAGCCGGCGGGGCCGTGTGCTTGCGGGGGCTCTGGCTGTGGGTCAGGCCGAGCCGATCATCTTGCGCAGCACATAGTGCAGGATGCCGCCGTGGCGGTAGTACTCCAGCTCGTTGGCGGTATCGATGCGGCACAGCGCCTCGAACGTCTTCTCGCCTTTCGCGCTCTGGATGGTCACCTCGACCTGGCCGCCCGGGGTCAGCTCGCCGAGCCCCGCCACCGAGACCCGCTCGTCGCCGGTCAGGCCCAGGGTCTTGCGGGTCTCGCCCTCGGGGAACTGCAGTGGCACCACGCCCATGCCGATCAGGTTGGAGCGATGGATGCGCTCGAAGGACTCGGCGAGCACGGCGTGCACGCCGAGCAGCCGGGTGCCCTTGGCGGCCCAGTCGCGGGAGGAGCCGGTGCCGTACTCCTTGCCGGCGATCACCACCAGGGGCGTGCCTTCCGCCTGGTACTGCATGGCGGCATCGTAGATGGCCATCTGTTCGCCGGAGGGCACGTGGCGGGTCTCGCCGCCGACCACGCCGTCGAGCATCTCGTTTCTGATGCGCACGTTGGCGAAGGTGCCGCGCATCATCACCTCGTGGTTGCCGCGCCGCGAGCCGTAGGAGTTGAAGTCCACCGGCTGGACGCCGCGCTCCTGCAGGTAGCGCCCGGCGGGGCTGTCGGGCTTGATGGCGCCGGCCGGCGAGATATGGTCGGTGGTCACCGAGTCGCCGAGCAGGGCCAGGATATGGGCGTCCCGTACGTCCTCCACCGCCTCGGGCGTCCGGCCCATGCCCTCGAAGAAGGGCGGGTGCTGGATATAGGTGGAGTCCGCGGACCACTGGTAGACCTGGCTCTGGGGCACCTCGAGCGCCTTCCAGGTCTCGTCACCCTCGAAGACCTCGGCGTACTCCTTGTGGAACATCTCGGTCTTGACCTTCTCGACCGCCTCGGCGATCTCGGCCTGGGAGGGCCAGACGTCCTTGAGGTAGACGGGCTTGCCGTGGCGGTCGACCCCCAGCGGATCCCGGGCGAGATCCTTCTGGATGTTGCCGGCCAGGGCATAGGCCACCACCAGGGGCGGCGAGGCCAGCCAGTTGGTCTTGACCAGCGGGTGGATGCGGCCCTCGAAGTTGCGGTTGCCGGAGAGCACCGAGGCCACCGTCATGTCGCCGTCGTTGATGGCCTGCTCGATGGGCTCGGCCAGCGGGCCGGAATTGCCGATGCAGGTGGTGCAACCGTAGCCCACCAGGTGGAAGCCCAGGGCGTCCAGGTCCTCCTGGAAGCCGCCGGCCGCCAGGTAGTCGGTGACCACCTTGGAGCCCGGGGCCAGCGAGGTCTTCACCCAGGGCTTGGTGGTGAGCCCCTGCGCCAGGGCCTTGCGCGCCAGCAGGCCCGCGGCCATCATCACGCTGGGGTTGGAGGTGTTGGTGCAGGAGGTGATGGCGGCGATCACCACGGCGCCGGGGTCGAGGCGGAAGGCCTCGCCGTCCAGGCTGACCTCCTGGCTGTCGTGGTGCTCGTAGCTCTCCGTGACCCCCACGGCGGTCTGGCCGCCCTCGGAGAACAGCCGGCCCTTGTCCTCGGAGGAGGGCAGGGTCTTGCCGTCGTCGGTCATCACCTTGGCGAAGGCCGCGGGCATGTCGCGCAGGGCGACCCGGTCCTGGGGCCGCTTGGGGCCGGCCAGGCTGGCCTCGACCTCATTCATGTCCAGCGCCAGGGTATCGCTGTAGATGGGTTCGTGGCCCGGCTCGCGCCACAGGCCCTGGGCCTTGCTATAGGCCTCGACCAGCGCGACCTGATCGTCGTCGCGACCGGTCAGGCGCATGTAGCGCAGCGTCTCGTCGTCCACCGGGAAGAAGGCGCAGGTGGCGCCGAACTCCGGTGACATGTTGGCGATGGTGGCACGGTCGGCCAGGGGCAGGTCCGCGAGGCCGTCGCCGTAGAACTCGACGAACTTGCCCACCACGCCTCGGCTGCGCAGCATCTGGGTCACCGTCAGCACCAGGTCGGTGGCGGTGATGCCCTCGCGCAGCTTGCCGGTGAGCTTGAAGCCCACCACCTCGGGAATCAGCATCGACACCGGCTGGCCGAGCATGGCCGCCTCGGCCTCGATGCCGCCCACGCCCCAGCCCAGCACGCCCAGGCCGTTGATCATGGTGGTGTGGGAATCGGTGCCGACCAGGGTGTCCGGGTAGGCCAGGGTCTTGCCGTCCTCCTCCTTGGTCCATACCGTCTTGCCCAGGTACTCCAGGTTGACCTGGTGGCAGATGCCGGTGCCCGGCGGTACCACGCGGAAGTTGTCGAAGGCCTGCTGGCCCCAGCGCAGGAACTCGTAGCGCTCCCGGTTGCGCTGCATCTCGATGGCGACGTTGTCCTTGAAGGCGCTGGCGTTACCGAACTCGTCGACCATCACCGAGTGGTCGATGATCAGGTCCACCGGCGAGAGGGGGTTGATCCGCGAGGGCTCCTCGCCGAGGGCCTGGACGGCGGCCCGCATGGAGGCGAGATCCACCACGCCAGGCACGCCGGTGAAGTCCTGCATCAGTACCCGGGCCGGCCGATAGCCGATCTCCCGGGTGGAGGCGGCGTCCTGCTGCCAGTCGACCAGGGCCTGCATGTCGTCGCGGGAGACGCCCTCCTGGTCGGCGAAGCGCAGCTGGTTCTCCAGCAGGATCTTCAGCGTCATCGGCAGGCGGTCGATGTCCCCGAGCGTCTCGGCGGCCTTCGCCAGGCTGTGGTAGTGGTAGGTCGTGCCGGCGGCCTCGAGGGTCTGCAGGGTATCCGGTGTGGACTCGGTACTCATGGTGTCCTCCTTTCGCGAGGGAGTGAGCGAACCATCCTGGTCCTGATGAGATTACATGGTCATGATAGAAGCCGATTTCAACGGCTGCGTGACCGGGGCGCGCTGCCGTCCCCTTGAAATGCCGACCGTCACGCCCCATATTCCCAGGCTGTGACACCAGGCCCGGGAGGTCCCGTGCACGAGGAAGAGCTCGACAACCATTCGGTCCGCTGCCCCTACTGCGATACGGCCTTCGACCTGCAGGTCGATGCCTCCCAGGGCAGTCACGCGACCTGGGAGGATTGTCCGCGCTGCTGTGCGCCGATCCAACTGCGTATCGAGGTCTCGCCGGTCAGCGGCGAGCTCGAGTCGGTGACCCTGGGCCGCGACGACGACGTGCTGTGAGTGCCCCACACCGGGCATCATGTATCACGATAGATTTTCACTATCCGTGCCATTGAGCAGGCCTAGTGGCGCGGCGAGTCGACCTGTCCTAGCGTAGGTGGCTCTTTTCCCTTCACCATCGGGTATCATCAACCCTCATAGGAGATCTGCATGAGCGTACTGGTTGGACGTCAAGCCCCTGAATTCGAAGCCGCCGCCGTCCTCGGCAACGGCGAGATCGTCGACAACTTCAAGCTCGCCGACAGCAACGGCAAGCTCCGCGTGCTGTTCTTCTGGCCGCTGGACTTCACCTTCGTCTGCCCGTCCGAGATCATCGCCCACGACAACCGTCTGGCGCAGTTCAAGGAGCTCGGCGTCGAGGTGATCGGTGTGTCCATCGATTCCCAGTTCACCCACCACGCCTGGCGCCAGACCGCGCCGGAGAAGGGCGGCATCGGCGAGGTCGGCTTCCCGATCGTGGCCGACGTCAAGCACGAGATCACCCAGGCCTACGGCATCGAGCACCCGGAGGCCGGCGTCGCCATGCGCGGCTCCTTCCTGATCGACGAGAACGGCGTCGTCCAGCACCAGGTGGTCAACAACCTGCCGCTGGGCCGCAACGTCGACGAGATGCTGCGCATGGTCAAGGCCCTGCGGTTCCACCAGCAGCACGGCGAAGTCTGCCCGGCCGGCTGGGACGAAGGCCAGGAAGGCATGAAGGACACCGCCGAGGGTGTCGCCAAGTACCTGGGCAGCCACGCCGAGGCGCTCTAAGCGTTCGGCTGGCGCTAAAGGGGGCGGCCTGCGGGCCGCCCTCTTCGTCGCTTCACCGCCCAGCGGCCTGGGCGATGCCGACCCGTCCGTCGCCATCGCCGAGCCCGTTGCCCCGTTTTCCCCTTCCAGAGTTGTGAGGTCCCCATGAGCGAAGCGCGCCACGAACGCCTGATCATCCTCGGTTCCGGACCGGCCGGCTACACGGCCGCCGTCTATGCGGCCCGGGCCAACCTCAAGCCGCTGCTGATCACCGGCATGCAGGCCGGTGGCCAGCTGACCACCACCACCGACGTGGACAACTGGCCCGGTGACGATATCGGCGTGCAGGGCCCGGAGCTGATGGAGCGCATGAAGCGCCATGCCGAGCGCTTCGATACCGAGGTGCTGTTCGACCACATCCACGAGGTCGAGCTGCGCGACAAGCCCTTCACCCTGAAAGGCGACAATGGCACCTACACCTGTGATGCGCTGATCATCGCTACCGGTGCCAGCGCCCGCTACCTGGGGCTGGAATCCGAGCAGAAGTTCATGGGGCAGGGGGTCTCGGCCTGTGCCACCTGTGACGGCTTCTTCTACCGCAACCAGGAGGTCGTGGTGGTGGGGGGCGGTAACACCGCGGTGGAAGAGGCGCTGTACCTCTCCAACATCGCCTCCAAGGTGACCCTGGTGCATCGCCGTGACAGCCTGCGTGCCGAGAAGATCCTGCAGGACAAGCTGTTCGAGAAGGCGGAGAACGGCAACGTCGAACTGATCTGGAACCACACCCTCGACGAGGTGCTGGGCGACAACACCGGCGTGACCGGGGCGCGGCTCAAGTCCACTCGGGACGGCAGTACCCGGGAGCTCGATGCCCCGGGAGTGTTCATCGCCATCGGCCACAGCCCCAATACCGGCATCTTCGAGGGCCAGTTGGACATGGCCGGCGGTTACATCAAGGTGAAGTCCGGCCTCGAGGGCAATGCCACGGCCACCAGCGTGCCCGGCGTCTTCGCCGCCGGTGACGTCATGGATCACGTCTATCGCCAGGCAGTGACCTCGGCGGGCAGCGGCTGCATGGCGGCCCTGGATGCCGAGCGCTATCTCGACGAACTGTAATCGGGCTTCGCCCGGAGCTTTAAGCCGTAAGCCCGAAGCCGGAAGAAACCCCGGACCGGCTTCGCCGGAAGCAAGTCATAAGCTTGAAGTTGAAGCACCCCCCTGACTCAAAGACTGGCGGCAACAAGCTGCCTTCCAGCTGTCGCGAAGTGACTAGTAATGCGGCGGCACCTCATCCTGCGGGTGAGGTGCCGCCGCTTCGTCGTCCTGGCGGGCCAGTTGCTGCTCGCGGATCTTCTCCTGCATCAGCGCGCTGAGGCGCTCGAGGTGCATCAGGCGACGCTCCTGCTGGGCGACCGCTCGGTCGAGGGTGTCGAGCCAGTCTTCCTGGTGGGCAATGCGGCTCTCCAGGGCCTCCAGTCGGCTGTCAAGGGTGGAGGGCGTGTCATCATCGCGCATGATAGAATCCTTATGCTGCGTGCCACCATTCATCGTGGTACCGGCCTGTCCCGTGCAGTCGGGTCGAGGGCGACGCCAGGCGTCGTCAGGTGCTTCGACCCCGAGACTTCCTTTACTACGACAAGAGAGCATCCAAGGTTTATGAATCGAAAGGTCGTGTTTCGCTGCAGTATCATCAGCCTGCTGCTGGCCGTGCCGGCGCCGTTGCTGATCGCCCTGGGCATCCATCTCACCGGTGGCCAGCTGTCCCGGGAGATGTTCGCCAGTCTCGAGGTGGGCGGCGTGGCCGTGGTCTATGTCGCCGTGGCGGTGGCCGTCTTCCTGTTGTTGCTGGTCGCCACCCTGGCGGTCAACGCCCTGACCCCGCAACTGGTCAACCTGGCGGAGGTCGAGGACGACGACCGCGAGATCGGCGAGGTCAAGTGGTTCAACGTCAACAAGGGCTACGGCTTCATCACCCGCGACAGCGGCGAGGACGTCTTCGTCCATTTCCGGGCCATCCGTGGCCGTGGCCACCGTACCCTGGCCGAGGGGCAGAAGGTGAAGTACCACGTGTCGCGTACCGATCGGGGACTTCAAGCCGACGACGTCACCGTTATCACCTGAAAACCGGCCTGCGCTCGCCGGCTTTCTGATCACTCTGTATCTCAGCACCTGAAGAACGACGCCCCGCATCTGCGGGGCGATGTCGTTTTAGCGGCCGGAGTCCGGCCAGTCGATGGCACTTTCGCTGCCGTCCGGCAGGACGCGCAGGAAGCGGTCGGGATCGTCGCCGGGTTGCCAGCCGCCCAGCGAGCAGCGCACCTCGCAGCCCAGGGTCGCGGCGGCCTCGCGGGCGAAGTCGGCGTCGGTGGGCCAGGGGGTGCGGGGGCTGTCGAGCCACAGGCTGGCGAAGCCGTCGGCGGCCTGGGTCACCAGCAGCACCGGGATGTCGTCATCCCTGCCGTGCCCCCGGGTGCGCCAGCGGTGCTTGCCGGCGGGGGCCAGGGGCTCGGCGCCGAGGGTCTCGCCGAGCCAGCGGCTCAGGGCCTCGAGGTCGGCGGTGGCCAGGTAGATCTCGATGTCGGGGTAGCGTTCCATGGCGACCTCAGGGGCGCGGCGTGTCGGCGGCGAACAGCCGCGCCAGGATGGCCTCGTAGACCCGCGAGAGGTCATCGAGGTCGGCGGCGCGGACGCGCTCGTTGACCTTGTGGATGGTGGCGTTGACCGGGCCCAGCTCGACCACCTGGCTGCCCAGGGTGGCGATGAAGCGGCCGTCCGAGGTGCCGCCGGCGGTGGACAACTCGGGGCGTCGACCGAGCACGTCCTCCACGCCGCCCAGGGCGGCGTCCACCAGCTCGCCCTCGGCGGTCAGGAAGGGTTCGCCGTTGAGGGTCCAGTCGATGTGGAAGTCCAGGCCATGGGCCGCGAGGATCGCCTCGGTGCGGCTTCGCAGCGTCTCGTGGCTGAGCTCGGTGGAATAGCGGAAGTTGAACACCACCTCCACGTCGCCGGGAATCACGTTGGTGGCTCCGGTGCCCGACCGCAGGTTGGAGATCTGGAAGCTGGTGGCCGGGAAGAAGGCGTTGCCGCCGTCCCAGTGCTCGCGTACCAGGGCATCCAGGGCGGGGGCGACCTGATGGATGGGGTTGCGCGCCAGGTGCGGGTAGGCCACGTGGCCCTGGATGCCCTTGACGTGCAACACCCCGCCCAGCGAGCCGCGGCGACCGTTCTTGATCGCGTCGCCGAGGGCCTCGGTGGAGGAGGGCTCGCCGACGATGCAGTAGTCCAGGCGGTCGTGGGACTCGCGCAGGTGCTCGACCACCGCGCGGGTGCCATCCACCGCCGGGCCCTCCTCGTCGGAGGTGATCAGGAAGGCGATGCGTCCCGGGTGGTCGGGGTGGGCGGCCACGAAGCGTTCCACCGCGGTGAGCATGGCGGCCAGGCTGCCCTTCATGTCCGCGGCGCCGCGGCCGCAGAGCATCCCGGCCGCGTCGATGCAGGGCTCGAAGGGCGGGTATTCCCAGTGCACATCGGGGCCGCTGGGTACCACGTCGGTGTGACCGGCGAAGGCCAGCACCGGGCCGTGGTGGCCATGGACGGCCCAGAAGTTCTCCACGTCGCCGAAGGGCAGGCGTTCCACCTGGAAACCGAGGCGCTCGAGGCGCTCGATCATCAGCGCCTGGCACCCCAGGTCATCGGGGGTGACCGAGGGGCGGCGCATGAGCTCCATGGCGAGCTCGAGGGTCGGGGACAGGGCGATAGCGGTCTCGGGTGAGGTCATGCGGGCATCCGGCAGGCCGGTGCCCGGCGCCCGCGGGCGCCGGGAACGGGCTCAGTTGTTGGCGTGCAGCGCTTCGTTGAGGGCGATGGCGCTCTTGTTGGTCAGGCACTCGATGCGGCCGTTCTGGGAATTGCGGCGCAGCAGCAGGTCGTCCTGGCCGGCCAGCTCGCGGGCCGCCACGACCTGGGCTTCCTGGCCCTGGTCGTCGAGCACGGCGACCTTGGCGCCGGCGGTGATGTAGAGCCCGGCCTCCACGGTGCAGCGATCGCCGAGCGGGATGCCGATGCCGGCGTTGGCGCCGATCAGGCAGCCCTCGCCGACCTTGATCACGATGTTGCCGCCGCCGGACAGGGTGCCCATGGTGGAGCAGCCGCCGCCCAGGTCGGAGCCCTTGCCGACCATCACGCCGGCGGAGATGCGGCCCTCGATCATGCCCGGGCCCTCGGCGCCGGCGTTGAAGTTGACGAAGCCCTCATGCATCACGGTGGTGCCCTCGCCCAGGTAGGCGCCCAGGCGCACCCGGGCGGTGTCGGCGATGCGCACGCCGGTCGGCACCACGTAGTCGGTCATCTTGGGGAACTTGTCGACGCAGTCCACCGATAGGGTGCGCCCCTCCAGGCGGGCCTTGAGGCGCCGCGCCGGCAGTTCCTCGATGTCGATCGGCCCTTCGCTGGACCAGGCGATGTTGCGCAGCAGGCCGAACATGCCGGTCAGGTCGACGCCGTGGGGCTTGACCAGGCGGTGGGACAGCAGGTGCAGCTTGAGGTAGACCTCGGGGGCGCTCTGGGGCGGCAGGTCCTCGCTGAGGAAGGTGGCCACCAGCGGGCGCTGGCTCGCGGCCAGGGACTCGGCGAGCTCGGCCTGGGCCTCGTGGCCGGCGGCCTTGAGGGCGGCGGCCAGCTCGGCGCACTGCTCCGGCAGGAAGCTCACGGCGGCGTTGCCGTCGGGGGCGTCGAGGACCCTGGCGGCGGCCTCGACCAGGCTGGCGTCGGGGGCGAGCAGCGGGGCGGGATAGTAGATCTCCAGCCAGTCGCCCTGGGTGTTCTGGGAGCCGATTCCGAGTGCAAAGCTGAGCATGATGGTGTGTCCTCTCGCGTGATGGGGTAGGTCGGGCCCGGTGGGCCGCCTAGAGGGTGTCGTAGTGGCCGTCACGGTAGCCGACGAGGATGTCCTCGCCGGTGTCCAGCAACGGGCGCTTGAGCAGGGTGGGCTGGGCGAGCATCAGCGCCCGGGCCCGGTTGGCATCGATGTCCGTCTTGTCGACCTCGTCGAGGTTGCGCCAGGTGGTGCTGCGCTTGTTGAGCAGGGTCATCACCGGCACCCGCTCGAGGAAGTGCTCGAGCAGCGGGGCGGACAGGCCGTCGTCGCGCAGGTCATGGGTCTGGAAGGGCAGGCCCCTGGCCTCCAGGGCCTTGCGGGCGCGACGGCAGGTATCGCAGCTCTTGATCACGAACAGCGTCATCATGGGTCGACCTCCTGGTCAGGCGTGGCGTTCGACGTGGCGGCGCAGCCGGCGGGCCGCCTCGGTGGTGGCCTCCAGCTCGTCGACCAGCGCCAGGCGGACCCGGCCGGCGCCGGGGTTCACGCCGCCGGCCCCGGGGCGGCCCATGTAGCTGCCCGGCAGCACGCTGACGTGCTGCTCGGCATAGAGGTCACGGGCGAAGGCCTCGTCGTCGCCGCCGGGCACCGCCGGCCACAGGTAGAAGCTGGCCTCGGGGGCGGGGAAGTCCAGCATCGGGGCGAGGATCTCGGTCACGGCGGCGAACTTCTCGCGGTAGGCGTCGCGGTTGGCGCGCACGTGGGCCTCGTCGTTCCAGGCGGCGATGGAAGCATGCTGCAGCGGCAGGGACATGGCGCAGCCGTGGTAGGTGCGATAGCGCCGGAAGGCCGCGATCAGCGCGGCGTCGCCGGCCACGAAGCCGGAGCGCAGCCCCGGCAGGTTGGAGCGCTTGGACAGCGAGTGGAAGACCAGGCAGCGCCGGTAGTCGTGTCGGCCGAGTTCGGCGCAGGCCTGCAGCAGCCCCGGGGGCGGCGCGGCCTCGTCCAGGTAGAGCTCCGAGTAGCATTCGTCGGCGGCGACGATGAAATCGTACTCATCCGCCAATTGAATCAATTGCTTGAGCTCCTCGAGCGGGGTCACCGCCCCGGTGGGGTTGCCCGGCGAACAGGTGAACACGATCTGCACCTCGCGCCAGGTCTCGGCGGGGACCGCCGCCAGGTCGGGCCGGAAGCCGTGCTCGGCGCGGCAGTCCAGGGTCAGCGGCGTGCCGCCGGCGAGTAGCGTCGCCCCCTCGTAGATCTGGTAGAAGGGGTTGGGGACCGCCACCCGCGCCGGGCGGGTGCGGTCCAGGGCGGCCTGGACGAAGGCGAAGATCGCCTCCCGGGTGCCGTTCACCGGCAGCACCTGGCGCTCGGCGTCGAGCCCCTCGAGGGCGAAGCGCCGGGTGGCCCAGGCGGCAACGGTCCGGCGCAGCTCGGCGGTGCCCGCCGTGGCGGGATAGCGGCCCATCTCGCCGAGGTGGGCCGACAGCGCCTCCAGGGCCCCGGCGAAGGGCGCATGGCGCGGCTCGCCGATGGTCAGCGGGAGATGCGTCAGCCCGGCGGGCGGCGTCACGCCGGCCTTGAGGGCGGCGAGCTTCTCGAAGGGGTAGGGCTGGAGAGCGTCGAGATCGGGGTTCATGGGTGTCCAGTAGCGCCGTGGTCGGCGTCGTTGTCGTGCGGTGTCCCGGGCGGGGCAGGACGCCGATTATAGGGAAGCGCCGGGGGAGCCTCAAACGGAGGCGCTCACTCGTCCTGGGCGATAGCATTTCGCCTTGCTGCTCGGGCTACCCCGGCGCCTCACTCCGTTCCTGACTGCGATTGTCCTGCTCAGCCGGTGACGCTGAGGACCTCGATCAGCCGCTCGCGCAGCCGCTGCTGGCGGTCGGGGTCGGTGAGCGGACGCCCGGCCTTGTCGGTGATGAAGAAGACGTCCTCGACCCGCTCGCCGAGGGTGGCGATCTTGGCCGCCGAGAGCGCGATGTCCTGTTCCATGAAGATGCGCCCGACCCGCGCCAGCAGGCCCGGCCGGTCGGGGGCGGTGAGCTCCAGCATGGTCCGCTCGTTGGCCGGGTCCTGCTCGATGGATACCTCGGTGGGCACCCGGAAGTGCTTGAGCTGGCGCGGGGTGTGCCGGGTGACGATCTGCGGGTAGTCGTCGGGGTCGTCGAGCTCCTCCACCAGGTGGCGGCGGATCTCCTCCAGGCGTCCCGGATCGCGGATGGCCCGGCCGTGGTCGTCGAGCACGATGAAGGTGTTGAGGGTCCAGTCGTTGCTGGAGGTGGCGATGCGGGCGTCGTGGATCGACAGGCCCAGCTGCTCCATGGCCGCCGAGGTGGCGGCGAACAGGTCTTCCACCGAGCGGGTGTGGATGAACACCTTGGTGCCGCCCTCGGCCATGTCGTCGGTGGGGGCGTTGAGCAGGATCAGCGGCAGGGGGCTGCCGTCATGGGCCAGGATGCCCTGGGTCTGCCAGGCGATCTCGCTGGGGGCGTACTGCAGGAAGTAGTCCTCGCCCAGCGACTCCCACAGCCGGTCGACCCTGGCCATGTCGGCGCCCACCGTGGCCAGCAGCGAGTGGGCCTCGCCGCGAGTCTCGCGCACCGAGTCGTCGCGCTCCAGGGGATTCTCGAGGCCGCGGCGCAGGGCGCGCTTGGCCTCGGCGTGGAGTTGGCGCAGCAGCGAGGCGCGCCAGCCGTTCCACAGCGTCGGGTTGGTGGCGTTGATGTCGGCCACGGTCAGCACGTAGAGGTAGTCGAGGCGGGTCTCGTCGCCCACCGTGCGGGCGAACTCGCTGATCACCTCCGGGTCGCTGATGTCGCGCTTCTGGGCGACCATGGACATCAGCAGGTGGTGTTCCACCAGCCAGGTGACCAGCCGGGTGTCGCGCTGCGACAGCCCGTGGCGCCGGGCGAAGTCCTCGACATCCCGGGCGCCGATCAGCGAGTGGTCGCCGCCGCGACCCTTGCCGATGTCATGGAACAGGCCGGCGATCCACAGCAGGTCCAGCTTGGGCAGCTGGTGGATCAGGGAGGCGGCCACCGGGAAGGCCTCGCGGGCCTCGGGCTTGCGGAAGCCGTGGATGCACTTGAGCAGGCGCAGGGTGTGGGCGTCCACGGTGTAGATGTGGAAGAGGTCGTGCTGCATCAGGCCGACGGCCTGGCCGAAGACCGGCAGGTACTTGCCCAGCACCCCGTAGCGGTTCATGCGCCTCAGCTGGCGGGCGACGTTGCCGCCGGAGCGCAGCAGTGCCATGAACAGTCGCTGGTGGCGTGGGTCGTCACGGTAGAGGTCGTCGATCAGGTGGCGATGGTCGCGGATCAGGCGGATGGTGTCGGCGCGCACCCCCTCGATCTCCGGGTGTTCCGCCATCAGCAGGAAGAGTTCCAGCAGCGCCGAGGGCGACTCGCGGAACACCGCCCGGGAGCGGGCCTGGATGTAGCCGCCCTTGATCTCGAAGCGCTCGTTGAGCGGTACCCGCTCCAGGGCTTCGCCGCCGCGCAGGATGACCTCGTCGAAGTGCTGCAGCAGCATGTCGTTGAGGCCCGCCAGGGCGGTGACGTGGCGATAGTAGCGCTTCATGAACTGCTCGACGGCCAGCCGCTCCGGGGTGTCGTGGTAGCCGAACAGTTCGGCGATGGTGGCCTGGTGGTCGAACAGCAGGCGATCCTCGGCGCGGCCGGTGAGCATGTGCAGGGCATAGCGGACCTGCCACAGGAAGGCCTGGCCCTGGCTGAGGATGCGCAGCTCGGCGTCGTTCATGAAGCCGTTGGCGACGATGTCCTCGTAGCGCTGGGTATCGAACTGGCGCTTGGCCACCCAGCCGATCATCTGGATGTCGCGCAACCCGCCCGGCGAGCTCTTGATGTTGGGCTCGAGGTGGTACTCGGAGTTGTTGAAGCGGTAGTGGCGGGCGATCTGCTCCTGCCACTTGGCCTCGAAGAAGTGGTCCGCGGGCCACAGCCGCTCCGGGCCGATGCGCGCCTGCATGGCCTCGCGCAGCCGCTCGGCCCCGGCCAGGGTGCGCGACTCGATGAGGTTGGTGATCACCGTGACGTCGGCCGCCGCCTCCCGCTCGCAGTCGGACAGCGAGCGCACGCTATGGCCGATTTCCAGGCCGATGTCCCAGAGGAAGGTGATGAAGGCGCTGAGCGGCTCCCGGTAGGGCCTGTCGTCGTCATGCTCGAGCAGCAGCAGCAGGTCGACGTCGGAGCGGGGGTGCAGCTCGCCGCGGCCGTAGCCGCCCACCGCCAGCAGGGCGATTCCGTCGTCGGGCCAGTCATGCTGCCGCCAGGCGACCATCAGCAGTTGGTCCAGGCACCAGGCCCGGCCGTGCACCAGATCGCGGATGTCGGCGCCGGCCCGGAAGCGCTCGTCGAGCCGGGCCTGGATCTCGGCCAGGGCCGCCTTGAACGGGGCGATGGGCGAGCGACTGCCGGTCAGCTCGGCCTGGAACGCCTCGACGTCGAACAGCGTCGGGTCGGGCACGAATCGGTAATGGTGCAGCAGCATGATGGTCGACTCAGCGGTCGAGGAAGGAGAAGTCTTCGTCGCTGCGCGCGGTGAGCACCTCCACCCCGTTGGCGGTGACCAGCAGGGTGTGCTCCCACTGGGCGGAGAGGCCCTTGTCCTTGGTCACGGCGGTCCAGCCATCGCGCAGCACCTTGGTGCGATGGTCGCCGACGTTGATCATGGGTTCGATGGTGAAGCACATGCCTTCGGCGAGGGCGATGTCGGCCTCCGGGGCATAGCCGTCGTAGTGCAGCACCTGGGGGTCCTCGTGGAAGCCGGCGCCGATGCCGTGGCCGCAGAAGTCGCGGACCACCGAATAGCCGCTGGCCTCGGCGTGCTGCTGGATGGCTCGGGCCAGCTCCGACAGGTGCACGCCGGGGCGCACCAGGGCGATGCTCCGGTAGAGGCACTCCTGGGTGACGCGGCACAGGCGCTCGCCCTGGATGGTTTCGTCGACGATGAACATCACGCTGGAGTCGCCATGGTAGCCGTCGGCGGTCTTGACCGTGACGTCCAGGTTCATGATGTCGCCCTTCTTGAGCTTCTTGCCGTCATCGGGGATGCCGTGACACACCACGTGGTTGATCGAGGTGCAGACCGACTTGGGGAAGCCGTGGTAATTCAGCGGGGCAGGGGTGGAGCCGAGTTCGTCGACGATGTAGTCATGGCAGAGCCGGTCGATCTCGCCGGTGCTGACGCCGGCCTGGACATGGGGGGCGATCATTTCCAGCACGCTGGCGGCCTGGCGGCCCGCCTCGCGCATCTTCTCGATCTCGTCGGGCGTCTTGATGGGTACGTTCATGGAGTCTCGGATTCAGGGGTGGTGTCGCCGGAACCGGCAGGGAAGGGCGTCGGGCGACTTCATCTCGGAGGGGATCCATGGTATAAAGCTGCGCGCTTTCCTGCAATCGCCGATCCCGTCTCCGCCCCGTGCGGCCCGGTGGCGGTGCCGTCAGGAAGCGTCAATGCTAACGCAACGCCTTGAAAACACACATGCACCGGCACATGGTCCCGGGTGCTGCCGGCGCGTCCGGCGGTCGGATCCATGGGGTGCATGGAGGCCTAACCCGATTTTCCAGGAGTCATCCATGGCACACGTCAATATGCGTGACCTGCTGAAGGCAGGCGCTCACTTCGGTCACCAGACCCGCTACTGGAACCCGAAGATGAGCAAGTTCATCTTCGGCGCCCGTAACAAGATTCACATCATCAACCTCGAGCATACCCTTCCGGCCCTGAACGAGGCCATCGATGTGGTCGAGAAGATGGCGGCCGCGAACAACAAGATCCTGTTCGTGGGTACCAAGCGCAGCGCCAGCAAGATCGTCAAGGAAGAGGCCAACCGCGTCGGCCAGCCCTTCGTCAACCATCGCTGGCTCGGCGGCATGCTGACCAACTACAAGACCATCCGCGTCTCCATCAAGCGCCTGGGTGAGCTCGAGGCGATGCACCAGGACGGCACCTTCGAGAAGCTGACCAAGAAGGAAGTGCTGATGGCGACCCGCGAGCAGGAGAAGCTCGAGCGGTCCGTGGGCGGCATCAAGGAGATGGGCGGCCTGCCCGACGCGCTGTTCGTGATCGACGTCGATCACGAGCGCATCGCCATCAACGAGGCGAACAAGCTGGGCATCCCGGTCATCGGCGTGGTGGACACCAACTCCGACCCGGACGGCGTCGATTACGTGATCCCGGGCAACGATGACTCCATCCGCGCCATCCAGATCTACGTCAAGGCCATCGCCGACGCCTGTGCCCGCGCGAAGGAAGGTCGTCCCGACGAGTTCGTCGAGGTCACCGAAGAGAACCAGAGCGACGCCGCCGCCGAGTGATCGTCGGCCCGTCCGGGATGGCGGTCGTGCCGCGCCTTGGCGGCGGCCGGTCGCCGGGCCGGCATAAGGGGGCCCCGGCCCCCTTCTTGCTCCCCCGGGACGGGCAAGGTCTCGCCGGGCTGCGGCCCGGCCCCATATTCCAGGTCGAACCATTCAGAGGTAACTACCATGGCAGCTATCAGCGCCTCCCAGGTCAAGGAACTGCGTGAGCGTACCGGGCTCGGCATGATGGAGTGCAAGAAGGCACTCACCGAAGCCGGTGGCGACATCGAGACCGCCATCGAGAACCTGCGCAAGAATTCCGGCCTCAAGGCCGCCAAGAAGGCCGGCCGCACCGCCGCCGAGGGCGCCGTCGTCACTCGCGTCGCCGAGGACGGCAGCTACGGCGTGATGGTCGAGGTCAACTCCGAGACCGACTTCGTCGCCCGTGACGACAACTTCAAGGCCTTCGCCGACAAGGTGGCCGATGCCTTCTTCGCCGCCAAGAGCGAGGACGTCGCCACCATCATGGAAGGCGAGCTGGAGTCCGCCCGCGAGCAGTTGGTGCAGAAGATCGGCGAGAACATCGGCGTGCGTCGCAGCGTCGTCGTCGAGGCGCCGGAAGGCGCCCGCGTGGGTGAATACGTCCACGGCGGCCGCATCGGCGTGCTGACCGTGCTCAAGGGCGCCACCGCCGAGGCCGCCAAGGACGTGGCCATGCACGTGGCCGCCATCAACCCGGCCGTCGCGCTTCCCGAGGACATGCCCCAGGACAAGCTGGACGCCGAGAAGGCGATCATCCTGGCCCAGCCGGACATGGCCGGCAAGCCCGAGCAGATCGCCGAGAAGATGGTCCAGGGCCGCCTGAAGAAGTACCTGGCCGAGAACAGCCTGACCGAGCAGCCGTTCGTCAAGGACCCGAACCAGAGCGTCGCCGAGTTCGTCAAGGCCGCCGGCGGCGAGGTGCTCGGCTTCACCCGCTTTGAAGTGGGCGAGGGTATCGAGAAGGAAGAGGTCGACTTCGCTCAGGAAGTGATGGAACAGGCCAAGCGCAGCTGAGGTCGCAGGTTCCAGTGTGAAGATGGCGTGCGCGAGAGCGCACGCCATCGCGTATCCGGCCGGTGCATCCGGCCACCCCACGTCGCATTCGTCGAGTTCCCGGGAGACACACCATGAGCAGTGCCGAGCACGCCGCCCCCCTCAAGTCCGACAAGTCCCGCGCCGAGGTGTCGAAGTACAAGCGCATCCTGCTCAAGCTCTCCGGCGAGGCCCTGACCGGGGATGCCGAGTTCGGCATCGACCCCAAGGTGCTGGACCGCATGGCGCTGGAGATCGGTCAGTTGGTCGGTATCGGCGTGCAGGTCGGGATCGTGGTCGGCGGCGGCAACCTGTTCCGCGGGGCCGCCCTGCACGAGGCGGGCATGGAGCGGGTCACCGGTGACCACATGGGCATGCTGGCCACGGTGATGAA
This sequence comes from Halomonas sp. M4R1S46, assembly GCF_025725685.1. NCBI lineage: Bacteria > Pseudomonadati > Pseudomonadota > Gammaproteobacteria > Oceanospirillales > Halomonadaceae > Halomonas > Halomonas sp. M4R1S46. The sequence goes on from NZ_CP107008.1 coordinate 462,655, forward strand.
CGCCCTGGCCATGCGCGATGCCCTGGAGCGCTCCAACATCCGCTCGCGGGTGATGTCGGCGATTCCGATGAGTGGCGTGGTGGAGCACTACGACCGCCGCACCGCCATCCGCTACCTGACCTCCGGGGACGTGGTACTGTTCTCCGCCGGCACCGGCAACCCCTTCTTCACCACCGACTCGGCGGCCTGCCTGCGCGGCATCGAGATCGATGCCGACGTGGTGGTCAAGGCCACCAAGGTGGACGGGGTCTACGACAAGGACCCGGTCAAGCACGCCGATGCGGTCAAGTACGAGCAGCTGTCCTATGATGATGCGCTCGACCAGAAGCTCGGCGTCATGGATTTGACCGCCATCTGCCTGGTGCGGGACCATGACATGCCGGTTCGCGTGTTCAACATGAACAAGCCTGGCGCACTGCTGAACCTGGTGGTGGGCGGCAGGGAAGGCACGCTGATTGATAGAGGGTGAGACAGTGATTGACGACATCAAGAAGGATGCGGAAAGCCGCATGAAGAAGAGCCTCGAGTCTCTTCACCACAACTTCAACAAGATCCGCACCGGCCGGGCGCACTCCAGCATCCTGGACTCGGTGACCGTGGACTACTATGGCGGTCAGGTGCCGATCAACCAGGTGGCCTCGATCAACGTCGAGGACGCGCGCACCCTGTCGGTGGTGCCCTGGGAGCAGAGCATGGTGCCCAAGGTGGAGAAGGCCATCATGACCGCCGAGCTGGGCCTCAACCCGGCCAGTGCCGGCACCGTGATCCGGGTGCCGATGCCGATGCTCACCGAGGAGACCCGCAAGGGCTATATCAAGCAGGCGCGTGGCGAGGCCGAGAATGCCCGCGTGGCGGTACGCAACGTGCGTCGCGACGCCAACGGTGATATCAAGGCCCTGCTCAAGCAGAAGGACATCACCGAGGACGAGCAGCACCAGGCCGAGGATGCCATCCAGAAGCTCACCGACAAGTTCATCGGCGAGATCGACAAGGCCCTGGAATCCAAGGAACACGACCTGATGCAGGTCTGAGGACGGGCCGGCGGCATCGCCCGCGATGCCGCCGATCATGGAATGATTCCGCCCCACCCGCCATGCGAGACACCATGACGTCACCGCAGTCTCCCCAGCCCCGTTCCGACGGGGATACCCTGCCACGTCACGTGGCCATCATCATGGACGGCAACAACCGCTGGGCCAAGGCCCGGGGCATGTCCGGCGTGCGCGGCCATCATGCCGGCGTCGAGGCCGTTCGCGCGGTCATCCGGCGCGCCGCCGAGCGGGGCGTCGAGACCCTGACGCTGTTCGCCTTCTCCAGCGAGAACTGGAAGCGCCCGGCCGCCGAGGTGAATGCCCTGATGGAGCTCTTCCTGATGGCGCTCAAGCGCGAGGTCAAGAAGCTCCACCAGCACGATATCCGCCTCTCGGTGATCGGTGATCGCGAGGGATTCTCCGCCTCGATCCAGAAGTACATCGCCCAGGCGGAGGCGTTGACCGGCGACAACCATGGCCTGCACCTGGTGATCGCCGCCAACTACGGCGGCCGCTGGGACATCGCCCAGGCCGCGCGACGCCTGGCGGAGCGCGTCGCGGCCGGTGAACTCGCCCCCTCGGCCATCGACGAGGGCGCCCTGGGCGCCGAGCTCAGCCTCGCCGGCGACGCCCCGGTGGACCTGTGTATCCGCACCAGTGGCGAGCGGCGCATCTCCAATTTCCTGCTCTGGCAGATGGCCTATGCCGAACTCTATTTCACGCCGACCCTGTGGCCCGACTTCGGGGCGGAGGCCTTCGACGAGGCCCTGGCCGACTTCGCCGGTCGCAAGCGACGCTTCGGGATGACCGACGAGCAGGTCGAGGCGCGGGGTGCTTAAGCAGCGCATTCTCACCGCCGCCTGGCTGGCGCCACTGGCGCTGGTGGGGCTGTTTGGCCTGTCCGGCGATGCCTTCGTCGCCTTCATCGCGATGGTCATGCTGCTGGCGGCCTGGGAGTGGGCCAACCTGGCCGGGCTGAGCGAGGGCGCCCGGCGCCTGGCGCCGGGCGCCGGTCTGGCGCTGGTGATGGCGGGGCTCCACGCCGCCGGCATGACCCTCTCGCCCTGGCTGCTGTGGCTGGCGGTCCCGGGCTGGCTGGTCAATCTCTACTGGGTCGTCGGCTACCCCGAGCGGGCCGGCCAGTGGCACGGCACCGGAATGCGCCTGGCCATGGGGCTGTGGGTGCTGCTGCCCACCTGGGTCGGCTTCAACGTGCTGCGCGAGGCCGGGGTGGCCTGGCTGCTGTTCGTGCTGCTGCTGGTGTGGGGCGCCGATATCGGCGCCTACTTCGTCGGCCGAACCCTGGGCCGGCGCAAGCTGGCCCCGAGGGTCAGCCCCGGCAAGACCTGGGAAGGGGTCGCCGGCGGCGTCGCCGTGACCGCGCTGCTGGCGGTGAGCTTCGCCGCCTGGCAGGGCCTCGGCCTGGCCACGGGCCTGATGCTGCTGGCGGCCACGGTCGTGGTGACCCTGGCCTCGGTGGTCGGCGACCTGTTCGAGAGCATGCTCAAGCGCCATCGCGGCCTCAAGGATTCCAGCCATCTGCTGCCCGGGCATGGCGGGGTGCTGGATCGCGTCGACAGCCTTACCGCCGCGGTGCCGCTGTTCGCGCTGCTGCAGTCGGGAGTGCTATGACCATGAGCGATGCCGCGCCGTGCCGCGTCAGCGTGCTGGGAGCCACCGGTTCCATCGGCACCAGCACCCTGGACGTGATCGCCCGTCACCCCGACCGCTACCGGGTCCATGCGCTGACCGCCCATCGCTCCCGGGAGGCCCTGCTGGCCCTGTGTCGGCGCCATGCGCCGGCCCTGGCGGTACTCGACCGGGAACGCGATGCGGCCTGGCTGCGTGAGCGGCTCCGCGAGGCGGGGGTGGCGACCGAGGTGCGTTGCGGCCCCGAGGCACTGGTCGAGGTCAGCGAGGCGCCCGAGGTCGATGTCGTGATGGCGGCGATCGTCGGGGCCGCGGGCCTGCTGCCGACGCTGGCCGCCGTGCGCGCCGGCAAGCGGGTACTGCTGGCCAACAAGGAGGCCCTGGTGATGTCCGGGGCGCTGTTCATGGAGGCCGTGGACCGCTCGGGGGCGATCCTGCTGCCCATCGATTCCGAACATAATGCCATCTACCAGTGTCTACCCGTCGAGCATCGCGGCGGGCTCTCCCGTCACGGCGTGACCCAGTTGCTGCTGACCGCCTCCGGCGGCCCCTTCCGCGGCTGGACGGCGAATGACCTGGCGGCGGTGACCCCGGAGCAGGCCTGCGCCCATCCCAACTGGTCGATGGGACGCAAGATCTCGGTGGACAGCGCCACCCTGATGAACAAGGGCCTCGAGCTGATCGAGGCCTGCTGGCTGTTCGATGCACGCCCCGACCAGGTCCAGGTGGTGGTGCATCCGCAGAGCGTGATCCATTCCATGGCCGCCTACAGCGATGGTTCGGTGCTGGCCCAGCTGGGCAATCCGGACATGCGTACCCCCATCGCCTATGGCCTGGCCTGGCCGGAGCGCATCGAGGCCGGGGTGGCCGCCCTCGACCTGTTCGCGGTGGCCCGCCTGGACTTCGAGCCGCCGGACGAGGTCGCCTTTCCCTGCCTGCGCCTGGCCCGGGAGGCCATGGCCGAGGGCGGCACGGCGCCGGCGGTGCTCAATGCCGCCAACGAGGTGGCCGTCGAGGCCTTCCTCGCCGGCCGGCTGGGCTTCGCCGGCATCGGCGAGCTGGTGGCCCGGGTGCGCGATGCCTGCCCGGTGGAGCCGGCCGGCGAGCTGGCGGGCATTCTCGATGCCGATGCCCGGGCCCGGCAGGAGGCAGTCGCCTGCCTGACGCGCCACTGACGCATCCCCTGTCGCCATTCACGAGGAGACTGCCGTGGACCTGATCCAGAACGTGCTGGCCGTGATCGTGGTTCTCGGCCTGTTGATCACCTTCCATGAGTTCGGCCATTTCTGGGTCGCCCGGCGCTGTGGTGTCAAGGTGTTGCGCTTCTCGGTGGGCTTCGGCAAGCCGCTGTGGTCGCGCCATGACCGCCACGGCACCGAGTTCGCCGTGGCGGCGATCCCGCTGGGTGGCTACGTCAAGATGCTCGATGAGCGCGAGGGGCCGGTCGACCCGGCCGAGCGGCATCTCGCCTTCAACCGCAAGTCGGTCTGGTCGCGCATCGCCATCGTGGTGGCGGGGCCGCTGGCCAACTTCCTGCTGGCCCTGGTCGCCTACTGGGCGCTGTTCGTTGCCGGCATCTCCACCGTCGTGCCGGTGATCGGCGAGGTGACTCCCGACTCGCCGGCGGCCCGGGGCGGCCTCGTTGCCGGCCAGGAGATCACCGCCGTCCAGGACGAGGCGGTGCGCTCCTGGGAGGAGATCAACCTCAAGCTGGTGGCGGCCATCGGCGCCAGCGGCGAGCTGACGCTGAGTGCCCGGGACGAGGGCGCCTCCCGGTCCCGGGAGCACCGCCTGCCGGTGGAGGACTGGCTGGTGCGCCAGGACCCGCCGCAGCCCCTGGCGAGCCTCGGCATCACGCCCTGGCGCCCGGCCATGCCGGCGGTGCTCAGCCAGGTGGCCGAGGGCGAGGCCGCCGCGGCCGCCGGGCTCGTCCCCGGCGACGAGGTGCTGGCGGTGAATGGCACACCGGTGGAGGACTGGTCGCACTTCGTCACGCTGGTGCGGGCCCGTCCCGGGGAACGCCTGACCCTGACGGTGGCCCGCGACGGCGAGACCCGCGAGCTGTCCCTCACCCCCCGGGCCAATACCCTCCAGGACGGCACCACCGTCGGTTACATCGGGGCCGGCGTCGAGCCGGTGGCCTGGCCCGACGCCTATCGCCGCGAGATCCGCTACGGCCCCCTGGCGGCCATGGGTCAGGCCGTCTCCCGCACCGGGGAGATGACCGTGCTGACCCTCGACGCCATCCGCAAGATGGTCGTCGGGCTGATCTCGCCCTCCAATCTCTCCGGCCCCATCACCATCGCTCGCATCGCCGGGGATACGGCGCGCTCCGGGCTGGAGAGCTTCATCGGCTTCCTGGCCTACCTGTCGATCAGCCTGGGGGTACTCAACCTGTTGCCGATCCCGGTGCTCGACGGGGGCCACCTGCTCTACTACCTGGTCGAGGCGGCGCGTGGCCGGCCGGTCTCGGAGCGCACCCAGGCCCTGGGGCTGCGCATCGGCCTGGCCCTGGTCGGGACCCTGATGCTGATGGCGCTGTATTTCGACCTGATGCGGCTCTGGTAGCCGGGTCTCGGCTTGTCAGTTACCCGTGCAAATGTATAAGGTGCCTGTCTGGACAGGACGGCAGATCAACGCGAGCGAATCGACTGCATGAAGATCAAGACCATCGGACTGGCGGCGCTGCTGCTTGCCAGTGCCAGCACGGCACAGGCGGAACCCTTCGACGTAACGGACATACGAGTGGAAGGCTTGCAGCGGGTCTCGGCGGCCTCCGTGTTCAATGCCTTTCCTGTCAGCGCCCGCGACCGGGTCGACGATCGTGAACTGGCCGCCGCGGCGCGCCAGCTGTTCGACACCGGCCTGTTCGAGGACATCCGCCTGTCCCGGCAGGGGGGCGTGCTGATCATCGAGGTGGTCGAGCGCCCGACCATCACCCGCCTGAATATCGAGGGCAACAGCCAGATCCCCGACGAGGACCTGCGTGAAGGGCTGCGCGAGGCCGGCCTCGACGAGGGCCAGGTGCTGCAGCTCTCCACCCTCGAGGAGATCGAGCGCGAGCTGTCCGGGCTCTACCAGTCCCAGGGTCGCTACAGCGCCAGCATCGATACCGAGGTCGAGGAGCTCGGCGAGGGGCGCGTCCAGGTCAACGTCGACATCGACGAGGGCGCGGTGGCCAAGATCCGCCAGATCAACATCGTCGGCAACCAGGCCTTCGACGACGAGACCCTGCGAGATGTCTTCGACCTGGAGGACCGGCCGGGCTGGTTCTTCGGCTGGTTCTCCAGCGACGAGTACTCCCGCCAGGCGCTGGCCGGCGACCTCGAGCGGCTGCGCTCCTTCTATCTCGATCGCGGCTACGTCAACTTCAATATCGACTCCACCCAGGTCTCCATCGGCCCGGACAAGTCGAAGATCTTCGTCACCGTCAACGTCACCGAGGGCGAGCGCTATCGCCTCGGCGACATCGCCTTCGCCGGGGACCTGCGCATCCCCGAGCGGGAGGCCCGGGAGCTGCTCGAGGTGGAGCGCGGCGAGATCTTCTCGCGCAGCGACGTCACCGCCTCGTCCGAGGCGTTGCGTTCCCGGCTCGGCGCCGAGGGCTTCGCCTTCGCCAACGTCGACGGCATCCCCGAGGTGCGCCAGGGCAGCGATACCGTCGACCTGACCTTCCGGGTCGAGGCCGGGCGTCGCGCCTACGTGCGCCGCATCGAGTTCGTCGGCAACACCACCACCCAGGACGAGGTGCTGCGCCGCGAGATGATCCAGATGGAGGGAGCGCCGGCCTCCACCGAGTCGATCAGCCAGTCCCGCCAGCGCCTCGAGCGCCTGGGCTTCTTCAAGCAGGTCGAGGTGCAGACCGAGCCGGTCCCCGGGGCGCCGGACCAGCTCGACGTGACCTATACCGTGGAGGAGCAGCCGTCCGGGTCGATCTCGGCGAGCATCGGCTTCTCCCAGAGTGCCGGCGTCATCTACGGCGCCTCGCTGTCCCAGAACAACTTCCTCGGCACCGGCAACCGGGTGAACATCGGCGCCCAGCGCAGCGATACCTACACCAGCCTCAACTTCGGCTTCACCGACCCCTACTGGACCCTCGACGGCATCTCCCGCGGCTACAACCTCTTCTACCGCGAGACCGACTACGAGGACTCCGACATCTCGACCTACTCGACGGACGCTTTCGGCGGCGGCATCAACTTCGGCTATCCGATCAACGAGCTGACCCGCCTGAACTTCGGCGCCGACGTCGAGGACCTGACCATCGAGACCTACAGCGACACGGCCTCGGAGATCCAGCGCTACGTCGACGAGCAGGGCGACAACGCCCAATCGCTGAAGCTGACCGCCAGCTGGACCCGCAACGACCTCAACCGCGGCATCATGCCCACCGCCGGCAACTACCAGCGGCTCTCGCTGGAGGCCGCGGTGCCCGGCAGCGACGCCGAGTACTACAAGCTGCGGGCGCGGGCCCGCCAGCTCTTCCCGTTCAACGAGGAGCAGACCTGGTCGCTGAAGTTCAGCGGCGAGCTCGGCTACGCCGACAGCGTCGGCGACGATCCCTACCCGTTCTACGAGAATTTCTTCTCCGGGGGGCTCGGCTCGGTGCGCGGCTTCACCGGCAATACCCTGGGGCCTGCCACCACGCCCCGCGGCGACGGCGACGACAAGACGCTGGGCGGCAACGTGCTGGTCGAGGGCAGCGCCGAGCTGATCTTCCCCATGCCCTTCGTCGAGGACAAGCGGTCGGTCCAGCCCTCGCTGTTCCTCGACGCCGGCAACACCTACCTGACCGACTGCTATTCCGTGCTGGACGAGGATGCCGGCCGCTCCAACTGCGAGTCGGGCGTGGACCTCGGCGAGCTGCGCTACAGCGTGGGGGTGGGGGTGTCCTGGCTGACGGCGGTGGGCCCGCTGACCTTCAGCATCGCCGAGCCGCTCAATGCCAAGGACGGCGACGACACCCAGTTCTTCCAGTTCTCGCTGGGTCAGACCTTCTGATCCTCGACAAGGAGTCGATGACCATGCGCAAGCCGACAGCCGCCCTCCTGCTGGGCCTCGCCGGGGCCGTCGCCCTGCCGGCCCAGGCCACCGAGGTGGCCATGCTCGACTGAGCGGGCCCTAGACCTTTCGATACCGGGTTCCCATGACACAAGATTCTCCAACCCTGACGCTCGCCGAGATCGCCGCGCACCTGGGAGCTGGCCTCCAGGGGGACGGCAATCGGCGGGTCCGTGGCCTGGCCACCCTGCGGGACGCCGGGCCGGAGCAGGTGAGCTTCCTGGCCAATCGCGCCTACCTCAAGGACCTGCCGGGCACCCGGGCCGCCGCCGTGCTGCTGCACCCGGACCATGCCGGGGAATGCCCGGCCGCCTGCCTGACCCTGGACAATCCCTACCTCGGCTATGCCGAGCTGTCGCGGCTCTTCGACCCGCTGGCGGGGCGCGAAACCCCCGGCGTCCACCCCTCGGCGGTGGTCGGCGAGGGCGTGAGCCTGGGCGAGGGCGTGGCCATCGGCCCCCAGGCGGTGGTCGAGGCCGGGGCCGTGCTCGGCGATGACGTGGTCATCGGACCCGGCTGTGTGGTCGGGGCCGATACCCGGATCGGGGCCGGGTCGCGGCTGCATGCCAACGTCACCGTCTACCATGGGGTGGTGATCGGCGAGCGGGGCATCCTGCACAGCGGCTGCGTGATCGGCGCCGACGGCTTCGGCTTCGCCCACGACGGCGGCGGCTGGCACAAGATCGCCCAGCTCGGGGGCGTGGTCCTGGGCGACGATGTCGAGGTCGGCAGCTGCTCGAGCATCGACCGGGGGGCGCTGGGCGACACCATGATCGGCAACGACGTCAAGATCGACAGCCAGGTGCAGATCGCCCACAACGTGCAGATCGGCGATCACTGCGCGCTGGCCGGCTGTGTCGGCATCGCCGGCTCCACCCGGGTCGGCCGGCACTGCATGCTGGGCGGCGGCGTGGGCCTGTCGGGCCACCTGACGATCTGCGACGGGGTTCAGGTCACCGGCATGAGCCTGGTCACCAACTCGATTCACGAGCCGGGAGTCTACTCCTCCGGCACCGGCGCCATGGACAATGCCCAGTGGCGTCGCAACGCGGTGCGCTTCAAGCAACTCGACGAGATCGCCCGTCGCCTGAGCCGGCTCGAGAAAGCCGGACGCGGCGGTTGAGGCCACCTGCCGGGGCGGTATAATCCCCCGCCCATCCGTCGACCCGGTGTCGACGGCCATGCTCGCCGTGCGGGGCGGGCATCCTGTCATTTCAGAGGTCGCTACGATGGTAATGGACATCAACGAGATTCGTGAGTATCTGCCCCACCGCTATCCCTTTCTGCTGGTGGATCGGGTAACGGAGCTTGCGCTGGGCGAATCCATCGTTGCCTACAAGAATGTCAGCATCAACGAGCCGTTCTTCAATGGCCACTTCCCGCACCATCCGATCATGCCGGGCGTGCTGGTCATCGAGGCGCTGGCCCAGGCCTGCGGCATCCTCGGTTTCAAGACCGTCAACAAGCTGCCCGCCGACGGCTATGTCTACTACCTGGTCGGCAGCGACAACGTGCGCTTCAAGCGCCCGGTGATGCCCGGTGACCGGCTGACCCTGGAGGCGCGGGTCGAGCGCGAGAAGCGGGGCATCTGGAAGTTCCGCTGCAAGGCCACCGTGGCCGGCGAGGTGGCCTGCGAGGCCGACATCATCTGTGCCGAGAGGAAGGTCGCTTGATTCATCCCACCGCCATCGTAGACCCCGGGGCGCGCCTGGCCGATGACGTCGAGGTGGGGCCCTTCACGGTGATCGGCGCCGACGTCGAGATCGGCGCCGGCTCGCACATCGGGCCGCACGTGGTGGTCAAGGGGCCCACCGTGCTCGGCGCGCGCACGCGCGTCTTCCAGTTCGCCTCGGTGGGGGAGGACTGCCAGGACAAGAAGTACGCCGGCGAACCGACCCGCCTGGTGATGGGCGACGACAACGTGATCCGCGAGGGCGTCACCCTGCACCGCGGCACCGTCCAGGACCGCGGCGAGACCCGCATCGGCTCGCGCAACCTGTTCATGGCCTATGTCCACGTCGGCCACGACTGCGTGATCGGCGACGACTGCATCCTGGCCAACCAGGTGACCCTGGCCGGCCATGTCCACCTGGGCGACTTCGTGATCCTCGGCGGCCTCTCCGCCATCCACCAGTTCTGCCGGTTCGGCGACCACGCCATGGCCGGGGGCGGCTCGATCATCACCAAGGACACCCCGGCCTACGTGATGATCAACGGCAACCCCGCCCAGGTGCACGGCCTGAACCTGGTCGGCCTGCGCCGCCGCGGCTTCGCCAACGAGGCCGTGCGGGCCCTGAACGAGGCCTACAAGCTGGTCTATCGCCAGGGGCTGACCGCCGAGCAGGCGATCACCGAGATCCGCGCGCGCTACTCGCTGCCCGAGACCGAGGCCTTCGCCGCCTCCATCGAGGCCTCGACGCGCGGCATCGTGCGCTGAGCCCGGCGTCGTGAGCACGGGCATGCGTGTCTATCTCGTGGCCGGCGAGCTGTCCGGCGACCTCCTCGGCGCCGGCCTGATGCGGGCCCTGAAGGCGCGTCACCCGGATATCGCCTTCCGCGGCGTCGGCGGGCCGCGCATGATCGACGAGGGCATGGACAGCCGCTTCCCGCTGGAGACCCTGTCGGTGATGGGGCTGGTCGAGGTGGTCAGGCACCTGCCCGAGCTGCTGCGGGTGCGCCGCACTCTGAAGCGCGACGCCCTCGACTGGCGGCCCGACATCATGGTCGGCATCGATGCCCCGGACTTCAACCTCGGCCTGGAGCGGGCGCTGCGCGAGGCCGGCATCACCACCGCCCATTATGTCAGCCCCTCCGTGTGGGCCTGGCGCCAGGGGCGCGTCAAGGGCATCGCCCGCTCGGTGGACGCCATGCTCACCTTCCTGCCCTTCGAGGCGGCCTTCTATGCCCGCCACCGCGTGCCCGTGGCCTTCGTCGGCCACCCGCTCGCCGACGAGCTGCCGCTGGTCAACGACCGGCAGGCGGCCCGGGACGCCCTGGGGCTGCCGGCGACGGGCCCGCTGCTGGCGGTGCTGCCGGGCTCCCGGGCCAACGAGATCCGCTTCCTCGGCGCGACCTTCCTCGACACGGCGGAACGGCTGTGTCGCGAGCGCGAGGCGCTGCGGGTGGTCATCCCCGCCGCCACCCCGGCACGCCGGACCGAGCTCGAGGCCCTGCTGGAGGGCCGCGCGGCGCTGCGCGGGCGGGTGACCCTGGTCGATGGCCGCTCGCGGGAGGCGATGGTGGCCAGCGACCTGGTGCTGCTGGCTTCGGGCACCGCGGCGCTGGAGGCGATGCTCTGCCACCGTCCCATGCTGGTCGCCTACCGCATGGCGCCCGTGACCCACTGGCTGGCCAGGCGGCTGGTCAAGACCGAGTGGATCTCGCTGCCCAACCTGATCGCCCGCGAGACGCTGGTGCCGGAACTGATCCAGGACGCGGCCAATCCCGCGACCATCGCCGCCCGGCTCGCCGCGCTGCTCGACGATGCCGAGGGCCGGGCCGCCCTGGAGGCGCGCTTCGCCGAGATGCATGCCGGCCTGCAGCGCGATGCCAGCCGGCGGGCCAGCGAGGCCCTCGAGGCCCTGGTGGCGGGACGGGCGCTGCCCGCCAGCGTCGCCCCCGAGCCGGTCGGGGGGCAGGGCGCATGAGGGCCGAGGACTTCCCCCCGCTGGTCATCGACTACCGGGGGCGACGGCTGGCCGGAGTCGACGAGGTCGGGCGCGGCCCCCTGGTCGGGCCGGTGGTGGCCGCCGCGGTGATCCTCGACCCGGCCGCGCCCATCGACGGGCTCAGCGACTCCAAGAAGCTGACCGCCGGCCGACGCGAGGCGCTGGACGCCGAGATCCGCGCCCGGGCCCTGGCCTTCGCGGTGGCCGAGGCCAGCGCCGCCGAGGTCGACGAGCACAACATCTTCCATGCGACGCACCTGGCCATGCGTCGCGCCATCGATGCTCTCGCGCCCGCGGCGGAGTACCTGCTGGTGGACGGCAACCGGCTCCCGGGGCATCATGTGCCCGGCCAGGCGGTGGTCAAGGGCGACGCCCGCCATCCGGCGATCGCGGCGGCCTCGATACTGGCCAAGGTGGCCCGGGACGCCGGCATGCGCGCCCTGGATGCCCGCCATCCGGGCTACGGCTTCGCCCGCCACAAGGGCTACCCGACACGCGAGCACCTGGCCGCCCTGGAGCGCCTGGGTGCCTTGCCCGAGCACCGCCGCTCCTTCGCGCCCGTGAAACGCCAGCTGGCCCTGTTCTAGGGTCGACAGCCCGATTCCTGTTCATCAACGCCCCGAGTCCGCCATGACCGCTCCCTTCGTTCATCTCCGCGTGCACAGCGAATTCTCCCTGGTCGACGGCCTGGTGCGTCTCAAGCCGCTGGTCAAGGCGGCGGTGGCCCAGGGCACCCCGGCCCTGGCCCTCACCGACGAGGCCAACCTCTTCGCCCTGGTCAAGTTCTATACCGGGGCCCAGGGCGCCGGGCTCAAGCCGATCATCGGCAGCGACCTCTGGCTGACCAACCCCCACGACGAGGCGCACCCCTACCGGCTCACCCTGCTGGCGATGAACGACGTCGGCTACCGCAACCTCACCGAGCTGATCTCCCGCGGCTGGGTCGAGGGGCAGCAGGGCGGCCAGGCGCTGCTCGACAAGGCCTGGGTGCTCGCCCAGAGCGAGGGCCTGATCGCCCTGTCCGGTGGCCGCGAGGGCGAGGTCGGCCGGCACCTGCTCACCGATCACCATGACGAGGCCCGGGCGCTGCTCGAGGAATGGCAGGCCGCCTTCCCCGGGCGGTTCTATCTGGAGCTCACCCGCACCGGCCGGCCGCTGGAAGAGGAGTGCGTGCACCTCTCGGTGGACCTGGCCATCGCGACCGACACCCCGGTGGTGGCCACCAACGACGTGCGCTTCCTCGAGCGCGAGGACTTCTGGGCCCACGAGACCCGGGTGGCCATCGGCGAGGGCAAGGCCCTGGACGACCCCCGGCGCGAGCGACGCTACACCGAGGAGCAGTACCTCAAGAGCCCCGAGGAGATGGCCGAGCTGTTCGCGGACATCCCCGAGGCCCTCGAGAACAGCGCCATGATCGCGGCGCGCTGCAACGTCGACGTGCGCCTGGGCGAGATCTTCCTGCCGGAGTACGAGATCCCCGAGGGCATGACCCAGGACGAGTTCTTCCGCAAGATCTCCCACGACGGCCTGACCGAGCGCCTGGACTTCCTCTACCCGGCCGAGCGGTACCCCCGGGACGGGGCCGAGTACGCCGAGATCGACGCCCGCTACCGTAAGCGGCTCGACTTCGAGCTCGACATCATCCTGCAGATGGGCTTCCCGGGCTACTTCCTGATCGTGATGGACTTCATCCAGTGGGCCAAGGACAACGACGTCCCGGTGGGCCCGGGGCGCGGCTCCGGTGCCGGCTCGCTGGTGGCCTATGCCCAGAAGATCACCGACCTGGACCCCATCAAGCACGACCTGCTGTTCGAGCGCTTCCTCAACCCGGAGCGGGTCTCGATGCCCGACTTCGACGTCGACTTCTGCATGGAGAAGCGCGACCGGGTCATCGACTACGTGGCCGAGCGCTACGGCCGCGACGCCGTCTCGCAGATCGTCACCTTCGGCACCATGGCCGCCAAGGCGGTGGTGCGCGACGTGGCTCGCGCCCAGGGCAAGCCCTACTCGCTGGGCGACAAGCTCTCCAAGCTGATCCCCTTCGAGGTGGGCATGACCCTGGCCAAGGCCATCGAGGCCGAGCCCCAGCTCAAGGACTTCCTCGACGCCGACGAGGAGGCCCAGGAGATCTGGGAGATGGCGCTCAAGCTCGAGGGCATCACCCGGGGCACCGGCAAGCACGCCGGGGGGGTGGTGATCGCGCCGACCAAGCTCACCGACTTCTCGCCGCTGCTCTGTGACGAGGACGGCAGCGGCCTGAGGGTCCAGTACGACAAGAACGACATCGAGGACGCCGGCCTGGTCAAGTTCGACTTCCTGGGCCTGCGCACCCTGACCATCATCGACTGGGCGCTGGAGATGGTCGACAAGGTGCGTGCCGTCGAGGGGCAGGGGCCGCTGGACATCGACGCCATCCCGCTGGACGACGCGCCCACCTTCGAGATGCTCAAGAAGGCCGAGACCACGGCGGTGTTCCAGCTCGAATCCCGCGGCATGAAGGAGCTGATCAAGCGCCTGCTGCCGGACTCCCTGGAGGACATGATCGCCCTGGTGGCGCTGTTCCGCCCCGGCCCCCTGCAGTCGGGCATGGTCGACGACTTCATCAACCGCAAGCATGGCCGGGCGGAGATCTCCTACCCCCACCCGGACTACCAGCACGAGCTGCTCAAGCCGGTGCTCGGGCCCACCTACGGCATCATCCTCTACCAGGAGCAGGTGATGCAGATCGCCCAGGTGCTGGCCGGCTACAGCCTGGGCCAGGCCGACCTGCTGCGCCGTGCCATGGGCAAGAAGAAGCCCGAGGAGATGGCCAAGCAGCGGGTCGGCTTCATGGAGGGCTGCGCCGCCAACGGCATCGACAAGGAGCTGGCCGGCAACATCTTCGACCTGGTGGAGAAGTTCGCCGGTTACGGCTTCAACAAGTCCCACTCGGCGGCTTACGGGCTGGTCTCCTACCAGACCGCCTGGCTCAAGGCCCACTACCCGGGGCCCTTCATGGCGGCGGTGATGTCCACCGAGATGGACAACCTCGACAAGGTGGTGCCGCTGATCGAGGAATGCCGCCACCTGGGGCTCACCGTGACCCCGCCCGACGTCAACGTCGGCGGCTACAAGTTCACCGTCGATGCCGAGGCGCGGGTGGTCTACGGCCTCGGCGCCATCCGCGGCGTCGGCGAGGGCCCCATCGGCGCCATCGTCGAGGCCCGCGAGGACGGTGGCGCCTTCCACGACCTCTTCGACTTCTGCAAGCGGGTCGATCCCAAGCGCATGAACAAGCGCACCCTGGAGGCGCTGATCCGCTCCGGCGCCCTGGACACCCTGGGGCCGAGCCGGGCGGTGCTCGCGGCGGCCCTGGACGACGCCCTGAAGGCGGCGGCCCAGAACCAGGCCAACCAGAACCTCGGCATGATGGACATGTTCGGCGAGGCCTTCGGTGCCGCGGACGAGGAAGACCACACCGCCGACGTCTACGCCGACTACCGCCGGGTGCGCGACTGGACGGACAAGGAGCGCCTGGCCGGCGAGAAGGACACCCTGGGGCTCTACCTGACCGGCCACCCCATCGACGAGTACGAGAAGGAACTGGAGCGCTTCGTCTCCACGCGCATCGGTGATCTCAAGCCCTCCCGGGAGCCCCAGCGGGTGGCGGGCCTGGTGGTGGGCCTGCGCACCATGAAGTCCAAGCGTGGCGATACCATGGCCTTCGTCACCCTGGACGACCGTACCGGGCGCATCGAGGCCTCGCTGTTCGGCGAGCTCTTCGACGCCGTGCGCGGCCGCCTCGACACCGACCAGGTGCTGATCGTCGAGGGCGAGGTGCAGAGCGACGACTACTCCGGCGGCCTGCGCCTGCGCGGCAAGGAGATCACTCCCATGGTCGATGCCCGCACCCGCTACGGCCAGGCCGTGGAACTGTCCCTCGACGGCGCCCGGGTCAATGGTCGCCTGGTGGACAGCCTGCGCGACAGCCTCTCGCCCCACCGCGACGGCAGCGGCCTGCCGGTGCGGCTGCGCTACCGCAACGCCGAGGCCGCCGGCTGGCTGGAGTTCGCCGAGGAGTGGAAGGTCACGCCCTCCGACGAACTGCTGATCGCCCTGCGCGAGGTGGAGGGGCAGGACGGAGTACGCCTCAAGTACCGCTGATCATGCGAATGTCACTGCCGGTGGCCGTCCGAGGCGTCGGGGCTAACCCGTCGACAGGCCTGCGAGGAGGCGCTGTGAACCCCTCCCTGGGCGCTACCGACGCCCTGCGGCGCTCTCGCATCCTGCTCCGCTTGCAGGGCCTGGGTTGGCCATCCATGGCCAACCCGTTCGGAGGAATCCTCCTCACCCCTGGCGTAGGACCTCCTCTTCGGTCTGTCCCCGGCGCCCCTCGGGTTGCAGGCCTGCGTCAGTGAGCTGCCTTGCGTAGCGCGTTGAGGGTGCGATAATGCTCATCATTTGACGCTTCCCCCGGTCGCCTCTTCGGCCGACGAGACAAGGCTAGCCCATGAATCCGAACTACCTAGATTTCGAACAGCCCATCGCCGAACTCCAGGCCAAGATCGAGGAGCTGCGCCTGGTCGGCAACGACAGCCAGGTCAACCTCAATGACGAGATCGGCCGGCTCGAGGAGAAGAGTCGCAAGCTGACCGAGTCGATCTTCAAGGACCTGACCCCCTGGCAGGTCTCCCAGCTGTCCCGTCACCCCCAGCGGCCCTATACCCTGGACTACCTGGAGCACGTCTTCACCGACTTCGACGAGCTCCACGGGGATCGCCGCTTCGCCGATGACGCCGCCATCGTCGGCGGAGTGGCCCGACTGGACGACAGACCGGTGATGGTCATCGGCCACCAGAAGGGCCGCGACGTCAAGGAGAAGGTGCGTCGCAACTTCGGCATGCCGCGTCCCGAGGGCTACCGCAAGGCCTGCCGCCTGATGGAGATGGCCGAGCGCTTTCGCATGCCGGTGCTGACCTTCATCGACACCCCCGGGGCCTATCCCGGCATCGATGCCGAGGAACGCGGCCAGAGCGAGGCCATCGCCTACAACCTGGGGGTGATGTCGCGGCTCAAGACGCCGATCCTCGCCACCGTGGTGGGCGAGGGCGGCTCCGGCGGGGCGCTGGCCATCGGCGTCTGCGACGAGCTGGCCATGCTGCAGTATTCCACCTACGCGGTGATCTCCCCCGAGGGCTGCGCCTCCATCCTCTGGAAGAGCGCCGAGAAGGCCTCCGACGCGGCCCAGGCCATGGGGATCACCGCCGAGCGCCTCAAGGAGCTGGGCTTCGTCGACACCCTGATCCCCGAGCCCCTGGGCGGTGCCCATCGCCAGCCGGCGGCCACCGCCGAGCGCATCAAGTCCTCGCTGCTGGCGAGCCTCGACCGGCTGGAGGGGCTGGACACCGAAACCTTGCTGGAGCGTCGGTATCAGCGCCTGATGAGCTACGGCGCCCCTGTGTAAGCCCTTTCTGCGCTCGATCAGGCGGTGTTGGAGACGACCTCAGCCGACTATTTACCCGCATGTAAACTCCGCGGCTTCGGTCTTCTCCGCCTCGCCTGATCGTCGCTCTAAGAGGCCTCTGGTTGGGTGGTGACAGCTCCCCCAGCAACATGCCCGAGGGGTGTCTCTGCCCATGTGCCTCGAGCCTTCTTCCCTGCAAGCCGTGATCGATAACGCCCTGGCACGGACCCCGCCGGGGCGCTGTGTCTGGGTGGCGCTCTCCGGCGGTCTGGATTCCGGCCTGCTGCTGACCCTCGCCGCGGACGCCTGCCGCCGCCACCCGCGTCCCCTGCGGGCGCTGCACGTGCATCACGGCCTGCAGGCCGCCGCCGACGACTTCGAGCGCCACTGCCGATGGCTGGCGTCACGGCTCGGCGTGCCCCTGGACGTCGACCATGTCGGCGTCGACCCGGCGGCGGGCCGTGGGCTCGAGGGGGAGGCCAGGGCCGCCCGCTACGCCGCCTTCGCACGTCGACTGCGGCCCGGGGAGACCCTGTGGCTGGCCCAGCATCGTGACGACCAGGCCGAGACCTTCCTGCTCGCCGCCCTGCGCGGTGCCGGTCCCCGTGGCCTGGCCGCCATGCCCGAGACGCGCGGGCTCGGCAATGGCCCGGCCGGGACGTGCCTGTCACGCCCGCTGCTCGGCGTCTCTCGGGCCGCCCTCGTGGCCGAGGCCGGCCGGCGGGCGCTGGCCTGGGTCGAGGACCCGAGCAATGCCGAGGTGGGCCCGGATCGCAACTTCCTGCGCCACCGGGTCCTGCCGCTGCTGGCCGGGCGCTGGCCCCGGGCGGGAGAGGGCCTGGCCCGCAGCGCGGCGCTGGTCGGTGAGGCCGAGGGGCTGCTCGAGGAACTGGCCGGCGAGGATCTGGCCCGGCTGGGCGGCGACCCCGGCCGGCTGCCTGTCGCCGACCTGCAGGCCCTGTCGGACCCGCGCCGGCGCCTGCTGGTGCGCCACTGCCTGGGCTGCTTGGGGCTGCCGCGGCCGCCGGCCCGCCGCCTGGCGACGCTGCTCGCCCAGCTCGGTGCCCCCCGGGATGCCGCGGTGCGGGTGGCCTGGCCCGGCGCCGAGGCGCGTCGCTGGCGGGACCGTCTCTACCTGATGGCCCCGCCGCGTCCGCTGACGCCGGCGTGGCGGGCCGACTGGGATGGCCGGCAGGCCCTGGCGACGCCGCTGGGCCGGCTGAGGGTGCGTCTTGTCCCCCGGGCGGGGAGGGCGGTGGCGCTGCGCCTGGCCCCGCGGTGCGGCGGGGAGCGCCTGCGGCTGGCCGGGCGCGGCCACCGTGACCTCAAGCGGTTGCTGCAGGAGTGGGGGGTGCCGCCCTGGGAGCGTGACCGGCTGCTGGTGGTCTGGCACGGGGATCGCGTGGTGGCGGTCGGCCGGCCGGACCGCTGGCTGACCCGTGCCGAGGGCTGGGAGGAGGCCTGAGGCCGGCTCAGCGGGTGGTGAGGGTCAGCGGCAGCCCGACCGCCTGCTGATAGCCGGCCTCCTGCTCCAGGTCGGCGAGCAGCAGGGTCGGTTCGTCGCCCGTATCGAGGTGCAGATGCA
This sequence comes from Halomonas sp. M4R1S46, assembly GCF_025725685.1. Lineage (NCBI taxonomy): Bacteria > Pseudomonadati > Pseudomonadota > Gammaproteobacteria > Oceanospirillales > Halomonadaceae > Halomonas > Halomonas sp. M4R1S46. The sequence continues at coordinate 481,093 of NZ_CP107008.1, forward strand.
GGGTCTCGCCATCGGCCTCGAGCACCGGCAGGGCCGGCGGTTGTTCCGGGCGCGAGTGGTTGAGGGCCACCGCCAGGCGCAGCAGGCGGGCCAGCCGGGCATGGGAGCGCTGCTCGGCGGCGGGCAGGGCCTGCCACTCCTTGGTCGGGAACTTGCGGCGGTGGGCGCGTACCAGGAAGGCCAGCAGGCGCTGCTCCGGTCGCGAGAAGCCGCCCAGGTCGGAGTGCTCCAGCAGATAGGCGCCGTGGCGATGGAACTGGCTGTGGGAGATGGCCAGGCCGACCTCGTGGAGGCGACTGCCCCACTCGAGGAAGCGGGCCTGGTCGTCGTCCAGGCTCCAGGCCTCGCGGACCTGGTCGAGCAGGCCGAGGGCGGTGCTGGCCACGTTGTCCGCCTGGCGGCTATCGACCCCATAGCTCCGCGACAGGTTGTCCAGGGTCTTGAGGCGGGAATCCTCGGGGCTGTTGCGGCCTACCATGTCATAGAGCACTCCCTCCCGCAGGGCGCCGTCGGCATAGCGCATCTCCTCCAGCGCGAAGGCCTCGAAGATGGCGCCGAGGATGGCGATGCCGGCCGGGAAGATCCGGGCACGGTCGGCCTTGAGCCCGGTCATGGCGACCCTGTCCAGTCGCTTGAACTTGATCAGCCGCTTGCGCAGGTCGAGCAGTCCCTGGCGGGTGATCACCCCCTCGGGGCCCTTGCCGGCGGCGGCGATCACCGCGGCCGCGGCCTTGATGGTGCCGCTGGAGCCGACCGGGTCGGCCCAGCCGATGGTCTGGTAGGGGCGCCGGATGTTGGCGAGCTCCGAGAGGGCCGCCAGCTCGGCGCGGCGCATGCGCTTCTCGGTGATCTCGCCGGAGTCGAAGAAGCGCCGGGTGAAGGTCACGCAGCCCATCCGCAGGCTCTCCAGGGCCAGCGGCTCGAAGCGCTCGCCGATGATGAACTCGGTGGACCCGCCGCCGATGTCGACGATCAGCCGTCGGCCGTCCTCGGCCACCGCATGGGCGGCGCCCAGGTAGATCAGGCGGGCCTCCTCGCGGCCGGCGATGATCTCGATGCGGGTCCCCAGCAGGGCCTCGGCGCGCTCGATGAAGGCCTGGCTGTTCTCGGCGTCGCGCAGGGCGTTGGTGCCCACCACCCGCAGGTCGCGACGGCCGATGCCCTCCAGGAAGGGGGCGAAGCGGGCCAGGCAGTCCAGGGCCCGGGTCATGGCGTCCTCACCGAGGAAGCCGTCCTCGTCGAGTCCGGCGGCCAGCTGCACCTTCTCGCCGAGCCGGGCGACCACCTGCAGCCGGTCGTCCCGGTAGTTGGCGACCAGCAGGTGGAAGCTGTTGGAGCCGAGGTCGATGGCGGCGAGGCGGCGGGGCTCGGGGGTGATCGCGGGTTCGCTCGCGGTGGTGGCGAACCGGTCCGTTGGCGCAGTCATGGCGGGTCCTTGAGGAGCACTGGCCAAAGGTTGCGGGCCCCTCTTGGCCATGTCAATTGCGCCATGGCCGGGGAAACCGCGAGGCTTGCGTTTCCCGACGGCGTTGACTAATATCGAGACGTTCGCCTGTTCCGAATGCTTTCCGACCGCTCAAGGCGACTGCGCCGCGGTCATTTCCAAGTCGTCAGATAGCCCACTGCATCAGCCCGCGATCCTGGCCCTCGGCCACGAGCCGCTGATTCAGGCGAAAATGAACCTGCTCCCTCGCTCCCGAACTGGCCCGGCATCCCTTCTCAGGCGGTTGTCAGCCCACGGCCATACGATGCACACGACGAGTGGCAGCCTGTCCGGGCTCTGAACGCATCCACGCGGCGTTACCGTCTCGCCTCCTGTCTCATACGGCGCATGACTGCCCGGCTTCCACGAGCAACTTCTGAACACACCGATGAATCTTACCGAACTCAAGCAAAAGCCCGTGCCGGAACTCCTGGAGATCGCCCGTGAAATGGGCATCGACAACCTGGCACGCTCCCGCAAGCAGGACATCATCTTCGCCATCCTCAAGAAGCACGCCAAGAGCGGCGAGGCCATCTACGGCGATGGCGTGCTGGAGATCCTGCAGGACGGATTCGGCTTCCTGCGCAGTGCCGACAGCTCCTACCTGGCCGGCCCCGACGATATCTATGTCTCGCCGTCCCAGATCCGGCGCTTCAACCTGCGCAAGGGCGACTCCATCTCCGGCAAGATTCGTCCGCCCAAGGAAGGGGAGCGTTACTTCGCGCTGTTGAAGGTCAGCGAGATCAACTTCGACAAGCCCGAGAACGCCAAGCACAAGATCCTCTTCGAGAACCTCACGCCGCTGTTCCCCCAGGAGCGGCTGCGCATGGAGATCGGCAACGGCTCCACCGAGGACCTGACGGCGCGAATCATCGACCTCACCGCGCCCATCGGCAAGGGCCAGCGCGGCCTGCTCGTCTCGCCGCCCAAGGCGGGCAAGACGTTGATGCTGCAGAACATCGCCACGTCCATCACCCGCAACAATCCCGAGTGCCACCTGATCGTGCTGCTGATCGACGAGCGGCCCGAGGAAGTCACCGAGATGTCGCGGACGGTACGCGGCGAGGTGGTGGCCTCGACCTTCGACGAGCCGCCGGCGCGTCACGTCCAGGTGGCCGAGATGGTCATCGAGAAGGCCAAGCGGCTGGTCGAGCACAAGAAGGACGTGGTGATCCTGCTCGACTCCATCACCCGCCTGGCCCGGGCCTACAACACCGTGGTGCCCTCCTCGGGCAAGGTGCTCACCGGTGGCGTCGACGCCCATGCCCTCGAGAAGCCCAAGCGCTTCTTCGGCGCGGCGCGCAACATCGAGGAGGGTGGCAGCCTGACCATCATCGCCACGGCGCTGGTCGACACCGGCTCCAAGATGGACGAGGTGATCTTCGAGGAGTTCAAGGGCACCGGCAACATGGAGGCCCACCTCGACCGCAAGCTGGCCGAGAAGCGGGTCTATCCGGCGCTGAACATCCGCCGCTCCGGTACCCGCCGCGAGGACCTGATCGCCTCCGAGGAGGAGATGCAGCGCATGTGGATCCTGCGCAAGCTGCTCAACCCCATGGAAGACGTGGCGGCCACCGAGTTCCTCATCGACCGCCTGAAGGACACCAAGACCAACCTGGAGTTCTTCGAGGCCATGAAGCGGCGCTGATAGGAGCTATTGCGCTTGCGTATACCGCGTTGAATCCTCGCTCGGCCTGCTCATGTACTACTCGTACACTCCGCGGCCTCGCTCGGATTCGCCTTGTCTCCGCTGCGCTCATGACGCTCCTAATGGCCAGTTCTCAACGCTTCGGCGGTTAGATCAAGGCAAGCGGCGCCGGGGACAGGTCGCAGAGGAGGTCCTACGCCAGGGGTGAGGAGGATTCCTCCGAACGGGTTGGCCATGGATGGCCAACCCAGGCCCTGCAAGCGCAGCAGGATGCGAGAGCGCCGCAGGGCGTCGGTAGCGCCCAGGGAGGGGTTCACAGCGCCTCCTCGTAGACCTGTCGCCGGAAAAGCCGCGGCGCTCATGAGCTGATCCGATGCACCGACGCTGGGTCGCCAGGCGCAGCATCCTAAAGGGGCGGCATGCTAGGCTGCCCCTCTTGTTTTTTGTCGTTCGGGAAACGGGAAGGCCGCATGAAGTACAAGGACCTGCGCGAATTCATCGCGGCACTGGAGGCACAGGGGGAGCTCAAGCGTGTCACCGCCGAGGTGGACCCCTACCTGGAGATCACCGAGATCTGCGATCGTACCCTGCGGGCCGGGGGGCCGGCGCTGCTGTTCGAGAACGTCAAGGGTCACGACATGCCGCTGCTCGGCAACCTCTTCGGCACGCCGCGGCGGGTCGCCCTGGGCATGGGCCAGGACTCCGTCGATGCCCTGCGCGAGGTCGGCGAACTGCTGGCCTTCCTCAAGGAGCCGGAGCCGCCCAAGGGCTTCCGCGATGCGCTGGACAAGCTGCCGGTCTACAAGCAGGTCATGAGCATGGGGCCCAAGGTCCTGAAGCGGGCGCCGGTGCAGGAGGTGGTCCTCGAGGGCGACGACGTCGACCTCGACCGACTGCCCATCCAGCACTGCTGGCCCGGCGACGTCGCCCCGCTGGTGACCTGGCCGCTGGTGATCACCCGGGGGCCACACAAGACGCGCCAGAACCTCGGCATCTACCGCCAGCAGAAGCTCTCTCGCAATCGCCTGATCATGCGCTGGCTGTCCCATCGCGGCGGGGCCCTGGACTTCCAGGAATGGTGCCGGGCGCATCCCGGCGAGCCCTTCCCGGTGGCGGTGGCCCTGGGCGCCGACCCGGCGACCATCCTCGGCGCGGTGACGCCGGTACCGGACAGCCTCTCGGAGTATGCCTTCGCCGGGCTGCTGCGTGGCTCCCGGACCGAGCTGGTCAGGTGCGGCCATGCCGAGCTGGAGGTGCCGGCCTCCGCCGAGATCATCCTCGAGGGCTTCATCCACCCGGACGACACGGCCCCCGAGGGTCCCTACGGCGATCACACCGGCTACTACAACGAGGTGGAGACCTTCCCGGTGTTCACGGTGACCCGCATGACCCTGCGCCGTGACGCCATCTACCACTCCACCTATACCGGCCGTCCCCCGGACGAGCCAGCGATCCTGGGGCTGGCGCTCAACGAGGTCTTCGTGCCCATCCTGCGTCGCCAGTTCCCCGAGATCGTCGACTTCTACCTGCCGCCGGAAGGCTGCTCCTACCGCATGGCGGTGGTGACCATGAAGAAGCAGTACCCCGGTCACGCCAAGCGGGTGATGATGGGCGTGTGGAGCTTCCTGCGCCAGTTCATGTACACCAAGTTTGTGGTGGTCCTCGACGACGACGTGGACGCCCGGGACTGGCAGGACGTGATCTGGGCCATCACCACCCGCATGGACCCGGCCCGGGATACGGTGCTGGTGGAGAACACGCCCATCGACTACCTGGACTTCGCCTCGCCGGTGGCGGGGCTGGGCTCCAAGATGGGGCTGGATGCCACCGGCAAGTGGCCCGGCGAGACCGACCGCGAGTGGGGCACGCCCATCGTCATGGACGCGGCCGTCAAGGCCCGGGTCAGCGAGCGGTGGGGCGAGCTGGGTATCGAATCCCCTGACACCGACAAGAGGCATTCATGACGGCAAGGACCCTGACCTGCCAGGTCGTCGAGGTCGAGGACCTCACCCCCGACGTCTTCCGCGTGCACCTGGAGGGCCGCCCCGAGGCCATGGCCCACGAGCCCGGCCAGTACCTCGAGATGCAGCTGGACGACGCGACCTGGGTGCCCTTCTCCATCGCCAACGCCCACGGCGGCGACGGCCGGCTCGAGCTGCATATCCAGCACTGGCCGGAGCGCAGCAACTCCGCCCGGCTGCGCGAGCTGCTGGTGGAGGCCCAGCACCTGACCCTGCGCCTGCCCGGCGGCGACTGCGTGCTGGACCCCGACAGCGAGCGTCCCCTGCTGCTGGTCGCCGCCGGGACCGGCTTCGCCCAGATGAAGGCCATCGTCGAGGCCGCCCTGCATGCCGACCCCTCGCGGTCCATCGCGCTGTGGTGGGCCGCCCGGGAGCGCCGCGACCTCTACCTGGAGCGCCAGGCCCGGGAGTGGGCGGAGCGGCACGAGGGCGTGACCTTCCATGGCGTCAGCGAGCAGCCGCTGGAGGCCGGCTTCGATGCCGAGCGAGTGATCGGCCACCGCGGGCGGGTCGACGAGGCCCTGGCCGAGCACCTCGGCGACGTCTCCGCCCATGACGTCTACCTCTCCGGCTCGCCGGGCATGGTCTATGCCTGCGTCGATGTCCTGGCCTCGCTGGGGCTGGTGCCGTCCCGGGTGTTCTCCGACGTCTTCGCCTATGCGCCGCGGGACCCGCTGGTGCCGACCGTGGGCAGCCTGGTGCGTGAGCGGCGGGCATGAGTGCCTCGCCCATCCTGATCACCGGCGGTGCCCAGCGGCTCGGCCGACACTGCGCCGAACGCCTGCGCGACGAGGGCCACCCGGTGATCATCAGCTATCGTCGCGAGCGCCCCGCCCTCGATGCCCTGCGCGAGCGCGGCGTGGTCACCCTGCAGGCGGACTTCGCCAGCCAGGACGGCATCGAGGACTTCCTCGAGAGGCTGCGCGCCGAGACGCCGTCGCTTCGGGCCATCGTGCACAACGCCAGCGCCTGGATGCCGGACGTCGACGGCGAGCAGGCCGGTGACAACTTCGAGCGGCTGTTCCGGGTCCACATGCTGGCCCCGTACCTGATCAACCTGCAGGCCCGCGACCTGCTCGAGGCGTGCGGCGAGCCGCTGCGGGACATCGTGCACATGACCGACTATGTGGCCCGCAAGGGCTCGCGTAAGCACGCCGCCTATGCCGCCACCAAGGCGGGGCTCGAGAACCTGACGCTGTCCTTCGCGGCGATGTACGCGCCCTCGATCCAGGTCAATGCCATCGCCCCGGCGATGATCATGCTGGGCGAGGGGGACGACGAGGCCTATGCCGAGAAGGCCAGGGCCAAGTCGGCCATGGAGCTGATTCCCGGGCCGGGGGTCATTCACCAGAGCCTGCGCTACCTGCTCGACAACCGCTACGTGACCGGGATCACCCTGCCGGTCGATGGCGGCCGGCATCTTCGCTAGAATGCCGGTCATCCTGACGACCACTCCGAGAGGAACATGACATGGCGGGACACGACGAGAACTTCAAGGACGACAGCGGCCTGCTGGCGGTCTTCCTGGGCCTGGCGGTGCTGGTGGGCATGAGCGCGCTGCCGGCGACCATCGGCTGGGTGCAGCTGGCCACCGGCTGAGCCGCCGGTGCGCACGTCGCCCTTGCCATCCGCCCCGCGAGACGGCAGGATGGCAACAGACCTCAGGAGACGACCATGTCATCGAGCCGACCCATGACCCCGTGCGACCCGCAGGCTGCCCCCGTGGCGGTGACGGCGGCCCGTGGCCAGGGCAGCGTCGGCGGTATCGATCACTATTGGCCGGGCTACTGGTTTAGCGCCGGCGTGCCGGCGGCCGTGTCCTGACCCAGCGCCAAGGACCACGCCGCGAGGCACGCCCGCCCAGGGTTGCCTCCGCACACAGAACCCCCGGACGGCAACCCCGCTCGGGGGTTCTGCATTGCAGGCCCCGCAACACGACGACAGGAGACGCCCCATGACCGCATCGCATCGTGCCCACGCCGAGTTCCGCACCCCGGGACGGGACTATTACGGCTATGGTTGGCGATTTAGCGATGCGCGGTCGGGCCAGGGCGCCACCTCCGACCGTGAGACCGCCGGTGGCATGACGACCAGCCGATGTTCCCGCTCACGGAGTTGACCCCCATGAACGCCCCCGTTCCCCTTGCCCGCCATTCGCTGACCGACGCGAGCGAAGACCGTCGCGACGCCGCCAGCCACCTGCCCACCCCCGAGGCCCTGCACCGGACGCTGCCGCTCGAGCCGGCCCTGGCCCGACGCATCGAGGGCCAGCGTCAGGCCATCCGCGAGATCCTCGCGGGCCGCGACGACCGTCTGCTGGTGGTGGTCGGCCCCTGCTCGATCCATGATCCCGAGGCCGCCCTCGAGTATGCCCGGCGGCTGGCGGCCCTGGCCCCGCATATCGAGGATCGCATCCTGCCGGTGATGCGGGTCTACGTGGAGAAGCCCCGGACCACCGTGGGCTGGAAGGGCCTGGCCTATGACCCGGACCTGGACGGCCGTGGCGACCTGGCCCGCGGCCTCGAGCTGTCACGCTCGCTGATGCGCGAGATCGCCGGGCTGGGCCTACCCATGGCCACCGAGCTGCTGCAGCCCATGCTCGCCCCCTACCTGGACGATCTGCTGGCCTGGGTGGCGATCGGGGCCCGCACCACCGAGTCCCAGCTGCACCGCGAGATGGCCAGCGGTCTCGAGGCCGTGGTGGGCTTCAAGAACGCCACCAGCGGCGACCTGCAGGTGGCCATCGATGCCATGCGCGCCGCGGCCCATCCCCACCAGCACTTCGCCATGGCCGCGGACGGCCGGCCGATGGTGCGCGAGACCCCGGGCAACCCGCATACCCATGTGGTGCTGCGCGGGGGGCACGGCGAGCCCAACTACCGGGCGCCCCAGGTGGCCGCCAGCCGGCGGGCACTGGAGGCCGCGGGCCTGACGCCCCGACTGATGGTGGACTGCAGCCACGCCAACGCACGCAAGGACCACCGCCGGCAGAGCGAGGTGATGCTCGACGTCCTGGGCCAGCGGCTGGCCGGCGACAGCGCCCTGGTCGGGCTGATGCTGGAGAGCCATATCCACGAGGGCAAGCAGCCCCTGGCCCCCGGCAAGCTGCGCTACGGGGTCTCGGTCACCGACGCCTGCATCGGCTGGGAGACCACCGAGCACCTGCTGACGACCGCGGCGGAGCGCCTGCGGGAGACGGGCATCGACGAGCGAGTCTAGAGCGGGGCATTCCGCGACGGCGCCGACTGTACGCAGCCGGACGATGCCGGGATAATCCCGGCATCGTCCAGCCACCGCCAGGGCCCTCCCATGTCGTTTCGCTTCGCGTCCCACGACCCCCATACCTACCGCCGGACCTCTCGCCTGGTCGGCCTGGCCATGGCCGGCCAGCTGATCGTCTTCGGGCTGGTCTTCACCCAACTGCTCGGCACCGCCTTCACCCCGAGTCTCTGGCTCAATGGCCTGGGCGTGCTGCTGGGGCTGGTCGCCACCAGCCTGGTGCTGGCCGTGCTGCGCGACCGCCCCTGGCTGGGGCCGGTGCGCTACGGCTGGCGGCTCAAGCAACGGCTCTCGACGGTGAGTGGCTACCTGCCCGCCCTGCGCCGGGGCATGGCCGACGGGGACGAGCGGGCCCTGGCGGTGCTGGCCTTCTACCACCAGGGCATGGCCCAACTGGGCGAGCTCGACGGGCGGACCCTGGACGACGACGCCGAGCTGCTGGCCGAGCGCCAGGCGCTGCGCCTGGCCCGACAGGCTCGCCGCCTGCCGGAACGGGTCGATGGCCTCGACGAGGCCGACCTCGCCGACTTCAAGCGGGGCTAAGGAGCTCTCCTAGGCGCGGGCGGCGTAGGCGTAGAGCAGCGTCTCCTGGGCGCTGATGGGGGCGGCCTCGCCGGGTGTCTGCTTGACGAAGGTGCCGTCGCCCTGCAGCAGCCAGCTCTGGCAGTTGTCCACCAGGTAGGTTTCCAGGTCCTTGCGCACCCGGGCGGCGAGCTTCTTGTCGAGCAGCGGGAAGCAGGTCTCCACCCGGTGGAACATGTTGCGGGCCATGAAGTCGGCGCTGGACCCCCAGGTCTCGGGCTTGCCGTCGTTGTGGAAGTGGAACACCCGGGTGTGTTCGAGGAAGCGGCCGATGATCGAGCGCACCCGGATGCTCTCGGAGATGCCCGGCAGCCCCGGACGCAGGCAGCACATGCCGCGGATGATCAGGTCACATTCCACGCCGGCCTGGGAGGCCCGGTAGAGGGCCTGGATCAGCTTGGGTTCGGTGAGCGAGTTGCACTTGATGATCAGGTGGGCGCGCTTGCCCTTGCGAGCATGCTCGGCCTCCCGGTCGATCATCGCCACCAGGCGCTCGTGGAGGGTGAAGGGGGCGTGCAGCAGCTTCTCGATCCTGCGCGCGCGCCCCATCCCGGAGAGCTGCTGGAAGACCTTGTGCACGTCGGCGCACAGGGTGGGGTGGGCGGTGAGCAAGCTGTAGTCGGTGTAGAGCTTGGCGGTCTTGGAGTGGTAGTTGCCGGTGCCCAGGTGGGCGTAGTGGCGCAGCTGGCCCTTCTCCCGGCGCACGATGTGCATCATCTTGGCATGGGTCTTGTAGGCCATCACCCCGTAGATGACGATGGCGCCTGCCTCCTGCAGCCGCGAGGCCAGGGCCAGGTTGTCGGCCTCGTCGAAGCGCGCCCGCAGCTCGATCACCACCGTGACCTCCTTGCCGTTGCCCGCTGCCTCCACCAGGGCGTTGACGATGGGGGAGTCGGCCCCGGTGCGGTAGAGGGTCTGCTTGATGGCCAGCACGTCCGGGTCCCGGGCGGCCTCGCGGAGCATCTCCTCCACCGGCGAGAAGGACTGGAAGGGGTGGTGCAGCAGGATGTCGCCCTCGGCCACGGCCTGGAGCACGCTGTCGCGCTTGCTCAACGCCTTGGGCAGGCCGGGGGTGAAGGAACGGTAGCACAGCTCGGGACGCTCCACCTCGCCCAGCACCGACATCATGCGGGTCAGGTTCACCGGGCCGTTGACCCGGTAGAGATCGGTCGCCTCCAGCTCGAACTGCTTGAGCAGGAAGTCGGCGAGCTCCTCGGGGCAGTTGTCGGCCACTTCCAGGCGCACGCCGCTGCCATAGCGCCGCGACAGCAGTTCGCCGCGCAGGGCCGAGGCCAGGTCCGAGACGTCCTCGGGGTCCACCGACATGTCGGCGTTGCGGGTCAGCCGGAACTGGTAGCAGCCGCGCACCGTCATGCCGGGGAAGACCTCCTCGGCATGGGCATGGATCATCGACGACAGGAAGACGTACTCGGTGAAGCCGCCCTCGCAGAGGTCACTGGGCAGGGCGATCACCCGGGGCAGCGAGCGCGGCGCCGGGAGGATGGCCATGCCGCCCTCGCGCCCGAAGGCATCCTTGCCCTCGAGCTCGACGATGAAGTTGAGGCTCTTGTTGACCAGCCGCGGGAAGGGATGGGAGGGATCCAGCCCGATGGGGCTGATCACCGGCATGATCTCGGTCTCGAAATAGTCGCGTACCCAGGTGCGCTGGGCCTCGGTCCAGTCGCCGCGCCGCCGGAAGCGCAGGCCCTGGGTCTCCAGGGCGGGGATCAGCGCCTCGTTGAGGATGCGGTACTGGCGTTCCACCTGCTCATGGGCGATCTGGGCGATCTCGGCCAGCACCGAGCGCGGCAGGCGGCCGTCGCTGCCGGTGGTCTCGTCGCCCAGGGCCACCTGGTTCTTCAGCCCCGCCACGCGGATCTCGAAGAACTCGTCCATGTTGGACGAGAAGATCAGCAGGAACATCAGCCGGTTGAGCAGGGGGTGCGCCTCGTCCAGGGCCTGCTCCAGCACCCGCACGTTGAACTGCAGGTGCGACAGTTCCCGGTTGAAGTACAGCCCCGGGTCGGTGAGGTCGGCCTCCGGGTCCGGCATCGCCTTGGGCTTGATGCCGGTGCGGGTCTGGTTGAGTCGCGGGGCGGGGGCCTCGCCGCCGGGCGCGATGTCGGGGGCGGAGGGCGTGTCGGGGCGGCGCGATTCGTCCATGGGGGGTCCCTGTCGTGGACCGGAGGCGACTCCCCTCCGGCGGTTAGTCCGCGAGCAGTCTGGCCGCCCGCTTGGCGAAATAGGTCAGGATGCCGTCGGCCCCGGCGCGCTTGAAGCACGTCAGCGACTCGAGCATCACGCTGTCGGCGTCGAGCCAGCCGTTGTCGAAGGCGGCCATGTGCATCGCGTACTCGCCACTGACCTGATAGGCGAAGGTCGGCACCCGGAGTTCCTCCTTGATGCGGTGCACCACGTCCAGGTAGGGCATGCCCGGCTTGACCATCACCATGTCGGCGCCCTCGGCGAGGTCGAGGGCCACCTCGTGGAGCGCCTCGTCACCGTTGGCCGGGTCCATCTGGTAGGTGGTCTTGTCGGCGCGTCCCAGGTTCGTCGCCGAGCCCACCGCATCGCGGAAGGGGCCGTAGTAGCGCGAGGCATACTTGGCGCTATAGGCCATGATCCGGGTGTTGTGCAACTGCTCCTGCTCGAGCACCTGGCGGATGGCGCCGATGCGTCCGTCCATCATGTCCGAGGGCGCGACGATATCGGCGCCGGCCTCGGCGTGGGACAGCGCCTGCTTGAGCAGCGTCTCCACGGTGCGGTCGTTCTGCACATAGCCGACGTCGTCGAGGATGCCGTCCTGGCCGTGGCTGGTGTAGGGGTCGAGGGCCACGTCGGTCATGATGCCGAGCCCGGGCACGGCCTCCTTGAGGGCGCGCACGCTGCGCTGGACCAGGCCACCGGCGCTGTAGGCCTCCTCGGCCAGCTCGCTCTTCAGCGCGGGATCCACCACCGGGAACAGCGCCAGCACCGGGATGCCGAGGGCATGGGCCTCCCGGGCCTCCTCGACGAGCAGGTCCAGCGACAGCCGCTCCACGCCCGGCATCGACGGCACCGCCTCGCGCTGCCCCTCGCCTTCGAGCACGAACACCGGCCAGATCAGGTCGGCGGCGGTCAGGGTGTGCTCGCGCATCAGGCGACGCGAGAAGTCGTCACGGCGCATGCGTCGCATGCGAGTGGCGGGATACTGGCGAGAGGTCGTGAAACTCAAGGCATCTTCTCCGAAACGGGACCCGGGCCGCCAGTGACGAGTCTGGTGGCCGGGAATGACAGTATGATGACAATGACCCGAGTATATCAGTGTGGCCGGACGTCGGAAGACGCGCCTTGTCGCACCCAGAGCGACTCTCTAAAGTGGTGGCTTCACGTTTACCGGCCCTGTCGCCTATCGGCAGGATGCGTTCGAGGAGAAGGACATGAGCAAACAGGTGGCGGTCATTCTGTCGGGGTGCGGCGTGCAGGACGGCTCGGAGATCTACGAGACGACCCTGACCCTGCTGCGGCTCGACCAGCTGGGGATCGGCTACCGCTGTTTCGCGCCGGACATCGACCAGCAACACGTCATCGACCATCGCAGCGGCGAGGTGGCCGACGGGGAGTGGCGCAACGTGCTGGTCGAGTCGGCGCGTCTGGCGCGGGGCGAGATCGAGCCGCTGACCGAGCTCGATGCCGACGGCTTCGAGGCGGTGATCCTGCCGGGCGGCTTCGGCGCGGCCAAGAACCTCTCCAACTTCGCCGAGGCCGGCGCCGACATGGTGATCCAGGGGGACCTGGTGGAGTCCCTGGCCGCCTTCCACGAGGATCGCAAGCCGATCGGCCTGATGTGCATCGCCCCGGTGATGGTGCCGCGCCTGCTGGGGCCCGGCATCGCCGTGACCATCGGTCATGACCCGGGCGTGGCCGGGGCGATCAGCAGCATGGGCGGCCTGCACCGCAGCTGCAGCGTGGAGGACATCGTGGTCGACTTCGAGCATCGCGTGGTCACCACCCCGGCCTACATGCTGGCCACCCGCATCGGCGAGGCGGCCACTGGCATCTTCAAGCTGGTCGATCGCATCGACGAGCTGATGGACCTGTGACCCGGCGGTCCGGCGCTCCGGCTTCGCCCGGGAGCTGTGAGCGACAAGCTGGAAGAACAGCGCCTCCATGGCGTTGCCATGGAGGCGCTCTGTATTAACTTGCCTTCGAGCTTCGAGCTTCGAGCTTCGAGCTTCGAGCTTCGAGCTTCGAGCTTCGAGCTTCGAGCTTCGAGCTTCGAGCTTCGAGCTTCGAGCTTCGAGTTTACGGCTTATTCCTCGTCGGCGGCGTCCTTCTCGCGCTTGCGGCGCACCAGCCGCCCGAACAGCAGACCGACCTCGTAGAGCAGGTACATGGGCACCGCCAGCAGGCTCTGGGAGATCACGTCCGGCGGGGTCAGCAGCATGCCCACCACGAAGCAGCCGAGGATGATGTAGGGGCGCTTCTTCGACAGGCTCTCCACCGTGGTCGCCCCGCTGAGGATCAGCAGGAAGGTGGCGATGGGGATCTCGAAGGCCACCCCGAAGGCGAAGAACAGCTTGAGGACGAAGTTCAGGTAGGCGTTGATGTCGGTCATCACCGCGACGTTCTCCGGCCCGGTCTGGGTGAAGAACTGGAAGAGCAGCGGGAACACCACGTAGTAGGCGAAGGCCGCGCCGGCGTAGAAGAGCAGGACGCTGGAGGCGAGGATCGGCAGCGCCAGGGCCTTCTCGTTGTCGTAGAGCCCCGGGGCCACGAAGGCCCAGGCCTGGTGGAGCACATAGGGCACGGCGATGAACACCGCCACCACCAGGGTCAGCTTGAAGGGCGCCAGGAAGGGCGAGGCGACCTCGGTGGCGATCATCTGGGAGCCTGCCGGCAGCAACGCCATCAGCGGCTCGGCGACGAAGCCGTAGATATCGTTGGCGAAGGCGTAGAGCCCGAGGAAGATCACCAGGATGGCCACCACGGCCCGCATCAGCCGCGAGCGCAGCTCGATCAGGTGCTCGATCAGCGGGGCCTGGGCCTGCCCGGAGTCCCGGGAGTCGTCGGAGTGGCTCATCGCGCGGCGGAGTCCTTGTGGGCGTCGGCATCTGGCTCATCGGCGGTCGTCTCGCGGGCCCTGGCCAGGGCATCGTCGAGGCGCTGCTCGGGAGGCGGCGAGGAGGGCGCCTCCTCGGCGGCGGGCTTGGCGGCGTCCCGCGATGGCGTGTCGGCGAGGCCCTCCACGTCACGCTTGACCCGGTTGACGCCCTCGTCGAGCTTCTTCTGCTGCTCGTCGAGCTTCTGGCGCAGCTCCTCTGCCTCCAGCTGGGCGCTGATCTCGCGCTGCATGCCGGAGACCGTGCGCTTGATCTTGCCGATCCACAGGCCCAGGGTCCGGGCGGCCTTGGGCAGGCGCTCGGGGCCCAGCACCAGCAGGCCCACCACGCCGATGATCAACAGTTCGAGAAAGCCGATGTCGAACATGGCGGCTTACTTGCGCTCTTCCCGTTCTTCGGGCTTCTGCTCGGCCTTGACGTCGTAGGTATGGCCCTCGTCGTCGTGGCGCACCTGGGCCTGGGGCTTGTCGGTATCCTCGCCCTTGTCCTCGTCGTGCATGGCCTTCTTGAAGCCCTTCACGGCGCCGCCCAGGTCGCCGCCGACGTTGCGCAGCTTCTTGGTGCCGAAGATCAGGATGATGATGCCGAGCACGATCAGCAGCTGCCAGATACTGATACCACCTAACATAGTGACTTCCTCTGGTAGGGTCCCGGGCCTCGCCCGGAATGGTCGATTCTAGCGTTGCCTCGCGGCCTTCTCGTCATGGCCGGAGAGGCCGAAGCGGCGCGCGAGCTCGTCGAGCACTTGTTGATGGTCGAGCCCCAGATGCGAGAGCATCACCAGGCTATGAAACCACAGGTCGGCCGTCTCGGCGATCACTGCCTGGCGCTGCGCCGCGTCCCCATGCTCGGCATCCTTGGCCGCCAGCAGGGTCTCGGTGGCTTCCTCGCCGACCTTCTCGAGTATCTTGTTCAGGCCCTTGTCATGCAAGCTGGCCACGTAGGAGTCCCGGGGGGCCGCCTGGCGGCGCTGTTCGAGCACGTCATGGAGGTGGTCGAGAATATCGCTCATGGGAGAAGGTTCCATTACAGGGGATCGTCAGTTCCACGCCAGCAACAGGCCGCCCAGCACCGCGGCGCCGAGCACCGGCCAGGGTTGGCCGCCTGCCCATTCGACCAGCGGTTGCCAGGCGAGTGCCACCGCCACCAGCAGCAGGCCCAGGCGCAGCCGGCGGTGACGTCGCCCCTGGCGGTCGAGTTGGCGGCGGATGGCGCCGACGGCCTCGGCCTGGCGGCGATGCTGGTGATGGCCATGCTCGGCGCGGGCCAGGGCCTGGTGGGCCAGCACCGGCAGTTCCGGCAGCTGGCGGGAGAGTTCCGGCGCCTGGCGCTTGAGGGAGTCCCAGAAGCCGCGGGCGCCGGCCCGCTCCTTCATCCACTGCTCCAGGTAGGGCTTGGCGGTGGCCCACAGGTCCAGGTCCGGATACAGCTGGCGGCCCAGGCCCTCGATGTTGAGCAGGGTCTTCTGCAGCAGCACCAGCTGCGGCTGGACCTCCATGTTGAAGCGCCGCGCGGTCTGGAACAGCCCCAGCAGCACCTGGCCGAAGGAGATGTCCTTGAGGGGTTTCTCGAGGATCGGCTCGCAGACGGTACGTACCGCCGCGGCGAACTCGTTGGCCCGGGTATCCTCGCCGACCCAGCCCGACTCGATGTGCAGCGCCGCCACCTCGTAGTAGTCCTGATGGAAGAAGGCCAGCAGGTTGCGGGCCAGGTAGTCCTGGTCCTCGCGGGTCAGGCTGCCGACGATGCCGCAGTCGATGGCGATGTACTGGGGGTTCCAGGGCGTCTCCCGGGAGACGAAGATGTTGCCCGGGTGCATGTCGGCATGGAAGAAGTTGTCGCGGAAGACCTGGGTGAAGAAGATCTCCACGCCGCGCTCGGCGAGCGTCTTGAGGTCGGTGCCCTGGGCCGCCAGGGCCGCGGTGTCGGCCACCGGCACGCCGTGGATGCGCTCCTGGACCATCACCCGCCGGCGGGTCAGCTCCCAGTGGATGCCCGGCACGAACAGCAGCGGCGAGCCCTTGAAGTTGCGCTTGAGCTGGGAGGTGTTGGCGGCCTCCTTGGTCAGGTCGAGCTCGTCGAACAGGGTCGACTCGTAGTCGCGCACCACTTCCACGGGACGCAGCCGGCGGGCCTCGGGAATGCGCGCCAGCAGGGCGGCGACCCGGTACATCAGCGCCATGTCCTGGCGCATCACCCGTTCGATGCCCGGGCGAATGATCTTGACCACCACGTCCTCCCCCCCGTGCAGGCGGGCGGCGTGCACCTGGGCCACCGAGGCAGAGGCCAGCGCTTCGGGCGCGAAGTCGGCGAAGGCCTCGGTCAGCGGCATGCCGAGTTCGTCCTCCACCAGGGCGCGGGCCTCGCGACCGGGGAAGGGGGGGACCTGGTCCTGCAGGCGCTTGAGCTCGTCGGCGATGTCCTCGGGGAAGAGGTCGCGGCGAGTCGACAGCACCTGGCCGAACTTGACGAAGATCGGTCCCAGGGTCTCCAGGGCCAGGCGCAGGCGCTCGCCCCGGGGACGGGGCCCGATCGGCACCAGGCGCAGTGGCGACAGGGTCAGCGTCAGGCGCAGCCACCAGGGCAGGCGTTCCAGGGGCAGCAGGGTGTCGAGCCGGTAGCGGGTGATCACCCAGCCGATGCGCAGGAGGCGCGGGATCATGCGCGGCCCTCCTGGCCCGACAGTCGACGACGCAGGCGCTCGAGGCGGGCCTCGAGGCGGTCGGTGGCGACCTCCAGCTCGGTGAGGTGATCGCGCAGGATCTCGAGCTGGTAGCGGCCCGGCAGCAGCCGGGCCTCCTCGAAGACATACTCCGAGACGTCGGCACACAGTTCCTGGCGGGTGCGCAGGCCCCAGCGACCCAGGCTGCGGATGCCCTCGGCCAGGCTGTGGGCGGGGATGTCGCCGAGCCAGCGGGCCAGTTCGCCCTCCCAGTCCAGGTCCAGGTCCAGCAGCAGGTCCCGGGCGGCCTCCAGCAGGTGGACGCGGCCCCGCACCGACAGCTTGCCCTGGAACATCAGCCGTTCCACCGGGGCGCCGCCGAGCAGCTCGCCGAGGGTCTCGGCATCGAGCTCGACGACCGCGTCGTAGGCCTCCTCGGGGGCCTCGTCCTGGCGCAGCAGGTCCAGGCCCTGGGCATGGAAGTGCACGGCGAGCGCCAGCGGCGGATGCTCGAGGCGCAGCAGGATGCGCTGGCCCGCCAGGCGGGCGAGGCGCGCGGGGGCGGCGGGGTCGCGGGCGAGCAGGACGTTGAGGCTGCGTTCGAGGCCACTCAGCAGCAGGGTCGGTGTCAGCGCCATCACGACCTCACAGCTTGATGCCGCGGTGCAGGGCGACGACGCCCCCGGTGAGATTGGTGTACTCGACGCGCTCCAGGCCGGCGGCCTCCATCATGCCCTTGAGGGTCTCCTGGTCGGGATGCATGCGGATCGACTCGGCGAGATAGCGATAGCTGTCGGCGTCCCCGGCGACCAGCTCGCCCATGCGCGGCAACAGGCGGAAGGAGTACTCGTCGTAGGCGCGGGTCAGCAGCGGGTTGCCGGGCTTGGAGAACTCCAGCACCAGCAGGCGGCCACCGGGCTTGAGCACCCGGGCCATGGAGCGCAGGGCGGCGTCCTTGTCGGTGACGTTGCGCAGGCCGAAGGCGATGGTGATGCAGTCGAAGGTGTTGTCCGGGAAGGGCAGGGTCTCGGCATTGGCCTGGACGTACTCGACGTTGCCGCCGACGCCCCGGTCGAGGAGCTTGTCGCGGCCGACCCGCAGCATGGACTCGTTGATGTCGGCGAGCACTACCCGCCCGCGGGGCCCGACCAGCCGCGAGAACTTCCCGGTCAGGTCGCCGGTGCCGCCGGCGATATCGAGCACGCTGTGGCCCGGGCGTACCCCGGCACGCTCGATGGTCAGGCGTTTCCACAGGCGGTGGATGCCGAAGGACATCAGGTCGTTCATCACGTCGTAGCGGGACGCCACGGAGTGGAAGACATGGGCCACGCGGGAGGCCTTCTCGTCGACCGGGACTTCCTGATAGCCGAAGTGCGTGGTGCGCTTGTCGCTGGGGGTCATGCGAGGGAGGCTCCCGAGTCAGCTGCACATGGGAGGCGGAGCCGAAGGGCTCCGCCGATGGGGCGCCATTGTAGCGCTCCCCGGATGCCCTTGTCTTGACGTCGGGCTTGGAGCTCAGGGCTATCGCTGCTTGAGTTGTGGCTCGGGGCTGATCCGTCGACAGGTCTTCGAGGGGGCACTGTGGACCCATCCCTGGGCGCTACTTTTGCCCTGCGGTGCTCTCGCATCCTGCTCCGCTTGCAGGGCCGGTGCTGGCCATCCATGGCCAGCCCGTTCGGCGGAGTCCGCCTCACCCAAGGCAAAAGACCCCCTCTTCGACCTGCCCCCGGCGCCCCTCGGGCGATTGCGTTGCCTTACAGCTGCTTGATCTCGATGCCCAGCGGCTCCCGCGAGGCGCCGGCCTCCTCGAGACGCCTCAGGTAGTCGGCCCAGTTGGCCTCCCGGTCGCGGATCAGCGCATACAGGTAGTCCCAGCTGTAGAGGCCGCTGTCGTGGCCGTCGTCGAAGTGCAGCTTGAGCGCGTAGCGGCCGGTCTGGGTGATGTTGGCCAGGCCGACGTGCTTCTTGCCGACCTGCAGGGTGGCGGAATCCGGGCCGTGGCCGCGCACCTCGGCGGAGGGGGAGAAGACGCGCAGGTATTCCACCGAGAGGCGGTGGCTCTCGCCGCCCTCGTAGGTCAGCTCCAGTTCGCGGTCCTGCTTGTGGTAGTGCACCTTGACGGGAATCGGGGCGGACATAGGCACCTTCGGTGAGCTTGAAGTCGGAAGCGTGAAGCTGGAAGAGCACAACCGCCGATAGCGACGGTTGTGAGACGTTTCCTGTGGGAGTTTTGCCAACCAGTCCAGCTATAGGCCGTGGTTGCTTCAAGCTTACAGCTTATAGCTTCCAGCTTACGCATCGAAGCCTGTGTAGCTTCTGGTTGGCGCCTACCTCACAGAATATATCGTGACAGGTCCTCGTCCATCGCCAGCTCGCCGAGCTGGGAGTCGACGTAGGCGGCATCGATGGTCAGCGGGCTGCCGATGTCGGAGCCCTTGAAGGAGGCCTCCTCCAGCAGACGCTCCATCACCGTGTGCAGGCGGCGGGCGCCGATGTTCTCGGTGCCCTCGTTGACCTTCCAGGCGATCTCGGCGATGCGCTCGATGCCGTCCTCGGTGAAGGTGACTTCGAGACCCTCGGTCCTGAGCAGCGCCTCGTACTGGCGAGTCAGCGCCGCGGAGGGCTCGGTGAGGATACGCTGGAAGTCGTCCGGCGTCAGCGCATCGAGCTCGACACGGATCGGCAGCCGGCCCTGCAGCTCGGGGATCAGGTCCGAGGGGCGCGACAGGTGGAAGGCGCCGGAGGCGATGAACAGGATATGGTCGGTCTTCACCATGCCGTACTTGGTGGAGACGCTGGAGCCCTCGATCAGCGGCAGCAGGTCACGCTGCACGCCTTCCCGGGAGACCTCGCCGCCGCTGGACTGGCCGCTGCCCTTGGCGACCTTGTCGATCTCGTCGAGGAAGACGATGCCGTTCTGCTCCACGGCCTCGATGGCGCGGTGCTTGATCTCCTCCTCGTTGACCAGCTTGGCGGCCTCCTCGTCGCGCAGCAGGGCGAAGGCGTCGCACACCGCCACGCGGCGGGTCTCGGTCTTCTGCTTGCCCATGCTGGAGAACAGGCTCTGCAGCTGGTTGGTCATCTCCTCCATGCCCGGCGGGGTCATGATGTCGATGCCCTGGCCCTGCTGGGTCACCTCGACATCGATCTCCTTGTCGTCGAGGTCGCCCTCGCGGAGCTTCTTGCGGAAGGTCTGGCGCGTCGAGCTCTCGGCGCGGGGCTGGTCCTCCTGGCCGCGGGGCGGTGGCAGCAGGGCATCGAGGATGCGGTCCTCGGCGGCATCCTCGGCCCGATGGCGCACCTCGTCCTTGGCCTGCTCGCGGACCAGCTTGATGGCGGCCTCGGTGAGGTCGCGGACGATGGACTCCACGTCCCGGCCCACATAGCCCACCTCGGTGAACTTGGTGGCCTCGACCTTGATGAAGGGCGCGCCGGCCAGCTTGGCGAGGCGACGGGCGATCTCGGTCTTGCCCACGCCGGTGGGGCCGATCATCAGGATGTTCTTGGGGGTGACTTCCTGGCGCAGCTCGCCGTCGAGCTGCATGCGCCGCCAGCGGTTGCGCAGGGCGACGGCCACGGCGCGCTTGGCGTCCTGCTGGCCGATGATGTACTGGTCCAGGGCATGGACGATCTCGCGGGGGGTCATCCGGGTCATGGTCAGAGCTCTTCCAGCGTGACGTTGTGGTTGGTGAACACGCAGATGTCGGCGGCGATCTCCAGCGACTTCTCGGTGATCTCGCGGGCCGGCAGCTCGGTGTTCTCGAGCAGCGCGCGGGCCGCGGCCTGGGCGAAGTTGCCGCCGGAGCCGATGGCGAGGATGCCGCGTTCGGGTTCCACCACGTCGCCGTTGCCGGTGATGATCAGCGAGGCGTGCTTGTCGGCCACGGCGAGCAGCGCCTCCAGGCGCCGCAGGGCCCGGTCGGTGCGCCAGTCCTTGGCCAGCTCCACGGCGGCCTTGGTGAGGTTGCCCTGGTGCTTCTCGAGCTGGGCCTCGAAGCGCTCGAAGAGAGTGAAGGCATCGGCGGTGCCGCCGGCGAAGCCGGCCAGCACCTGGCCGCGGTAGAGGCGACGCACCTTGCTGGCGTTGCCCTTCATCACGGTGTTGCCCAGCGAGACCTGGCCGTCGCCGGCCAGGGCCACCCGGTCGCCGCGACGCACGGAAACGATCGTGGTCATGGAGGGGACTCCTTGTGGGAGACGAAGACTCCCGATGACTTTCGGCGCCGCGGGTGGCCCGGGCGCCGTGAGTGAACTTCAGGGGAGGTGTGGGCGCCCGGGCGGGAATTCAACCGTGCCGAGCCGTTATTGCAGCTGAATCATCAGCGGCTCGATGCCCTGGGTGACCATCAGGTCCTGGGCGCGGCTGAGCTCGCGACGGTCGCTGTAGGGGCCCACCTGGACCCGGTGCCAGGTGGCGCCGTCGCCGGTCTGGACCTCGCTGATCTTGGCCAGCAGGCCGAAGTCCTGGAGGCGGCCGGCCAGGCGATGGGCATCGTCGGAGGCCCGGAAGGAGGCCGCCTGCAGCACGTAGCGCTTGCCGTCCCCGGCGTCGGTGGACGAGGCCGCCTCAGTGGTTGCCTCGGCGGGGGCGCTGTTGGCGGCGATCACCTGGGCGATGGGATCGTCCGCGGCGACCGTCGGGCGGGCCTCCTCCTCCTCGGCTTCGGGGGGCTTCGGCGGCGGGGTGGCGGTGGAGGCCGGCACCTGGCCCCCCGGGGCGATCACCTCGGATTCCGGCAGCAGCGTGTAGAACTCGAAGGTCGGCATGCGCGGCTCGTCCGGCGTCGGCGCGCTCCCCCCGTTGCTCGCCCCGTCGGACGAGGGCGCGGGCTTGGGCACCACCGTGGCCAGCGGCGTGACCGGCCCGTCCTGCCAGGGCGCCGTGCCGTGCTGGTGCTGGGAGATCAGGAAGCCGCCGACCAGGCCGGCGAGCCCCCAGAGCCAGCCGGGCAGTCCGTGCCGCTGGGGCCTGGCCGGGCGCCGCTTGCTGCTGGTGGCGCCGCGCTTGCGGTTGGCGGGAGGCTTGCGGCTGGCCATGACTTACATCTCCTCGGGGGCGCCGACACCCATCAGGTCCAGGCCGTTGCGCAGCACCTGGCGGGTGGCCAGGCCCAGCGCCAGGCGGGCATTGCGCCGGGCGTCGTCCTCGACCATCACCTTCACCGCGTTGTAGCAGGTGTGGAACTCGGCGGCGAGATCGAGCAGGTACTGGGCGATCTGCTGGGGCTCCCGGGCGGCGGCGGCATGCTCGACCACCTCGGGGTAGCGCGCCAGGCGGTTGAGCAGGGTCTTCTCCTGGTCGGCGTCGAGCAGCGCCAGGCTGTCCATGGCCAGGGCGTGGTCGAAGGGCTGGCCCTCGGCCTCGGCCTTGCGCAGCATGCTGCAGACCCGGGCATGGGCGTACTGGACGTAGTAGACCGGGTTGTCGTTGGACTGGGAGCGGGCCAGGTCGATGTCGAAGGTCAGCTGCGAGTCGGCGCGGCGGGCGGCGAGGAAGAAACGGGTGGCATCGCGGCCCACCTCGTCGATCAGGTCGCGCACCGTGACATAGCTGCCGGCCCGCTTGGAGAGCTTCACCTCCACGCCGGAGCGGGTGACCATCACCATCTGGTGCAGCACGTAGTCCGGCCAGCCCTCGGGAATGCCGGCCTCCAGGGCCTGCAGCCCGGCGCGCACCCGGGTCACCGTGGAGTGGTGGTCGGCGCCTTGCTCGTTGATCACGGTAGTGAAGCCGCGCTGCCACTTGTCGAGGTGGTAGGCGACGTCGGGCAGGAAGTAGGTGTAGTCGCCATCGGACTTGCGCATCACCCGGTCCTTGTCGTCACCGAAGTCGGTGGTGCGCAGCCAGGTGGCGCCCTCGCGCTCGTAGGTATGGCCCTTCTCCGCCAGGCGGGCCGCGGTGGCCGCCACCTTGCCGTCGCGGTACAGCGAGGACTCGAGGAAGTAGACGTCGAACGCCACGCCGAAGGCGCGCAGGTCGAGGTCCTGCTCGCGGCGCAGGTAGGCCACGGCGAAGTCGCGGATGGCGTCCAGGTCGTCCGGGTCGCCCTCGGCGGTGACGTGGCGGTCGTCGGCATGCACCGTCTCCCGGGCCAGGTAGGCGTCGGCCACGTCGATGATGTAGCCGCCGCGGTAGCCGTCGGCGGGCCAGCCGGTGTCCTCGGGGTCGATGCCCTTGGCGCGAGCCTGCACCGAGAGGGCCAGGTTGGTGATCTGGGCGCCAGCGTCGTTGTAGTAGAACTCGCGGGTGACGTCGTGGCCGGTCGCCTCCAGCAGGCGGCACAGGCAGTCGCCGATGGCCGCCCCGCGCCCGTGGCCGACGTGGAGCGGGCCGGTGGGGTTGGCGGAGACGAACTCCACCTGCACCTTGTGGCCCTGGCCGGTGAAGCTGCGGCCGAAGGCGTCGCCGCTGTCGAGGACCTGGCGCACGACCTGGGCGGCGGCGTCGGTGGCGGCGAAGAAGTTGACGAAGCCGGGGCCGGCGATCTCCACCCTGGCCACGGCGTCGCTTTCCGGCAGGGCCGCGACCAGGGCCTCGGCCAGCTCGCGGGGCTTCTTGCCGGCGGGCTTGGCGAGCATCAGGGCCAGGTTGGTGGCGTAGTCGCCGTGGGCCTTGTCCTTGGTGGGATCGACCTTGATGGTCGGGGCGAGCTCGGAAGGCAGGACGTCCTGGCGCTTGAGTTCGTCCAGGGCGCCCTCCAGCAGGGAGATGATGGTGTCTTTCATGGGGAATCTGATGTCCTGTGGCGCGGGCGTGTCGTTCGCCCGTCGGCGGGCATTTGGCTGCACATTATCGACAATTGGGGTCGGGCTTTAAACCCTTGCCCGACCGGGCTGCGCCCGGAGCTCTAAGCTATAAGCCTGAAGCTGGAAAAAAACCTTGGCCCGTGTCTCGGAGGCGACACCTACTTTCCAGCTTCCAGCTTCCAGCTTCCAGCTTTCCGCTTTCAGCTGAGAGTCTGCGGATCGATATCCAGCGACCAGCGCACCCGCCGAGCCGCCGGTTCGGCCTCCAGCCAGGCGGCGAGCCAGGCGCCCGCCTCGTGGAGCCGGCTGCGCTTGTCGGCGCCGAGCATGACTTGCAGGTGGTAGCGGTTCTGGCGGCGTTCCATGGGCGCCGGCACCGGGCCCAGGCAGTCCACCGCCAGCCCGCGCTCGGCGAGGTACTCGCGCAGGGCGCCGGCGGCGCGGCCGCCGAGCTCGCTTGCCGCCTCCTCCCGGGGGCTCTCCAGGCGCAGCAGGGCCAGGTGGCGGAAGGGGGGCAGGGCCGCGGCGCGGCGCTCCGCCAGCAGCTGTTCGGCCAGGGCATCGTAGCCGCGGGCCGCCAGCAGGCGCAGGTTGGGGTCGTCGGCATGCAGGGTCTGCACCAGCACCCGGCCGGGATGGGCGGCGCGGCCGGCGCGGCCGGCCACCTGCTCGAGCAGCTGGGCGCTGTGTTCCAGGGCGCGGAAGTCGCTCGAGTAGAGGCCGGCATCGGCGTTGACCACCACCACCAGAGTGACGTGGGGCAGGTGGTGGCCCTTGGCCAGCATCTGGGTGCCCACCAGCAGGCAGGGCGCGCCGCGCCGCACCTCGGTCAGGGTCTGCTCCAGGGCGTCGCGGCGCCGGGTGCTGTCGCGGTCGATGCGATGGACGGGCGTCTCGGGGAAGCGCTCGGCCAGGGTCTCCTCGGTGCGTTCGGTGCCGCTGCCCAGGGGGCGCAGGTCGGCGCTGCCGCAGTCGGGGCAGGCGTCGGGCAGCGCCCGGCGGCGATCGCAGTGGTGGCAGGCCAGCAGCGGCGGCTGGCGGTGCAGGGTCATGCGCGCGTCGCAGTGGTCGCACTCGGCCATCCACCCGCAGGCATGGCAGGCCAGGGTCGGGGCGAAGCCGCGACGGTTGATGAACACCAGTACCTGATGGCCGGCGGCCAGCGTCGACGCGATGGCCTCCATGACCGGCGGGATCAGCCCGCCCCGGCGCGGGCGGCCGCGCAGGTCGACCAGCTCCAGGCGGGCCGGGGGGTGGCGGCTGGCGCGCTGGGTCAGCCGCAGGTGGCGATAGTCGCCGGCCAGGGCCCGTTGCAACGTCTCCAGCGACGGCGTGGCGCTGCCCAGCACCAGCGGGATGCCGTGGCGGTGGGCGCGAGCCACCGCCAGGTCCCGGGCGTGGTAGCGCAACCCTTCCTGCTGCTTGAAGGAACCGTCGTGCTCCTCGTCGACGATGATCGCCCCGGGGCGGGCCAGTGGCGTGAAGATCGCCGAGCGGGTGCCGATGACGATGGGCGCGCGGCCGCTGGCGGCGGCCTCCCAGGCGTCCAGGCGCTCATGGTCGGTGAGCCCGGAGTGCAGCGCGACCACCGGCACCCGGAAGCGGCTGCGAAAGCGCGCCAGGGTCTGCGGCGTGAGGCCGATCTCCGGCACCAGCACCAGGGCCTGGCGCCCCCGGCCCACCACGGCCTCGATCAGCTGCAGGTAGACCTCGGTCTTGCCGCTGCCGGTGACCCCGTGCAGCAGGCAGGGGTGGAAGGCATCGAGGCGCTCGTGCAGCCCGGCCAGGGCGGTGGCCTGCTCCCGCTGGAGCGGCAGGGCCGGCTCGGCCAGCAGCGGCTCCGCCTGGCCGGTCGACGTGGCGGTCCGTGGCTCCTCGAGGCGCTCGACCAGCCCCTTGTCGACCAGCGCCTTGAGCTGGTCGCGGCTGAACGACTGGGCGAGCACGGCCTGGGTGACCAGGCCGTGGGGATGCTGACGCAGCATGGCCAACAGCTCGGCCTGGCGTGGGGCCCGGGCCAGGCCGGGCGGTGCCTCCCCCTCGGCCAGGGCCGTCACCCGCCAGCGTTCCCGGGTGCGGGCCTCAAGGGCCCGTCCCTGGCGCAGCAGGGCGGGCAGCGCCTGATGCAGGGTGTCCCCGGGGGCGTGCTGGTAGTAGCGGGCGGTGAACCGGCACAGCCACAGCCAGTCCTCGGGCAGCGGGGCGTCGTCGAGGCAGGCGTCGACGGGCTTGAGGGTGGCCAGCGGCAGGGCGCTGTCGTCGCGGCACTCGAGGACCACCCCGACCACCTGGCGCCGCCCGAACGGCACCCGTACCCGCAGGCCGGGCTGCCAGCCACCGGCCGGCGTCTCGCCGCCGGGGCGGTAGTCGAACAGGCGGCGCAGTGGCGAGGGGATGGCGACGCCCAGCACGCGGGGGGCGGGCCGGGGGGATGATTCGGACAATTGGCCTCCGGGGACGGCTCTGCTAGAATGCGTCGCCCCGCACCCTCCAGGGGGCGCGGGTGACCGGTTCGAACGTTCCGACAACCCGTATGCGGTGCCTGGCAGCGGATCAGGTGGCGGCATACCGCTCAACGAGGCTCAAGATGAAACAAGGTATCCACCCGGATTACAAGACGGTCAGCGCGACCTGCTCCTGCGGCGCCACCTTCGAAGTGGGCTCCACCGCCAGCCAGGACCTGTCCCTGGACGTCTGCTCGCAGTGCCACCCCTTCTATACCGGCAAGCAGAAGCAGGCGACCACCGGTGGCCGCGTCGAGCGCTTCAACAAGCGTTTCGGTGCCGCGCTCAAGCGCTGATGCGTCGTTCGGCGCCGCAACGCCGAGCGCGTCGACATCGATGAAGAAACCCGCCTTTTCGGCGGGTTTCTTTTTTGGTGTGCGCCAGGCATGGCGCGCAGCGCCTGACTGGCGCTGTTCCCGAGGGTGGTGCCTCGGGATGACTTGGGGGTGAAAGTCCCCTGCACGCCCGGCAAGGGGAAGTGCTAGCCGACGGCAAGGGTGTCTCCCGCGAGGGGGAATCTGAAGGCAGCTCGAGGCAAAACGCTGGCCTGACGAACAGGAAGCGGATATGAGGCGTCATGGCGGGGTGAGATGGCATCAATCATCAAAGCCCAGTACTTGCACGGAACGCCATGACGTAAATCCGACAGGCATAAGCGGGAAGGTCGCGCGTCTTACCCTGGGAGGTCTGGTGGTCTGCCACGGTGCTACCGGCGTCGAGAGGCGGCGGGATGGGCCACCAGACGTCAGCAGAGGCCATAGTAAGTGCCGGTTCACCGCGGCACCAAGGGCCGAACATGAAGAACCGCGAGTAGGCGATGACGTCTCGAGGATCGATCATGAAGACAGAAAGCGGCGCTGATACCGCCACCCACCCAGAGGGGCAGGGGCAGCACCCCGAGTCTCGGCCGGTGGGCGTCGAGACGGTCCCGGCGTCGTCATCGTGGACGAAAGCGGAGCCCGCCCCGCTCATGGAGGCCGTGGTAGAGAAGGCTAACATGGCGCGGGCTTACCGGAGGGTGGTCGCCAACAAAGGCGCGCCGGGTGCCGATGGCATGACGGTGGAGCAGTTGGCTGACCACCTGAAACAGCACTGGCCGACGCTGCGCGAGCGGCTGCTGGCCGGTGAGTACCACCCCAGCCCAGTCCGAGCCGTCGAGATCCCCAAGTCCAAGGGCGGGACACGACAGCTCGGCATCCCCACGGTCACCGACCGGCTGATCCAGCAGGCGCTGCTGCAGGTGCTGACGCCGCTCTTCGATCCGAGCTTCTCCGCATCGAGCTACGGCTACCGCCCCAAACGCAGCGCCCAGCAGGCTGTCGCGGCGATGAAGACCCATGTCACGGCCGGCCACCGCTGGGTGGTCGACCTCGACCTGGAAGCCTTCTTCGACCGAGTGAACCACGACCTGCTGATGGCGCGGGTCGCGCGCCGCGTCCGCGACAAGCGGGTGTTGCGCCTGATCCGTCGTTATCTGGAAGCCGGTCTGTTCCAGGACTGCCAGGCCGCGTCACGCCGGCAGGGAACGCCCCAGGGCGGACCGCTCAGCCCGCTGCTGGCCAACATCCTGCTGGATGACGTGGACAAGGAACTGGAGCGCCGCGGTCACCGCTTCTGCCGCTACGCCGACGATATGCAGGTGTATGTCAGGAGTCGGCGAGCGGGCGAGCGCGTCATGGCCAGCCTGAGTGATTTTCTCGAGAGCTCGCTCAGGCTGACGGTCAATCGTGACAAGAGTGCGGTGGAGCGGCCTTGGAACCGGGGGTATCTGGGCTACACGCTGACCCGGCACAAGCTGCCGAAGCTGACGCTGGCCAAGGCCAGCCTGCCACGCTTGATGCAGCGTGTCCGCGAGATCCTCAAGCGTGGCAGGGGACGCCATATTCGGCGCGTCACGAGGGAGTTGGCCCCCGTCCTGCGGGGCTGGGCCAGTTACTTCAGTCTCGTCGATGTGAAGCGCCCGCTGGAAGCGCTGGATGGGTGGATACGCCGCCGGTTACGCGACGTGGTCTGGCGGCAATGGAAACGCCCGCGGACCCGGCGCCGTAAGCTTCTGGCACTGGGTCTGGACGACTATCGGGCGTGGAAGTCAGCCGGGAATGGGCGAGGCCCCTGGTGGAATGCCGGTGCTTCGCACATGAATCAGGCCCTGCCACGGAAGTGGTTCGATCGGCTGGGCCTGATCTCGGTACTCGATACGGTAAGAGGGCTTAGCCGTTCTTCGTGAACCGCCGTGGTACGGAACCGTATGCCCGGTGGTGTGAGAGGACGGGGGAGGCGACTCCCCTTCCTACTCGATCGGAAGGGGACTAAGGTTAACCAATAAGGGATTGTTTATGGTGAGGGGTGGAAGTATAGATTTCGCCAAATAGAAGGGATTGTCGCCAAACGCGCGATGTCTCGACGGGAAATCGGGGGAAAGCGCTTCAAGTTGAGAAATGGAATTTTTTTTTATATTCTGGATGGCCTCAACACCACTGTGGACCGGATCCTGAGCATGACAGACGCGAAGAGACAGGCGGCGCTGGACTATCACGCGAAACCCATTCCCGGGAAGCTCTCGGTGGAGCTGACCAAGCCCACCGCCACGGCCCGGGACCTCGCCCTGGCCTACAGCCCGGGCGTGGCCGAGCCGGTTCGCGAGATCGCCCGTGACCCGGAAAACGCCTATCTCTATACCGGCAAGGGCAACCTGGTCGCGGTCATCTCCGACGGCAGCGCCATCCTCGGCCTGGGCAACCTGGGCGCCCTGGCCAGCAAGCCGGTGATGGAAGGCAAGGGCGTGCTCTTCAAGTGCTTTGCCGGCATCAACTCCATCGACCTGGAGGTCAATGCCGAGAGTCCCCAGGCCTTCATCGACACCGTGGCCCGCATCGCCGACACCTGGGGGGGCATCAACCTCGAGGACATCAAGGCGCCGGAATGCTTCGAGATCGAGCGCGCCCTGGTCGAGCAGTGCAACATCCCGGTGTTCCACGATGACCAGCACGGCACGGCCATCGTTACCGCCGCCGGCATGCTCAACGCCCTGGATATCGCCGGCAAGTCGCTGAAGAGCGCCCGGATCGTCTGCCTGGGCGCCGGGGCGGCGGCCATCGCCTGCATGAAGCTGCTGGTTTCCTGCGGGGCCCGGGCCGAGAACCTGGTGATGCTCGACCGCAAGGGCGTGATCCACAGCGGTCGCGAGGATCTCAACCAATACAAGGCCATGTTCGCCGTCGAGACGGACAAGCGGACCCTGGATGACGCCATCGACGGGGCCGATGTCTTCGTCGGGCTTTCCGGCCCCGGGCTGATGACCGCCGAGCATATCCGCAAGATGGCCCCGAACCCGGTGGTCTTCGCCTGCACCAACCCGGACCCGGAGATCCATCCCGACCTGGCCCGGGAGGCCCGGTCGGACGTGATCATGGCCACGGGGCGCTCGGACTACCCCAACCAGGTCAACAACGTCCTGGGCTTCCCGTTCATCTTCCGGGGGGCCCTGGACGTGCGGGCCACCCGCATCAACGAGGAGATGAAGGTGGCGGCGGTGCATGCCCTCAAGGACCTGGCGCGGGAGCCGGTCCCCCAGGCGGTGCTGGATGCCTACGACATGGAGAGCATGACCTTCGGGCGCGACTACATCATCCCCACGCCGGTGGACGTGCGGCTGCTGGAGCGGGTGCCCTCGGCCGTGGCCCAGGCGGCGGTGGACTCCGGCGTGGCGCGCAAGCCCTATCCCTCCCACTATCCCCTCAAGACGGTGGAGGATGTCTACGGCGGCTGACGCCGGAGACCCGTCCTTGACACGACGACGCCGGCCCTCGAGCCGGCGTCGTCGTGTCTGGCCTACCAGTCGAAGAGCAGCGAGGCGCTGGTGGTGAGATCGGTGCGGGCCGTGGCGCTCTCGGGGGGGCGGGAGTTGTGCTCGATCTCGTGGGACAGCTTGAGCGCCAGGTGGTCGTTGAGGCGTGCCGTCAGCGACGTCAGGGAGCGTGAGGTGGTGTTGTCGTCGGTGGCCTCGACCGACAGCTCCTGGCTGACGCTCGCGGTGTCGGAGAATGTCCAGCGGTAGTCCATGGCGCCGTAGAGCACGGCGAGCCGCTCGTTCCGGGCGTCGCGTACGCTGTCGAGGCGATAGCCGGGGCCGGCCTCCAGGGACAGCGACTGGTCGTCGCTGTCGAGGAGTTGCCGGCCGTAGCCGGCGATGGTGGTGATCTGGTAGTCGTAGCCGCTGAAGCGGTCCTTGTCCCAGCGGGCGAAGCCGAACAGGTAGTGCGGGCCCTCGATATCGTAGCGTTCCCGCATGGCCACCAGGTACTGCTCGGCGCTGGTCTCGTCGTCCTGGGTCACGTGGCGGACCTCGCCGCGCAGGCTGTGGGTCAGCGGGCCGGTCAGCCAGATGAGGCGCCCCTTGGCGATCAGGGTCTGGCTGTCGGTGTTGCCGGCCAGGTGGGTGAAGCCGAGCTCGGTCTCGCCGCTCCAGGGCGGGGCATCCGCCTTCGGCGCGGGCGGCGCGTAGAAGGGGGAGGCGAGGGCGTTGCCGGCCGTGGCCAGCAGCCCCAGGGCGATGGCGGGAAGGCGCCTGAGACGCATGGCTGTGTCTCGCTGTCGTTCGTGATGTCGGCGTAGCGGGGCGCGGACGAGGCGCCCCGTGGGTCGCCTCGTCCGCCGGGGCCGGTTCAGAAGATGGCCTCGTAGGCGGCGGTCCCCTGGGAGCCGCTTTCCTGTTCCACCGCCTGGTCGACCCGTCGCGGCTGGTAGCTGGGGAGATGATCGGCGCGGAACAGCTCCTCGATGCCGCCGGCCTGGTCGTCGTGCAGCAGGCGACCGGTGTCCGGGTCGACCCGGCGGGTGACGACGTTCTCCGGCCGTTCGGGGAGCGCCTCCGGACGGCCGTCCAGCGCGTGGCCCATGAAGTCGACCCAGATCGGCAGGGCGGCCTGGGAGCCGTACTCGGCGGTGGAGGTGTTGTCGTCCATGCCGACCCAGACGGTGGTCGCCAGGTCGGTGTTGAAGCCGGCGAACCAGGCGTCGCGCTGGTCGTTGGTGGTGCCCGTCTTGCCGACGATGTCGGAGCGCTCCAGCGCCAGGGCACGGCGGGCGGTGCCGTGTTCGACCACGTCGCGCAGCATGTCGCGCAGCAGGTAGACCGCGGCCGGCTCGGCGACCCGGGGCGCGACCCGGTAGGTCTCGCCGTCACGCTCCACGGTGGTCTGGTTCTCGGAGCACTCCCGGCAGGCCACCATGGGGTCGGCCTCTTCCACCAGGACCTGCTCCTCGCCACGGGTCACTCGCTGGATCAGCCAGGGTTCGATGGCGAAGCCGCCGTTGGCCAGCACCGCATAGCCGCGGGTCATCTCCAGGGGGGTCAGGCTGGTGCTGCCCAGCGCCAGTGCCAGGCCGTGGGGCAGGCGTTCGGGATCGAAGCCGAAATCCTCGAGGAAGCCGATGGTGCGCTCCAGGCCCAGGGTCTGGAGCAGGCGAATGGTCACCAGGTTGCGCGACCGGGCCAGGCCGACGCGCAGACGGGTCGGGCCGAGGAAGTCGCCGCTGGAGTTGTTGGGGCGCCACAGCTCGTTGCTGCCATCCTCCATCACCACCGGGGCGTCGTTGATCACGCTGGCCGGGTTGATCTCGCCGCTGTTCAGGCCGGCCAGGTAGATGAAGGGCTTGAAGATGGAGCCGGCCTGACGGCGCGCCTGGGTCGCACGGTTGAACTTGCTGGCGTCGAAGTCGAAGCCGGCCTGC
Source organism: Halomonas sp. M4R1S46 (assembly GCF_025725685.1). NCBI lineage: Bacteria > Pseudomonadati > Pseudomonadota > Gammaproteobacteria > Oceanospirillales > Halomonadaceae > Halomonas > Halomonas sp. M4R1S46. The sequence goes on from NZ_CP107008.1 coordinate 512,854, forward strand.
AGGGCCAGGATGGCGCCGGTCTCGGGGTCCATCACCACCAGCGAGCCCTGGGCCTGGGGTTGCTGCGAGAGGCGCCAGCTGCCGTCCTCGCGCTGAAGGATGCGCACCAGGTCGCCGGGGCTGGCGATCTCGGCGGCGGTGTCCGGTGCCGCCCCCCGGCTGCGGGCGCTGCGGTAGGGGCGAGCCCACTCCAGCCCCTCCCAGTCCAGGCTCCTGACCTCGCCGCCGCGGGCCAGCACGCGCATCTCGCGCCCCTCGCTCTCCACCACGATGGCCGGCTCCAGGGGGCCGAGCACCGGCGTGCGTTCCAGTACCTGCAGCCAGTTGCTGACGTCGCCGTCGATGCCCTCGACCTCGCTCTGGCTGCGCTCGGCGGCGCGTCGTGCGGTGGCCATCACCTCGGGGGACTCGGCGAGCTCCTCCTCGAGCCCCTCGCGGTCGGTGCGCTCCTGGGCCTCGGCCAGACTGCGGGGGATGTCGGTCTGTTCCGGGCCGCGCCAGCCGTGGCGGGTGTCGTAGGCGATCAGGCCCTCGGCCAGGGCGCGGCGCGCCTGCGGCTGCAACTCGCTGTCCAGGGTGGTGTAGAGGTGATAGCCGCCGGTGTAGGCGTCGTCGAAGCGCTCGACGGCGAACTGGCGGGCCATCTCGGCCACGTAGTCGGCCTGGACCTCGGCCTGGGTGATGTGACGGCGCGCGGTGATCGGGGCCTGGACCGCCTCGTCGTAGGCCGGCTGGTCGATGAAGCCGAGCTCGCGCATGCGGAACAGGATCCAGTTGCGGCGAATCAGTGCGCGCTCGGCGTTGGCCAGCGGGTTGAGGGCGGAGGGCGCCTTGGGCAGGCCGGCGATCATCGCCTGCTCGGCCAGGGTCAGCTCGTCCATCGGACGGTCGTAGTAGACCTCGGCCGCCGCGGCGATGCCGTAGGCGCGATGGCCCAGGAAGATCTTGTTGACGTAGAGCTCGAGGATCTCCTCCTTGCTGAGGATCTGTTCCATCTGCAGCGCCAGCAGGATCTCGCGGACCTTGCGGGTGTAGGTGCGGTCCAGCGTCAGCAGGTAGTTGCGGGCCACCTGCATGGTGATGGTCGAGCCGCCCGACTGGATGTCGCCGCCGCTGGCCGCCAGTTCCACGGCGGCACGGGCCAGGCCCTTGGGATCGACGCCACGGTGATCGAAGTAGCCGGCGTCCTCGGCCGCGAGCAGGGCCTGCACCATCTCCTCGGGAATCTCGTCGAACTCGACCGGCAGGCGCCGCTCCTCGCCGAACTCGCCGATCAGCTTGCCGTCCTGGGTGAAGATGCGCAGTGGCGTCTGCAGCTCGAAGTCCTGCAGCTGACGGACATCCGGCAATCCCGGAGCGAAATAGAGGGCGGCGCCGATCACGGCCAGCAGCGTGGCGGCAGAGAGCGATGCCAGCAGCCACAGGGCCGAGAGAGCCAGTTTTCTGATGAACGTCATGAAAAGGCGGTATCCATGCTGAGAACGGGAACGATGACGGGACGCGGAGCGGGTCTCGGGACGCGCCGGCCATTATAGGAACCCGGCCCGGTGACCACCAGCGTTGACGCTTTGCGACACCCGAGTCGTGTGAGATTTGGAAGTTTCATGTAACCTCGGATTACAGGTCCTGGCCTGCTGGTACCTTCATCCAGTGGTGAAGTGGGGCATTATAACGAGCGGCTCGCCGCCAGGTTCAGTCGGGGGCATGATCTAGATGCGATTCGGGGCATCCGGTAAAGGGCTTATCGGGGTCGATATCACCTCGGCCACCGTCAAGCTCATCGAACTCAAGCGGGTCGGGGCCGGCTATCAGGTCGAGAGCTATGCCGTCCGCCCGTTGCGGGAAGGGGCCGTCGTCGAGCGGCGGATCCGCGACATGGGCGAGGTGGTCGATGCCCTCAAGCGTGCGGTGGATCATGCCCGGCCCTCCAGCACACGGGCGTCGGCGGCGGTGCCGGCCAGCGCCGCGATCACCAAGACCCTCACCTTACCCGCCTCCCTTGCCGATGACGAGATCGAGGCGCGGATCCAGCTCGATTCCGACAAGCATATCCCCTTTCCGTTCAGCGAGGTGGCCTTCGACTTCCAGCGCCTGGGGCTCAATTCCCGCTATGGCGACCAGCAGGACGTGCTGCTGGTCGCCTGTCGCAACCAGGACGTCGGTCAGCTGACCGAGGCGCTGCGCCAGGCCGGCCTGACGCCGGCCGCCGTGGACGTGGAAACCTTCGCCATGGAGCGGGCCGTGACCGAGCTGGGGTCACGGCTGCCGCCGGCGGCCGGCCAGGAGGACTGTGTGGCCCTGGTGGATATCGGCGCCAACATGAACGCCTTCCATGTGCTGCGCAACGGGCGCATCACCTACAGCCGGGACACCGTCTTCGGCGGCCGGGCCCTCACCGAGGAGATCCGCGACCGCTACGGCCTGAGCCTGGAAGAGGCCGGGCTGGCCAAGAAGCGCGGCGGCCTGCCGGAGGACTATCAGCACAGCGTCCTGGATCCCTTTCTCGATACCCTGGTGCAACAGGTCGGTCGCTCGCTGCAGCTCTACTATACCGCCGGGCGTAAGCACGAGGTGCGCCGCATGATCCTGGCCGGCGGGACCGGCGTGCTGCCTGGCCTGGCGGATCGCCTCGCCGAGGAGAGCGGCATGGAGGTGGTGATCGCCAACCCCTTCCGGCGCATGAAAGTGAATCCGCGGATCGATGTCCAGACCCTGGCCGGAGATGCCCCGGCCATGCTGACGGCCTGCGGCCTGGCGATGAGGGGGCGCTCATGACCATCGAGATCAACCTGCTGCCCTGGCGCGAGGAACAGCGCCAGACCCGCAGCAAGCGATTCTACATGGCGCTGCTGCTGGTCGGCCTGGTAGGGCTGGGGGCCGGCTACGGCATGACCTGGCACTACGAGCAGGAGCTGGAGGCCCAGCGGGAACGCCATGCGCTGATCCGTGAGCGGACCGTCGCGCTGGATCGCGATATCCGGGCGGTCAGCGAGTACGAGCAGCAGATCGCCACCCTCAAGCGCCGCATCGAGGTCTTCCAGCGGCTCCAGGCCGAGCGGCCGCAGACCGTGCATGTCTTCAATGCGCTGGCCGAGAGCCTCGAGCCGGGGGTCCATTACGCGAGTCTCGCCCGCCAGGGCGATTCGCTGCAGCTCAGCGGCCTGGCGGAGGACAATCGGCGGGTCTCCGACCAGCTGCGCGCGCTCGAGGCCTCACCGGTCTTCGATGTGCCGGTGCTGTCCGAGGTGGAGTCCGCCGAGGACAACCGACGCTTCAACCTGAGCGTCAACCAGCACATGCCGGGGGCGGCGGTGAAGGAGGTGGCGAAATGAACCTGTCCACGGAATTCCGGCGCCTGCGTGACCTCGACTGGGGCGAGCTGGACATCAAGGAGTCCGGCGGCTGGCCCTTCCTGCTGCAGCTGATCTGCTGCGTGCTGGTGCTGGGCCTGACCTTCGCCGGCATGTACTGGTACCTGGCGGCGCCCAAGGCCGAAGAGCTCAAGCAGGCGCGACAGGAGGAGCAGCAGCTGCTGCGGGATTTCCGCAGCAAGGCGGCCCAGGCGGCGAACCTGCCGGCCCTGCGCGAGCAGGTCGAGGAGCTGGATGGCCGCCTGGCGACCCTGGTGGCGATGCTGCCCAGCGGGCCGGAGATTCCGTCGCTGATCGACGACATCAGCGAGACGGCCATCGACAACCAACTGACCATCGACTTCATTCGACTGCGCAGCCCGGTGAGCCAGGAGTTCTATGTCGAGCGACCCTTCGACATCCGCGTGCGCGGCGACTACCACCGCATCGGCTCCTTCATCGCGGGTGTCGCGGATCTGCCACGCATCGTCACGCAGCACGACTTCCAGCTCGAGCCGACGGACAACAACCGGCTGGAGCTGTCGATGCTGGCCCGGACCTACAGCTATCAGCCGCCGGAGGCGTCGCCCGAGGAGGAGGGGTCGCAATGAGGAACTGGTTGTGCATGGGGGGCGTGCTGTCCCTGGCGGTCGTCCTGAGTGCCTGCAGCGATCCCGATCTCACCGGGCTCGAGCGGGAGCTCGCCAAGTTGCGTGGCGACCCGGGGGCGCTGACCCTCGAGCCGCTGCCGCCGATGCCGGTCTATCGTTCGGTGGACTATCGCTTCGCCGACGCCCGCAGTCCCTTCCAGGCACGCCTGCCCGAGAGCCGCGAGCTGCCGGTCGCGGATGCCGACCTGGCGCCGGACACCTCGCGTCCCCGGGATCCCCTCGAGGCCTACAGCCTCGACGACCTGGCCCTGGTGGGGACGCTGATGGTGGGCGGGCAGCCTTCCGCCCTGGTCAGGGCGCCGAACGGCAACGTGCATCGCCTGCGGGTCGGGGATCACATGGGCTCGGATTTCGGGCGCATCGTGGGGATCACCCAGGCCTCGGTGCAACTGGTGGAGATCGTGCCCACCGGCCGGGGGGGGTGGATCGAGCGCAGCACGCTGCTGACGCTGGATGGCTAGATAATAACGCGCCGCCCCGACAGGGACGGATGAGCGGTACGCAGCAGGGGAGAGGGGAACCATGAAACCGATGACACGCGCGCTCGCGGCGCTGGCCATGCTGGCGATACCCACCGCCGCCATGGCCGCCTCCACGCTCACCAACCTCGATTTCCGTCAGGGAGCCGGCGGAGCCCTCGAGGTGGATCTCGACTTCAGCGGGCCGGTGCCCGAGGTGCGGGGCTACCGCCTCGACGATCCCCCCCGGCTGACCATCGACCTGATGGAGACGTCCAGCGGCCTGGAGCGTCGTCGCCAGGAGCTGGGGATCGGCGGCGTCGAACGGGTCACCGCCCTGGAGGCCGGCTCCCGGACCCGGCTGGTCTTCGATCTCGCCGGGCCGCTGCCCTACGACACCGAGCAGCGGGGCGATCGGTTGCGGCTGTCCATCGGCGGCGGGGTCGCCGCGGCGGCCCCGACGAGCTCTGCCTCCACGGCGTCCGCGCCCACCCGCGATGCGGCCGGGCCGAGCATCCAGGATATCGATTTCCGGCGCGGCGACGAGGGCGCCGGACGCCTGGTGGTCACCTTCGACCGCGCGGGCGTCGACGCCCGGGTCCGCGAGAGCGGCCGCTCCAATATCGTGGCCCGTCTGGAGGGCGTGAGCTTGCCGGCCTCCCTGAACCAGGTGTATGACGTCAGTGACTTCGGCACGCCCCTCAGGCGGATCACCCCCCGGGTCGGCGGCGACGGCGTGACCCTGGAGATCGAGGGCAGCGGCGACTTCGCCATGCTCTCCACCCAGACCGGGCGTCAGCTGACCATCTCGGCCCAGCCGGTCACCCCGGCGGAGCGCGAGCAGCAGGTGCGCGAGCAGTTCCCCTACACCGGCGAGCGCATCACCCTCAACTTCCAGAACATCGAGGTGCGCTCGGTGCTGGCGATCATCGCCGACTTCACCGGCCTCAATCTGGTGGCCAGCGACAGCGTCACCGGCCGCGTCACCCTCAACCTCGAGGATGTGCCCTGGGATCAGGCCCTCGACCTGGTGCTGAAGAGCCATGGCCTGGCCAGCCGCCAGGAAGGCAACGTCATCGTGGTGGCGCCGGCCGCGGAGCTGGCCCAGCTCGAGCGCCAGGAGCTGGAGGCCCAGGAACAGCTCGAGACCCTGGCGCCGCTCGAGACCGAGTACATCCAGGTCAAGTACGCCAAGGCCGGGGACCTGGCGGCGCTGCTGCGCAGCGACACCGGCTTCGGGCTGCTCACCGAGCGGGGACGGGTCGCGGTGGACGTGCGCACCAACACCCTGCTGGTGCAGGACACCGCCGAGCAGATCGATGCCATCATCCAGACCCTGGAGCAGCTGGACGTGGCGGTGCGCCAGGTGCAGATCGAGGCGCGGATCGTCATCGCCCGGGACAGCGCCACCCGAGAGCTGGGGGTGAACTGGGGGCTTTCTCGTCCAGGGGGGAGTCGAATCGATGTGGATGGCGCGGCCACTAATCCCGGTCAAACGTTTTTTGACCCTGTCGCAGATGAGCTGGTGTACCGGGATCGCGGTGGTCTGGCCGTCGATCTCGCCGGGGACCGTAACCCGGCCTCTTCCTTCGCCTTCGGCTATCTGTCGGGGGATATCCTGCTCGACCTGGAGCTGCGGGCGCTGGAGAGCGAGGGCAAGAGCCAGACCATCTCCCAGCCGCGGGTGATCACCGCCAACCAGAGCACGGCGGTGATCAAGCAGGGCACCGAGATCCCCTATCAGGAGGCTGCTTCCAGCGGGGCCACCAACATCGAGTTCAAGGAGGCCGTGCTGTCCCTGGAGGTGACGCCGCAGATCACCCCGGACAACCGGATCATCATGGACCTGGTGATCAACAACGACACCGTGGGCGAACTGTTCGGCGGCGTGCCCTCCATCGACACCAACGAGATCACCACCCAGGTGCTGGTGGACAACGGCCAGACCGTGGTGCTGGGCGGGATTCTCACCACCGAGCAGGTGCGCAGCCTGTTCAAGACGCCGTTCCTGGGCGACCTGCCGGTGCTCGGAAACCTCTTCCGGCATACCGAGAACACGAATGATAAGGTAGAGTTGCTGGTATTCATCACGCCCCGAATACTGGATGACAACCTGGCGATTCGCTGATGCCGGCACTACCCAACCTGATATTGATCGGTCCCATGGGGGCTGGAAAGAGCACCATCGGCCGCCTCCTGGCGGCCGAGCTGTCGCGTGAGTTCCTCGACAGCGACCACGAGATCCAGGCCCGCTGCGGCGCCGACATCCCGTGGATCTTCGACGTGGAGGGCGAGGCGGGCTTCCGCGACCGCGAGACGCAGATGATCCGCGAGCTGGCCCGGCTCGAGAACGTGGTCATCGCCACCGGTGGCGGTGCCGTGCTGCGCGAGGAGAATCGGCGTGTGCTGCGCGACTGCGGCACCGTCGTCTACCTCTACACCACCGTGGAACAGCAACTGCGGCGGACCGCCAAGGATCGCAACCGTCCGCTGCTGCAGCGCGATGACCGCGAGCAGGTGCTGCGCGAGATGTTCGTCAAGCGGGACCCGCTGTACCGGGCCACGGCCGACATCATCGTGCGAACCGACCGCCGCGGCCCCCGGGCCGTGGTCAACGAGATCGTGCGCCGCGTCCAGCGGTTGATCGACCCCCTCCAGTGCAAGGCCTGAGACCATGACACAACCGGACGATGCCCTGAGCACCCTGCGGGTGGCCCTGGGCGAGCGCAGCTATCCCATCCACATCGGCCCGGGGCTGCTGGGTGATCCCCGCTGGCTGGGGCCCCACCTGGCCGGTCGGCAGGTGATGGTGGTGACCAACGAGACCGTGGCGCCCCTCTACCTGTCGCGCTTGAGGCAGGGTCTCGACGACGACCTCGATGTGCGCGAGCTGGTGCTGCCGGACGGTGAGGCCACCAAGACCCTGGCCAGCGTCGAGCGCATCTGGGATGCCCTGCTCGAGGCGGGCTTCAACCGCCGCTGCACCCTGGTGGCCCTGGGCGGCGGCGTGATCGGTGACATGGTCGGCTTCGCCGCGGCCTGCTACCAGCGCGGCGTGGCCTTCCTCCAGGTGCCGACCACCCTGCTGTCCCAGGTGGACTCCTCGGTGGGCGGCAAGACCGGGGTCAACCATCCGCGGGGCAAGAACATGATCGGCGCCTTCTGGCAGCCCCGGGCGGTGCTGATCGATACCGACACCCTGACGACGCTGCCGTCCCGGGAGCTGTCCGCCGGCCTCGCCGAGGTGATCAAGTATGGCCTGATCCGCGACGCGGGCTTCCTGGAGTGGCTGGAAGCACACATGGCGGCACTGCGCGGGCTCGACGCCACGGCCTTGACCCGAGCGATCGAGCGCAGCTGCAGCCTCAAGGCCGAGATCGTCGCCGAGGACGAGACCGAGCAGGGGGTGAGGGCGCTGCTCAACCTGGGTCACACCTTCGGCCACGCCATCGAGACGCACCAGGGCTATGGACGCTGGCTGCACGGCGAGGCCGTCGGCACCGGCATGCTGATGGCCGCCGAGCTCTCGCAGCGGCTGGGGTGGCTCGATGCGTCGGACGTGGCGCGGACCCGGGCGATCCTCGCGGCGGCGGACCTGCCCCTGGCGGCACCCGCCGACATGACCCCGGAGGACTTCCTGGCGATCATGCGCCTCGACAAGAAGAACCTCGACGACCGGCTGCGGCTGATCCTGCTCAAGCGCCTGGGCGAGGCCTGTGTCCACGACCAGACCCCTGCCGGGCGCCTGGCCTCCCTGCTCGAGGCCTTTCCCCGCCGTTGATCCGTGCCGCCCCGTCCCGTATCGACGCCCGCCGTTCCGGCGGGCGTCGTCGTTTCCGGGCCCCGGCACGGCCGATGCGCGGGGTGGGTTTAATCAATTCGCATGCCTTATGCAGCATCGGTATGGGGAGTCGGCGGCATATTAGACTAAAGTCTAGTGCGTGTCGGGCGGGCGCGAAACGCCCGTTTTGAGGGTGCGCAACTCGTTGAGTTGCCGGGGTTTTTTTCTTTTTATCGATCGCAAGTCACGGATTTGTCGATGGTTTTGGGGCGCGGGGCAGGGAAGAGGCGTTGCGTGGTGCGGGCCTGGCTGGCTATGCTGTCCAACCTTTTGCCATGCAGTCTCGATGCCTCGAAATCGGCATTATGAAGAAAGAAAAACTTTATAACGTATCACAAGAAACTGCATAAAAACACCCTTATCACCTGAGGCACGCCCATGAACAGAGGTCTTCACCAACCCGGCGAGTTTCGTGACAACTGCGGGTTCGGCCTGATCGCCCACATGGAGGGGCAGGCCAGCCACGATCTGCTGCAGACCGCCATCGAATCGCTGACCTGCATGACCCACCGCGGCGGTATCGCCGCCGACGGCAAGACGGGCGACGGCTGCGGCCTGCTGCTGAAGATGCCCGACGGCTTCATGCGCGAGATCGCCAAGGAGTCTCTCGGGGTCGAGCTCGGCGAGCGCTTCGCCGTGGGCACCATCTTCCTGCCCGACGACGATGCCCGGGAAGCCCGGGGGCGCGAGGTCCTGGAGAAGCAGGTCGAGGCCCATGGCCTGACGGTGCTGGGCTGGCGCGAGGTGCCGGTGGATGCCAGCGTCTGCGGTCCCATGGCGCTGGACTGCCTGCCGCGGATCCGCCAGCTGTTCGTCGAGCCCGGTGAAGCGGCAAGCGACACCTTCGATGTCGACCTGTTCATGGCGCGCCGCCGGGCCGAGCAGGCCATGCGCGATGACGAGGACTTCTACGTCTGCTCGCTGTCTGCCGAGGTCGTCTCCTACAAGGGGCTGGTGATGCCGGTGGACCTGCCGGCCTTCTACCGGGACCTGGGCGATGCACGCCTGGAAACCGCGATCTGCGTCTTCCACCAGCGCTTCTCCACCAATACCGCGCCGCGCTGGCCGCTGGCTCAGCCGTTCCGCCTGCTGGCCCACAACGGCGAGATCAACACCATCGAGGCCAACCGTGGCTGGGCGAACTCCCGCAAGGAGAACTTCGTCAACGAACGGCTGCCCGACATCGCCGAGCTCGACGAGATCGTCAACACCACCGGCTCCGACTCCTCGAGCATGGACAACATGCTGGAAGTCCTGCTCACCGGCGGCATGGACCTGCATCGCGCGGTGCGCATGATGGTGCCGCCGGCCTGGCAGAACGTCGAGATCATGGACGGCGACCTGCGGGCCTTCTACGAGTACAACTCCATGCACGTGGAGCCGTGGGACGGCCCGGCCGGGGTGGTCATGACCGATGGCCGCCAGGCGCTGTGCATGCTCGACCGCAACGGCCTGCGTCCGGCGCGCTGGGTGATCACCAGGAACGGCTACATCACCCTGGCCTCCGAGATCGGCACCTACGACTATCGGCCCGAGGACGTGGTCGCCAAGGGGCGGGTCGGCCCCGGCCAGATCCTGGCCGTGGACACCGAGACCGGCGAGGTGCTGCACACCGCCGACATCGACGAGCGGCTCAAGTCCGCCTACCCGTACAAGCGCTGGCTCAAGCAGGAAGCCAACTACCTCGAGTCGGCGCTCACCGAGCTGGCGCGTTTCCAGAACATGGATGCCGAGGCGCTGGCCGTGCAGCAGAAGATGTTCCAGGTCAGCTTCGAGGAGCGCGACCAGGTGCTGCGGCCGCTGGCCGAGAGCGGCCAGGAGGCGGTGGGCTCGATGGGCGACGACACGCCCATGGCGGTGCTCTCCGGCAAGCATCGGCTGCTGACCGACTACTTCCGCCAGAAGTTCGCCCAGGTCACCAACCCGGCCATCGATCCGCTGCGCGAGGCGATCGTGATGTCGCTGGAGGCCTGTATCGGTGCCGAGCGCAACGTCTTCAAGGCGACCCCGGAGCATGCCCATCGCATCATCCTGACCACGCCGGTGCTGTCGCCGCGCAAGTTCACCGCCCTGGTCACCCACGAGGACCCGGCCTTCGCCAGCCACACCCTGACGCTGGGCTACGACCCCGAATCGGTCGGCCTCAAGGCCGCCCTCCAGGCGCTGTGTCGTGAGGCCGAGCAGGCCGCCCACGACGGCAAGGTGATCCTGGTGCTCTCCGACGCCGAGCTTCGGAAGGGCCAACTGCCGATCCATGCCGCCCTGGCCGTGGGGGCCGTGCACCATCACCTGGGGCGCCTGGCCCTGCGCCCGCGGGTCAACATCGTGGTGGAGACCGGCTATGCCCGCGACGCCCACCAGATGGCGGTACTGTTCGGCGTGGGCGCCACCGCGGTCTATCCCTGGCTGGCCTACCAGGTCATGGCCGACATGCACCGCACAGGCGAACTGGTCGGCAATCCGGCCGATGCCCGGGAGAACTACCGCAAGGGGCTGCAGAAGGGGCTGTTCAAGATCCTCTCCAAGATGGGCATCTCGACGCTCGCCTCCTACCGCGGCTCGCAGCTGTTCGAGGCCGTGGGGCTGGCCTCCGAGGTCATGGAGCTGTGCTTCACCGGCATGGCCTCGCGCATCGAGGGCACCGGGTTCGCCGAGCTGCAGCTGCAGCAGGAGCTGCTGGCCAAGGACGCCTGGAAGCCGCGCAAGAGCATCTCCCATGGCGGCCTGATGAAATACGTGCACGGCCACGAGTACCACGCCTACAACCCGGATGTGGTCAAGGCCCTGCAGGAGGCCGTGCAGGAGGGCGACTACGCCAAGTGGAAGACGTTCGCGGCGCTGGTCAACGACCGTGACCCGGCCACCATCCGCGACCTGCTCAGGCTCAAGCCGGCCGAGACGGCACTGCCGCTTTCCGAGGTGGAGCCGGTGGAGAGCCTGCTGCCGCGCTTCGACAGCGCCGGCATGTCGCTGGGCGCGCTGTCGCCGGAGGCCCACGAGGCCCTGGCCCAGGCCATGAACGAGGCCGGCGGGCGCTCGAACTCCGGCGAGGGCGGCGAGGACCCGGTCCGCTACGGCACCATCCGCAGCTCCAAGATCAAGCAGATCGCCTCCGGCCGCTTCGGCGTCACCCCGGCCTACCTGGCCAACGCCGAGGTGCTGCAGATCAAGGTGGCCCAGGGCGCCAAGCCCGGCGAGGGCGGCCAGCTACCCGGCGGCAAGGTCAACGAGCTGATCGCCCGGCTGCGCTACTCGGTGCCCGGCGTGACCCTGATCTCGCCGCCGCCGCACCACGACATCTATTCCATCGAGGACCTGGCCCAGCTGATCTTCGACCTCAAGCAGGTCAACCCGGACGCCCAGGTCTCGGTGAAGCTGGTCTCCGAGCCCGGCATCGGCACCATCGCCACCGGCGTGGCCAAGGCCTATGCCGACCTGATCACCGTCTCGGGCTATGACGGCGGCACCGCGGCCAGCCCGCTGACCTCGATCAAGCATGCCGGCAGCCCCTGGGAGCTGGGCCTGCCCGAGGTCCACCAGGCGCTGCGCATCAACGGCCTGCGCGACAAGATCCGCCTGCAGACCGACGGCGGCCTGAAGACCGGCCTCGACGTGATCAAGGCGGCGATCCTCGGCGCCGAGAGCTTCGGCTTCGGCACCGCGCCGATGGTCGCGCTGGGCTGCAAGTACCTGCGCATCTGCCACCTCAACAACTGCGCCACCGGCGTGGCCACCCAGCACCAGTACCTGCGCGACGAGCATTTCCGCGGCACCGTGGACATGGTCAAGCACTACTTCCGCTTCATCGCCGAGGAGGTGCGCGAGCTGATGGCCCTGCTGGGTGTGCGCCAGCTCACCGACCTGATCGGGCGCACCGACCTGCTCGAGGCGATCGAGGGGGTGACGCCCTCCCAGCGCAGGCTCGACCTGTCGCCGCTGATGACCAACGACTTCGTGCCGGCCGAGGCGCCGCAGTTCTGCCGCGTCAGCCGCAACGTGCCGCATGACCCGGGTGCCAAGAACCAGGAGGTGCTCGAGGCGCTCAAGGCGGCCATCGAGGACAGGTCAGGCGGCGAGTTCGAGTTCGCCATCACCAACTGCGACCGCTCCGTCGGCGCCCTGGCCTCCGGCGTGATCGCCAAGCGCTACGGCGAGGCGGGCCTCGAGGAGGCGCCGGTCACCGCCCGCTTCCGCGGCGTGGCCGGCCAGAGCTTCGGTGTGTGGAACGCCCGTGGCCTGAACCTCTACCTGGAAGGCGATGCCAACGACTACGTCGGCAAGGGCATGAACGGCGGCAAGGTGGTGATCGTGCCGCCCCGCGAGAGTCGCTTCGAGAGCCACAAGACGGCGATCGTCGGCAACACCTGCCTGTACGGCGCCACCGGCGGCAAGCTGTTCGCCGCGGGGACCGCCGGTGAGCGCTTCGGGGTGCGCAACTCCGGTGCCCATGCGGTGATCGAGGGGGCCGGGGATCACTGCTGCGAGTACATGACCGGCGGCCTGATCACGGTGCTTGGCGAGACCGGCGTCAACTTCGGCGCGGGCATGACCGGCGGCTTCGCCTACGTGCTCGATGAGGACCGCACCTTCGTCGACAAGTACAACCATGAACTGGTGGAGATCCACCGCATCAACACCGAGGCCATGGAGGCCCATCGGCGACACCTGAGGGAGGTGATCGAGGAGTTCGTCGCGGAGACCGGCTCGCAGCGCGGCCGCGACATCCTCGAGGACTTCAGCGACTTCGTCCGCCACTTCTGGCTGGTGAAGCCCAAGGCGGCGAGCCTCGCCAGCCTGCTGGAAGAATCCCGTCGGCGTCCCGAGTAAGCCCGCAGAGAGGAGCACAGAACATGGCCAACCGTTTGAGCAACGATTTCCAGTTCATCGACGTGGGTCGCCAGGACCCCGAGAAGAAGCCGGCCCGTACCCGGGCCCGCCAGTTCGCCGAGATCTACGAGCCGTACAACCCCCAGGAGGCGGCCAGCCAGGCACACCGCTGCCTGCACTGCGGCAATCCCTACTGCGAGTGGAAGTGCCCGGTCCACAACTACATCCCCAACTGGCTGCAGCTGGTCAGCGAGGGCAACATCCTGGAGGCCGCCGAGCTCTCCCACCGCACCAACTCGCTGCCCGAGGTGTGCGGCCGGGTCTGCCCCCAGGATCGCCTCTGCGAGGGCGACTGCACCCTCAATGACGGCTTCGGGGCGGTGACCATCGGCTCGGTGGAGAAGTACATCACCGACACCGCCTTCGCCATGGGCTGGCGCCCGGACATGTCCGGCGTCACCTGGACCGACAGGCGCGTGGCGATCATCGGCGCCGGCCCGGCGGGGCTCGGCTGCGCCGACATCCTGGTGCGCAACGGCGTCAAGCCGGTGGTGTTCGACAAGTACCCCGAGATCGGCGGCCTGCTGACCTTCGGCATCCCCGAGTTCAAGCTCGAGAAGACCGTGATGGAGCGACGCCGGGCGGTGTTCGAGGAGATGGGCGTGGAGTTCTGCCTGGGCGTGGAGATCGGCCGCGACATGTCCTTCGACACGCTGCTCGAGGAGTACGACGCGGTGTTCCTCGGCATGGGCACCTACAAGTACATGGAGGGCGGCTTCCCCGGCGAGGACCTGCCCGGCGTGCACAAGGCGCTCGACTACCTGATCGCCAACGTCAACCACTGCCTGGGCTTCGAGAAGGACCCGGCGGACTACGTCTCCCTCGAGGGCAAGCGGGTCGTGGTGCTGGGCGGCGGCGACACCGCCATGGACTGCAACCGCACCGCCATCCGCCAGGGTGCCGCGGCGGTGACCTGCGCCTACCGGCGCGACGAGGAGAACATGCCCGGGTCGCGCAAGGAGGTGGCCAACGCCCGCGAGGAGGGCGTCGAGTTCCTGTTCAACCGCCAGCCCGTGGCGGTGGTCGGCGAGGACGGCGTCGAGGGGGTCAAGGTGGTGCGCACGCGCCTCGGCGAGCCCGACGAGAACGGCCGCCAGCGTCCCGAGGTGGTGCCGGGCTCCGAGGAGGTGGTGCCCGCCGATGCCGTGGTCATCGCCTTCGGCTTCCAGCCGAGCCCGGCGCCCTGGTTCGAGACCGTGGGCATCGAGGTCGACGAGCGCGGCCGGGTCACGGCGCCGGAGCATGGCGCCCACGCCTTCCAGACCACCAACGAGAAGATCTTCGCCGGTGGTGACATGGTGCGCGGCTCCGACCTGGTGGTCACCGCGGTCTACGAGGGACGCCAGGCCGGCGAGGGCATCCTCGACTATCTGGAGGTGTAAGCCGCGGGCGATGGGCTTCGGGCCACGCGCGAGACGCTTCGTGTCAGTCGCGAGCCACGGGCTGCGAGGCTCGAGGCTCGAATCCGATAACGCGGCTTTTCCGGCGACAGGTCTACGAGGGGGCGCTGTGAACCCCTCCTTGGGCGCTACTTTTGCCATCCATGGCAAAAGACCCCCTCTACGACCTGTCCCCGGCGCCGCTCGCCTCATCGGCCCGCTTACCGGGTGTCCGCAGTGGGGGTGCACTATTCCGCTTGGGCGCTGGGCGCCCAAATTGAGCCATTGGTCGTATTCTGCTACGCTGTCGTCCCATCCTGGCGCGGCTTCCTGCCGGGCCTACCGATCACGTTTCGACAGGTTCTCCATGACACGATATATCTTCGTGACCGGCGGCGTTGTGTCCTCTCTCGGCAAGGGCATCGCGTCGGCATCGCTGGCGGCGATTCTCGAGGCCCGCGGCCTCAAGGTCACCATGCTCAAGCTCGATCCCTACATCAACGTGGATCCGGGCACCATGAGCCCCTTCCAGCACGGCGAGGTGTTCGTCACCGAGGATGGCGCCGAGACCGACCTGGACCTCGGCCACTACGAGCGCTTCATTCGCACGAAGATGAGCCAGGCCAACAACTTCACCACCGGCCGGGTCTACGAGCACGTGCTGCGCAAGGAGCGCCGCGGCGACTACCTGGGCGGTACCGTGCAGGTGATCCCGCACATCACCGACGAGATCAAGCGACGCGTCTACGAGGGCGGCAAGGGCGCTGACGTGGCCCTGGTCGAGATCGGCGGCACCGTGGGCGACATCGAGTCGCTGCCCTTCCTCGAGTCGATCCGCCAGATCCGCAGCGAGCTGGGCGCGAGTCGTGCCATCTTTATGCACCTCACCCTGGTGCCCTATATCAAGACCGCCGGCGAGACCAAGACCAAGCCGACCCAGCACAGCGTCAAGGAGCTGCGCTCCATCGGTATCCAGCCGGACATCCTGATCTGTCGCAGCGAGGTGGAGCTGGAGGAAACCGAGCGGCGCAAGATCGCGCTGTTCACCAACGTCGAGGAGCGAGCGGTCATTCCGCTGCAGGACGCCGACACCATCTACCGTATCCCGCTGATGCTCCACGAGCACGGCCTGGACGAGATCGTCTGCGACAAGCTGCGCCTGGAAGCCGAGGAGGCCGACCTGGCCGAGTGGGTTCGCGTGCTCGATGCCAAGCTCAACCCGCTCAAGTCGATCAACATCGCCATGGTCGGCAAGTACATGGAGCTGCTCGACGCCTACAAGTCGCTCAACGAGGCGCTGGTGCACGCCGGCATCCAGAGCCGGGTGAAGGTCAACATCGACTATATCGACTCCGAGGACATCGAGCGCCACGGCCCGGAACGCCTGGCCGGCAAGGACGCCATCCTGGTACCCGGTGGCTTCGGCGAGCGCGGCGTGGAGGGCAAGATCGCCACGGCCCGCTTCGCCCGGGAGAACAAGATCCCCTACCTGGGCATCTGCCTGGGGATGCAGGTGGCGGTCATCGAGTTCGCCCGCCACAAGGCCGGCTGGAGCGACGCCAACTCCACCGAGTTCACCCACGACACCCAGCACCCGGTGGTCGGCCTGATCACCGAGTGGATCAATCCGGAAGGCAAGATCGAGTTGCGCGACGAGGCCTCCGACCTCGGCGGCACCATGCGCCTGGGGGGCCAGGTCTGTCGCCTGGCGCCGGGCTCCAGGGCCCGCGAGGCCTACGGCGACGACGAGATCGTCGAGCGCCACCGCCACCGCTTCGAGGTCAACAACCAGTTCGTCGAGGGCCTGGAGAAGGCCGGCCTGGTGGTCTCCGGACGCAGCGTCGACAACTCCCTGGTGGAAATGGTGGAACTGGCCGACCACCCCTGGTACGTGGCCTGCCAGTTCCACCCGGAGTTCACCTCGACCCCCCGTGACGGCCACCCGCTGTTCACCGGCTTCGTCAACGCGGCCCTGGAGCACAAGGCGGTGCGCACCCGTGCCCAGACCGCCCCGCAGGAGTAAGGTCGATGACCGCCCCCGAACGCCATATCGACGTTGCCGGCCTGCCGGTCGGCAATGCCCTGCCGCTGACCCTGTTCGCCGGGATGAACGTGCTGGAATCCCGCGAGCTGGCCCTCGAGGTCGCCGAGGCCTATGTCGAGGTCACCGGGCGTCTGGGCATGCCCTACGTGTTCAAGGCCAGCTTCGACAAGGCCAACCGTAGCTCGATCCACTCCTTCCGGGGACCGGGCCTCGAGAAGGGCCTGGAGATCCTCGCCGAGGTGAAGGCGCGCTTCGGCGTACCGATCATCACCGATGTCCACGAGCCCTGGCAGGCCAGGCCCGTCGCCGAGGTGGCCGATGTCATCCAGCTGCCGGCCTTCCTCGCCCGCCAGACCGATCTGGTGGTGGCGATGGCCGCGACCGGGGCGGTGATCAACATCAAGAAGCCGCAGTTCCTGGCGCCCCACGAGATGCGCCATATCCTGCGCAAGTGCGAGGAGGCCGGCAACGACCGGCTGATCCTCTGCGAGCGCGGCACCAGCTTCGGCTACAACAACCTGGTGGTGGACATGCTCGGCTTCGGTGACATGAAGCAGACCGGCTACCCGCTGCTGTTCGATGTCACCCATGCCCTGCAGCGCCCCGGTGGCCGGGCCGACAGCGCCGACGGGCGTCGCGCCCAGGTCGCCGAGCTGGCCCGGGCGGGGGTCGCCGTGGGGCTGGCCGGCCTCTTCCTGGAGGCGCACCCGGACCCGGACAACGCCAAGTGCGACGGCCCCTGTGCGCTGCCGCTCGACAAGCTCGAGCCCTTCCTGGCCCAGCTCAAGGCCCTGGACGACCTGGTGAAGGGGTTTGCCCCGCTCGAGATTGCCTGATTTCCCCCAACGCTGACTCGCTAAGGACGACACAACATGACCAAGATCGTCGATATCCGCGCCCTCGAGGTGCTCGACTCCCGCGGTAACCCCACCGTCCAGGCCGACGTGCGCCTGGAAAGCGGTGCCACCGGCTCCGCCTGTGCCCCGAGCGGGGCCTCCACCGGTTCCCGCGAGGCCCTCGAGCTGCGCGATGGCGACAAGTCCCGCTACCTGGGCAAGGGCGTGTTGAGGGCCGTCGAGGCCGTCAACGGGACCATCCGCGAGCGCCTGGTCGGCATGGATGCCCGCGACCAGCGTGGCCTGGACAACGCCATGCTCGAGCTCGACGGCACCGACAACAAGGCCACGCTGGGTGCCAACGCCATCCTCGCCGTGTCCTTGGCCGCCGCCAAGGCCGCCGCCGCCGCCAAGGGCGTGCCGCTCTACGCCCATATCGCCGAGCTCTACGGCCAGCCGGGCCAGTACCGCATGCCGGTACCGATGATGAACATCCTCAATGGCGGCGAGCATGCCGACAACAACGTCGACATCCAGGAGTTCATGATCCAGCCGGTGGGGGCGCCCAGCTTCCGCGAAGGCCTGCGCATGGGCGCCGAGATCTTCCATGCCCTGAAGAAGGTGCTGTCCGCGCGCGGCCTGTCCACCTCGGTGGGCGACGAGGGCGGCTTCGCCCCCAACCTGGCCTCCAACGCCGAGGCCCTGGCGGTGATCAAGCAGGCGGTGAGTGACGCCGGCTATACGCTCGGCTCCGACATTACCCTGGCGCTGGACTGTGCCTCCTCCGAGTTCTACAGGGACGGCCAGTACCAGCTCTCCGGCGAAGGCAAGAGCTTCGACGCCGCCGGTTTCGCGGACTACCTGGTCGAGCTGTGCGACCAGTACCCGATCGTCTCCATCGAAGACGGCATGGACGAGTCCGACTGGGACGGCTGGAAGGCCCTCACCGACAAGCTCGGTGACCGCGTGCAGCTGGTCGGCGACGACCTCTTCGTCACCAATACCCGGATCCTCAAGCGTGGCATCGACGAGCAGATCGGCAACTCCATCCTGATCAAGTTCAACCAGATCGGTTCGCTCTCCGAGACCCTCGACGCGATCCGCATGGCCCAGGATGCCGGCTTCACCGCGGTGATCTCCCACCGCAGCGGCGAGACCGAGGACACCACCATCGCCGACCTGGCGGTGGGCACCGCCGCCGGCCAGATCAAGACCGGCTCGCTGTGCCGTTCCGATCGCGTCGCCAAGTACAACCGTCTGCTGGTGATCGAGCAGGACCTCGGTGACCGGGTGGCCTACCCGGGGCGTGCCGCGATCAAGGGTCAGTAAACGAACACTGTTGTCTTTGCCGGCGTGATTTGTAGGAAATCGCCCACAAGATGACGACGACATCGACCACAGTTAGCCTGAGAAAGACCGGCGCTTCGGCGTCGGTCTTTTTTTATCCGACTGATTTCAAAAGGTTTTCTGGGTGGTCGACATGACTGCCCCCGGGTCGTGGATGGCGGAGGGGAGGGTTGAGAAGTCGCCAGGCCCTGCCACAATGAACTCGGGATCAGGGAGAGCGGAGTCTCTCCCGGCAGGATGCCACGGGATGCAGTCTAGAGTGCGCGCGGTGCGACAGGATGCCGCCTCCGCGCAGGGACGTCACTCAGGGAGAGCGAGCGGAAGGATCCGCTCAAGGATGGCTTGGAGCGGGCGGCCTGCAGGGTCGCCCTTTTTTGCCTGGTGTTCTCCTCCACGTGCAGGGCAAAACGACGACGCCGAATGTCGAGAGACATTCGGCGTCGTCGTGTCCGGGAGGTGGGTGGGCTCAGCGCTCCAGGTGCTCCAGCTTGCCGGGCTTGCCGTCCCAGTCCTCGGCGTCGGCCGGCGGGTCCTTCTTCTCGGCAATGTTCGGCCAGACCTCCGAGAGCTCGGCATTGATCTCGATGAACTGTTCCTGCCCCTCGGGCAACTCGTCCTCGGAGTAGATCGCCTCGGCCGGGCACTCGGGCTCGCACAGCGCGCAATCGATGCACTCGTCGGGGTGAATCACCAGAAAGTTGGGACCCTCGTAGAAGCAGTCCACCGGGCAGACCTCGACACAGTCGGTGTACTTGCACTTGATGCAGTTCTCGGTGACGACGAATGTCATGTCAGTCTCCCTTCCTCGGGGCCGGGGCGCGCCGCGGCCGATCGGTCTTGAATGTTGAGTTTTAGGTTATAAAAACGTTTGCTTTTATAATATGTAGAACTTGGTCGAACCATTCTAGTCGCCCCGCCATATGTCCCGCAAGCCGTGGGCTGCCAAGCCGGCGGCGATGGTCGCCGAGCATGAGGGGCAGCGGGTCACGCCCCGTTCGGGCGTCGAGCCCTCACAGGCTTTCCTGCCAGCGGTACAGCCACTCCAGCGCCTGGCGCGGGGTGACCTCGTCCAGTTGCAGCCCCGAGAGGCTCTCGACCACCGGATGCGGGGCGCTGGCGAAGAGGTCGGCCTGCTGGGGCGGGGCGGCGCCGTCCAGCGATGCGCCGTCGAGGCGCTGACCTTGATCGACCTCCTGCTGTTCCAGGGTGGCGAGTTTCTCCCGCGCCCGGCTGATCACGCCCTGGGGCACGCCGGCGAGCTGGGCGACCTGAAGACCATAGCTCTGACTGGCCGGGCCGTCCTCCACCCGGTGCATGAAGACGATGCCGTCGCGGTGCTCCGCCGCCGTCAGGTGGACGTTGGCCACCCCCGGCACCTGATCCGCCAGGGCCGTCATCTCGAAGTAGTGGGTGGCGAACAGCGTGAAGGCGCGGCTGCGGGTCAGGTGCTCGGCGCTGGCCCAGGCCAGGGACAGGCCGTCGAAGGTCGAGGTACCCCGGCCGATCTCGTCCATCAGCACCAGGCTGTGGTCGGTGGCGTTGTGCAGGATGTTGGCGGTCTCGGTCATCTCCACCATGAAGGTGGAGCGCCCGCCCGCCAGGTCGTCCGAGGAGCCGATGCGGGTGAAGATGCGATCCACCGGGCCGATCACCGCCTCGTCGGCGGGCACGAAGCTGCCGGTATGGGCGAGCAGGGTAATCAGCGCCGCCTGGCGCATGTAGGTCGACTTGCCGCCCATGTTGGGGCCGGTGATCACCAGCATGCGGCGCTCGTCGTCCATGTGCAGGTCGTTGGGCACGAAGGGCGCGTCGCTGACCCGCTCGACCACCGGGTGGCGGCCGCCGCGGATGGCCAGGCCGGGGGCCTCGGGCAGCGTCGGGCGCACCAGGTCCAGGGCCCGGGAGCGCTCGGCGAACGCGGCCAGTACGTCCAGGGCGGCCAGGGCGCGGGCGCTGGCCTGCAGGGCGCCGAGCTCGGCGTTGAGCTCGTCCAGCAGGCTCTCGTAGAGCAGCTTCTCCCGGGCCAGCGCCCGGGACTTGGCCGACAGCGCCTTGTCCTCGAACTCCTTGAGCTCGGGGATGATGAAGCGCTCGGCGTTCTTGAGGGTCTGGCGGCGGATGTAGTCCACCGGGGCGTCGCGGGCCTGGGCGCGAGGGATCTCGATATAGTAGCCATGGACCCGGTTGTAGCCCACCTTGAGCCCGGGCAGGCCGGTCCGCTCGCGCTCCCGGGTCTCCAGTTGCACCAGGTAGTCACCGGCGTGCTCGGCGAGCCCACGGTGCTCGTCGAGCTCGGCGTCGAAGCCCTCGGCGATCACCCCGCCGTCGCGGATCACCACCGGCGGATTCTCCACCAATGCCCGGGCCAGGGTGTCGGCGAGCGCCGGGTAGGGGCGGATATGGCGCTTCAGCTCGTCCAGGGCGGTGCCGTCGGCGTAGTCGGCCAGCGCGCCCTGGAGGTCGGGCAGGGCGGCCAGGGCATCGCGCAGTCGCGCCAGGTCCCGGGGACGGGCGCTGTAGAGGGCGACCCGGGCGAGGATGCGCTCCACGTCGCCGATGGCCTTGAGCGAGTCGCGCAGCGGCTCGAAGCCGTCGCGGTCGAGCAGGGCGGCCACCGCCGCCTGGCGGCCGCCCACCTGGGCGCGGTCGCGCAGCGGGCGGTTGAGCCAGCGCTTGAGCAGCCGCGAGCCCATGGCGGTGGCGGTGGTGTCGAGCACGCTGGCCAGGGTGTTGTCCGTGCCGCCGCCGAGGTTGAGGTCGATCTCCAGGTTGCGCCGGCTGGCGGCATCGATCACCACGGCGTCGTCCCGGCTCTCCACGCCGATGGCAGTGACATGGGGCAGGCGCGAGCGCTGGGTGTCCCGGGCGTAGTCGATCAGCACCCCGGCGGCGGTGAGGGCCGCCTCCAGGTGGGCGCAGCCGAAACCGCGCAGGTCCTGGACCGCGAACTGGTCGCACAGGGTGCGGGTGGCGGACTCGAGATCGAACAGCCAGTCGCTCTGGCGGCGCAGGCCGCGGCGTTCCTCGAGGGCGGGGGGCAGGGCGAGGCTCTCGGAGAGCAGCAGCTCGGCCGGATCCAGGCGGGTCAGCTCGGCGAGCATCTCGGCCTCGCCCTCGACCTCCAGCACGCTGAAGCGCCCGCTGGACAGCTCCAGCCAGGCCAGGCCCCAGCGTTCGCCGGCGGGGTGGACCGCCACCACCAGGTTGTCGCGGCGCGCGTCCAGCAGGGCCTCGTCGTAGAGGGTGCCGGGGGTGACGATGCGCACCACCTTGCGCTCTACCGGGCCCTTGCTGGTCGCCGGGTCGCCCATCTGCTCGCAGATGGCCACCGACTCGCCGGCCTGGACCAGTCGGGCGAGATAGCCCTCGGCACTGTGGTAGGGCACGCCGGCCATGGGGATCGGCTTGCCCGCCGACTGGCCGCGCTGGGTCAGGGTGATGTCGAGCAGGGCGGCGGCGCGCTTGGCATCCTCGAAGAACAGCTCGTAGAAGTCGCCCATGCGGTAGAAGAGCAGCACTTCCGGATGCTCGCGCTTGATCTTCAGGTACTGTGCCATCATCGGCGTGTGCTGGGCGCTGACCTGTGACATGGGATTCCTTGGACGTCCTGTGGTGAGGGTGGCGATCTATGGGGGGAGACCGGCGTCGACACGTCATGCATGTCTCGGGCAAAGCCAGTATTCTACGCCCAAGGGCGGTCGACGTCAGGGCCGTCGAGACCTCGTTCAGCGCCATTGCAGCCAGGGCGAGGGGCGCCGGGGACAGGTCGAAGAGGGGGTCCTGCGCCATGGGTGAGGCGGACCCCGCCGAACGGGCTGGCCATGGATGGCCAGCACCGGTCCTGCAAGCGGAGCAGGATGCGAGAGCGCCGCAGGGCGTCGGTAGCGCCCAGGGATGGGTTCACAGCGCCCCCTCGTAGACCTGTCGACGGAGTAGCCCCGAGCAGCACGGTTACCTGTGATGGCCCTGAGATCATACCAAGGAGGGAGTCAGATGCCCGTATCGCCCGAGTCGCGCCGACTCTCCGAACGCCTCGGCGAGCTGTGCCGCAGCCGGGGCGTGACCGTCAGCGCCGCCGAGTCCTGCACCGGCGGCGGGGTGGCCAGCGCCATCACCGAGGTGGCCGGCAGTTCCGACTACTTCGAGACCGGTTACGTGACCTACGCCAACGGCGCCAAGACCCGCCTGCTGGGGGTGCCCGAGACGCTGATCGAGGCGCATGGTGCGGTCAGTCGCGAGGTGGTCGAGGCCATGGTGGCCGGCGCCTGCCGGGAGAGCGGTGCCGACCTGGCCGTGGCCGTCAGTGGCGTGGCCGGCCCCGGCGGCGGCGGCCCCGACAAGCCGGTGGGCACGGTCTGGCTGGCCTGGGGAGGCGCCGACGGTGTCCTCGCCGAGCGCCGCCACTTCCCTGGCGATCGGCAGGCCGTGCGCGAGCAGGCCGTCGAGGCCGCCCTGGCCGGGCTGATCCTGGCCCTGGCGGACGACCGCGCCGATGCGCCCGGCGACACCAGATGAGGCTGGCCGAGCGCCGCTTTTTTCGTCATACTACTGTGCAGTCATACAGTGCTTTCGACAGGGGCCGCGAGCCCGTCGCCGCCATTACCGCTTTCGTCATGCCGTCCTCGACGGCGACCGCTTAGGAGATCCTTCATGGCTCAGGACGACAATCGTTCCAAGGCGCTCGACGCCGCGCTTTCCCAGATCGACCGGCAGTTCGGCAAGGGCACCGTGATGCGCCTGGGGGATGCCCCGCGCGTGGTGATGCCGTCGGTATCCACCGGCTCGCTGGGGCTGGATATCGCGCTGGGCATCGGCGGCTTGCCCTACGGCCGGGTGGTGGAGATCTTCGGCCCCGAGTCCTCGGGCAAGACCACCCTGACCCTGTCGGTGATCGCCGAGGCCCAGAGGCAGGGCAAGACCTGCGCCTTCATCGACGCCGAGCACGCCCTGGATCCGAGCTATGCCGAGAAGCTCGGCGTCAACCTCGACGACCTGCTGGTCTCCCAGCCGGATACCGGCGAGCAGGCCCTCGAGATCTGCGACATGCTGGTGCGCTCCGGCGGGGTCGACGTGATCATCATCGACTCGGTGGCGGCGCTGACTCCGCGGGCCGAGATCGAGGGCGAGATGGGCGATTCCCACGTCGGCCTGCAGGCGCGGCTGATGTCCCAGGCGCTGCGCAAGATCACCGGCCACATGAAGAGCGCCAACTGCATGGTGGTGTTCATCAACCAGATCCGCATGAAGATCGGCGTGATGTTCGGCAGTCCCGAGACCACCACCGGCGGCAACGCCCTGAAGTTCTATTCCAGCGTGCGCCTCGACATCCGCCGTACCGGCTCGGTGAAGCAGGGCGACGAGGTCACCGGCAACGAGACCCGGGTCAAGGTCGTCAAGAACAAGGTGGCACCGCCGTTCCGCCAGGCCGAGTTCCAGATCCTCTATGGCAAGGGCATCTACCACGCCGGCGAGGTAGTCGACCTCGGCGTGCAGTGCGGCCTGGTCGACAAGGCCGGCGCCTGGTACAGCTACCAGGGCAACAAGATCGGCCAGGGCAAGGCCAACGCCGCCCAGTTCCTCGAGGACAACCCGGCGGTGATGGAGGAGATCGAGAGCCAGATCCGCGCCCAGTTGCTGGCCACCCCCGAGCCCAAGGAGGAGGCGGCCGAGGCCACCGCCGACGCGGGCGAACGCAACGACGATCTGCTCTAGGCCATGCGCGAGCGACTCGCCGCCGACGCCACGCCCCGGGAAGACGCCATCCGCCTGCTGGCCCGGCGCGAGTATGCCCGGGACGAGCTGCGCGAGCGGCTCGCCGCCCGGGGCCACGCGGCCGGCGAGGTCGAGGCCTGTCTCGATGCCCTGGTCGAGCAGGGGCTGCAGAGTGATGCGCGCTTCGCCGAGAGCTTCCTGCGGTCCCGGGTGGCCCGCGGCCAGGGCCCGGTGAAGATTCGCGCCGAACTCGGGCGGCGGGGCATCGACGACGACACCACCCGGGCGGCCTTCCGCGAGGCCGACGACGAGGTCGACTGGTTCGCGCTGGCCGCCGAGGTCCTGGCGCGGCGCTTTCCCGGCCCCGGCGAGGGGCCGCGGGAGCGCGCCCGCCGCGAGCGCTTCCTGGCCGGTCGCGGCTTCGACTTCGACCAGCTCAGGCACGCCCTCGCGCACGCCTGGGACGACGCCTGACCCCTCCCGACGGCCTTCCGCCCTTTAGTCGCTTGACGGCTGCGCTATAATGGCTCCCTTTGCGGAGGAAACACTGTCTAAATGTCTGCGCGGCTCAATCACTGCGTTACGCGGTGCTGGAGCGCCAGCCCGGTCGCAATCTCAGCCTATACCGCTTAGGCTCCGGTTGCTGTGCTCCGTGCGCCTTGTGCTTGAGCGCGCTCGCCAATTTATACAGTGCTTCCTAGTGCCCCGGGTGGCAGCTCGATGACGGCTGCACTGCCCGCCCGGCCACCATGCTTATCGCCACGGATACCCCATGAAAAGCGCAGACATCAGACAGGCCTTTCTGAAGTACTTCGAGGAGCAGGGGCACACCATCGTGCCGTCCAGCTCCCTGGTGCCGGGCAACGACCCGACGCTGCTGTTCACCAATGCCGGCATGGTGCCGTTCAAGGATGTCTTCCTCGGGCGCGACCCGCGGCCCTATGTCCGCGCCACCTCGGCGCAGCGCTGCGTGCGTGCCGGCGGCAAGCACAACGACCTGGACAACGTCGGCTATACCGCGCGCCACCACACCTTCTTCGAGATGCTGGGCAACTTCAGCTTCGGCGACTACTTCAAGCGGGATGCCATCCGCTTCGCCTGGACCTTCCTCACCGAGGTGCTGGGACTGCCCAGGGAGAAGCTGTGGGTCACCGTCCACGTCAGCGACGACGAGGCCGAGCGCATCTGGAAGGACGAGATCGGCGTCGACCCCGAGCGCTTCTCCAGGCTCGACGAGGACAACTTCTGGCAGATGGGCGACACCGGTCCCTGCGGGCCGAGTTCCGAGATCTTCTTCGATCACGGCCCCGAGGTGTGGGGCGGGCCTCCCGGCAGCCCAGAGGAGGACGGCGACCGCTACATCGAGATCTGGAACCTGGTCTTCATGCAGTTCGATCGGGACGCCGGCGGCGAGATGCATCCGTTGCCCAAACCGTCCATCGACACCGGCATGGGCCTCGAGCGGATCGCCGCGGTGATGCAGGGCGTCCACTCCAACTACGAGATCGACCTCTTCCAGTACCTGCTCGAGGCCGCGGCCCGGGCCACCGGTCACGCGGATACCACCACGCCCTCGCTGCGGGTGATCGCCGACCATATCCGTTCCTGCGCCTTCCTGGTCGCCGATGGCGTGCTGCCCTCCAACGAGGGGCGCGGCTACGTGCTGCGCCGGATCATCCGCCGGGCCGTCCGCCATGGTCACAAGCTGGGCGCCAAGGGCAACTTCTTCCACACGCTGGTCGGGGCGCTGGATGCCGTGATGGGCGATGCCTATCCCGAGCTGCGCGAGGCCCGGCACCAGATCGAGCGTGTGCTGCTCAAGGAGGAGGAGCAGTTCGCCCGCACCCTGGAACACGGCATGGGCCTGCTCGAGGAGGCCCTGGGCGAGCTCCAGGGCGAGGTGCTGGCCGGCGAGACGGTGTTCAAGCTCTATGACACCTACGGTTTCCCCTACGACCTGACCGCCGACGTCTGCCGCGAGCGCGGCGTCAGCCTCGACGAGGCCGGCTTCGAGCGCGAACTGGAGGCCCAGCGCGAGCGCGCCCGGGCGGCCAGTCAGTTCGACGCCGACTACGGGGCGGCCCTGGATCTCGAGGGCGAGACCGCCTTCACCGGCTATGACCGGCTGGAGGACCGCGCCACCGTCACCGCCCTGGTCGACCGCGAGGGCAATGGCCTGGCCAAGCTGGTGCCGGAGCAGCGCGGCGTGGTGGTGCTGGACCGCACCCCCTTCTACGGCGAGTCCGGCGGCCAGGTGGGCGACACCGGCTACCTTACGCTCGAGGGCGGCCGTTTCCTGGTCACCGACACCCAGAAGCAGGCCGGCCACCACCTGCACCACGGCGTGCTGCTCGAGGGCGAGCTGGCGGTCGGCGCCCAGGTGACGCCCCGGGTCGATGCCAGCCTGCGCGCGGCCACCGTGCGCAACCACTCCGCCACCCACCTGCTGCACCAGGCGCTGCGCATGGTGCTGGGCGATCACGTCCAGCAGAAGGGCTCGCTGGTGACGCCGGAGCGGCTGCGCTTCGACTTCAGCCACTTCGAGCCGATGACCGCCGAGCAGCTGGCCGAGGTGGAGCGCCTGGTCAACGAGCAGGTGCTGGCCAACGCCGACACCCGCATCGAGCACATGACCCTCGATGAGGCCAAGGCGAGGGGCGCGGCGGCGTTGTTCGAGGCCAAGTACGCCGAGGACGTGCGGGTGCTGAGCATCGGCGCCGATGGCTTCTCCGTGGAGCTGTGCGGCGGCACTCACGTGGCGCGCAGCGGCGATATCGGCTGCTTCCATATCGTCAGCGAGGCCGGTATCGCCAGTGGCGTGCGTCGCATCGAGGCGATTACCGGCGAGGGCGCGCTGGCCTATTTTCGCGAGCAGGAGGCTCGGGTGGGCCGCATCGCCGAACGCCTCAAGGCCAAGCCCGAGCAGCTCGAGGAGCGGGTCGACGCGCTGGTCGAGCGCAACCGCGGCCTGGAAAAGGAGCTCGAGCGCCTCAAGGGCAAGCTGGCCAGCGCCGCCGGCAACGACATGCTCGGCGAGGCCCGCGAGGTCAAGGGCGTCAAGGTGCTGGCCAAGCGCCTGGAGGGCGTGTCCGGCAAGGAGCTGCGCGGCATGCTCGACCAGCTCAAGAACAAGCTGGGGTCCGGCATCGTGGTGCTGGGCGTGGCCGACGAGAGCGCCGGCAAGGTGAGTCTGATCGCCGGCGTCACCGACGACCTGACCGCCCGCGTCAAGGCCGGCGAGCTGGTCAACCACGTGGCCTCCCAGGTCGGTGGCAAGGGCGGAGGGCGTCCCGACATGGCACAGGCCGGCGGCAGTGATGTCGCGTCCCTGCCGGCGGCGCTGGAGAGCGTCCCGGTGTGGGTCGAGGACCGGCTCTAGTCCTTTCGGGGGCCGGAGGCAGCGATGCCTCCGGCCCCTGGTCTTTGCGGCCTCCATCACCCTTCACTCATTCGAACGCTAACTCGAAACGAGGGATAACGACACATGGCACTATACGTACAGAAGTTCGGCGGCACCTCGGTGGGCTCCGTGGAGCGCATCAAGGCCGTGGCCGAGAAGGTCAAGGGCTTCCGTGACGCCGGCCATCAGGTCGTGGTCGTGGTCTCGGCCATGAGCGGCGAGACCAACCGCCTGATCGGCCTGGCCAACGATATCAACGACGACCCGACCCCGCGCGAGATGGACATGCTGGTCTCGACCGGTGAACAGGTCACCATCTCGCTGCTGACCATGGCCCTGCACAAGCTGGGCGTGCCGGCCACCTCCTACACCGGCTCCCAGGTCGGCATCATGACCGACAGCGCCCACACCAAGGCGCGCATCCAGCGCATCGAGACCGAGGACATGCGCCAGGACCTGGACGAGGGCCAGGTGGCCGTGGTCGCCGGCTTCCAGGGCGTCGACGAGGAGGGCAACATCACCACCCTCGGCCGCGGCGGCTCCGACACCACCGGGGTGGCCCTGGCCGCGGCACTGGGCGCCGACGAGTGCCAGATCTACACCGACGTCGACGGCGTCTACACCACCGACCCGCGCGTCTGCTCCCGGGCCCAGCGCCTGGACTCCATCACCGTGGAGGAGATGCTGGAGCTGGCCAGCCTCGGCTCCAAGGTCCTGCAGATTCGCGCCGTCGAGTTCGCCGGCAAGTACAACGTTCCGCTGCGCGTGCTGTCCAGCTTCGAGGACGGCCCCGGCACCCTGATCGTCGCAGACACCGACCAAGACGAGGACTCCATGGAAGAACCGCTGATCTCCGGTATCGCCTTCACCGCCAACGAGGCCAAGCTGACCCTGCTCAATACTCCGGATGTGCCCGGCGTCGCCTCCCGCATCCTGGGGCCGATCGCCGATGCCAACATCGAAGTCGACATGATCGTGCAGAACGTGGCCCCGGCCGGCGACTACACCGACTTCACCTTCACCGTCGCCAAGGGCGACTACAAGCAGACTCTCAGGATCCTCGAGGAGCAGGTGCTGCCCGAACTGGGCGAGGGCGAGGTCAAGGGCGACGACAAGATCGCCAAGGTCTCCCTGGTGGGGGTGGGCATGCGCTCCCACGCCGGCGTGGCCTCCAAGATGTTCCGGGTGCTGGCCGAGGAGAACATCAACATCCGCATGGTCTCCACCTCCGAGATCAAGATCTCGGTCGTGGTCGACGAGAAGCACATGGAGCTGGCGGTGCGTGCCCTGCACCAGGCCTTCGGTCTCGACAAGGACGATATCGAAAGCGAATAAGGCGTCGAAGTTCGTCTTCAGGTTCTACGCTTGTAGGGAAGTCCGGGGCTTCGCCGTGACAGGGCTTCCTTTCAACGAGCCCATTGGTTGTCATGGTCGACGCCAGTGGCCAGGGACGACGCCGCGGCCCTCATCGCGACGTCGTCGCCTGTCGAAGACGAGCATCCCGAAGTCAGTAGTCTGAGAAGGAGATCAGTCATGCTCATCCTGACTCGCCGTGTCGGCGAAACCCTGATGATCGGTGACGACATCACCGTCACCGTGCTTGGCGTCAAGGGCAACCAGGTCCGCATCGGCGTCAACGCCCCCAAGGACGTCGCCGTCCATCGTGAAGAGATCTATCAACGCATTCAGCGCGAGAAGACGGATGGGGATGCCGATGACGGGGCAGGTGGGGCCTGAGGGACGGGGTCGCGGGGAGGTGCGCAGAAAAATCCCCGAGGCGCTGGACAATGGCCTTTCAAATCGGTAGGATACGCACCTGTCGATGAGGGAGAGGTGGCCGAGTGGCTGAAGGCGCTCCCCTGCTAAGGGAGTATGGGGTTTATAGCCTCATCGAGGGTTCGAATCCCTCCCTCTCCGCCACGTTCGTCATGAACGTCTCGACACGGTAAGGATCAGCGCCCGTAGCTCAGCTGGATAGAGTACCTGACTACGAATCAGGTGGTCGGAGGTTCGAATCCTCCCGGGCGCGCCATCTTTATCCGCGATGACCCGAGTTCCGCGACTCGATCATCACTCGCGACGAGACAGCTTGTCGCCGAAAGCGCCCGTAGCTCAGCTGGATAGAGTACCTGACTACGAATCAGGTGGTCGGAGGTTCGAATCCTCCCGGGCGCGCCAGATTCCGACCCGCCCTCCTCGCGAGGGCGGGTCTTCTGCTTTCCAGTCAGTGGTTTCTCGCTAGCCGGACCGGCCGTGCCCAGAGAAGGGCCCCGGCTCCGCGATCGTTTGGGGCGCCGTTGCTTTGCGACGAGCGCCCCTTTTTTGCGTCCCTTTCCTGGATTGGTGGCATGATGCCGTCCCCGGCTCAGGCCGGTGCGGCCAGTCGCTCGCCCCGGGGTGCCCCGAGGCCGTCCAGGAAGGCCTCGAGCTCGGTGCGTCGGCGCAGCGCCTGGAAGCGTCGGGCGGCCTCGGCATCCCGGCCGCGCATCAGGTTCAACCATTGTTTAAGGAGGGAGACCACGATCCTGTCCGGGAGTGTGCTACGCTGCACCGCAGCATAGTCGACCAGCACCCGGGCCTTCTCGGCCCAGGGAGTCGCCGGCAGGCGCTCGCCGGTGGCCTGCCAGTGGCGGATGCGCCGGGCCAGCCCGGGGTCGGCCAGGGCGCCGCGGCCGAGCATGACATCGCGGCAGCCGGACAGGGTGCGGGCCTTCCAGTAGTCTTCCAGGGTCCAGATGTCGCCATTGGCGACCACCGGGATGGTCAGGTGCTGGCGGATGCGGCCGATCCATTCCCAGTGGGCCGGCGGACGGTAGCCCTCGTTGCGGGTGCGGCCGTGCACCACCAGGCGTCGGGCGCCGCCGTCCTCGGCGGCCCGGGCGCAGGCCAGTGCCAGCCGGCGGTCGGCGAAGCCCAGGCGGATCTTGGCGGTCACCGGGATGGTGTCGCCCACGGCGGTGTGCACGGCGCCCACGGCGGCGTGCAGTCGCTGCGGGTCGCGCAGCATGGAGGCGCCGCCGTCGTGGCGGTTGACCAGCTTGGCGGGACAGCCGAAATTCAGATCCAGGCTCGTGGCGCCCAGGCGCAGGGCCTGCCGGGCGTTGGCCGCCAGGGCGTCGGGGGCCGAGCCCAGCAGCTGCAGGTGGACGGGCACGCCGCTGGGAGTCACGGGAGGCGCGTCGCCGGCCAGTTCCGGGCAGTGGCGAAGGAAGACGCGGGGCGGCAGGCGCGTGTCCACCACCCGCACGAACTCGGTCACCGTCCAGTCGAAGCCGGCGGCGCGCGTCAACAGGTCACGGGTCACCGCATCGATCACCCCTTCCATGGGGGCTAGGCCGATATGACCCTCATGTAGTAAATTAACAACGTTGACTTCCACCATGGCGTCATTGCAATCCGTCGGGAGTCTGGCAGGTTAGGCGATCAGAATTCACGCGCAAGTCATCCTGATCTCGTGTTTTTCGCGCAAGGTGACTGCATTGGCGAGGAGATTTCCGCATGCAGGACATGCAACTATTGAACGAGGGCTTCGCCCTGATGGGGCTCGGCATGGGCTTCGTGTTTGTTTTTCTTACCGTGCTAGTGATCGTCACGACCCTGATGTCCAAGGTCATCGGCCGCTTCTTCCCCGAGCCGGCCCCGGCTGCCCCGTCCCGGCCCGGGCGCGCCGCGCCGGCCGGCGACGATGACCTCATGGCCGTGATCAGTGCCGCGGTGCACCGTTATCGCCAGCGCCGCTGAGGCCAGGCCGCTTTCCCCCTGTCCCTTTCCATCCTTTATAACGATAAGGAACGTCTCATGAGTGAGAACGCCCGCCCACTCGGCATCACCGACGTGGTCCTCCGCGACGCCCACCAGTCGCTGTTCGCCACCCGCATGCGCCTGGACGACATGCTGCCCATCGCCGAGAAGCTCGACAAGATCGGCTTCTGGTCGCTGGAGTCCTGGGGGGGCGCCACCTTCGACGCCTGTATCCGCTACCTCGGCGAGGACCCGTGGGAGCGGATACGGGCGTTGAAGGCGGCCATGCCCAACACCCGCCAGCAGATGCTGCTGCGTGGCCAGAACCTGCTCGGCTATCGCCACTACGCCGACGACGTGGTCGACCGCTTCGTCGAGCGCGCCAGGACCAACGGGGTCGATGTCTTCCGCGTCTTCGACGCCATGAACGACCCGCGCAACCTGGAGCGGGCCATCCAGGCGGTGCGCGCCAATGAGGGGCACGCCCAGGGTACCATTTCCTACACCCTGAGCCCCGTGCACACCATGGACAGCTGGGTCGAGCTGGCCAAGTCCATCGCCGCCATGGGCGCCGATTCCCTGGCCATCAAGGACATGGCCGGGCTGCTCACCCCCTACGATGCCTTCGAGCTGGTGTCGCGGCTGAAGCAGACGCTGGATATCCCCATCCACATGCAGTGCCATGCCACCACCGGGCTGTCCAGCGCCACCGCCCTCAAGGCCGTGGAAGCGGGCATCGACAACGTCGACACCGCCATCTCCTCGATGTCCATGACCTACGGCCACAGCCCCACCGAGTCGCTGGTGGCCATGCTCAAGGGCACCGAGCGCGATACCGGCCTCGACCTGGAGGCCCTCGAGGACATCGCCGCCTACTTCCGCGAGGTGCGCAAGAAGTATGCCGCCTTCGAGGGCTCGCTCAAGGGCATCGACGGCCGCATCCTGGTGGCCCAGGTGCCGGGCGGCATGCTCACCAACATGGAGAACCAGCTCAAGGAACAGGGCGCCGGCGACCGTCTCGACGAGGTGCTCAAGGAGATCCCCCGGGTCCGCGAGGACCTGGGCTACATCCCGCTGGTCACCCCGACCTCGCAGATCGTCGGTACCCAGGCGGTGATGAACGTGATGATGGGCGAACGCTACAAGTCCATCTCCAAGGAAGTCCAGGCGCTGCTCAAGGGCGAGTACGGTGCCGCCCCGGCCGAGCTCAACAAGGAGCTGCAGGCACGGGTGCTGGAGGGCGGCGAGCCGATCACCTGCCGCCCCGCCGACAACCTGGCGCCGGAGATGGACAGGCTGACCGCCGAGCTCAAGGACAAGGCCAAGGCCGAGGGCATTCGCCTGGCCGAGGGCGAGCGCGAGATCGACGACGTGCTCACCTATGCGTTGTTCCCGCAGATCGGCCTGAAGTTCCTCAAGAACCGCGACAACCCCGACGCCTTCGAGCCGGCCCCCCAGGCGCTGCAAGCCGGTACCCAGCCGGGTGCCCGGGCGCCGGCGACCCAGGGTGGCGCTCCGGCCGACCCCGAGACCTACACCATCAAGGTCAACGGCAAGGCGTACGTGGTCGAGGTCGCCGAGGGCGGCGAGATCGGTCAGGTCCAGGAGCAGGGCGCCGCCCCGGCGGCTCCGGCGGCTCCGGCCGCCTCCTCGGGCGAGACCATCGCCGCGCCGCTCGCCGGCAACATCTTCAAGGTCAACGTCAGCGTCGGCGACCCGGTCGCCGAGGGCGACGTGGTGATCATCCTCGAGGCCATGAAGATGGAGACCGAGGTGCGTGCCGCCTCGGCGGGGACCGTCTCGGCGGTCAAGGTCAGCGAAGGCGACAGCGTGGCCGTCGGCGACGCCCTCGTCGTGCTCTGAGGAAGGTTCCATGACCGAGAAGATACTGACGCTCTGGACCGGCTCGGGGCTCTACAACCTGAGTCTCGGCCAGGCGGTGATGCTGGCCGTCGGCCTGCTGCTGCTGTGGCTGGCCATGGCCAAGAAGTTCGAGCCGCTGCTGCTGGTGCCGATCGGCTTCGGCGGCATCCTGGCCAACATTCCCGAGGCGGGGCTGGCGCTGTCGGCCGCCGAGCAGGCGGCCCACCTGGCCGGGCCCGAGCTGCTCGAGCGCATGGCGGCGGCGCTGCAGCTGAGCCTGGACCCGGTCGCCGGCGTCGAGGCCTGGCGCCACACCCTCACCGAGGTGCTGCACGGCGACACCCCCCCCGAGCTGATCCGCGCCGCCAACGACGTGGCCAAGGGGGCCGGCCATGCCCCCGGCATGCTCTACCAGTTCTACAGCGTGGCGATCGCCTCCGGCGTGGCGCCGCTGGTGATCTTCATGGGTGTGGGCGCGATGACCGACTTCGGTCCGCTGCTCGCCAACCCGCGCACGCTGTTCCTCGGCGCGGCCGCCCAGTTCGGCATCTTCGCCACCCTGCTCGGGGCGGTGGGCATGTCGGCGATGGGCTGGATGGACTTCACGCTCAACCAGGCCGCCGCCATCGGCATCATCGGCGGCGCCGACGGGCCGACCTCGATCTATGTCTCGAGCATCCTGGCCCCGGAGCTGCTGGGGGCCATCGCCGTGGCGTCCTACTCCTACATGGCGCTGGTGCCGCTGATCCAGCCGCCGATCATGCGCGCCCTGACCACCAGGCACGAGCGCGAGATCGCCATGACCCAGCTGCGGCCGGTGTCCAAGCTGGAGAAGATCGTCTTCCCGCTCAGCCTGCTGATCCTGGTGGTGCTCTTCCTGCCGGATGCCGCGCCGCTGCTGGGGATGTTCTGCTTCGGCAACCTGATGCGCGAGTGCGGGGTGGTCGAGCGGCTGTCCGACACCGCCCAGAACGCCCTGATCAACATCGTGACCATCTTCCTGGGGCTGTCGGTGGGCTCCAAGCTGATGGCCGACCGCTTCCTGGCGGTGGAGACCCTGGGCATCCTCGGGCTCGGCATGGTGGCCTTCGCCATCGGCACCGCCTGCGGTGTGCTGATGGCCAAGCTGCTCAACAGCGTCAGCAAGATGCCGATCAACCCGCTGATCGGCTCCGCCGGCGTCTCGGCGGTGCCCATGGCGGCGCGGGTGTCGAACAAGGTGGGGCTGGAGTCCAATCCCCACAACTTCCTGCTGATGCACGCCATGGGGCCCAACGTGGCCGGCGTGATCGGCTCGGCGGTGGCCGCCGGCGTGATGATCAAGTACCTCGGCTGAGGGCGCCGCCACGTCCGTCCGCGAAACGGCGCCCCTCGGGGCGCCGTTTCGCGTTGTGGCCGCCATCTTCCTGTCACCTGCCGGTTCTGGTCTGGCCCATCAACGCCTCGGCGCCCCTGGGGGGAGGGACCGGCATGATCGATATCGCACGGGCCTTGCATGACAGGGCGCCGCGGCTGGCGGCCTGGCCGGCCTGGGCGTTTCGGCCGCTGGCCGCGAGGCTGCGGCGCCAGGCCCGGCGACCGGGTCAGGCCGCATTGGGGTCGAGTAGCTCGAGGCGGCCCTTGAGGCGGGCCGTCAGGGTGGCCAGGTCCCGGGCGGTGTCCCGGGGCCAGCCCAGGGTGAGCACCACGCCGTCGGCCTGGTAGTCGGCCCCGTCCACCGGGATGTCGTGCTCGGCGCACCAGGCCCGTGCCTGGGCCTCGCCGGCGAACTCGACCTTCAGGTGCAGGGCGTCGCGCTCGGTGACCTCGCGGCAGGGCAGCGAGACCAGGGCGTCGCTCACCGCCTGGCCATAGGCCCGGGCCAGGCCGCCGGTGCCGAGCTTGGTGCCGCCGAAATAGCGGATCACCACGCAGCCCACCTGGCCGAGGCCGGTGCCTTCCAGCACCTGGTACATCGGCCGCCCGGCGGTGCCGCCGGGCTCGCCGTCGTCGGAGAAGCCGATGGCCTGCTGCTCGCCGGGCGGGCCGGCGATGAAGGCGCTGCAATGGTGGCTGGCATTGGGGTGGGCCTGCCGCGCCGCCGCCAGCAGGGCCTCGAAGGCCGCGACGTCGGGGGCATGGCAGATCCAGGCGAGGAAACGGCTCTTCTCCACTTCCAGGACGGTCTCGTGCCTCTCGCCGGGGCCGAGGTCGGGAACGGCGTAGCGCATCAGGCCGCCAGGTCCGGCTGGCGGACCACGCCCATCACCAGGCCCAGCACCTGGATGTCGCTGTTCTTCAGGTAGATGGGGGGCATGGCCTCGTTGGCCGGCTGCAGGCGCACGCCGGACTTCTCGATATAGAGCTTCTTCAGGGTGACCTCCTGGTCGTTGATCATCACCACGGCGGTCTCGCCGTTCTCGGCGCTCTCGCGACGTTCGATGATGATCACATCCCCGTCGAAGATGTTGCAATCGATCATGGAGTTGCCGCATACCTTGAGCGCATAGGTGTTGCGCCGGACCATGCGGGTCGGCACCTCGATGCTGCCGGCGTCCAGGCAGGCCTCGATGGGCATGCCGGCCGAGACCCGCCCGAGCAGGGGGATCGCGACCAGGTCGTCGGCGTCGAGGTGGGCCCAGCCCTCGGCCAGGGGCAGGTTGGGCTGGCGGAACAGGTACTGTGGCGTGAGGCTAGGCATGGCGCGGCGTCCCCTTGTCGGCAATGACTGTCGATACATACAGTACATGGCCAGCATAGCAGGGCCCCGCCATCTGGCAAGTCACGCAGGCTTGATGCCAGGCAAGTGCGACGGCCTGACACGACCCCCGGCTGGCGACACCAGGCCTTTCCGTGTAGAGTTCCGGGCCAAATTACCCATGCCGGGAGTGTGCCTTGAGCCTGCGCCTGCAAGCCCGAAAGCTGGCCTGTGAGCGGGATGACCGTTGGTTGTTTCACGACCTCGACCTGGAGCTCTGCGCCGGCGAGATCGTGCGTGTCGAGGGCCCCAACGGCAGCGGCAAGACCACCCTGCTCAAGATCCTGTCGGGCCAGCTGGCGGACTATCGGGGCGAGCTGTTCTGGAAGGGCGCGCCGATGCGCCGCGTGCGCCGCGACTTCCTGGCCAACCTGCTCTACCTCGGCCATGCGTCGGGGGTCAAGGCGGCGCTGACGCCGCTGGAGAACCTCGCCTGGTACCAGGCGCTGGCCGGGGCCCCCGGCGACGAGGACGACCGCCTGGCGGCCCTCGAGGCGGTGGGCCTGGCCGGCTTCGAGGACCTGCCGACGGGCCAGCTGTCCGCCGGGCAGCAGCGCCGCGTGGCCCTGGCGCGCCTCGAGCTGATGCCGCGGCCGCTGTGGGTGCTGGACGAGCCCTTCACCGCCATCGACCGGGACGGTGTGGCCGCCCTGGAGGCGAGGCTCGAGGCCCACACCCGGCGCGGCGGCTGCGTGCTGGTGACCACCCATCATGCGCTGCGCGCCTCGGCGGGACTGCGCAGCGTATGCCTGGGCGAAGGAGGGGCCGGTGTCGAACGCTGAATCCGGTCCCGCCCGGCACAACGGGTCGCTGCCGCTGGCCGGGGAACCCGAGGGAGGCGCCATGGTCGCAATTCGGGCGACCCTGAAGCGCGATCTGGTGCTGTTGCTGCGTCGGCGCAGCGAGGTGCTCAACCCGCTGGTGTTCTTCGCCCTGGTGATCACCCTGTTCCCGATCGGCATCTCGCCGGACCCGGCACTGCTGGCGACCATCGCCCCGGGGCTGCTCTGGGTGGCGGCGCTGCTGGCGGCGCTGCTGTCGCTGGACGGACTCTTCCGCAGCGACTACGAGGACGGCTCCCTCGAGCAGCTGCTGCTGTCGCCCCAGCCGCTGCCGGCCCTGGCGCTGGCCAAGGTGGCGGTACACTGGCTGCTGACCGGCCTGCCGCTGGCGCTGATGGCCCCGGTGCTCGGCATCATGCTGTCGCTGCCGGCGGGCAGCTACCTGGTGCTGGCATTGTCCCTGGCGCTGGGCAGTGCCAGCCTGAGCCTGATCGGCGCCATCGGGGCGGCGCTCACCGTGGGGTTGTCCCGGGGCGGGGTGCTGCTCTCGCTGCTGGTGCTGCCGCTCTACATCCCGGTGCTGATCTTCGGGGCCGGGGCCGTCCAGGCGGCCATCCTGGGCGCCGGGGTCTCGGCCCACCTGGCCATCCTCGGCGCGCTGCTGGCGGTGGCCCTGATCTTCGCGCCCTGGGCCATCGCGGCGTCATTGCGCATCAGTATCAACGGTTGAGGAATCGACACGTCATGTGGGCCTTCATACACAAGCTCGGCTCCCCCAAGTGGTTCTACGGCATCAGCGCCCGGCTCTCGCCCTGGTGCTGGGCGGCCGCGACGGCGTTGATCCTGGTCGGCGGCGCCTGGGGCCTGGCCTTCGCGCCGGCCGACTACCAGCAGGGCAACAGCTTCCGCATCATCTATGTCCATGTGCCCGCGGCCTTCCTGGCTCAGTCGATCTTCGTCGCCATGGCCGCGGCCGGCGTCATCTTCATGGTCTGGAAGATCAAGCTGGCCGATATGGCCGCGGCGGTCATGGCGCCGCTCGGGGCCGGCATGACCTTCGTGGCGCTGTTCTCCGGGGCCGTCTGGGGCGTGCCCACCTGGGGCACCTGGTGGCAGTGGGATGCCCGCCTGACCTCGATGCTGATCCTGTTCTTCCTCTATATCGGCGTGATCGCCCTGCGCGGGGCCTTCGCCAGCCGTGACAGCGCCTCCCGGGCGGCTTCGGTGCTGGCCATGGTGGGCGTGATCAACATCCCGATCATCAAGTACTCGGTGGAGTGGTGGTATACCCTGCACCAGCCGGCCACCTTCTCGGTGACCTCGCGGCCGACGATGCCCACGGAGATGTGGGCGCCGCTGTTGATCATGGTGCTGGGCTTCTACAGCTTCTTCATCGCCGTGACCCTGATGCGCACGCGCAGCGAGATCCTGCGCCGCGAGTCGTCCAAGCGCTGGGTCCGTGAACTGCTCGGGGAGGGCGGCTGATGGCCTTCGAGTCGCTTTCCGCCTTCCTCGCCATGGGCGGCCATGGCCCCTATGTGTGGGCGGCCTACGGCGCCACCGCCGCGCTGCTGCTGGGGGTGACCCTGCATGCCCGGGCCGAGCGCCGGCGGGTGCTGCGCGACCTGCGCCGGCGGCTGCGACGCGAACGGCGCCAGGCCGAGTCGGCCCCGGTTTCCCCTGACGAGAGGCATGCCCGTGAGAGCTAAACGCAAGCAGAAACTGTTCGTGATCCTGGGGCTGGTCACCCTGGCCGCCATCGCCGTGGGCCTGACCCTCTACGCCCTGCGCAGCAACATCAACCTCTTCTTCAGCCCGGTGCAGATCGCCGGCGGCGAGGCGCCCCTCGAGCGTCAGATCCGCGCCGGCGGCATGGTCAAGGAAGGCTCGGTGGCCCGCGACGCGGAAAGCCTCGACGTCGCGTTCACCGTGACCGACTACGTGGAGGACGTGCGGGTGCGCTACAGCGGCATCCTGCCCGACCTGTTCCGCGAGGGGCAGGGCGTGGTGGTGGTGGGCCAGCTGCAGCCGGGGGGCTGGCTGCGCGCCGACCAGGTGCTGGCCAAGCACGACGAGAACTACATGCCCCCCGAGGTGGCCCAGGCCCTGGAGGACGCCGGCTATTCGCCGGAGGACTACCAGGCCAAGGCCGCCGAGGTGGCGGAGCGGCTGGACGCCCAGCCGGCGCCCGCCCGCCAGGACTGACCCGGAGTCACCATGCTGATCCAGATGATCCCCGAGCTCGGCCACTTCGCCCTGATCCTCGCCCTGCTGATGGCGCTGGTGCAGGCGATCGTGCCGCTGGCGGGGGCGGCGACCCGCCGCCCCCTGTGGATGGCCTATGCGCGGCCCATGGCCACCGGCCAGTTCCTGTTCCTGGTCATCGCCTACCTGTGCCTGACCGCCAGCTACCTGCTGGATGACTTCAGCGTGGCCAACGTGGCCGACAACTCCAACTCGATGCTGCCCTGGTACTACAAGGCCAGCGCCGTGTGGGGCAACCACGAGGGCTCGGTGCTGCTGTGGAGCCTGATCCTCGGCGCCTGGACCTTCGCCGTCAGCCGCTTCTCCCGGGAACTGCCCCGCGACATGCTGGCCCGGGTGCTGGGCGTGATGGGCCTGGTCAGCGTGGGCTTCCTGGCCTTCGTGCTGATCACCTCCAACCCCTTCGCGCGGCTGCTGCCCAAGGTGCCGGCCGACGGCGCCGACCTCAACCCGCTGCTCCAGGACTTCGGCCTGATCATCCACCCGCCGATGCTCTACATGGGCTACGTCGGCTTCTCGGTGGTCTTCGCCTTCGCCATCGCCGCCCTGCTGGGCGGCCGCCTGGACGCCGCCTGGACCCGCTGGGCGCGGCCCTGGACCAATGTCGCCTGGGCCTTCCTCACGGTGGGCATCGCGCTGGGCAGCTGGTGGGCCTACTACGAGCTGGGCTGGGGCGGCTGGTGGTTCTGGGACCCGGTGGAGAACGCCTCCCTGCTGCCCTGGCTGGCCGGCACCGCGCTGATCCACTCCCTGGCGGTGACCGAGAAGCGCGGCTCCTTCAAGAGCTGGACGGTGCTGCTGGCCATCTCCACCTTCTCGCTGTCGCTGATGGGCACCTTCCTGGTGCGCTCCGGGGTGCTCACCTCGGTGCATGCCTTCGCCAACGACCCGGCCCGGGGGCTGTTCATCCTGGTGCTGCTGGGCATCACCGTGGGGCTGTCGCTGTTGCTGTTCGCGTTCCGTGCGCCCCGCGTCAGCCACCGGGTGGGCTTCGGCTGGCTGTCTCGCGATGCGCTCCTGCTGGTCAACAACATCCTGCTGGTGATCATGACGGTCACGGTGCTGCTCGGGACCGTCTACCCGCTGCTGCTCGATGCCATGAACCTGGGCAAGATCAGCGTGGGCCCGCCCTACTTCAATGCGCTGTTCGTGCCCCTGACGGTGGTGCTCTGCCTGTTCATGGGGCTGGGCCCGCTGGCCCGCTGGAAGCGCATGGAGGCGCGCCTGCTGCTGCGCCGTGCCTGGCTGTCCGGCGCCGTGGCGCTGGTCATCGGGGCCGTCGCCCCGTTGCTGTATGGCGGCGAGTGGAACCTCCGGGTCTCGCTGGGGCTGG
Organism: Halomonas sp. M4R1S46; assembly: GCF_025725685.1. NCBI lineage: Bacteria > Pseudomonadati > Pseudomonadota > Gammaproteobacteria > Oceanospirillales > Halomonadaceae > Halomonas > Halomonas sp. M4R1S46. Next base: position 553,500 of record NZ_CP107008.1, read on the forward strand.
TGGCGGCGCTGTGGGTCGTGCTGCCGCTGGTGCGCGACCTCTGGGACAAGAGCCGCCACGCCGACTCGCGCCTGGCCGGCCTCAAGCGGCTGTCGCTCGCCCACTGGGGCATGGTCCTCGGCCACCTGGGCCTGGCGGTCACCATCGTCGGCGTCACCGTGGTGTCGAACTACGCCATCGACCGCAATGTCCGCATGGCGGTGGGCGACAGCGCCACGCTCGCCGGCTACACCTTCACCATGACCGAGCTGGGCAGCCGTCGCGGCCCCAACTTCGTCGCCGATGTGGCACGCATCGAGGTGCGTCGCGGCGACAGCCAGCGCAGCTTCGTGATGACCCCGGAGAAACGCCTGTATATCGCCCGCGGCATGCCGATGACCGACGTCGCCCTGCGCCCCGGTCTGTTCCGCGACCTCTATGTCGCCATGGGCGAGGACCTCGAGGACGGCAGCTGGGCCATGCGCCTCCAGTACAAGCCCTTCGTGCGCTGGCTGTGGCTGGGGGCGCTGCTGATGGCGGCCGGCGGCATCCTGGCGGTGATCGACCGCCGCTACCGGCGCGCGGCCACCGCCCGGGATCCCGAGCGGGCCGCCGCGGCCGCGCGGAAGGAGGCCACGGCATGAAGCGTCGTCTCTTGCTGCTGCTGCCGCTGGTCGGCTTCCTGGTGCTGGGCGCCTTCCTCTACCAGGGGCTGTCGATGAATCCCTTCGAGCGGGACTCGGCGCTGATGGCCCGGGAGTTCCCGGCCTTCGAGCTGAGCACCCTGGCCGACCCCGAGCGCACCGTCGACGCCTCCCTGTTCGAGGGGCAGGTCACCCTGGTCAATGTCTGGGGCGAGTGGTGCCCGACCTGCAAGCAGGAGATGCCCCAGTTGCTGGATCTCGCCGACCGCGGCGTGCGCCTGGTCGGCGTCGACTACAAGGACACCCGGGAGAAGGGCCTCGAGTTCCTGGCCGAGTTCGGCAACCCCTTCGAGGTCAACATCTTCGACCCCGAGGGCACCCTGGGCTTCGACCTGGGCGTCTACGGGGCCCCGGAGACCTTCCTGGTCGATGCCGAGGGGGTGATCCGCTACCACCACACCGGCTACATCAAGCCGGAGGATGTTCGCGAGGTGATCCTGCCGGAGGTGGAAAGATGGCGCGAGTGATCCGAATCGTACTGGCCGCCCTGATCCTGCTGCCGCTGCTGGCCCAGGCCGCCAGCATCGAGATCCGCCAGTTCGACGATCCCGTCACCGAGCGGCGCTACCAGGAGCTCACCGCGACCCTGCGCTGCCCGAAGTGCGAGAACCAGGCGATCGGCGACTCCGACTCGCCGATCGCCGGCGACATGCGCGACAGGGTCTATGCGCAGCTCCAGGACGGCCGCTCGGACAAGGAGATCCTCGACTTCATGGTGCGCCGTTTCGGCGACTACGTGCTCTACAACCCGCGCCTCGAGGGCCGTACCCTGCTGCTGTGGGGGCTCCCCGTGGCCCTGGTGCTGCTCGGCGCCCTGGTGGTGGTGCTGCTGGTGCGTTCCCGTCGGCAGGCCTCGGCGCGTCGCCTGAGCGATACCGAGCGCGCCCGTCTGGACGCCCTGATCAACCGTGAGAGGAACGAATGACCCTGCTTTGGCTCGCCTTCGCCGTGCTGCTGCTGCCGGCCCTGTGGCTGATGGTGGCGCCCCTGCGCCGGGCCGCCGCCCTGCGTGCCGCCCAGCGCGACTTCGAGACCCAGGATCGCACCGCCGAGCAGAACGTAGCCATCTATCAACGTCGCCTGGCTTCCCTGGAGGCGGCCCGCGACCGCGGCGAGATCGATGCGCCGCGCTTCGAGGAGGACCGCCTGGAACTGGAGCGCAGCCTGCTCGACGACACCGCGGCGCTCGAGCGGCCGCCGCTCAAGGCGGCCGCCGCCGGCAAGCTGCTGGTGCCGGTGCTGATGGTGGCCCTGGTGGCGGCGAGTGTCGTCTGGTATCGCCTGGAGGGGGCCGAGGGCGACCTGGCGCTGTACCGGGTCCAGCAGGAGGTCGCCGCGGATCCCGAGGCCTCGCTGCCGATGCTGGTGCAGCGCCTCGAGGAGCAGGCCGCCCGCCAGCCCGACAACCCCAACGTCTGGCGCTCGCTGTTCCCGCTGTATCGCGACAGTGGGCGGGTCGCCGAGGCCGATGCGGCCCTCAGCCGGCTGCTCGAGCTCGAGGGACGCCGGCCCTGGCTGCTCGCCGAGCTGGCCCAACTGCGCTACTTCGCCGCCGACCGCGAGCTGACCGAGGGCGTCCAGGCGCTGGTCGACGAGGCCCTGGCCGCCGACCCGGGGCAGCCCACGGTGCTCGGCATGCTGGGCATCGAGGCCTTCGAGAACGGCGACTACCAGGCCGCCATCGATAACTGGCGGCGGGCCATCGCCGGCATGGACGACCCCGCCTCCGCCGAGGCCCTGCGCCAGGGGATCCAGGTCGCCCGGCAGCGCCTGAGCCAGACCGAGGAGACGGCCGGCGCCGAAGGCCCCGGCATCCGTGTGCGGGTCAGCCTGGCCCCGGCACTGGCCGACCGGGTCGCCGACGACACCGCCGTCTTCGTGGTCGCCCGGGACCTCGCCGGCGAGTTGCCGCCGCTGGCGGTGGCGCGGACCACCGTCGGCGAGCTGCCGCTGACCCTGACCCTCGACGACGGCGACGCCATGGCGCCCATGGCGCGGCTCTCCCAGGTCGAGCAGGCCCGGCTGGTGGTGCGGGTCTCCGAGAGTGGCCAGGCCGGGCCCCGGCCCGGCGACCTCTTCGGCCGGCACGAGGTGGTGGCGGTCGGCGCGACCGACGGCGAGCCCGTCGAGGTCGTGGTCGACAGGGTCGTCGAGTAAGCCATGCGCCTCAAGTCGATCCGCCTGGTGGGCTTCAAGTCCTTCGTCGATCCGATCACCGTGCCCTTCGACGGCAACATGACCGCCATCGTCGGGCCCAACGGCTGCGGCAAGTCCAATATCATCGACGCCGTGCGCTGGGTCATGGGGGAGTCCTCGGCCAAGACCCTGCGCGGCGAGTCGATGACCGACGTCATCTTCAATGGCTCCACCGGTCGCAAGCCGGTGGGCCAGGCCTCCATCGAGCTGCTCTTCGACAACCGCGACGGCACCATGGGCGGGCCCTACGCCCAGTACGCCGAGATCTCGGTGAAGCGCCAGGTCACCCGGGAGGCCCAGTCGACCTACTTCTTCAACGGCCAGAAGTGCCGGCGCCGCGATATCGCCGACCTCTTCCTGGGCACCGGGCTGGGCCCCCGCTCCTACGCCATCATCGGCCAGGGCATGATCTCGCGGCTGATCGAGTCGCGCCCCGAGGAGCTGCGCGGCACCCTCGAGGAGGCCGCCGGCATCTCCAAGTACAAGGAGCGCCGCCGCGAGACCGAGAACCGCATGCGCCGCACCCAGGAAAACCTGGAGCGCCTGGAGGACATCCGCGAGGAGCTCGACAAGCAGCTCGAGCGCCTCAAGCGCCAGGCCGACGCGGCACGCCGCTACCAGACCCTCAAGCAGGAGGAGTACCGGCTCAAGGGCGAGCTGGCGCTGCTGCGCGCGCGGGCCCTGCGGGCCAGCCAGGCCGAGGAGGAGGGCCGGGTCCGCGAGCTGGAGACCGCGGTGGAGCGCGAGGTGCTGGGCCTGCGCCAGTGCGAGAGCCGTCTCGAGCAGGCCCGCGCCGAGCACGACCGGCTGGCCGGCGAGCTCGAGGGCTATCAGCACCGCTTCCACGAGACCACCACCGCCATCGCCCGCTTGGAGCAGGATCTCGAGCATACCCGCTCGCGGGACCAGCAACTGGCCCGGGACCTGGAGGCGGCCCGCCAGGAGCTCGCCGACCTGGCGCGACTCGGCGAGGACGACGGCGAGCGCCTGATGCGCCTCGACGAGCGCCTCGAGACCCTGGTTCCCGAGCAGGAGGCGGTCGCCGAGCGCCTCGCCGAGCTGGAGGCCGCCCTCGAGGAGGCCGAGCCCCTGGCCGAGGAGGCCGATGCCGACTGGGAGGCCTTCGGCGAGACCTGGCAGACCGACAGCCGCGAGGCCGAACGTTCCCAGGATCGCCTGCGCGAGCAGGAGGCGCGCCTCGAGCGGATCGAGACCGATGCCCACAAGCGCCGCCAGCAGCGCGAGGAGCTGCCGGACCTCGCCGGGCTCCAGGCCCAGCGCGACGAGGTGGTGGAGCGCCTGGCGACGCTCGAGGAGCAGCTGGCGGCGAGCGAGGAGCGCCGCGAGGCCTGGCAGGCCAGCCGCGACGCCGCCCGGGAGGCGGTCCGCGAGGCCGAGGCGGCCCGCGAGGACGACCGTCAGCGGCGCAGCACCCTGCAGGGCGAGCTCGCCTCCCTGGAGGCGCTGATTCAGGCGGCGCTGGCCGATCACGACGAGACCCTCGACGACCACCTGGCCGACCACGGCCTGGCCGAGGCCCCGCGCCTCGGCGAGTGCCTGGCGGTCACGCCGGGCTGGGAGGATGTCGCCGCCTGGGTGCTGTCACCCTGGCTGCGGGCCCGCCTGGCGTCTCTCGACCAGGCCGTGCAGGCCCTCGCCCCGGGGCTCGCCGCCGAGCTCGGCCTGCTCGAGGCCGAGGAGCGCGAGGCGCCCGCCGACAGCCTGGCGGCCAGGGTGGGTGGCGCCGGGGCAGCCGCCCAGTGGCTGACCCGGGTGCGCTGCGTCGACTCCCGGGAGCAGGCCTGGGCCGAGCGGCCCGCCCTGGCCGCCGGGGAGAGCCTGATCACGGCCGACGGTCTGTGGCTGGGGGACGGCTGGGCGCGACACCGGGGGCAGGACGAGGGGCCGGATACCCTGCTGCTCAGCCGCCGCCGCGAGGGCGAGGTGCGCGAGGAACTCGCCGCGGTGGAGGCGCGTCTCGAGGCCCAGGAGGCCCGGCTCGGCGAGGCCGCGGAGCGTGTCGAGCAGGCCGAGGAAGGGCTCGAGGCGGTGCGCCTCGAGGAGCGCGACCTCGAGCAGCAGCGCCAGCAGCTGGCGGTGCAGGACAGCGGCCTGGCCAGCCGCCTCGAGCACCTCCAGGGGCGGGCCGGCGAGCTCGCCGAGGAGCTCGAGGGCCTGGCCGAGTCCGCCGAGGAGACGCGCCTGGCCATCGAGGAGACCCGCGAGCACTGGCAGGCCGCCATGGCGCGACTGGAGGAGGGCGCCGAGACCCGCGAGCGACTGGAGCGTGCCCGTCAGCAGGCCCGGGAACGGTTGACCCAGCTGCGGGCCCAGCAGCGGCCGCTGGCCGAGCAGTCCCAGCGCCTGGCCCTCGAGCACCAGCGGCTGACCACCGAGCGTGCCGGCCTGGCCGAGCAGCAGGGACGCGCCGGTGAGGCCCGGGAGCGTCTCGAGCAGCGCTGCGCCGAGCTCGAGGAAGCCCGCGAGGGGCTGCACGAGCCCGACGAGGAGCGCCGCGAGCGCCTCGAGGAGCTGCTCCATCGCCGCGAGCGGGAGGAGCGCGAGCTCAACGAGGCCCGCTCCCGCGCCGCCGGCCTGGTCGAGCGGCTGCGCGAGGACGAGCAGACCCGCCAGGGCCACGAGCGCCAGCTCGAGGGCATCCGCGAACGCCTGCAGGAAGCGCGCATGCAGGTCCAGGCGCTGACCCTCAAGGCCGAGACTCAGGACGAACAGCTGCGCGAGCTCGGCCACGACACCGAGACGCTGGCCGAGGCCCTGGACCCCAATGCCACCGAGTCGGCCTGGCAGACCCGCCTCGAGGAGGTCGGCGAGCGCATCCGCCGGCTGGGCGCGATCAACCTGGCGGCCATCGAGGAGTACGACCAGCAGGCCGAGCGGCGCGACTACCTGGAGGCCCAGCATGCCGAGCTCACCGAGGCCCTGGAGACCCTTGATCGGGCGATCCGGCGCATCGACCAGGAAACCCGCACGCGATTCCGCGACACCTTCGAGCGAGTCAACAGCGGTCTGCAGACGCTTTTCCCCAAGGTCTTCGGCGGCGGGACCGCATGGTTGACCCTGACCGGCGAGGATTTGCTGGAGACGGGGGTCGCCATCATGGCGCGCCCCCCCGGCAAGAAGAACAGCACCATTCATCTCCTCTCGGGGGGCGAAAAGGCACTGACGGCCCTGTCGATGGTCTTCGCCATCTTCCAGCTCAATCCGGCGCCCTTCTGCATGCTCGACGAGGTCGACGCCCCGCTGGATGATGCCAACGTGGGGCGCTATGCCAAGCTGGTTAAGGAGATGTCGGACTCGGTCCAGTTCATTTATATCACCCACAACAAGATCGCCATGGAGGCATCGGAACGTCTCATGGGGGTGACCATGCAGGAACCTGGCGTCTCCCGGCTGGTCTCTGTAGGCGTCGAGGAGGCCGCGGCCCTCGCGGAGGCCTGAGGGCTTGAACGGAAACGGCAAAAGGGTTAACAAGGAAGGCAATGATGCTGCATTGCACGTACGCAAAGGGATTCACGAAGGGCGATTGCACAGGGCTTGGTCAAGAGTCGCAATGAATTTTGCGGGCTTGACAATCAAAAAAAGTGGTCCTTTTTTGGGCAATCGCGCTATGCTGTTCACGGACAACCATCAGGCATGGCGCCTTAGCAAAAGGCATGACGACCCATGGAACTAAGAGAGTGGCTGATCATTCTGGGGCTGGCGCTGGTGACCCTCATCGTCATCGACGGCGTGCGTCGCCTGCAGCGCCAGCGTCGTGTTCCCCGGCTGGATGCGGCCGGACACGATACCGGAGACGAAACGACGGGCTCCATCGAGGACCCCGAGGCGGCGGCCCGAGAGGCCGAGCTCAACTGGGAACTGCCCAACGGAGGGGCGCGAGTCGTCAGGCCCGCGGCAGAGGGCGACGTGCAACCCAAGCCCAAGCTCCAGCGGCAGGACCACCCCGGTCCTTCCCGGGTGCTGTCGGAATTCCGTCGCCAGCACGGTGAGGAGCACCATGACACTCCCGCCGAGGCGTCGCGGCCGGCGTCCGCCGCCCCGCAGGCGCGTCCCGCGGCCTCGCCCGAGCCGATACCTGCCGAGACCTCGCGGGTCGAGGAGGCCGCCGGCAGGTCGCGCCCCGAGTCCGACCTCCCGCCCGCCGAGGCCGAAGCACGGCCGGCGGCGGCCCGCCAGCCCGACGAGGCGTCCCGGGACGAGGCCGATCTCGCCGAGCCCCTGGTGGCCAACCCTGCCGATCACGACGGCTATGCCGATGACGACGCCTATCGCCTGGTCGACCTGGAAGGCATGGGCGATTCCCTGAAGACCGGCTCCCGGCGGGTCGGCTCCTCCATGCAGCGCTTCGGCGCCTCCCTGCAGAAGACCCTCCACGAGCGTCGCGACCACAAGCGTCAGGAGCGGGCGCGCCGCGAGCAGGAAAAGGCCGAACAGGCTGCCCGCGAGGAGGCCCGGCGCCGCCAGCAGGCCGAGGAACAGGTCGCTCGCGAGGCCGAACGCCGCGAGCGGGAAGCCGCCGAGGCCGAGGCATATGACGAGCCCGCCGCCGAGAGTCCTCGCGAGGACGGCGTGGTGCGTGCCCACCCGGTGCTGGAGAAGGCGCTGCGCCACGATGTCGCCGCCGAGCATGCCCGGGAGACCCTCGGCCAGGCCGAGGAGATCATCGTCATCAGCGTGATGTCCCGGGACGAGGCCGGTTTCTCCGGCACGGCCCTGCTCGACCTGATGCTGGCCTGCGGGCTGCGCTATGGCCGCGACATGGGCATCTTCCATCGCTTCGAGACCGAGGATCCCGAGAGCCGCCTGCAGTTCTCCATGGTCAACGTGGTCAAGCCGGGCACCTTCCCCATCCAGTCCATGGACGACTTCCGCACCCCGGGGGTCACCCTGCTGATGCCGCTGCCCGGCGCCACCGATACCTCGGCGGCCTTCGAGGCCATGGTCGAGACCGCCATGGTCATCGTGCGCCACCTGGGCGGGGAGCTGAAGGACGAGCACCTCAGCGTGATGACCGCCCAGACCGTGGAATTCGCGCGCCAGCGAGTGCAGGAGTTCGAGCGCCGCAACCGACTCAATCGTTACCAAGTCAATTAGCCTTGCCGGGCTTCACCCGGAGCTGTAGGCCGTAAGCTTGAAGCTGGAAGAAAACCACCTCCGTAGCCTTGCTACGGGGGTGGTTTGGTTTAAGCTCGCCTTCGAGCTTCGAGCTTCGAGCTTCGAGCTTCGAGCTTCGAGCTTCGAGCTTCGAGCTTCGAGCTTCGAGCTTCGAGCTTCGAGCTTCGAGCTTCGAGCTTCGAGCTTCGAGCTTCGAGCTTCGGGGCCTTCGCTATAGATCGAGACACGGATGACATGACCCAGCCCGACCCTTCGCTTCAAGAAGAGGCGGCGCGCCTGCGCGCCGAACTCGAGGACGCCAACTACCGCTACTACGTGCTGGACGAGCCGCGCATGACCGACGCCGACTACGATCGTCGGCTGCGCCGCCTGCAGGAGCTGGAGGACCAGCATCCCGAGCTCGTCACCCCCGACTCGCCGACCCAGCGGGTCGGTGCCGCTCCCGCCGAGGGCTTCCCCGAGGTCCGGCATGCAGAGCCGATGCTGTCGTTGAATAACGCCTTCGACGAGGACGAGCTGGAGGCCTTCGTGCGCCGGGTGGCCGAGCGGCTGGAAGCCGACCCCGAGACCCTCGCCTTCTGCTGCGAACCCAAGCTCGACGGGGCCGCCGTCTCGCTGGTCTATGAACGCGGCGAGCTCGCCGCCGGCGTCACCCGCGGCGACGGCCGCACCGGCGAAGGCATCACCTCCAACCTCAAGACCCTGAAGTCGATCCCGCTCAGGCTGCGCGGCAAGGAGTGGCCAGACCGGCTGGAGGTGCGCGGCGAGGTCACCATGCGTCATGCCGACTTCGAGGCCATGAACGACAAGGCCCGGGAAGCGGGGGGCAAGGTCTTCGCCAACCCGCGCAATGCCGCCGCCGGCAGCCTGCGCCAGCTCGACCCGCGCATCACCGCCACCCGCCCCCTGGAGTTTACGGCCTATCAACTTGTTCAAAACATGATAAGTCTGGCCAATATCGATACCCCGACCCACAGCCAACAGATGGAGCTGTTGCGCGGGTGGGGCTTTCGCGTCAATCCCGAGCTCGAGGTGGTGAAGGGCGCCGAAGGCGTGATCGACTACTGCCGCGACCTCGGCGAGAAGCGCGACGCCCTCGGTTACGACATCGACGGGGTGGTGATCAAGGTCGACGACCTGCGCCTGCAGCGCGAGCTCGGCTTCGTGGCCCGGGCGCCGCGCTGGGCCATCGCCTTCAAGTTCCCCGCCCAGGAGCAGACCACGCGGCTCAACGACGTGGAGTTCCAGGTCGGCCGCACCGGGGCCATCACCCCCGTGGCCCGCCTCGAGCCGGTCTCGGTGGCCGGGGTCACCGTCTCCAACGCCACCCTGCACAACGCCGACGAGATCGCCCGGCTCGGGGTGATGATCGGCGACACCGTGGCCATCCGCCGGGCCGGCGACGTGATTCCCCAGGTGGTGCGGGTCCAGGAGGAGGAGCGGCCCGCCGACGCCCGGGCGATCGTCTTCCCCGAGCGCTGCCCGGTGTGCGACTCCCAGATCGAGCGCCTCGAGGGCGAGGTGGTCGCGCGCTGCTCGGGGGGGCTCTACTGTGCCGCCCAGCGCAAGGAGGCCCTGAAGCACTTCGCCGGCCGGCGGGCGCTGGACATCGACGGCCTGGGCGAGAAGCTGATCGATGCGCTGGTCGAGCGCGACTGGGTGAAGACCCCGGCGGATCTCTTCGGCCTCGAGGCCGAGCGCCTCGCCGAGCTTCCCCGCATGGGCCAGAAGTCCTCGCAGAATCTGGTGGACGCCCTGGACAAGGCCAAGGCGACGACGCTGGCCCGCTTCATCTTCGCCCTGGGCATCCGCGAGGTGGGCGAGGCCACCGCCGCCAACCTGGCCCGCCACTTCGGCACCCTGGGGGCGCTGATGGAGGCCGACCGGGAGGCCCTGGAGGCGGTGGAGGACGTGGGGCCCATCGTCGCCGCCCACGTGCACACCTTCTTCCGCCAGCCCCACAACCGCGAGACCCTCGAGGCGCTCATCGAGGCCGGCGTGCACTGGGAAGAGGCCGAAGTGAAGAGCGGGCCGACGCCGCTGGAAGGCCAGACCTGGGTGCTTACCGGCTCCATGGAGAGCATGACCCGGGACGAGGGCAAGGCGCGCCTCCAGGCGCTGGGCGCCAAGGTCGCCGGCAGCGTCTCGAAGAAGACCGCCTGCCTGGTGGCCGGGGAGGCCGCCGGCAGCAAGTTGACCAAGGCCGAGCAGCTCGGCGTCGAGGTGATCGACGAGGCCACCTTCCTCGAGCGCCTGGCCGCCTGGGAAAAGGGAGAACGCGACGATGGGTGAGCGCTTTATCGAGGTACCGTATCGCATGCTGCCGGGGGAGACCCTGGACGGCCTGCTCGAGGCCTTCGTCACCCGCCAGGGCTACGACACCACCGATACCGGGGCGGGCATGGCCGGCTGGGTCGCCGAGCTCAAGCGCCAGCTGGAACGCAGCGAGCTGATCATCGCCCATGACCTCGAGACCGAGACCACCGAGGTGATGACCCTGGCCCAGTGGCGGGCGTTCGGCCGCGACCTGGCCGACGACGAGGAGGAAGGCTAGGCCCGGGGCCGAAGGCCCCGTGACGCTCATGAACGCGCGTCGGGCGCCTCGCCGATGATCTCGGGATCGAAGGGAGGACGCGAGAAGATGCGCCGGACCATGGGGGCGAAGTGCTCCAGGGGACGCGATGGATAGTCGGGATCGAAGGAGGCCTGGTCCCAGCGCTCGCAGAAGTCCACGCAGCGCTGGTACCAGGGGTGATCCCGGTAGCGGTCGCGCTCCAGCGGATCCCCGCCGAAGTGGTGGATGTAGTAGTAGTGCTGAAACAGGCCGTGGTGCTCGAGCACCCAGGTGACCCTTGCGCTGACATAGGGGCGGATGATCGAGGCGGCGTACTGGGAGTGGTTGTGCGGCGCCAGGTCATCGCCGAGGTCATGGATCAGGGCGGCGACGATCATCTCCTCGTCCTCCCCGTCGTCCTCGGCGCGGCTGGCGGACTGCAACACATGCTCGAGACGCGAGACCCGATACCCGCTCAGGGTGTTTTCCTGCCCGCGCAGGGCACTGAGGATGCGCTCGGGCAGGCCCGCGATGTAGGCCTCCTCGAGCCGCCCGAGTAGCAGGTAGTCCTCGCGGGTGCCGTCCTTCATGCAGGTGAAGCTCACTTGCGGGGTAGCCTCGGTGGACATGCTGGGTCCTCCTGGGTGGGGGGATTCAGGGTTCAGCGGCACAGGGCGCGGTAGCGCCCGGCGGGGCCGTCCCGGTCGATGTAGCAGCCCTGCAGGTGGCGCCGGCCCTCGTTCGGATCGTAGGCGGTGCGGCCGTGCAGCAGGCGGTTGTTGTCGAACATCATCAGCTCGCCGGCCTGCAGAGGAAAGGCCAGGCGCTGAAGGGGATGCGAGAACAGCTCGCCGAGTCGGCGACGGGCGCGATGGAAGGTGCGGGTCGTCGTCTCGTCCATCAGCGGCAGGGCGTCCAGACGGGGGCTGTAGTGCACGCCCGTCGGGCGACCCGTCGTATCCAGGTGGATCATGGGACGGCGTTCGATAAGTTCCACCTCGTCATCGACGAAGCGGAAGCGCACCGGTACGGAGGCCAGCAGGCGGTAGCCCTCGGGATCCTCGGCGCGCAGCTGCTCGACGACGCTGAGGCTGTCGACCAGGGTGGAGAGCCCACCCGAGGTCTCGTTGACCAGGCAATGCAGCAGCTGAATACCCGGTACCGGGTTGCGGTAGGGGTTGTCGGTATGCGGGGCCAGCGGCACCGGTCGATAGGCCAGGTCGTTGGATGCCGGGCGGGAGAAGACTTCGAAGTACTGGCCGAAATTGGTCGAACGCACTTGCCCATAGGACTCGCCGACCTCGACCAGGGTGCCGTCCTCCGTCGGAACCTTTTCGAGGATGATCACGCCGTAGCGCAGAAAGGCCTCGAGGGAGTCGCGGAAACAGGCTCGGTCGGCCATGCGCCCCCAGTCGAAGGTGATGGCCGCGCGGTCGATGCTGGCATCCCAGGGATGCGGCTTTGGCAGGCCGTCATCGGAGTCGAACTCGGCGACCAGGCGCGTCAGGTCGTAGTCGCCGGTATGGCCGTCGCTGAACGCGAGCCGGGCGCGCTGCTCGCCCAGGGCCTCGGCGTCGATCAGCCGCAGGTCCTGGGCGAGGTCGTGCGGGTTGAACAGGCGCTGCTGGGTCACCGCATCGAGGTGTTCGGCGTCCTGGCAGCGCTCGCGCAGCCACAGGGCGGGCAGCTCGGTTCGCCGCTCGCCGTCGACCACGAAGACCGCGGGGGGATGCGTCTGGACTCGGAACTGGGGGTTCGACATCATGCTGGCTCTCGCACCGGGACAATGAACGCTCATTAGTCTAGGGAAGGCGGCAACGACGGGAAGGGGGGTGCACCTTATGCAAGCTATTGGGTTGCCTTATGGCTGAACGACCCAAGGAGGGATTGCCGACCCTCAAGGCGCTGGTGGCCTTCGAGGCGGCAGTGCGTCTCGGCTCGCTGTCCGCGGCCGCCAGGGCGCTGTCCACCACCCAGCCGGCGATCTCGCAGCGCATTCGCGGTCTCGAGGAGGCCGTGGGCCAGGTTCTCTTCGAGCGTGGGGGGAGCGGATTGCGGCCGACCCGCGAAGGGCTGCGCTTCCATGACGAGATCGCGCCGGCCCTGAAGACCATCGAGGGATCCATCCGGGCGCTGCGCGGTCGCGCCGAGTCGACGCGACCGCGGGTGCTGATCGCGGCCGACTTCGGCTTCGCGCACCTCTGGCTGCTGCCCAGGCTGGCGCGGCTGGAGGCGGCGACGCCGGACGTCGAGCTGGAGGTGGTCTCGGTGGACCGGCGTGCCGAGTCGGCCGCCCGGGCCGCCGATATCCGCATTCACTTCGATGCACACCACGACGGGGCCGAGCGCTTCTATCCGGAGCGGGTCTTTCCCGTGTGCAGCCCGGCCTTCGCCGACCGGCATGGGCTCAGCGTGGCGTCTCCGGTGGACGCCTGGTGCACGCTGCCCCTGCTGCACATGGATGAGCGTAATCCGCGATGGATGGATTGGCGTCGCTGGAGCCTGTCGGCCGGCGTGTCGTATAGCGAACCGGACCGCCTGTTCACCTATAACAACTATCCCCTGCTGATCGGGGCCGTCGAGGCCGGAGACGGCATTGCGCTGGGTTGGTCGCCGCTGGTCGGCGACCGGCTGCGCGAGGGGCGGCTGGTGGCGCTGGGCCCGGCGGTGACGCGTGCCAGCCACGGCTATGCGGTCGAGAGGCGCCATGCCGACAGCACCCTGCTGCGGCGCATCGTCGACTGGATGGATGCCGAGCTCGCCCTGCCGGCCGTCGCCCCCGAGGAGGCACCCCGGCCCTGACGTTCCCGGTCGCGGCGAGTCCAGGCGCTTGTGCTTCAGGCCCCGGCAGCGCCGCGCCGGCTGCCAGGGCCGGCCCCGTACAGTCCCGTGGCGGGGACCGGGCAGGGGGCGCGGGTCAGCGGCCGCGAATCAGATCGGCGATCAGCCGGCGCCCCGGGTGCAGGTGGTCGGCCAGGGGGGCCTCGAGGGGCAGCGGCTCGTCGCAGATCATCGATGCGATCAGCTCGGCGGCCAGCGGCGCGCTGGCCAGGCCCCGGGAGCCGTGGGCCGCGCTGATCCACAGCCCGGGATGATGGCGGCCGGCGAGCGCCGGCACCCGGGTAGCGTCCTTGGCCAGCACCGCATAGTCCTCACGCCAGGCCGCGGCATCGGGGACCGGTCCGGCGTAGGGGGTCTTGTCGGGGCTGGCGGCCCGCACCGCGGCGCGGCCCGCGAGGTTCTCCGGGGGGAGTGCCACGCCCGCCGCCGCCAGGGCGGCCGGATAGCCGGGCAGGGTCCGCGCGAGCTCCTCGAGGTTGGCGGCGTGATCCGTCTCGCGCACCTCGCCGTCGGCCTCGTTGGGCGAGAAGGTCGCGCCGAAGGTCAGCCAGCCGTCGAGCGGCGGGGTGACATAGCCGCCGGCGCACACCACCAAGCGCGGCGCCGGCGCCCCCTCGGGCAGGGCCAGGCGGGACACCTGGCCGCGCACCGGCTGCAGCGGCAGGGCGGTGGTCTGCGCGAAGCGGTTGGCGAGAGCCGCCGTGGCGATGACCACCTGGTCGACCTCGAGCCCGGCCTCGCCGGCCAGCGACAGCCGCCAACCGCCGGCGTCGGGGACGAGCGCCTGCACCTCGCCGCGCCGGGACGTCACGCCGGGGGTGGCCGCCAGGCGCCGGCACAGGGCGTCGGGCCGCACCCAGCCGGCCAGGGGATAGAAGAGGCCACCGCGATCGATCGGCACTCCGGCCAGGGCACAGGCCTGCGCCGCCGAGACGCCCTGCACCACGCTGGCCGGCAGGCGGTGGTGGTCGAGGAAGCGCGCCTGGCGGCGCACCTCCCGGTCGTTCGGCGCCAGCTGCAGCACGCCGCCGGGTGTCCACAGCGTGCTCTCGGGATCGAGGGCGGTGAGCCAGCGATGACTGTGCAGCAGGCCGGCCAGGTAGCAACGGCTCTGCAGGTTGGTCTCGGCGGCGAGCTTGACGTAGAGCGCGCCCTGGGCGTTGCCGGAGGCCCCGGCGCCGGGGCCCACGCGGTCGATCAGGATCACCTCGACCCCGCGGCGCGCCAGCGCCGCCGCCGCCGCGGTGCCGGCGATGCCGGCACCGATCACCGCGACCCGGCGGGCCGGGCGGGGAGCGGGCGGCGTGTACCAGGGCGTCGCCCGGCGGCGGGCGTCCGCCGGCGGGGCGGCGATCTCGCCGGCCAGCATCTCTCGCTTGCGGCCGAAGCCGGCCACCTTGCGCCAGGCGAAGCCGGCGGCCGTGAGGCCGCGCTTGACCACGCCGGCGCAGGTGAAGGTGGCGAAGGTGGCACCGGGGCGCGAGCGCTCGGCCATGGCGGCGAACAGCTCGGGCCGCCACATCTCGGGGTTCCTGGCCGGGGCGAAGCCGTCGAGGAACCAGGCGTCGACCCGGCCGTCGAGCAGGCGCAGCCGCTCGACGGTATCGCCCAGGTGCAGGTCGAGGGTCACCCGCTCGTCGAGCCACAGGCGATGCACGCCGGCCACCGGCTCGGGCCACTGGGCGAGCAGCACGGCGGCGCGCTCGGCGAGGTCCGGCCAGGCGGCGAGCGCCCGGGCCAGGTCGTCCCGGACCAGCGGGTACTTCTCGGTGGACACCAGGTGCAGGCGGGCCCCGGCCGGGGCCCGGGCGTCGAAGCAGGCCCAGGCGCAGAGCATGTTGAGGCCGGTGCCGAAGCCGGTCTCGCCGACCACGAAGGGGCGTGCCTCCCGCCAGGCCGCAAAGCGCTCGGGTAGCCGGTTGGCGGCGAGGAACACGTGCTCGGTCTCGGCGCGGCCGTCATGGCGCGAGAAGTAGACATCGTCGAAGGCGGTGGAATGCGGGGCCGTCTCGCCGCTGTCGTCCCGGCGCCAGTCGAGGTGGGCAGGCGTCAGGCCGGCGAGCGGCGGCAGGGCATCGGGGGCGGTCACGGCGGGGCTCCGGCGAACGGCGGTTGGTCAATGTTTGATCGATGTCGCCGCGGCGCCATCGCGACAGGGCTGGCGCAAGGCGTCCGCGGCGTTTCAACAGTGTTATCCACAGATGCTGTGGGAAAACCTCCGGTGGATAACTCAAGGCAAGGGCACGGTCCGGGCAGCTTCGATTCATGTCACGAGCGAAGATAGGTTGACCGCCGCCGGAACGGAGACACCGGAGTTTACACGGCAGTAAATGAGGATGTTGATCGGACTCGCGCACGAGTACCGCCGGCGGCCAAGATCCCTAGGTTCGTTCCCTACGAACCCACGCACTTCCCACATCAATGTGGGTCGTCGAGCGCAGTAATGAATCGGTGCTGCCCTAGGGGAGGGCCTTCTTGAACGGCTTTACCGTCACCTTGGCGTAGACCCCGGCGATGATATAGGGGTCGGCGTCGGCCCAGGCCTGGGCGTTGTCCAGGTCCTCGAACTCGGCGATCACCAGGCTGCCGGTGAAGCCGGCCTCGCCCGGGTCCTCGCTGTCCACGGCGGGGTGCGGGCCGGCCAGTACCAGGCGGCCCTCGTCGCGCAGCTTCTCGAGTCGGGCCAGGTGATCGGGACGGGCGGCCAGGCGCCGCTCCAGGCTGTTGTTCACATCTTCACTGATGATGGCGTAGAGCATCGCAGGATTTCCTAGGCAGAGCGGCTCGCGCCGCGTGGACGACTGGCTCGCCATTGACCGGGTAGGGTCGCGCGAGCACCATGGTCATTATTCTGACAAAGTCACCTGCCGGCGTCATGCCAATGAATGCACTTCCCGTGCGCTTCGAGGGCGATCCCCTCACCATCGACCTGCATATGCACTCCACCGCCTCGGATGGCGCCCTGGCCCCGGACGCCCTGGTGGCGCTGTGCCACGAGCGCGGCCTGAGCCATATGGCTCTCACCGACCACGACACCATGGACGGCGTCGCGACGGCCCGGGCGGCCGCCGCCGGGGTGGGGCTCTGTGTGCTGCCGGCCACCGAGCTCTCCACTCAGTGGCGCGGTATCAACATCCATGTGGTGGGGCTGCTGCCCGACGGCGCTCGGGGTGACCTGGTGGCCGGCCTCGTCGCCCAGGCCCAGGCGCGGGAGCGCCGCTCGCTGAAGATCGCCGAGCGCATGGAGAAGGTCGGCCTCGACGATGCCCTGGCCCGAGCCCGGGAGCAGGCCGGCTCGGACCGTCCGCTGGGGCGGCCGGACTTCGCCCGGGCCCTGGTGGCGGCGGGCCTGGTGCCCGACATGAGCAGTGCCTTCGCCAAGTACCTGGGCAACGGCAAGGCCGGCGATATCAAGGCCCACTGGCCCTACCTCTCCGAGGCGGTGGCCTGGATCCTCGATGCCGGCGGCGTGGCCGTGCTGGCGCACCCGCTGCGCCACGGCCTGACCCGGCGCAAGCGCGGCCTGCTGCTCGACGACTTCCGTGCCGCCGGCGGCCAGGCCGCCGAGCTGGTCAGCGCCTTCCAGAACCCCGACGTCACCCGGGACCTGGCCCGCCAGCTCCAGGAGCGCGAGCTGCTGGCCTCGGTCGGCAGCGACTTCCATTTCCCCGGCGGCCACCTGGCCCCGGGCACCATGAGTCCGGTGCCGCGCACTGCGGTGGCGCCGGTCTGGACCCACCCGCGTCTGGCGGCCTGCCTCGGCCAGCCGGCGCCGGCCGCCTGAGGCCGCGATCGCGCCGAAACCACCTCACTGAACAGGGAGCGCCAATGAGCCAGTTCTTCCAGATCCACCCGGACAACCCGCAGAAGCGTCTCATCGACCAGGCGGTGCAGATCATCCGCGACGGTGGGGTGATCGCCTATCCCACCGACTCCGGCTATGCCCTGGGCTGCCACCTGGGGGACAAGAAGGCCGTGGAGCGGATCAAGTGGCTGCGTTCCCTGGACGACAAGCACAACTTCACCCTGGTGTGCTCGGACCTCTCCGAGATCGGCACCTACGCCAAGGTGGACAACGCCGTCTTCCGCCTGCTCAAGGCGCACACCCCCGGGCCCTACACCTTCATCCTCCAGGCCACCAGTGAGGTGCCGCGGCTGCTGCTGCATCCCAAGCGGCGCTCCATCGGCGTGCGGGTGCCGGATCACCAGATCACCCGGGCCCTGCTCGACACCCTCGGCGAGCCGCTGATGAGCGTGACCCTGATCCCGGAGGGCGAGGAGCTGCCGATGACCGATGCCGAGGAGATCCGCGAGCGCTTCGGTGCCCACCTGGACCTGGTCATCGACGGCGGCGCCTGCCATCTCGAGGCCACCAGCGTGGTCGACCTGCGCGAACTGCCGCCCAGGGTGGTGCGCGAGGGCCGTGGCGATATCGCCCCCTTCCAGGCCTGATTTCCCGTCATCAAGGCACGCCCCGCGCCGGCTCGCCTCCTGGTCGAGCCGGTTTCTTCATGGCTGGAAAGACAAGGGGGTACGGTATCGCCTCTCTTTCATTATTTGAATGAGCAATAAAAATAAAATACGATCCAATCGCCTTTCTTCGATAACAAGGTGTAATCGGATGGCGGACGATACCGTCGCCGACGTGATCACCGACGACAAGGAGAATTCCCATGCCGATGTCTGGTTACCGCCGTGCCGGCGCTGCCGCCGCCCTGGCCGGTCTGATGGCCCTGCCGCTGGCCGCGCCGGCTGTCGCCGACGACACCATGGTCTGCGCCCAGGCCGCCTATGCCATGGGCCTGCGCTACCAGCAGCAGTCCGCCGAGGTCGCCGCGCTGCAGCGTCAGGGCTTCGCCCTGGCCCGCTATCGTCTCGAGGACCAGCTCGCGGCCCACGGCGAGGACGCCGACCTGGCGATCATCACCGACCTCGACGAGACGGTGCTGGACAACAGCGCCCTGCTGGCCCGGGACATGGCCGAGTGCCACGACTACACCACCTGGGATACCTGGAAGCACTGGGAGCGTGAGGGCGAACCGGGCCTGATTCCTGGCGCCAGGGCCTTCCTGGACTTCGCCGACGAGCAGGGCGTGGCCATCTACTACGTCTCCGACCGCTACCAGGAGAACGAGGCCGACACCATCGCCACCCTGGAGGCGCTGAACCTGCCCCAGGTCACCGAGGGCAGCGTGATGCTGCTGGGCCCGCCCAAGGCGGAACGCCGCGCCGCGGTGGTCGAGGACCATACCCTGGTGATGCAGCTCGGCGACTCCCTGCACGACTTCGCCGGCGAGTTCGCCGACGCCGACCTCGCCGGGCAGCACGAACTCGTCGGGGAGCACGCCGGGCGCTTCGGCCAGGACTGGATCGTCTTCCCCAACGCCGGTTACGGCGACTGGAGCGAGGCCGAGCTGGAAGCCTGGGAGGCGCCGCTCGAGGTCGAGTGATCCGCCGCGACGACCGTCGTAAGGGAAACGCCCCGGGTCAGTCCCGGGGCGCTTCGTCGTCCTGGGCCCCGCCCCGGGGATCCGGGGTATTCTCGTCCAGCCAGGTCCCGCAGCGCAGGCAGTAGCGGGCCCGCTTCTCGTGACGATCGTGGCCGCAGCCGGGACAGGCCTCGTCGGAATAGCGTTCGGCGCGGATCGAGCGGATCACCTCGGCGGAGAAGACCCCGGTGGGCACCGCGATGATCGAATAGCCGATCAGCATCACCATCATCGAGATGGCCTGGCCCAGCGGCGTCACCGGGGTGATGTCGCCGTAGCCCACCGTGGTCAGGGTGACCACGGCCCAGTAGATGGCGGTGGGGATGCTGGTGAAGCCGGCCTCGGCGGGTTCGATCAGATAGACCAGCGAGGCGAAGATGGTCACCAGCATGAAGACGGTGAACAGGAACAGGAAGATCTGGTGGCTGCTGCGCATCAACGCCCCCAGCAGCAGGCGACCCTCGCCGACGAACTCCATCAGCCGCAGCACCCGGAAGATGCGCAGGGTGCGCAGCAGGCGCACCACCACCAGTGACTGGGTGCCGGGGAGCAGCAGTGCCAGCCAGGTGGGCAGGATGGCGACCAGGTCGATGACGCCGTAGAAGCTCTTGAGGTACTGCCAGGGCCGTTCCAGGCAATACAGGCGTACCGCCAGCTCGATGGTGAAGAGCAGCGTGAAGCCCCATTCCAGGCGAATGAACCAGTCGCCATAGGCCTCGCGCAGCGGGACGATGCTCTCCAGCATCACCACCAGCACGCTCGTCAGGATGACGCCGATCAGTGCGATGTCGAAGCCCTTGGCCAGCGGCGTGTCCGACTCGAAGATGATCTGGAAGACGCGTGTCCGGAGGCCTTCCGCGGCGGGCTTGAGGTCGTGGTGGTTCATGGGCGTCATCCTTGTGGTGGCCGGGCTCAGCCGAGCGATACCTCGCCGGGGAGTCGCCGCGCCAGGGCCAGGGCGCGCTGGCCGAAGGCCGTGGTCAGCCAGTCCGGCGTCGCCAGGGCCTCGGCGAGGCGGTGGGCGTCGGCGCTCACGGCATCATCGCCCAGCTCGGCCAGGCGTTGGAAGGCCTGGCGGGCCTGGTGGCGCCAGGCGTCGTCGCCGGTGTCGGCCAGGGCATCCAGGGCCACCACGGCGCGATGCAGCCAGGCCCCGGGGGGGCCGCCCTCGGGCAGCGCCCAGCGGCCGGCGAGCAGGGCGCCGCCGCGGGCGGCCTTGCTGGTGTCGGAGGGACGCAGCGGCACGTCCTCGGCGAGGCGCGCGGCGAGCTCGAGCACGGCGGCCGGGTCGCCTTCCTTGAGTTCGAGCTCCAGCTCTCGGATCGGCGCCTCGCGCCCGTCGCTGCGGATCTCGCCGATATCCAGCGCCACCTCGATGCTGGCGCTGTCATCTTCCAGCCACCAGATCTCGCGCACGAAGTCGGTGGCGAAGCGAGGAGCCAGCCGCCCCAGCACGCCTTCGCCCAGCGCCTGCATGGGCGGCAGGGCGGCCAGCCCCGCGAGGTCGAGGCCCGGGCCCGGCACCTCCCATTCCCACTCATCGCGGCTCGACAGCCCGCCGCTGCCGTGGCCGCGGGTCTTCAGCGTCTGCAGCAGGCGGCCGTCGACGTGCCGCAAGCGCAGCGCCGCCCGGGCGGCCTCGAGGGTGCCCTCGGGGGTGTCGAAATAGGTGTTGCCGAGGCGGGTGGTCCGCGGGACGAGGCCGGCCAGGCCGGGGTGGTGTCGCAGGGCCTCGGGACCGGTGGAGCCCAGGGCCAGCTTGAGTTCGATCTCGTTTGCCATGCACGGCCGCCTTATATCATTGTGATTAACGTTTGATGATTTTTTCATGACGGCGCTCGCCCCAGTCACTATACTGGCGCCGCCATTTCCAAGTGCTCAGATGCCCCCATGGTGACATCCAATCCCTTCTCCGCGATGTTCGGCCGCTCGCCATTCCAGCCGTTGCTGGCCCACATCGTCAAGGTCAATGACTGTGCCGACCAGCTGCTGCCGTTCTTCGAGGCCACCCTCAAGGGCGACTGGCAGGACGCCGGCGAGCACCGCGAGACCATCACCCGTCTCGAACACGAGGCCGACGAACTCAAGACCGAGCTGCGTCTCAACCTCCCCAACACCATGTTCCTGCCGGTCTCGCGCTCCGACCTGCTGGACCTGATCAGCGTCCAGGACAAGATCGCCAACAAGGCCCGCGACATCACCGGCATCATGCTCGGCCGCAAGATGCAGGTGCCCGACGAGCTGGCCCAGCCGATGCGCGACTACATGCAGACCTCCGTGGCCTGCGTGGCCCAGGCCCGCGAGGCCCTGGAGGAGCTCAAGGACCTGCTCGAGTCCGGCTTCGGTCGCAACGTCTCCGACGTCATGCAGAAGCTGATCCGCGAGCTGCACGTCCTGGAGCAGCAGGCCGACAGCCAGCAGGTGGCGATCCGCCGCCAGCTGTTCGAGCTGGAGGACCGTCTGCCGCCGGTGGACGTGATGTTCCTCTACAAGATCATCGACTGGGTCGGTGAACTGTCCGACCGCGCCGAGCGCGTGGGTAGCCGCCTTCAGATCATGACGGCCAACTGATCGGGCCCGGTCCGATCCACATCCGCCTCTTCTGACCGCTAGCAAGGGACACCGTCCTATGTCGATCATCGCGCAACACGGCGACCTCTTCATCCTGCTCGCCTGTGCCTTCGGCTTCTTCATGGCCTGGGGCGTGGGTGCCAATGACGTGGCCAATGCCATGGGCACCTCGGTGGGGTCCAAGGCCATCACCATCAAGCAGGCGATCCTCATCGCCGTGATCTTCGAGTTCCTCGGCGCCTGGCTGGCCGGCGGCGAGGTCACCAACACCATCCGCAAGGGCATCATCGACCCCGCCCTGCTGCAGGAGGACCCGCAGCTGCTGGTCTACGGCATGCTGGCCTCGCTGCTGGCCGCCGCGACCTGGCTGTTGATCGCCTCGATGCGCGGTTGGCCGGTCTCCACCACCCATTCCATCGTCGGCGCCATCGTCGGCTTCGCCATGGCCGGGCTGGGGCTCGAGGCCATCGGCTGGACCAAGGTCGGCCAGATCGCCGCCAGTTGGGTGGTCTCGCCACTGATGTCCGGCACCATCGCCTTCATGCTGTTCAAGTCGGTCCAGCACCTGATCTTCGAGAACCGCGATCCCTTCGCCGCGGCCAAGCGCTACGTGCCGATGTACGTCTTCCTGGTCGGCTTCATCGTCGCCATGGTCACCCTGACCAAGGGCCTCAAGCATGTCGGCCTGCACCTCGGCTTCGGCGAGAGCCTGATCTATGGCCTGCTGATCGGCCTGGGCGTGATGCTGCTCGGTGGCTTCCTGGAGCGTCGAGTCAGCCGCAACCGCAGCGAGGACGATACCTTCGGCTTCGGCGGCGTCGAGCGGGTCTTCGGCGTGCTGATGCTGTTCACAGCCTGTGCCATGGCCTTCGCCCACGGCTCCAACGACGTGGCCAACGCCGTCGGGCCGCTGGCCGCGGTGATCACCGTGGTGCAGAGCGGCGGCCAGGTGGGGGGACAGGCCCTGGTGCCCTGGTGGGTGCTGGTGCTGGGCGGCGGCGGCATCGTCGTCGGCCTGGTCACCTACGGCCACAAGGTCATCGCCACCGTGGGCACCGGCATCACCGAGCTGACGCCCAGCCGCGGCTTCGCCGCCACCCTGGCCGCCGCCACCACCGTGGTGCTGGCCTCGGGCACCGGCCTGCCGATCTCCACCACCCACACCCTGGTGGGCGCCGTGCTCGGCGTGGGCCTGGCCCGTGGCATGGCGGCGCTCAACCTGCGCGTGATCGGCACCATCGTGATGTCCTGGCTGATCACCCTGCCGGCCGGCGCCGGCCTGGCGATCATGTTCTTCTTCATGTTCAAGGGGATGTTTGGCTAACGGCTACCGCCGGTTAGGGGGCAGGGGTGAGGAGTATGGTGTGACCATACGCCTGTCCCTGACTCCCCTCACTCCTCACGCTTTACTCCTCACTCCTCGTCCCGCGAACCTGACCGGGAGGGGAGTGCCGCCGTTTTCGTCCGTCTGATATAGTCAATGCTCATCCTCCCCTCTCACCTGCTGCCGGAGCGCGGCCTTGGACACTCGTTTCCCCTTCGTCGACTGGTTCCGTAATTCCTCGCCCTATATCAATGCGCATCGAGGACGAACCTTCGTGATCCTGATCGAGGGCGAGGCCGTTGCGCAGGGCCGTGGCGAGCAACTGATCCAGGACCTGGCGCTGCTGCACACCCTGGGCGTGCGCCTGGTGGTGGTGCAGGGTATTCGTCCCCAGGTGCACGAGGCCCTCGAGGCGGCGGGCATCACTCCGCGGCGCCACCAGGGCCGCTGGGTGGCCGACGAGGCGGTCATGGCCCGGGTCGAGCGGGTGGCCGCCGAGCAGCGGCTGTGGCTGGAGGCCCGGCTGTCGCTCGGGCTGCCCAATACCCCGCTGCACGGGGTCGAGATGACAGTGGTCTCCGGCAACCTGGTGATGGCCAAGCCCCTCGGGGTGCGTGACGGGATCGACTTCGACCGCAGTGGCGAGGTGCGCCGGGTGCGCGACGCGGCGATTCGCGGTCTGCTGGGCCAGGGCTCGCTGGTGCTGCTGCCGCCGCTGGGCTTCTCGAGCACCGGTGAGGTCTTCGACCTGGACGCCGCCGACGTGGCTCGACACACGGCCACGGCGCTCGGCGCCGACAAGCTGATCCTGCTGGGGGAGGCCAGCGGCCTGTTCGACGATGCCGGCCAGCTGCAGCGCCAGCTGACGCCGGCCGAGGCCGCCCCGCGGCTGGCCCGGACCCCTCCTGACGACGAGCTGTCCCGCCACCTGGGTGCCGCCTGCGCCGCGGCCCGCCATGGCGTGGCCCGTACTCACCTGCTCTCCTGGCGGGACCATGATGCCCTGCTCGGCGAGCTCTTCACCCGGGACGGGGTGGGCACCATGATCACCCAGCATCGCTACGAGCAGCTGCGCCCCGCCGAGATCGACGACATCGGCGGGCTGCTGGAGCTGCTCGAGCCGCTGGAGCGTCGTGGCATGCTGGTGCCGCGTTCCCGGGAGCGCCTCGAGTACGAGATCGAGGACTATGTGGTCATCGAGCGGGACGGCATGGTCATCGGCTGCGCCGCCCTGCACACCTTCGGCGATGCCCGCATGGGCGAGCTCGCCTGTGTGGCCGTGCATGGCGACTACCGGGGCGGGGCCCGCGGCGACCGACTGCTCGCCGAGGTGGAGCGCCGTGCCCGCCAGCTGGGGTTGGTGGCGCTGTTCGCCCTCACCACGCATACGGCCCACTGGTTCTTCGAGCATGGCTTCCGCCAGGCCGATATCGCCGACCTGCCGCCGCTGCGCCGGGATACCTATAACCACGCCCGCCAGTCCAAGGTGCTCGTCAAGGCCCTCGCCTGACCCCCTGTCGCCGCCTGGCGGCACCATGCGAAACGGTGTCGCCAGGTGGAGACATTGTAGGTAGTTGTTACAAAAGGCTTTTATCGGCTGCCCGGAATCATTGTCGCCAATCGGCGACGAAAAATCCCGTCGATCGGGCGATTCGGCCGCACGGGATCGCCACCTGTCCTGATGCTGCCAATTTGTAAGATCGTATCTCCTTGATTTTAAATAGTTAGTCTGGTTGTTGGCACGCGGTTGGCAATAGTCAGGGTGAGCAAGCGGAAACGGTTCAAACGGCTCGAACCGTGTTCCGGTCGCCGAGGGGCCGAGATAACACTGCCCTGTGCCTTTTGGCCTCGCGGCGATCAACGTCTGCTCCAGCGATGTGTGACTTTAGGTTGCGATGAGACGGTACCGACAGCGTCAAGGAAGTGTACCGATAAGGGCAAGGATGCCCCGGCAAGGATGCCTCCCCCCTAGGGGGGACGAATTGCGCGACATCGCCCGGCCGAGGCCTGGGCGGTGACGCCAGAGACGAAGCGGGGTGGTCCGCCACCCACACGAGGATGACTAGCTCCTGGTGGCAAAGGGCGTCCCCGTGGCTTCGCGGGCCTCACGGCCCTGGGAAAGTCGGTCGATGGATGGACCAGGCCGGCGATCGAGCGGCTTTCTCGACCCTTCAGTTCCCTGCGTATTGGGCCGGCTCTGCCGGCCTTTTTTTCGTGTCGTCACGGCGCCACAGCGTGCAGGGTCGCCGGCCGAACTCTGGTATTCTCGGGCTTGAACGATGGACACTTCCCTCACTCTTCTCGGTAGAACGCTGGCCATGACCACCGCTGTGTCCCGCCGTTGGCGCCCGCGCTCACTGCTGCAGCTGGTGTTGCTCGCCTTCCTCATGGTGATGCTGCCGCTGGCCGTGCTGATGTTCCAGGCCGGCCAGGCCCTGTCCGAACTCTCGCGGCTGGCCGACCAGAGTGCCCGCCAGGCGGTGGAGGAGACGCGTCGTGCCCGTACCCTGGGGGCCCTGGCCCTGGAACTCGAGCGCAGTGCCCGCCAGTATGCCGTGGTCGAGCAGGAGAGCCTGCTGGAAATCTACGACGAGCGGCTGGCGGAGTTTCGCCGCCTGCTCGCCCGGCAGCGCGAGCTGCTGCCCGACGACCCGAACGTGAAGGCGCTCTCCAGCGAGCTGGACAAGCTCGCCGAGCTGCCCGGGCTGCCGCTGGAGGAGTTCAAGGGTCGGCTCACCGATTTCCTGTCCTTCGCCGAGCATACCGAGGCCATGCGGCATGCCACCAACCGGCGCATCGACGACCGCCTCGACGTCATCCGTGCCCGAGCCGAGGACGTGCAGCGGCGGCTGTGGTGGCAGACCGCCGCGCTGGTCTCGGCCAGCCTGATTCTGATGCTGCTGTTCACCCGGCTGATCATCCGCCCGGTGCACCAGCTCGAGCGGCGGATCCTGGGCATCGGCAGCGGCGGCCAGGAGGCCAAGCGGGCGCCGGTCCAGGGCCCCGCCGAGCTGGTCAGCCTCGACGAGCGGCTCGACTGGCTGTCGTCACGGCTCGAGGAACTGGAGGAACAGAAGCAGCAGTTCCTGCGTCACATGTCGCATGAACTCAAGACCCCCCTGGCCAGCGTGCGCGAGGGATCGTCGCTGCTTGCCGACGGTGTGGCCGGCGAGCTCTCCGACCACCAGCGCGAAATCCTCGAGCTGATCGATGCCAGTGGCAGCGAACTCCAGCAGCTCATCGAGCAACTGCTCGACTACAACCTGCTGCAGCACAACCGCCGCCTGGAGGTCGAGCGGCTGGATCTCGCCACCGTGGTCAAGGAAGTGCTGGCCAAGCATCGCCTGGCGCTGCAGCAGAAGGAGATGCGCGTGGACTGCTTCGATGGTCCCCTGGCCTGGCAGGCCGATCGGATCGCCACGGCCCGCATTCTCGACAACCTGATCTCCAACGCCATCGCCTACGGCGAGGATGCCGGCCAACTGGAGATCCGTGCCCGGGTGGAGCAGGAGCGACTGATCGTGGAGGTCGCCAACAGTGGCGAGCCGATTCCCGAGGAGGACCGGCCGCGGCTGTTCGAGGCCTTCTATCAGGGACGCATACGACGCAAGGGCGCCCTGAAGGGCTCCGGCATCGGTCTCTCGGTGGCCGCCGACTGCGCCCGGTTGCAGGAAGGCACCCTCGAACTGGTGGACGATCCCCGCCTGGCGGTCTGTTTCCGACTGACCCTGCCGCGCCCGGCGCCGGCCACCGAGCACGATACATCGACACCCGCCCTGCCGGGTGTCCAGGAAAGGAACGACTGACATGAACCTACGCCCGCTGCTCCTCGGCCTGGCCACGACCTGGCTGGTGGGCTGCCAGGGGTTCCCGGAGAACCTCCAGGGACCCCGCGACACCGCCGGCCCCCAGGTCCAGCTCAGCGCCGGCGCCTGCTTCTCGGAGGTGCCCAGCTTCGCCGATGACGCCTGTCTGCTGCATGACTGGATAGCCCTGGGCCTGGCCTCCCAGCGGGGGGATCGCGCCTGGCGCGAGGGCATGCTGCTGACCCTCGAGGGGAGCGGCGCCGAGCAGCGCCTGGGCCGCGCCGTGCTGCTGGCCTGGGGCGACGAGGCCCAGTGGGACGAGGCCTCCGAGCTGTTCAAGGCCGACCTGCATGCGGCGCCGGCCCGGCTGCAGCCGCTGCTGCGCTACTGGCTCAACGAGGTGGAAGGCCGGCGCAGCCTGAGCCACCAGCTGGTCGAGGAACGCAAAGAGCGGGAGGCCCTGGCGGCGGAGAACGGGGCCCTGACCGAGAAGCTGGATGCCCTCACCGCCATCGAGCGGAACATCAATTCGCGACAGCAGACCGAGTAACTCGGGAGAGACGACATGACCCCAACCGGACGCCCCTACGCCAACGGTGATCAAGGCGCTCACATCCTGCTGGTGGACGACGACCCCAGTCTGCTCAAGCTGCTGGGCATGCGGCTGCAGAGCCGCGGCTTTCGCGTGACCACCGCGGAGAGTGGGCGCGAGGCCATCAAGCGCCTCGAGGCCGCCCGGCCGGACCTGGTGCTTTCCGACATGCGCATGGACGAGATGGACGGCCTGGCGCTGTTCCAGGAGATCCAGCGCCGCTCGCCGGGCCTGCCGGTGATCATCCTCACCGCCCATGGCTCGATTCCCGATGCCGTCAGCGCCACCCGGCAGGGCGTGTTCGGCTTCCTGACCAAGCCGGTCGACCGTGACGAGCTGTTCGCCACCATCGACGAGGCCCTGGCCCAGACCACCACCGCCAACGGCGAGGGCGACGACGCCTGGCGCTCGGCCATCATTACCCGCAGCCCCGAGATGGAGCGCATCCTCGAGCAGGCCCGCATGGTGGCGAGCTCGGACGTCAGCGTGCTGGTCACCGGCCCCTCGGGGTCCGGCAAGGAGCTGCTGGCCGGCGCCATCCACAAGGCCAGCAGCCGCGCCGACAAGCCCTTCGTCGCCATCAACTGCGGCGCGCTGCCGGAGCAGCTGCTCGAGAGCGAGCTGTTCGGCCACGCCAAGGGCGCCTTCACCGGCGCGGTGAGCGAGCACCAGGGGCTCTTCCAGGCCGCCGATGGCGGCACCCTGTTCCTCGACGAGATCGGCGACATGCCGCTGCCGCTGCAGGTCAAGCTGCTGCGGGCCCTGCAGGAGCGCCAGATCCGCCCGCTGGGGTCGACCGCCTCGGTGCCCATCGACGTGCGGCTGATCTCGGCCACCCATCGCGACCTGGGCCAGGCCATGCACGACGGCGAGTTTCGCGAGGACCTCTTCTACCGGCTCAACGTGGTCAACCTGAAGCTGCCGCCGCTCAAGGACCGCGCCGAGGACGTGCCGCTGCTGGCCAAGTACCTGGTGGCCCAGGCGGCGGCCCGCCACAAGCCCTTCGTCAAGGGCTTCTCCCGGGAGGCGCTGAACCTGCTGGCGTCGAGCGCCTGGCCGGGCAACGTGCGCCAGCTGGTCAACGTGGTGGAGCAGTGCGTGGCGCTGACCAGCTCGGCGATGATTCCCGAGGCGCTGGTGGCCCAGGCCCTGGTGGCCGAGGAGAACGCCCTGCCGACCTTCAACGACGCCCGGGCCGGCTTCGAGCGCAGCTACCTGGTCAAGGTGCTCAAGATCACCGAGGGCAACGTGACCCAGGCGGCGCGCATCGCCGGGCGCAACCGCACCGACTTCTACAAGCTGCTGGCCCGCCACGAACTCGAGCCCTCGGCCTTCAAGCCCGGCACGGCCCACAGCGAGGCTTCTTGAAGAGACGACCGATCGGCTAGGCTGAGTCTGAAAAGTCGGCGAGCGAAGGTTAGACAAGGCAAAAATCAGCGAAAAGCCGGAGTTTACGAGCTGTAAATGAGGACTTTGAGCTGATTTTTAACGCCGTATAACCGAGCGCAGACACTTTTCGGGCATTGCCTGCGCCGTCAGTCGGCGGCGTCCTCCCCGGGCAATACCTCCAGGGCCAGCCGGCCCTCGCCGAGGCGCGCCTCCAGGCGCTCGCCGGGTGCGGTGTCCGCCGCCCGGCGGATCACCCGTCCCGCCTCGTTCTCGAGGATCGCATAGCCCCGGCCGAGCACCGCCAGCGGGCTCACCGCCTGCAGCTCCCGGGCCAGGGCGGTGAGCCGCTCGCGATGGCGGGAAAGCTCCCGGGGCATGGCCTGGTGCAGGCGCTGGTGGGCCAGCGTCAGGCGCCGCTCGGCCTGGGCCACCAGGGTCGCCGGCGAGCGCAGCGCCAGCCGTTGGCGCAACTGGTGCTCGCGCTGCCGGGCCGCCTCGAGCCGGGTGCGCATGGCCCGCGCCAGGCGTCCCTCCAGTTGCTCCAGCTGTCTTCGCCGATAGCCCAGCACCTCGCCGGGGTGACGCAGCCGGGCCCGCAGGTGATCCAGGCGCTGGGCCTCGGTGTCGAGCCGCGCCCGCTCGGCGCGCCCCAGGCGGGCCTCCAGCACGCGCAGCCGGGCGAGCAGCTCGCCGCGGTCCGGCACCAGCTGCTCCGCCGCCGCCGAGGGCGTGGGGGCCCGCCGGTCGGCGGCGAAGTCCGTCAGGGTGACATCCACCTCGTGGCCCACCGCCGACATCACCGGCAGTCGCGAGTGGAAGATCGCCCGCGCCAGGTGCTCGTCGTTGAAGGCCCAGAGATCCTCCAGGCTGCCGCCGCCCCGGGTGACCAGGATGGCATCCCGCGCGGGGTCCAGGGCCGACTGGCGATTGAGCAGCCCCAGGGCGGCGATCATCGCCGGGGCCGCCTCGCGGCCCTGCACCGGCACCGGGATCAGGGTGACCTGCACCAGCGGCCAGCGCGCCGCGAGTACCGCCAGCACGTCGCGGATCGCCGCCCCGGTGGGGGAGGTGAGCACCAGCAGGTGGCGCGGCGGGTAGGGCAGGGGCCGGGCATTGGCGAACACTCCCTCGGCGTCGAGCTTGGCCTTGAGCCGCTCGAAGGCGGCCAGCAGCTCGCCTTCGCCCACCGCCTGCACGGCCTCGGCGATCAGCTGGTAGTCGCCGCGCGGCTCGAACAGCGAGACCCGCCCGCGCACCTTGACGTGGTCGCCGTCGCGCATCGGCGCGGCGACGAAGCGGGCCCGGTTGCGGAACAGCGCACAGCGCAGCTGGGCCCGCTCGTCCTTGAGGGTGAAGTAGACGTGGCCCGACGACGGCCGCGAGACGCCGGACAGCTCGCCCTCCACCCAGACGTCGCCGACGTCCTGCTCCAGCGCCTGGCGGGCGCGGCGGTTGAGTTCACTGACGGAGAAGAGGGGCGCGTCGGCGGTCGGCATGGGGCGTCCTTGGCTGGGGCATGACGGGCGCCCCGTACTGTAGCCGACCCCGCCAGGCGCGACTACGCTGAAACCGACGCAGGAAGCCCGGGGCCTCGCCCCGGTCAGCACGCCAGCACGGGAGGGCCGTCATGTCGGGACTACGCGCGCCTCAGCTCGGGCCCCTCATCGGGCACACCACTCACGATCGCTGCCGGATCTGGGTCCGCGGCCGTTCCCCTCGGGACGAGGGGCCCCACCTCGGCGCGGAGATGCGCACCGTCGGCCTGCTGGGGGTGTTCAAGGGCGGCAGGCTCCAGGTCGACGAGGCCACGGGCCGGCCCCTCGCCTACTACTTCCGCCTGCATCGCGAGTTCGATCGCACCGGCACCTTCGTGCTCGGCCAGGAGGCGAGCCTCGGCGGCCGGGACGGCCCCGGGCCCTTCCCGCTGGCGCCGGACACCGACTACCGGGTGCGCGTGGCCACCCTGACCGTCGACGACCCCCTGCCGGACGCCGAGTCGCTCAGCGATGCGGACCTGGCCGAGCGCCTGCCACCGCTCGCCAGCATGGGGGAGCTGCTCGAGGAGCTCGACCCGGCGGACTGCGAGGCCCGGTTCCGCACCTTCCCCGACCCCGCCGCCGGCCCGGCGGACGAGCTGAGCTTCCTGATCGGCTCCTGTCGCTACCCGGGCCTGCTGTGGAAGGTGAAGGAGGCGGATCGCATCTTCTCCCCCATGGCGGCGCACTTCCAGCGCCCGGGCGGGCGCAAGCGGGCGCGCTTCACGCTGATGATGGGCGACCAGGTCTACGCCGATAAATTCAACCGCCACCTGCCCATCGGCCGGGCCGATACCTTCGAGGAGATGCAGTCGCGCTACCACGAGGCCTTCGGCGCCCCCAACATGCGCCGCCTGCTGCGCCAGTCGCCGGTCTACATGATCCTCGACGACCACGAGATCGAGGACAACTGGAGCCAGGACCGGCTGCGCGACGACCACCACCTCTTCAACATCGCCATCGGCGCCTACATGAGCTACCAGTGGAGCCACGGGCCGCGCAGCTTCGGCCGTCGGCTCTACTACCGCTTCGAGTGCGCCGGCTACCCCTTCTTCGTGGTCGACACCCGCACCCAGCGCTATCGCCAGCGGGCGGGGCTGCGCGACAACCACCTGCTGGGCCGCCCCAGCCTCGACGCCGATCCCGAGCACGCCAGCCAGCTCGACCGGCTGCGCGACTGGCTGAGCGAGCAGCAGCGCGAGCGCGGCAACGTGCCCAAGTTCCTGGTCACTTCCAGCGTCTTCGCCCCCGGCCCCATCGACGAGCGCCTCGACCCCCACCTGGAGGATGACCCCGGCGAGGACGCGGAGGACTGGCTCTACGAGGTCAACCGCGCGCAGCGCGAGCGCAGCGACAGCTGGCCGGCCTACCCCAGTACCCGCCGCGCGATCCTCGAGCACATCCACGACGCGGGCATCCAGAACGTGGTCTTCCTGAGCGGCGACGTGCACTGCGCCAACATCGCCCGACTGCGCTTCCAGACCGAGCAGGGCGACCTCGACCTGGTCGCCTACGACGTCACCTCCTCGGCGCTCTACTGGCCCTTCCCCTTCGCCGACGGCGACCCCAACGGCTTCGTCCACGACTCCGCCGAGGAGGGCCAGTTCGACGGCTTCCCGTTGCCCGGGCGCGACGCGGTGGTGCACTACCGGGCCTGGGGCTTCAGCCAGGAGGACAACTTCTGCCGCCTCGAGCTCGACAAGGCCCGCCATCGGCTGCGCGTGCGGGTGATCGGTGCCGAGGGCGAGCCAGTGAGGGTGACCGATGCCGGCGGCCGACTGGTGGAAGCCAACGACCTGCCGCTGGCGCCCTGGGACTGAGGGAGGATGACACCATGAGCGCGGGTATCGCTTTCGAGGAGACCATGCAGGGCGCCTTCGCCCTGGGCGAGACGGACCCGGATGCCGGGGCCGCCGCGGGGCGCCACGCCGGCACCCGGCTGGCCATGCACGCCGAGGTGGCCATCGACGACCTGGCGGCTTTCGTGGCCGACCCCGAGCATCCGGGGCGGCTCTCGGGGCGGGTGGACTTCCCGCCCCTGGGGGTCGACCTGGCCGCCCCCTCCGGCGTCTTCCGGCTGTTCTCGCAGGCCCGGGTGGACGGCACCGGCCGGCGCATGGTCTACGAGCTGGGCTTCACCGCCGACGGGGCCGCTCACTACCTGGCCGGGGAGAAGCGCCTCCACGACGATCCCGGCCCGGACCTGTGGCGCGACACTACCACCCTCTACGCCCGGCTGCACCGGGGCGAGGACGCCGGCGGCGAGGTGGTCGGCGCCGGTGTCCTGGAGCTCGGCGTGCCCCAGCTGACGGCGCTGCTGTCGACGCTGCGGGTCACCGGCGACGGCGACGCTCGTACCCTGGCCACCTTCGGTGGCTTCTTCTTCGGCGAGCTCTGGGACCTCTATGCGCCCCTGGCGCGGGGAGGCCGACCATGACCCCGACCCAGGATGCCATCGTCATCGGCTCGGGCTTCGGCGGCTCGGTGGCGGCCTGCCGCCTGGCCGAGGCCGGCGAGCGAGTGCTGGTGCTGGAACGTGGCCGGCGCTGGGCCTCCGAGGACCTGCCCCGTGGCCCCGGCGACGACTGGGTCTTCGACGTGGAGGACCCGGAGCGTCGCCACGGCTGGCTGGACCTGCGGCTCTTCCCCCGGGTCGGGGTGGCCCAGGGCGCCGGGGTCGGCGGTGGCTCGCTGGTCTACGCCAACGTCTTCGTCGAGGCCGAGCGCTTCGTCTTCGATCACGGCTGGCCGGAGCAGATCGATTTCGCCGCCCTGGCGCCGCACTACGCCACCACGGGGCGCATGCTCGAGGTCCAGACCCTGCCCGATGGCCAGCTCACCGCCCGCCAGCGGCTGATGCACGACGCCGCCCTGGCCACCGGCGCCGCCGAACACTTCCGCCGGCTGCCGCTGGCGCTGCGCTTCGACGACGCCTGGCACTACGGCCTCGACGATCCCCACGACCCGCGCCACAGCCGGGCCGTGACCAACGCCTTCGGTCGCGCCCAGGGCACCTGCGTGCACTGCGGCGACTGCGACCTGGGCTGCCCGGTGGGCGCCCGCAACACCCTGGACCTCAACTACCTGGCCCGGGCCGAGGACCGGGGCGCCGAGATCCGCCCGCTGTGCCTGGTGCGGGCCATCGAGCCGGAAGGGCAGGGCTACCGGGTGCATTACCGGCGCCTGGACGGCGGCGGCGAGGCCAGCGAGACCGCCCGGCGGGTGGTGGTGGCCGCGGGCTCGCTGGGCTCCACCGAGCTGCTGCTGCGCTGCCGGGACCAGTACCGTACCCTGCCGGCGCTGTCGCCCCGGCTCGGCCGCGGCTGGTGCGCCAACGGCGACTTCCTGACCCCGGCGCTCTATGCCGACCGCGAGGTGTCGCCGACCCGGGGCCCGACCATCACCTGCGCCATCGACTACCTGGACGGCCGCGACCGCGGCGAGCGCTACTTCGTCGAGGACGGCGGCTTTCCCGACGTCATCGGCAACGCCCTGCGCGCCGTGCTCGAGCGCCAGGCCGCCGGCGAGCGGCTCTTCGAGGGCTGGCGGCTGCTGCTCGAGAGCCTGCTGCAGGGCCATGACCCCCACGCCCACCTGATGCCCTGGTTCGGCCAGGGCGTGGACGCCAGCGACGGGGTGATGCGCCTGGAGCGTGCCTGGCTCGGTCGCGACCTGGAGCTCGCCCTGGACTACGATGTGCGCCGTTCGCGACCTACCGTCCAGGCGCTGATCGACCGTCACAAGCGCCTCTCCGAGGCCACCGGCGGACGGGCGCTGGAGCCGCCGTCCTGGACGCTGTTCGACTACCTGCTCACCCCGCACCCGCTGGGCGGCTGCAACATGGGCACCAGCGCCGCGGACGGCGTGGTGGATCACAAGGGCGAGGCGTTCGGCTATCCGGGGCTGCACGTGCTGGACGGCGCCATCGTGCCCCGGGCCCTGGGGCTCAACCCCTCGCGGACCATCGCCGCCCTGGCCGAGCGGGCGATGGCCGAGATACTGGCCTAGGGCGAGGGGCGAGGGGCGAGGGGCGAGGGGCGAGGGGCGAGGGGCGAGGCAGAGCGACCGGAAGGAGGGCACCATGTCACGCGAGATCCCGCTCTACACCCTGGAAGGCGTCCGCGACGCCGAGACCAGCACCCACCACTTCACCACCGGGGACGGCCTGGGGCTGTCGTTGCTGCGCTTCCGCCGGGCGCCGTGCCGCGACGTGGTGGTGATCATCCACGGCCTGACCACCTCCTCGGACATGTTCATCCAGCCCGAGCACGAGAACCTGGTCAGCCACCTGCTGGACGCGGGCTTCACCGACGTCTGGACCCTGGACTTCCGCATGAGCAACCGCCATGCCTACAACCTCCAGCCCAGCGACTGGTCGATGGACGACTGCGCCCTCTACGACCACCCGGCGGCCATCGCCAAGGTCCGCGAGGTGGCCGGCCCCGACGTGAACCTCCACGTCATCTGCCACTGCCTGGGGGCCATGAGCTTCACCATGGCGCTGTTCGCCGGCACCGTCACCGGCATCCGCTCCTGCATCGCCAACAGCGTGGCGCTGACGCCGCACGTGCCCACCTGGTCGCGGATCAAGGGCCACATCTTCCCCTTCATCATCGAGCGCATCCTCCAGCAGCCCTACGTGAGCCCGCGCTGGAGCGAGGACCCGCGGCTGACCGTGGGCAAGCTGCTCTCGAAGCTGGTCTCGCTCTTCCACCGCGAGTGCGACGTGCCCGCCTGCCACATGCTCTCGCTGATGTGGGGCACCGGCTGGCCGGCGCTCTACCGCCACGAGAACCTCGACGAGATCACCCACCGCCGCGGCGGCGACCTCTACGGCCCGGTGGGGCTCAACTACCACAAGCACGTGCTGAAGATGCTGGGGCGCGGCCATCGCACGGTGCGCATGAGGCCCGGTGACCCGCGCTACGCCGACCTGCCCGACGACTACCTCGCCGGCGCCGAGGCCGTGGAGACGCCCTGCCTGTTCATGACCGGCGACACCAACCGGGTCTTCACCGACAGCAACCTCCACTGCCACCGGGCCCTGGAAGCGGTGGTGCCCGGGCGTCACCAACTGGCGATCTTTCCGGGCTACGGCCACCAGGACGTCTTCATGGGCAACCGGGTCCACCAGGACATCTTCCCGCGGCTGGTGGAATTCCTTCGCGAGCAGGGGCAGGCAGCGTCGCGCTAGCCGGCCGGACGCTCGAGTGCCCGCAGCAGCACCGGCATCAGCAGGATCAGCACTGTGATGCGCAGCAGGTGGTGCGAGGTGACGAAGGCCGGGTCGATGCCCAGCGACAGCGCGACCAGGCTCAGCTCGGGCGCCCCACCCGGCATGTAGGCGAGCAGCGCCGCGGGCAGCGACACCCCCGTCGCGGCGTGGATGGCCCAGGCGGCGAGGATGGCGATGGCCAGCAGGCCCAGCGCCTGCAGTCCGGCCATCACCAGGGTATGGCCCACCTTGGCCAGCGAGGTCCCCGTGAAGCGCACCCCCACCGAGACGCCGATGATCACCTGGGCCAGGGCGATCAGCGTCGGCGGGATGGCGGCATGGGTCAGCCCCGTCAGGTGCAGCCCCGCCGAGACCAGCGCCGGGCCGAACAGCAAGGCGTTGGGCAGGCGCAGCCGGAGCCCCAGCCAGGCGCCCAGCACGCCGGCGCCGGCCAGCCAGGTGGTGTCCGCCGGGCCGGGCAGCCACAGCCACTGGGCCAGGTCCATGCCGGTGGGCTGCAGGCTGACATGGCCGATGCCGTCGAGCACCGGCGGGATGGCCACCAGCAGCACCAGGATGCGCACCGCATGGGTCATGCCGACCACCCGCAGGTCGGCGTTCGAGTCCAGCGCCATGCCGGTGACCGCCGAGACGCCACCGGGTACCCCGGCATAGAGGGCGGTGTCCAGCGAGTGGCCGGCGACCCGCCGCGAGAACCACACCGAGAAGGCCATCATCACCGCCGTGGCCAGCAGCATCGCGCTCAGGCTGGCGCCCCACAGCGGCAGGTCGCCGGACATCTCCGGGGTGAAGGCCGCGCCCAGCATCACCCCGATCACCACCAGCACGCCCTTGCGGCCGCGACCCGGCGAGCGCAGCCGGGCGCCGGCGAGGCTCGCCAGGGTGGTGGCGAACATCGCGCCGAGCAGCCAGGGCAGCGGCACGTCGAGCCCGTAGGCGAGGGCGCCGCCGACCAGCCCCAGGGCCAGCGTCGGCAGGAAGCGGCCCAGGGCGGCCAGCCGGGTGGTGAGGGTATCGTTCAAACTGCCGTGACCTCCTGTCGGGTGGTCGGGCCGGCGCGGGGCGGCAGGCCCGGGGAAGGGGCTCAGTGGTGCCCGGTATTCTCGCGCGGCGCCCGGCGCGATAACAGCCTCGGCAGCAGCCAGGGCAGCACCAGCAGCGCGGCGGCGGCGAGCCACAGCCCCAGCGAGATGCCGGACTGCCAGAGGATGCCGACGTCGCCGCCGCTGATCGACAGCGCCCGGCGCAGGTTCTGCTCCATCAGCCCGCCGAGCACGTAGCCGAGGATCACCGGGGCCAGCGAGAAGCCCAGCTTGCGCAGCAGGTAGCCGAACACGCCGATGATCAGCATCAGGTAGATGGCGGTGAGGTCGGAGTGCAGCTGGTAGACGCCGACGAAGGCCAGGATGGCGATGGCCGGCACCAGCACCCAGCGCGGGATGGTCAGCACCCGGGCGAACACGCCGGCCAGCGGCAGGTTGAGCGCCAGCAGTACGATGTTGCCGATGTACAGCGAGGCGATCAGGCCGCCGGCCACCTCGGGACGCTCGGTGAACATCATCGGCCCCGGGGTGATGTTGTAGAGCATCAACGCCCCGAGCAGCACGGCGGTGGTGCCGGAGCCGGGGATGCCCAGCGTCAGCATGGGCACGAAGGAACCCGCCGCCGAGGCGTTGTTGGCCGCCTCCGGGGCCGCCAGGCCTCGCATGTCGCCCTTGCCGAAGGTGCCCTCCTTGTCGGAGAGGCGCTTCTCGGTGGTGTAGGAGACCGCGCCGGCCACCGAGGCGCCGGTGCCCGGCAGCACGCCGATGATGAAGCCGAGCAGCCCCGAGCGGCCCATGGCGCCCTTGCAGTAGAGCACCTCCTTGAGGCTGACGAAGACCCGGCCCAGCGGCGGCATCTCGGTGTCGCCATCGCGGCGGTGGGCATGCTCCAGCATCAGCAGGATCTCGCTGATCGCGAACAGGCCGATGATCATCACCACGAAGTCGATGCCGTCGTAGAGTTCGGGCATGCCGAAGGTGAAGCGCATCACCCCGGTGCCGCTGTCCACGCCCACGGTGGCGATCAGCACGCCGAGCACCGCGCCGATGGCGGTCTTGACCGGGTCCTTGCCCATCATCACCGACATCGACGAGAAGGCGAAGACCATCAGCGCGAAGAACTCGGCCGGGCCGAACATCACCGCCACCTCGGCGAGCAGCGGCGCGAACAGCGTCAGGCCGAGGATGGCGATGGTCGCGCCGACGAAGGAGCTCACCGCCGAGAGGCCCAGGGCCGGGCCGGCCAGGCCCTTCCTGGCCAGCGGGTGGCCGTCGAGGGTGGTCATCACCGCGCCGGCGTCGCCGGGCACGTTGAGCAGGATGCTCGACATGCGCCCGCCGTACTCGGCGCCGGTATAGATGCCGGCCAGCAGGATCAGCGCCGACTCCGCCGGCAGGCCCAGGGTATAGGCCAGCGGCATCAGGATGGCGATGCCGTTGATCGGCCCGATGCCCGGCAGCGCCCCGAACAGGGTGCCGAGCAGCGCGCCGAGGAAGGCCAGTCCCAGGTTCAGCGGGCTCAGCGCGACGCCGAAGCCCTCGATCAGGAAATCAAACATGGTGGCGGTCCTCTAGAGGATGGCGGCGAGCCAGTACCCGGTGGGCAGGCCGATGCCGAGCCCTTCGGTGAACAGGACGTAGCTGCCGGCCGACAGCAGCACCCCGCTGAGCAGCGCCTTGCCCCAGCCGGCGCCGAACAGCCGTGCCAGGGCCGCCACCACCAGCAGCGAGGTGGGAATGAAGCCCAGGCGGGTGAACAGCATGGCGTAGGCCAGCAACAGCCCCAGCACCACCAGCAGCCGCAGGGCCAGGGCGCGGTGGGGCCAATGGCCGTCGGCGCCGGGCTTGAGCACCAGCACCAGCGACAGGCCGGCGAGCAGGATCGAAAGGCCCAGCGGAAACGCCCGGGGGCCCACGGGCTCGTAGCTGAAGGGAACGTCGAGGTGGATGGCCTGGACGGCGACGAACGCCGCCAGGCCGATCAGCACGATCCCCAACAGCCGGTCGGCGACCGGCTTGGCGAGATCGCTCATTTCAGGCCCACCTCCTCGGCCAGGGAGCGGAAGTCGGCGACCTGGGCCTTCACGTAGCCGTCGAAGTCGTCACCGAAGCGCGACATGGCGAACAGGCCGCGGGCCTCGCGCAGCTCGGCGAACTCGGGGTCCTCGGCCAGGGCCTGCATGCGCTCCACCCAGGCGTCGTAGGCCGCGTCGCTGACCTCGGGGCCCATGTAGTAGCCGCGCCAGATCGGCCACTGGACGTCATAGCCCTGCTCGGCGGCGGTGGGGATCTCGGCATAGGGCCCGCCCATGCGCTGCTCGGAGAGGGCGGCCAGCACGCGGATCTTGCCGCTCTCCAGCTGGGACTTGAGCTCGGAGAGGTCGCCGGTGAACACCTGGATATGGTCGCCGAGCAGCGCGGCCAGCGCCTCGCCGCCGCCCTCGAAGGCCACGTAGCGCAGCTGGCGCGGGTCGATGTCGCCGGCCTTGGCGGTCAGCGCGGCCTTCATCCAGTCCTGGCTGCCCACCGTGCCGCCGGCGCCGAAGGCGATCTCGCCGGGAGCGTCCTGGAGGTCGGCCATCAGCTCATCCAGCGACTGCCAGGGGGCGTCGGCGCTGACCACGATGGCGCCGTAGTCGACGCCCAGGGCGCCCAGCCAGCGCACCTCGTCGGCGTCGTACTGGCCGAACTTGCCGAGCGCCAGGTTGACCGCCGCGCCGGTGCTGGCGGCGACGATCAGGTTCTCGTCGTCGCTGCGCACGCCGTTGACGTGGTTGTAGGCCACGGCGCCGATGCCGCCGGGCATGTAGGTCACCATCATCGGCGCGTCGATCCGCCCGGTCTCCTGCAGGCCGTTGGCCGCCAGGCGGCAGGTCAGGTCGTAGCCGCCGCCGGGCTTGGCGGGGGCGATGCACTCGGTGTCGCCGGCGGCCTGGGCCTGGCCGGCGAACAGGGCGCCGCCGAGCAGGGCGATGCCGGAGGCGTGGCGGATGGCCGTGTTGATCTTCATGACGAACTCCTGTTCTCTTGTTCTACGGGGCGGGCAAGGGCCTCGCCCGCCATCTCGTGATGGCCAGGGCGATGCTAGGGCCGCCACCTTTCATCAACCTGTCACCTTCCCTGTCACCCCCTGAGACATTGGTCGTATGCGCCTGCTGGTCATCGAGGACGATCCGCTGATCGCCCGCTCCCTGGAGCAGGCGCTGTCCCCCCTGGGCAATACCGTCGAGGTGTTCGGCACCCACGCCGAGGCCAGGGCCGCCCTGCGCCACGACCGCTTCGACCTGGTGCTGCTCGACCTCGGGTTGCCCGACGGCGACGGCCTCGAGCTGCTCGCCGCGCTGCGCGACCGCGGCGACACCACCCCGGTGCTGATCCTCACCGCCCGGGACGCCATCGACGACCGGGTCAGCGGCCTCGACCACGGTGCCGACGACTACCTGGCCAAGCCGTTCTCGCTCGCCGAGCTGGAGGCCCGGGTGCGGGCCCTGCTGCGGCGCAGCCAGCAGCGCAGCGACAACCGGCTGCGCTACGGGCGCCTGGCCTTCGACCCGGCGACGGGCACCGCGACCCTGGACGACACCCCCCTGGCGCTGCCGCGCCGCGAGCTGCTGCTCCTCGAGGGCCTGCTGCTGCACGCCGGCAGCATCGCCCCGCGGGAGGCCCTCGAGCGGCGTCTGTTCGGCTTCGACGAGGTGGGCTCCAACGCCCTGGAGGTCTATGTCAGCCGGCTGCGCAAGCGGCTTTCCGGCACCGGCCTGCAGATCCGCACCTTCCGCGGGCTGGGCTACCGGCTGGAGGACGACGCCGCGTGATCGAGGTGACCGGCTCGCTCAAGCGCCGCCTGGCGGTGTGGCTGCTGGTCACCGTGACCGGCCTGGGGGCGCTGCTGATGGTCGAGGCCTGGATGAGCACCCGCCGGGCCGCCGAGCGGGCCTTCGACAGCCAGCTCGAGGCCGCCGCCCTGACCATCGCCGAGGCCGTGCAGTGGCAGCGGGGCGAGCCGCTGGTGGAAGTGCCGGCGGCGGCCCTGCAGATCCTCGCCACCCGGCACCAGGAGCGGGTCTTCTACGCCGTGCTCGACGCCGCCGGCGAGGCGGTGTCCACCAACCTGCCCTTCGCCATCGAGCCGGCCTGGCGCGAGCGGGTGACCAGCGCGCCCATGGCACTGACCGCCCGGCTCGACGGCGCCGCCTGGCGGCTCTATGGCCGCGAGGTCGATTCGGCGGGCTGGGTCTCCCAGGAGCCGGTGCAGATCTGGGTGGGCCACACCCGGGGCGGTCGGGTGGCGCTGGCCGACGAGCTGTTCGAGCGCACCCTGACCCGCTTCGTGGCCATGGTGCTGCTGGCCGGGGTGCTGATGGCCATGGCCCTGCGGGTGGCGCTCGGGCCGATGCGCCGGCTGCGCCGCCAGCTGCGCCACCGGGGGGCCGACGACATGCGCCCCCTCGACGCCCGGGTACCCGAGGAAATGCGCGAGCTGGCGCAGACCCTCGATCACCTGTTCGCCCGCCAGCGCCAGAGCCGCGAGGCGCTGCTGCGCTTCACCGCCGACGCCAGCCACCAGCTCAAGACGCCGCTGGCCGGGCTGCAGAGCACCAGCGAGCTGGCGCTGCAGAGCGAGGACCCGGCGGACTGGCAGGCGGCGCTGACGGCGGTGCACGAGGGCGCCGGGCGCACCAGCCGCCTGGCCGGCCAGCTGTTGAGCCTGGCTCGCCTGCGCCAC
The DNA here is from genome assembly GCF_025725685.1 of Halomonas sp. M4R1S46. Classification (NCBI taxonomy): domain Bacteria; kingdom Pseudomonadati; phylum Pseudomonadota; class Gammaproteobacteria; order Oceanospirillales; family Halomonadaceae; genus Halomonas; species Halomonas sp. M4R1S46. The sequence goes on from NZ_CP107008.1 coordinate 594,621, forward strand.
CTCGACGAGGCCGGCGAGATCGCTCCCCTGGATCTCGCCGCCGTGCTGCGCGAGACCGTGCTCGACTGGGCCGGGCGCGAGGTGGCACGCCACCACGACCTGGGCCTCGCCGAGCTGCCCGCCGGCCCCCTGTGGGTGCGCGCCGAGGGCTGGGCGATTCGTGAACTGCTCGGCAACCTGATCGACAACGCCCTGCGCTACACGCCGCCGGGCAGCGTGATCACCCTGGGCGTGGCGGCCCACGGCGACGAGGTGGCGCTGTTCGTCGAGGACGACGGCCCGGGCGTGCCCGCCGCGGCCCGCGAGCGCCTGATGCAACCCTTCGAGCGGGGCGGCCGCCAGGACACCGACGGCTCCGGGCTGGGGCTGGCGATCGTCGACTCCATCGCCCGGCGGCTCGGCGGCCGGCTGGTGCTGGGAGGGCGCGAGCCCCACGGCCTGGTGGTGACGCTGCACCTGGCCCGGTGCCAGGGGAGGGACGTGTCATGACCGCCATCCACCGCGGCCGCCGCCTCGCGGGCTGGCTGGCCCTGGGGCTGGCGATGGCGATGGCCCTGGGCGGCCCGGCCCGCGCGCAGTCGACGCCGCTGGTGGTGGAGGCGGCGCTGGACCGCGAGGTGGTCGCGCCGCTGCTGGCCGCCTTCCGCGCCGCCCATCCCGAGATCCGTCTGGACTTCCGCGACCGCTCGACCCTGGAGGTCGACGCCCGCGTCGCCGCGGGGGAGCCGGCGCCGGACGTGGTGATCAGCTCGGCGATGCCCTGGCAGATGGCCCGGGTCAACGAGGGCTACGCACGGCGCCTGGACTCCCCGGCGGCACGGCGCTGGCCGGCCTGGGCCAAGTGGCGCGACGAGGTGTTCGGCTTCACCTTCGAGCCCATCGTCATGGCCTACCGGCTCGACCTCTCGCGGCACATGGTGCCGCCCCAGACCCACGCCGACCTGCATCGCCTGCTGACCACCGAGCCGGCGCGGCTGGCGGGGCGGGTGACCACCTACTCGCCGCTGGAGAGCGGCGTCGGCTACACCCTCTTCCAGCAGGACGCCCGCTACACGCCGCGTTTCTGGGACCTGGTGGCCGGCATGGGCCGGGTCGACGCCCGCCTCGAGGCCAGCACCCGGGCCATGCTCGAGGGCCTGAGCGAGGGGCGCTACTGGCTCGGCTACAACCTGCTGGGCTCCTACGCCATGGTCTGGGCCCAGGACCACCCCGAGGTGATCGTGCAGGTGCCCCAGGACTACTCGCTGGTGATGATGCGCATGGCCTTCATCCACCGCGACGCGCCGCATCCCCAGGCCGCCGAGGCCTTCGTCGACTTCCTGCTCGGCCGCGAGGGCCAGCGGGTGCTGGCCGGCCAGACCCCGCTGTTCAGCGTGCGCCCGGATATCGTCGGGCCCTACACGGCTCAGCGGCTGCGCGACCAGGTGGGCGAGCGGCTCTACCCGATCCCCCTCAACGCCTCGCTGCTGGCCTTCGTCGACCCCCAGCGCCGCGACGCCTTCCTGGCCCGCTGGCGCCGCGAGTTCCGCCGCGACGACTGAGGGCGGCCAGGCCCCGCCACGGCACTCCGTCGCCGCTACGCCTCGCCCGGCCGCGACACTCCCGAGAGTTCGCCCTCGACCCACAGCTCGCCGAAGTCGCGCTCCAGCGTCTGCCGGGCGCGGCGGTTCACTTCGCTGACGGAAAGGGCAGGGGCATCGGGGCGGGACATGGCACTCTCTCATCCTGACGGGGGCGAGCCGCTACTCTATATCATGGCGGCTACCCACCCATGACGCCGAGCCTGGTCGGCTCGGCGTCATGTCATGGCGGTGGGGCGATGGCCCGTCAGCGGAGATCAGGCGTTGTCTTCGGTCGCTTCAGCCTCCTCGGGGACTTCAGTCTCTTCGGGCGCATCAGCCTCCCCGGGGACTGCAGCCTCTTCGGGGACTTCAGTGTCTTCGGGAGGCTCGTGCGTGGGCTCTTCGTCGGGGCTCAGGGCCTCGCGCGTGCTCTGCCAGGCGCTTGCGGCACCCTCGCGGGTACTCTCCCAGGTCTCGCGTGCTTGTTCCCTGGCCTGCTCCCACCAGTCACGGTCATACTCCGGAAACGCTTCCATCTCCTCGGCGGTGGCTTCCACCAGGATGCGGTGCGTGGTAGCGCCAGCCTCCTCCAGCTCGCTTTCGAGCCGGAACTGTTCGGCTTCGACGACCACCTCGCGTCCGCCCAGGCCCAGGACCGCACCACTCTTGACCACGATGGCGGTGACGCGCATGTCGTCATCGAGCAACAGGTTTTCCACGCTACCGACGTCTTCCTCGGGGGCGTCGGCCAGAACGACATCGGAGCCCAGAATGTCATCGGCTGCGTAGAGGCCCTGGGGGGCACTGGGCTCCTCGGCAGCCTGGGCACCGAGGGCGAGGCTTCCAGCCAGGGCCGCAATCGCAACGGTCAGTACGTGCTTGTGCATGGTAGTCCTCCTGTGGCTCGTCGATCGAGTCACAACTCGGGTTAGAGCTTCCTGGCCCATTCATCGGCCTGCTTCTCGGCCTCTTCGCGGGACAGGCCGTACCGCTGCTGCAGCTTGCCGACCAGCTGGTCGCGCTTACCTTCGAGCTGATCCAGCTCGTCATCGGTGAGCTCGCCCCAGCTCGAGCGAGCCTTGCCTTTCAGCTCTGTCCACCTGCCTTCGATCTGGTCCCAGTTCATGTCGACACCCCTTTCCTGAGTGAAACGTTGTATGAGAGAAGCCTTGGTCGCGCCTCTTCATTTTAGTTCACTGCGGTGAACCTGGAATGGTAATACCAGCTTTTCTAATGGGCCGGCTCGTAGGCGGGCTACGCTTCCATGGCCTCTCCCCCGTGACGTGACCCACCCTTGGCCGTTATAATGGTTGATTAACTTCACTCCCCTCCCACCAGCGCACTGGGTGTTGCCGATTATGCTACGTATGGCCCAAGAAGCTCTTACGTTCGATGACGTATTACTCGTACCCGGCTACTCCGAGGTCCTGCCCAAGGACGTCAGCCTCCGGACACGCCTGACCCGCGACCTCTACCTCAACATCCCCCTCGTCTCCGCCGCCATGGATACCGTCACCGAGGCTCGCCTGGCCATCGCCATGGCGCAGGAAGGGGGCATCGGCATCATCCACAAGAACATGACCATCGCGCAGCAGGCCGGCGAGGTGCGCAAGGTCAAGAAGCACGAGAGCGTGATCGTCAAGGACCCGGTCACCGTCGGGCCCAAGGCCAAGCTGGCCGACCTGCTGGCGATGGCCAAGGAATACGGCTTCTCGGGCTTCCCGGTGGTGGAAGGGGAGGCCCTGGTGGGCCTGGTGACCGAGCGCGACATGCGCTTCCAGCCGAACCACGGCGACAGCGTGGCCGACATCATGACGCCCCGCGACAAGCTGGTCACCGTGCCGGTGGGCACTGAGCTTCCCGTGATCAAGGGCAAGATGCAGGAGCATCGCGTCGAGAAGATGCTGGTGGTGGATGACGAGTTCAAGCTGCGCGGCCTGGTCACCTTCCAGGACATCGAGAAGGCGCGCACCTTCCCCCACGCCGCCAAGGACGCCGACGGCCGCCTGCTGGCCGGCGCCGCCGTGGGCACCGGCCCGGAGACGGCGGACCGCATCGCCGCCCTGGCCGAGGCCGGCGTGGATGCCATCATCGTCGACACCGCCCATGGCCACTCCAGGGGCGTGCTCGAGCGCGTGGCCTGGGTGAAGGAGCACTTCCCGCAGATCCAGGTGATCGGCGGCAACATCGCCACCGCCGAAGCCGCCAAGGCCCTGGCCGAGGCCGGCGCCGACGGCGTCAAGGTGGGCATCGGCCCCGGCTCCATCTGTACCACCCGCGTGGTGGCCGGCGTCGGCGTGCCGCAGATCACCGCCGTCTCCAACGTCGCCGAGGCGCTCAAGCCCTACGACGTCCCGCTGATCGCCGACGGCGGCATCCGCTACTCCGGCGACCTGGCCAAGGCCGTGGCGGCCGGCGCCAGCGCGGTGATGGTCGGCGGCCTGCTGGCCGGCACCGAGGAGGCCCCGGGCGAGATCGAGCTCTACCAGGGTCGCACCTACAAGGCCTACCGCGGCATGGGCTCGATGGGCGCCATGGCCCAGAACCAGGGCAGCGCCGACCGCTACTTCCAGGACAAGGACGCCGGCGCCGAGAAGCTGGTGCCGGAAGGCATCGAAGGCCGCGTGCCCTACAAGGGCGTGATGGGCGCCATCGTCCACCAGCTGATGGGCGGCCTGCGCGCCTCCATGGGCTACACCGGCTGCCGCGACGTCGAGGAGATGCGCACCAAGCCGGAGTTCGTGAAGATCACCGGGGCCGGCTTCAACGAGTCCCACGTTCACGACGTGCAGATCACCAAGGAAGCCCCCAACTATCGCGCGGGTTAACTCAAGCTTGAAGCCGGAAGCTTGAAGCTGGAAGTGGCCGCGCCGCTTCCAGCTTTCGCGTTTTCGGCCCTGTTGCTTCCCAAAGGAAAGGCCAGATGACCGACATTCACGCCCACAAGATCCTGATCCTCGACTTCGGCTCCCAGTACACCCAGCTCATCGCCCGCCGCGTGCGCGAGATCGGCGTGTACTCCGAGATCCGCGCCTTCGACATCACCGAGGCCGAGATCCGCGAGTACCGGCCCAACGGCATCATCCTCGCCGGCGGCCCGGAATCCGTCACCGAGCTGGGCTCGCCCCGCGCCCCGCAGTGCGTGTTCGAGCTGGGCCTGCCGGTGTTCGGCATCTGCTACGGCATGCAGACCATGGCCGAGCAGCTCGGCGGCGCCGTGGAGGGCTCCCACAAGCGCGAGTTCGGCTACGCCCAGGTGCGCGTCGACGAGGAGACCGCGCTGTTCAAGGACATCGCCGACCACATCGACCACGAGACCGGCAAGAGCCTGCTCGACGTCTGGATGAGCCACGGCGACAAGGTGGCCAGGGTGCCCGACGCCTTCACCGTGACCGCCTCGACCCCCAGCTGCCCGATCGCCGCCATGGCCTGGGAGGAGAAGCGCTTCTACGGGGTGCAGTTCCACCCCGAGGTGACCCATACCCTGCAGGGCCAGCGCATCCTCGAGCACTTCGTGCTCGACGTCTGCGGCAGCGAGCGCAACTGGACCCCGGCACAGATCATCGAGGACCAGATCAGTCGGGTCCGCGAGCAGGTGGGCGACCGCCACGTGCTGCTCGGCCTCTCCGGCGGCGTGGACTCCTCGGTGGTGGCGGCCCTGCTGCACAAGGCCATCGGCGACCAGCTGACCTGCGTGTTCGTCGACAACGGCCTGCTGCGCAAGGCCGAGGGTGACCAGGTGATGGAAACCTTCGCCAAGCACATGGGCGTGCGGGTGATCCGCGTCGACGCCGAGGACCTGTTCCTCGACAAGCTGAAGGGCGAGGCCGACCCCGAGGTCAAGCGCAAGATCATCGGCAACACCTTCATCGACGTGTTCGACAGCGAGGCCGCCAAGATCGAGGGCGTGGACTTCCTGGCCCAGGGCACCATCTACCCGGACGTGATCGAGTCCGCCGCCGCCAAGACCGGCAAGGCGCATGTCATCAAGTCGCACCACAACGTGGGCGGGCTGCCCGAGACCATGAAGCTCAAGCTCGTCGAGCCGCTGCGCGAGCTGTTCAAGGACGAGGTGCGCAAGCTCGGCGTCGAGCTCGGCCTGCCCTACGACATGGTCTACCGCCACCCCTTCCCGGGGCCGGGCCTGGGCGTGCGCATCCTCGGCGAGGTGAAGAAGGAATACGCCGACATCCTGCGCGAGGCCGACGCCATCTTCATCGAGGAGCTGCACAACGCCGACTGGTATCACAAGACCAGCCAGGCCTTCGCCGTCTTCCTGCCGGTGAGGTCCGTGGGCGTGGTCGGCGACGGCCGCCGCTACGAGTGGGTGATCGCCCTGCGCGCCGTGGAGACCATCGACTTCATGACCGCCCGCTGGGCGCACCTGCCCTACGAGCTGCTGGAGAAGGTCTCCAACCGCATCATCAACGAGATCAGCGGCGTCTCCCGCGTCACCTACGACGTGAGCAGCAAGCCGCCGGCTACCATCGAGTGGGAGTGATAACCCTACCCTTCTAACTTATATAGCCTCGGGATGAAGTAACGGGCTCGCCTCTAGGCGAGCCCGTTACTTTAAAGTATTATAATTATACAATTTATTAACTTGAAGTGGTTTTTATGGTAGACGTAGGGCACATGAATTTTTTTAATATAGATCGCTGCGGTCTATATCGAAATGGTGATGAAAAGACATTTGGCTGTGAAGCCACCGAAACTTTTGATTTGATTTTGTCCTGGGTCAAAGGTAGGCCATTTTCTTCTACTATTCCTTGGGATCCTGATAAGTCAAGGTCTAATAAGCCAAAAGCATATTGCAAAGATATTTTTAAATGTGAGGAGACGGGCGATTTTTTCCTGGTTCTTTGGAAATCTGACCCAGGTGGTATGGAAGGGCTTTTAGGTGTTCCTGAAGATGATGCTGGTGGCGGTGGGGAGGTCGTTAAACATAGTGGTAAGCACCGTGGGAAAAAAATGATATGGGGGCGTCCTTGTTATTATTGGATTATCCCAAAATATAATGCGGTGGTTTCTATGAAGTTTGATCATTCTGTGTGTGATGCACAGTTGTTTCAGGATTACGTTTCTTCTTGCGTTAGTAACAGGGTAAGGCATCCTGATCGGGAAAGAGAATATACTGATTGTGGATATGTGAGGATTTTTTATTCGGGAGATGACAGCGTTAGGTATCGTTATTCTTTTTCTGTCTCTCTTAAGTTTATGGAAACCTCAAGTGTCGAGCTTCAAGAACTTTCGAAGAAAGTCACACACATAGTGCGAAGAGAGACTGTTAGGGTTGATTCTCAAGACGCTCGTGCTGAATGGGTGAAAAAGTTTTCTGATTGGGTTCCTTATGTCACAGCAAAATCTAAGGCCAAGTCAAGAAGAGTTGAGGTGAGAGCTGAAGCTAGTCCTTCAGTCGCTTGAGATCAGAGAAATTATAGCGAAAAGTACTCATGAGACTCGCCCTAAAGATAAGTGGGATAATGTTGGCTTTGAGACGGATAAAGGTGTTGTATGGGTGGATCGCTATAGGTTGAAAGACTCAGTTGTTTTTAGTGATCGCGAAGGCGATATAATCACTGCTGAGCAACTGCGTAATAAGGTGAGGGATAATCGGTTTCGGTATTTGAGTAAGTTCATTCCGCGTGATAAAGCCGCTGAAGCTCCAAAGGAGGGGAGGGGATGAAAGCCTGGAAAAAATCACTCCTTTACATTTCTTCATTTCTTTTAGTCTTTTTTTATGCCCAGCATTTTTCTTTGAGTTATAGCTATGTTCAGCTTGAGGGTTACTTGAAGTCGTTGCTTGCTGTGTCGGCTATGGTCTTTACGATTATGGGTATATGGATTGCTTTTTTATACCCCAATGCGTTGAGGAAAATTGTAAATCCATCAAAAGTGGAATACGCTGATTTTGGTGAGTCACTTAGTGAGACGAAAAGGTTGGAAGGTCTGGTGGGTAGTGTCCTTAGATCTTCTTTTGTTGTTGTCGTGATAATGCTTGTTTTTTTGGGTAAGATTCTTTTGCAGCCGGCGTTGATAAATTTTGATGTTGGGTTGGTGAAAAGTATATCTGTCTCCTTGGTGGTTGTTATCACGCTCCTTCAGTTTGAGTCTATATATTATGTAATGTATAGCAATGTTATGTTTATTAATGAGCTGCATAGTAAGAGAGAAGAGCGGGAGGCTGATGAGGATGTTTAATTTATTTTACAAAGGATGGTGGGGTTGACAGGGGGTGGTTGTACTTATAGGGAAGTATCTCATTTTGGTGCGGTATCGCATGGAGCGAAATGAGGGACAGACCCTGACGGATCCCCAAGAAATAGGCAGAAAAATCAGAAGGATATAATTGAAAAGGCCTGCATGGATTGGCATGTTGTTAATCGCCAAACCAACAAGATGCCGAAGGAGACCCATGCAGGCCCCTCGATTCTTGCATACTCTGCTGACGTCATCA